>NZ_JADDYH010000014.1:168399-197740 GCF_015163595.1 Vibrio sp. OPT41 | reverse complement strand
CAATAACCAACATTTTTCCTAACAGGCGCATTACTGCCGGTGACGCAAATAAGGAAACCAACTCCAAACCTAAATCCACCCATGACATCATACCCCCAGCCGTAATGATCGTTCCTTCGTTAATAAGGATGGCTTCTTGTCTTACGTGGATATCGGGAAACTGACTCGCTAATGAAGGAGCCAAGCCCCAGTGTGTCGTACAAGACTTATTGGTCAACAACTGGGTTTGAGCAAGAATAAAAGTACCAGCGCAGGCGGAGGCTAAAATCGCACCTTTACTATATTGGACATTTAACCAGTCGAGTAGCTCTGGCTCTGGTTCTAAGTAATATTGACCAGTGCCGCTAGGCGGAATCATTACCGCTGTTTTCACATCGAAGTGCGTGTTTGACCAGTGATCCAATATCTCTACTTCAAAGTGCACATCAACGCCCAATTTAGCCGCCGCACGGTTTGCCATCTCGAAGAGTTCGCTTAAACCATATACGGAGGCTTGCGAGCTATCTGGGTAATTAACGAGTGCTATTTTCATTTATCTTCAAGTGTCGCTTTTTGACTCTTTTGTGTCATTTTAGACTCTAAAGAAGGTGGCTAAAAGTCTTTATATTATTCGTATCGCAATGATCCTCAATAAAAGGAAAAGAAAATGACTCAAAAAGCCCTACTTGTAATTGATTTGCAAAACGACTATTTCACGGAAGGAAAGTTTCCTTTATGGAATACAGAATCAACTTTAGACAATGTTAAGAGAGCAATAACTAAAGCCAATGAGCAAAACATTCCTGTGATTCATATTCAGCATATTGCCGATCCTGCCATGGGCATTGCCCCATTCTTCAATGAAGGCAGCGACGGTGCCAATATTCACCCAGAAGTTCTTGCTTTAGCGCCGAATTCCGAAATCGTGGTAAAGCACTTCGCAGATAGCTTTGAAGGAACACGTTTAGAAGAAGTATTGGCAAGCAAAAATGTAACGGAGTTACTTGTATGCGGAATGATGACACAAAACTGCGTGACACATACTGCTATTTCAAAATCTGCGGACAAGTATGATGTTTCGATCTTAATGGATAGCTGTACCACGGTCGATGAAATGATTCACAACATTGCACTTCACGCTGTCTCAACGAGAGTTCCCCTCGTAACTATTGAAGATAAGCTGTAATACACGCAAAACCTTTCGCTCACACAATGCGGGCGAAAGGTCACACATATATGCACTTTCATTGATATTTGCTTACTTTGTGTTAAACATTGGTTTCCAAACAGTTACAAGGAAACGTTTATGAAATGGATAGTCGTATTGTTTATTAGCTTATTTTCAGTTTTCAGCCATGCGAAAGAGTGGAAACAAATTCGCTTCACTGTTGAAGGGGCTTACCCCCCATTTAGCTGGACGACAAAAGAGGGAAAGCTAGAAGGGTTTGAAGTCGACCTCGCTAACGCGTTATGCAAAGAGTTAGAAGTAAAGTGCGTTATCTCAAAAATGGATTGGGATGGCATCATCCCTTCTCTCCTTAGTCGCAAGAACGATGCGATTATTGCTGCAATGACAATCACAGAAGAACGAGAAAAGAAAGTCGATTTCACCGTCCCTTATGCAAAAGTACCGACTCGTTTTGTAATGAAAAATGATAGAGAAATCAACATGGATGACGGCAGCCTAAATCGTTTATCTATTGGAGTTCAAAGAGCCACAATTGGTGATAAGTACCTTTCTGCCTTGTATCCAGATATTGATATTCGTCGTTATGGTACGTTCGATGAGGCATTTATCGATCTACTCAATGGACGGTTAGATGCTGTATTTGGCGGCTCAATCGGTTTAAGTGCTGGTTTTCTTGAAACTGCACAAGGTAAAGGCTATCACTTTACTGGACCAGCGTTTACAGAGGAAAAGTGGTTCGGCCGTGGCATTGGCGTAGCAGTGAGAAAGCAAGACAAAGAATTAAAAGCATTACTCGATAGCGGAATACAAAAATTGATCCAGAGCGGTAAGCATAAAACCATCGCCAGCAAGTATTTCTCCTATAGTATTTACGAGTAACCTCGTTATTTTTTTATAGTCTGCGCGGTATAGGAAACTTCCCTTTCCCTATATGGCGACAAAAACAGAGCCCTCGAGCAATCGCCCGAGGGTTATTTTTATAAAAAAGCCCAGCTATATAAGTAACCCGCTCCCATGGCCATCGTTAAGATAACGATTAGGAAGGCAGCGATCATTTGGTTCTTAAAAATTGATTTCAACAAAATCACTTCTGTAAGACTTGCGCCAGCACTACCAATAATAAGCGCCATAACAGATCCAAGAGCCATACCTTTTTGTACTAGTGCCGCGCTAAGTGGAATGACCGCCTCTGCACGGATGTACAATGGAATACCAATGATTGCTGCGACCGGAATCGCGTACCACTTCGCTTCACCAGCGAACTCCGCAATGAACTCCGTCGGGATGAAGCCATAGATAAATGAACCAATCGCAATGCCCATCATGAGATAAGGGAACACTTGCTTAAAGTCTTTCCAAGTTGATTGCCAAATACGTACCCAGCGGCTAGGCTCTTTCTCTTCCACGACTGTCGCTGTTGCACTACCGCCAGATGAACAGCAGGACACTTCCACTTTAGGTTCAGGTTTTGGTACATCACCACAACAAGATGTTTTCGCCGCAACTGGCGTAGGTTCATTGCAGGCGCTGGTATCACAGCTTGATGCTGGTCTCGCTTCTTCTTTTTTCTTGCTTGAATCGCCACAAGAAGTACCGCACGAAGAAGAACCTACCGCTTGATATGCTTCTGGTTTGACGTAACGTTCAAACCCTAGTTTTTCAAGTACATAGCCTGCTACCACTGATACTGACATCGCGATAGCAAAGTAAAATACCGCAACTTTCCAACCAAAAGTCACCACAAACAAGCCAATAATCACTGGGTTAAGCAACGGGCTTGCAAATAGGAACACCATCATAGGTCCAAAACCTGCTCTTGCACGCAACAAGCCTTTTAAGAAAGGAATGGTCGAACACGAACAGAAAGGCGTAATCGAACCTAGCAACGCAGCAATGAAGTAACCTTTACCCTTTTTCGAGCTGAGAATAGATTGAATTTTTTCTGGCGTTAGAAAATCTTGCAACACACCGACAATGTAGCTAATTGCCAGAAATAAGATGATAAGTTCGGTTGCTAGAAACGCAAACATATCCAGCGCTTCTTTAGCCATAGTTATAATTTCTGTATTCACATTTACTCTCCTCGTCATTTTTCGCTAACAAGCTTACCTGATAGATAAGCCTTTATTTCGATATTTCTGGAATTATAGAATCACAAAACAAAAGATCAACAAAATATTTCCATAAAAATGGAATAATAAAACTAGTCATTACTTATCATAAAGTTACATGTCGTTAGCTATGCAGACTGGTTGTCGATGATAATTTCAGAGCATCTCGAATCCTTTTTATCAAACATAACCTAAAATTATCAAAATAAGAAAAAACCATAATTATTGCAGCAACACCCTCTGAGTTAGTATGACTTTCGACCATTCTTAATAATAAGGAAAACCTATGAGAGCGATAACTTACCAACGAGATAAAGATACTTTCTCTTTATCCGAATTACCTACACCAAAACTAGAAACCCAATTTGATGTATTGGTTAAAGTTAACGCTGTTGGTTTGAACCCTGTCGATGCAAAAATTCATTATTGGTCAGACATGGTCACTAACATGGATAACAATTTTGTTGGCGGGTTAGACGTATCAGGAGAAATAGTCTCTGTAGGCGATGCGGTCGTTGATTGGAAGGTTGGCGATAAAGTGTTGTATCACGGAAACATGAGACGCCATCACGGAGGATTCGCTGAATTTGCTATCCATGATTCAAGAACGCTTATAAAGCACCCTCAGGTTCCGGTTGAAGTGGCAGCATCTACACCTTGCGCAGCCTGGACCGCATATCGCGCTTTGGTAGACAAGCTCGATATTTCAAATCGAAGCAGCATTTTTATCGCCGGAGGTGCTGGTGGCGTTGGAAGCTTTGCTATTCAGTTAGCAAAGACATTTGGTGTTGAACAGATCATTGCTACTAGTTCAGAAGCTAATCACGCATATTTGTCCTCGTTAGGAGCAACCCATATGATTGATTATCATCATGAAGATGTAGTTCAGCGAGTAATGGACATTACCGGAAATCATGGCGTTGAGGTTGCACTCGATTGTGTAGGCGGTGATAACGACCGAATTGCAGCCTCGGTGTTAACCTTTGAGGGCGAAATGGTGGAGCTCGTCAAGACTGTCGACCCTTCTCAATATCCAGATGCCTTCTTAAAAGGCTTGGGCTTCCACCAAATAAGTTTGGGCTCTGGTCATGTCTTTGGCGAGAGAGGGTTTGCAAGTATCGTTAATGCCGGAAAGGAAGTGTCTGAGCTATTAGAAAATGGAGAATTGGAAGTACCGAAACTGAAGATCATCGGCTTAGAAGATGTAGGTAACGCACTCTTGGACATGCGAAATCAGAGAACAGTTGGAAAGATTGTCGTTAATCTGAACCAAAAATAATTAATAAAAGTCTCGAGGCAAACTGGCAAGGTAATGAATGAGCAAGTTAAAGCATCTTGTTACTTTGCCAGATATGAAAGGCCTTTATTTTATCTATAACGATGAATAAAAAACAAAATCTCTTGTCATACTTCCCTGCGCTTCACCAAAATTAGGCGTTTTCGAGAGTGTCTCTCCAAGTCGCTAGCAATTTAATATGACGTGGTTCAATCCCACAGCAACCACCAATAATGCTCGCTCCCTGCGCATGCCACTTTTTAGCATACTCAAGATATTCAGTCGGAGAGAAATGACGAACTTCCTGAATGGTCTCGTTGGCTTGGTGCGCTTGCTTTATCGGAGCAAAGCTATTTGCGAAAACACCTATCGTCAATTCTCTACCTGACTCACTCAATACTGCTTGTGTATCAATGATCGATTGCTCGACAACTTCAGGAATAGAGCAATTGAAAAAGATACCTGAAACATTTGTTTTCAACAGCGTATTAACCGCGACTTTAAGAGATTCCCCTGAGCGAAGGCGAGGCAAAGAGTTAGGCTCATCCATTAAGGTGAAAGCAAGATAATTGGGCTTATCTGTTTTGGCTAAAATTATTGATAGAACTTCAACTTCAGCGAGGCTAGACACGGTCTCAGCTAACCAAATATCAACATATTGATCTTGAGCTTCAAATAACTCAGAAGCCACTTCCAGTGCCCTTTTCGGCTCGAATAATTCAGGCCTGTAAGACCCCATTACAGGAGGAAGAGAACCCGCAACGAGCACTCTATCGTTAGAGCTGGTGACTACATCTCTGGCAATTTTGGCTGCAGATTTTGCTAACTCAGTCCCCCGTTTTGCATAGAGTTCCTCGCCTAAGTGAAATGGAACACATGCATAACTGTTGACAGTGATAATCTCTGCGCCAGCGTCTATGAAATTCTCATGTGCCATTTTTACATATTGTGGTGATTCAATTAGCGCTTGTGCACTCCAAAGCGGCTGAGAAAAAGGGGCGCCAATACGTTTTAACTCTCGCCCCATGCCACCATCTAAAATTGTTACTTTCTTCATTTAGACATCCATACCGCCAAACATCCATAAGCTCTATTCAAACACAATTTTTATCAATTCAAAATGAAATTGTTATGTTTAAAGTGAACAAAGACTTAATGGCTGATTAAACACTCTAGTATTTACCAGACCTTTCATTCGGACCAAGCTAATGTTATCGCCATTAACTTCGAGTAAAAATCCCATTATCTATGTCTCTCGGCGAGGCGGGCGTTACGAGCCACAATAGTGCATGAAGTGATTGAGGGACTAACCCTCAATCAAATTTTCTTTTTATTATAAGACCTTAGATAAAAACTTCTGTAATCTAGGATTGGAGGGGTTATCAAAAAATCGCTCAGGAGAGTCAGAAACCAAAAGCTCACCATCTTCCATAAACAACACCCTATCAGCGACCTCTTTTGCGAAACCCATTTCATGAGTAACCACGACCATGGTCATTCCGTCCCTGGCCAAATCTTTCATCACATCAAGAACTTCTCCAACCATTTCAGGGTCTAGTGCTGATGTGGGTTCATCAAACAACATAATGTTGGGCTTCATTGCTAACGCACGAGCGATTGCGACGCGCTGCTGCTGTCCACCTGATAAATGATTAGGATAATTATCCATTCTCTCCGACAGACCGACTTTATAAAGCAAATCTTTTGCTTCTTTCTTCACCGATTCAGGGTCACGTTTAGAAACCTTTAAAGGTGCTAACATGACGTTCTCTATCGCCGTTTTATGTGGAAAAAGGTTGAAGCCTTGAAATACCATGCCCACATCAGCGCGTAGTTTATTTATATCCGTAGATTTGTGGTACATATCGATACCATCTACGATTATAGACCCACTATTTATTGTCTCTAATTGATTGATCGTCCGTAAGAATGTTGACTTACCAGAACCTGACGGTCCTACGATGACAATCACCTCCCCTTTTTCTACATTTACCGATACGTCCTTGAGCGCATGGCAGCCATTAGGGTAAATTTTATTAATTGTTTTTGCTGAAATAATGTATTCCATTAATGACTCCACCATTAATCACTTGCTGCCAATTTCTTTTCTAACGTTTGTATTGCCCAAGATAAGGTACTAGTTAGAAGCAAATAAAGGGCCGCAACGGTAAACCAAACTTCAAATGGGGCAAAATTACCACTTACGACTTCCCTGCCCGCTTTTGTCAGATCAGTAATCGAAATCACGGAGACAAGTGAGGAATCTTTTATCAGGTTGATAAACTGCCCGGCTAAGGGAGGTAATGTCTGCTTAAACGCTTGAGGTAAAATGACATAAATCATCGCTTTGGGATAATTCATTCCTAGTGAACGCGCCGCTTCCATTTGTCCTCTTGGGATTGACTGGATTCCTGACCGCACAATTTCTGCGACATAAGCGGCGGTAAACACGGAGAGCGCTATCACTCCCGCAGTAAAACGCTCAAGGTCAAGCACAGTACCAATAAAGAAGTAAACGATAAAAATCTGTACTAAAAGAGGCGTTCCACGAATGACCTCGACATACACAAGCGCCAGCTTTTTTAATGCCGGATTGCTGGATATACGCATTAGTCCGACAACTAAGCCCAACGCTAGAGCAATGATAAGTGACCAGAGCGAGATTTTAATGGTCGTCACAACACCATCTAAAATTGGGCCAGAGCGCCACTCTTTTATAGTTGCTAAGGTATCTCCTTCAAAAATAAGATCACCTTCATAGACGTCCACAGACTTATATTGGCTTAGTTCAAGAACAATATCACCATGAATACTCTCCAGAGCCAGTTGGTTATTCTCGTCGAGAATGATGTTCCCATCGACAGGCGCGGTAATGGATGAAGCAGCGTTAGTGGCAATATAAGGAAGGACACGCTCCCAATTCCAGCTGTAATCGATTCGCTTACCTGACAGATAGACAAGACCGCAAATTGATAGCAAAACAAGAACAAAAACAGCGTTCCACAATAGGGATTTAAAGTTATTTTGCATGTGATTCCGAGAATGACTTTGATTAAAGTTGGTTGGGTATTTGAATAAAGAAAAGCGTTAGCTTCACAGCACGAACCGTTTGGTTGGCGATGAACCGAGCCAGAAGCTAACCGCTCCTCTACAATAACAATATGATTACTTGACTTGCTTTAACCATTTATCGTCGTTAAACCACTTATCGTAAATGCGATCGTAAGTTCCATCGCCCTTAATTTGACGTAAATAGTTGTTTAAGAAGTTAAGCGTATCTGGATTTCCTTGCGGCACAGCCCAACCCAAAGGCTCGTAAGTAAACGGTTTAGCCAAGTGCATTAACTGCCCTTTGTTTTCCGCCACATAAATAGAGTTGTAAGGAAAGTCATAAACAAACGCATCTACCTTTCCGTTGGCAACCTCAAGTACCGCTTCAGACTGAGTTTCGTATAGATTTATCTTAGCTTTCGGAAGGTATCGTTTTACCGCTTGCTCACCCGTTGTCCCAAGCTTAGTTGCAACAACATAATCTGGACTATTGAGATCTCGGTAACTAGACACTTTACCTTCATGTTTGAGATCTACGAGAATAGATTGACCAATAACCACATAGGGATCAGCGAAATTCACCTGAGTATTTCGCATAGGTGTGATAGTCATCCCGCCCATAATCATGTGACACTTACCAGTCAACAGTGTTGGGATAATGCCATCCCATGAAGTGTTTACCGGCACAAACTTAACATCCATGGCACGCGCCATTTGCTTACCCAAATCGATATCAAACCCAATGTACTGCCCATTTTTTGCTGTCATTTCAAAAGGCATATACCCAGAATCAAAGCAGACTTTTAGCTCCCCTGTACTTTTGATGTCGTCTAAAATTGGGTCTGCATTAACCGTCGTCGAAACAGCTAACCCCAGTGCAGCAAAACACAATAACTTTTTCATGGATATTCCTTTATCATTTGTTGTAAAGTTTTTTTATACACGACAATAGAATAAAAAACCACAAATAATGATTTTTTAATCACTAGAATTTGTAGGATCGTTACTAAGCTGGAAGATCTGAATGAAAATCTATACCAAGCCATTGCAATTGAATTGCATGCATTAAGTGATTAAGTTGTAGGCAGGTCACTATAACGACAAGAAACATACGCTTTGACTGAATAGTCAGCGTTTCCGAGAGTGGTTTAATTATTAACGAAACCATACAGATATTCGCTTTTTCACATTGACCGTAATGTCAAAAGTGCTTGAGTTTTATTGTTGACAATTCTTCCATAGTCAATGGTCACAAATGTGATGTACAGCACATTTCTATAATGGCACTATCACCTTTGTCGAGAGATATTAACAAGGATTCGTTGGACATCTTGACTTTGTAATACAAATAAAAAGGTGACTATATGAAAAAACTAATGACGCTCTCATCACTATTATTATTCAGTTTATCTGCTACTGCTGGTATTCATGTCGAACACTCTACAAACAAAGTTGTTCTCAATGACTTTACGACAAAAGATGCCGCTTATAGCTCTGCGTTTGATCTTGTCGATGAATACCAAACGCTATCAAAACATGAACTTAGAAATCGTCTAAACATCATTGGAAGCGGTTTCCCTCGTGATATTGCAATCGATGATAGTAAGGTGAGAGTTGAAGAGTACGCACTTAACCGTGATGAAGTTAAATATCGTGCAATCATAAACTTCGATTATCACTTCAGAACAAGTGACGGCGGTAAAAACTAAAAAATCATCTGCACCTTTACTTTCTTAGAGCCCTTCCTATTTTAAGAAAGTAAAGGTGTCTAATCACATTGAAACGACGGCTTTTCATAAATCGCTCTCTCCTTACATAAACAGTATCAATCCCTACCTCTATCGTTTACATAAAAATAATTTTTCCAATCTTCATTGAGATACATTTCGTCGTTTGGCGCTTTGTCATTCGCTTGGTGCGCCATATGGACTCCACATCACTTAAATGAAAAAGACACTTGAAATGGAGTTTAATTTTCTATGAAGATTAACTAAATCTAAGATCGACAATTGTCGTTACATTTTTATCGTTTATAGCAATATATAAAATGACTATTTTTTTAATTAACCATAAAGCATGAAAATAAAAAAAGGCAACAAGACATTTCTTGTTGCCAAAGAAAAAATACATCATTCAAAAAATATGAAAATGAAAACTAGCAGTGGACTAGCTAACAAAACAATTATATTCAAAACACTTAAACAAGTAACGATCAATATAATCCATTATATATGGATTAAAATCAGCACTTATAAAATTACACCGATAAATAAAAAAGCCTGAAAATAGTTTCAGGCTTTTTATATTTATTAATTTTTTAGAATGAATATCTCGCAGCTATTGCAAGAATATCGTCTTCATTGTCTACATCTGTAATTCTGTATTCTGCTAGTGCTTTAAAATTAGAAGTCAAATCATACTCTGCACCTAGTGAGTAGTAATCGACGACATCTTCATCATCACGCTCTAGATTGTTATAGCCAACTAGTGCCCAAAGCTTATCTGTTACTTCATAAGTGGCAACTGCTTCAATACCGGTGTAATCAATATTACTTTCAGAACCATCTTTAGCCCAGTTTTCACCATCACTGTATAAAACAGAGGCATAAAACTTGTCGTATTCAAATGCAATAGCACCCGTTAGCAGATCTGCATCTTCTGCACCCGATTGCCCTTCACCTTCGTTGTAACCAAGCGCAACTTTGAAGCCATATGGCAACTTGTAGTCCGCCGCCGCACCATAAGAGGCTGCATCTGTTGACACTTCATCGTTTTCAGCCTGATAGCTAACATGAATATTCAAACCTTCATAGCTTGTCGTTAGCTTAAATACTGAATCGGAGCGACCGGTACCATATAGATCCGCACTTACGCCAGCAGCTTCATTACCAAACTCCGGGAAAATATCCGTGTAGTCAGATACTAAAGTGACCGCACCGTATTGACGTCCATAACTTACTGTTCCGTAATCTGCACCAACTCCTACATAGCCTTTTCGGATATCAAATTCATCATCTTCAATCCCATCAGCATCTCTGCGATTAGACTTAAATTCCAACTCATATAAGCCGAATGCATAAAGATCTTCATTTATTTTAGACTCACCTGAAAGTCCTACACGAATGTAGCTATTATCTCCGTCAGCATTTTTATCATCAGAGAAATAATACATCCCTTGCGCTCGGCCATGAATATTTAATACTGATTCTTGATCTTCATAAACTATGGCTGAATTTGCAGCACTTGCAGAGAAAAGTGCAGCGATTGCGATCGACGTTCTTGTCATTTTCATTTAATTACCACTACTTGTGTTGTTTGAATCGAGTGAAATTATGAACAGTGGCAATTATTTTTAAAGTGCAAATTCAACCATATTCTATGGATAAATATAAACAAGCCCTCAATCTAAAACATTATGTCCTAGTACTCATATTAGTTGAGATAATCCATCCAAACAGGAGGTGTCCCTATTATTTTTTGAACAGTATCAATGAACAGTTTGGCTAATGGTTGTTGATTTCGGTGAGTATACATTGCATATATTTCTCCTATTGCGGGAAGATTATAATCAGGAAGCAACTGTACAAGATCTTGTTTACTCAAACTCTCCTGAAGAAAGAACTGCCCTATTAAAGCATACCCTAGATCAGATTTTACGGCATCCAGCATTAACTCAGTTTCATTCACGAAGTACTGCCCGTTGATATTATACGTTCTAACGTCGCTTGATGACTGGCTTGGCGCTATACGTAGCTTATCCGCCTTAAAGTTAGCATTAGAGTATATTACTGCTGGCATTTTTATAAGCTCTTCTGGAGAGCTCGGAGTTCCATACTTGTCAATAAAACTCTTTGATGCAACCAGTGCCATATTATTGCTTGCCAACTTACGTACTATCATGTTGGACTCTCGGATTGGTCCGATACGAAACACAACATCAAAACCTTCGTGGATAACATCGACTCGATTATCATCGAGCAGCAGCTCTACAGTAATGTTTGGGTACTGTTTTATAAACTCTTTAACTGCCTGATTTAAGTATGCTCTGCCAAAGAAAGTGGAGCTTGATATTTTCAAGTTACCCTTCGGTTCATCCTGAAATGTAGCAGCAATACTACGAGTTTCAGTTAGAACCTCTCTTACTTTCTTAGCTTGCGCCACCATCTCAACACCTGCATTGGTCAGGGATAGAGAACGTGTGGAACGGTTTAACAGCCGTAAGCCCAATTCATCCTCTAGCTTTTTGATCTGTTTTGACAAAGCTGAACGATCTATATGATTTCTGTCAGCAGCCTTAGCAAAAGTTCCGTATTCAGAGACATCCAGTAGTAATTCAAGTTGGCTTGCGAGATCCACTGCACAATTCCTTATTTAGTTTTTATTCTTTATGTGATGGGAAATGGATTTTACAAAATTAATTTCAATTTTTTATGGTTCAAATTGCATCAGTGAATTGCAAATAATGCACGAATTAAAAACGCTTTAATTTTCGTCGCTATCTTTAGCTTCTGTTTAGTTATTCCTATCTATTATGGCTTATTACATTTAACAATACTCCACGTCTTTAAAACCCTAAACTGACCTTTTTCAAACCAAAAAGTGAGCATTTTGACCAATATTTAATCGTGCATTTTTATCACTACTCTATGTTCGCTGAGGGCCTATTTACCCATAGGTACAATGAATACAATGCCGTTCCTTTTAGTATGAACAGAATCATTTAGGGCGCGACAAATGTTAAAGAAAGTTTTCGGCATTGGCCTTTTATCCGTTTTAGCTGCTTGTGCAGACGAAGAGATAACCAAACAACCTAATACTCCCTTACCTACGATAGACGTCTCCAAAGTCATCTATGAGCCCGTTCAATCGTGGTTCACCTTTACAACAAGGCTTCAAGCACCAGAGAAAGTTTCTTTAATGCCACGCGTTTCCGGAGTTATTGAAACGGTAGAGTTCAAAGACGGACAGAGTGTCAACAAAGGCGACTTACTCGTCACTCTTGATGATCGAACCTTCAAAGCTCAGGTCTCACGACTTGAAGCGCAAGTTAAGAGTGCTCGAGCTGCGCTAGAGCAAGCAGCAAACGAACAAAAGAGAGCCGCTCAACTGGTTAAGCGAAAAGCCATCTCAGCGGAACAAGCAGAGGCCCGAGATACCGCAGTAAAGCAACGCTCTGCAGAACTAATGGCTTTGCGTGCTCAGTTAGAATCCGCAAAGTTAGATCTTGAGTTTACGAAGATATATGCCCCTATTAGCGGCACTATTTCAAGAGCATTCATTACTAAAGGAAACAATGTAAACGCAAATCAAAGCGTTATATCAAACATTGTCTCTAACGATCAGGTATATGCATACTTTGATGTCGATGAGCGAACTTGGAACCGTTACTTCTCGACAATCAATGCCGACTCTAACTTACCTACTCGTCTTGAACTATCTGGACAAAATGGGCAGGAGTTTTTTGGACGCGTTGACTTTGTCGACAACTCCATCAACGAAAACACCGGTACTTTGCAGGTTCGAGCGGTATTCGATGCAACAAAATCAAACTTAAAAGTGGGATCGTTTGGCCGAGTTCAGATATCAACAACCAAACCAGTTGAACGAGTTCTCGTTCCAGAGCGTTCTATTGGCACAGATCTAGAAAACCGCTTTGTATTAACACTCAATGAAGAGAATACGTTGCAATACAGCATCGTAACCTTAGGCGAACGTTACGGAACATTTCGTGCCATCGAGAATGGCTTGAACGCCGACTCAGTTATTGCGGTAAATGGCCCAGCAAAAGTTGGCCCAAATAGCAAAATCACACCAAAAAATGTCACGCTAGATATTAGCAACACTTCATTGATTATGGCTTCAAACTCAACATCGTTGCCAAACAAACGTTTAGCTCAAGACTAAGAAGACAACCGAATGAAATTTGCACACTTTTTTATTCAAAGACCCATATTTGCCTCTATGTTATCGCTATTGATATTAATAGTAGGCGCAATTTCACTTTTACAGTTGCCTGTGAGTGAATATCCAGAGGTTGTCCCTCCTACAGTGGTAGTTACAGCAAACTATCCTGGTGCGAACCCAAAAGTAATCGCAGAAACAGTTGCTACGCCTCTGGAGCAAGAAATTAATGGTACAGAAAACATGTTATATATGTTTTCGCAGGCAACCAGTGACGGCAGAATGACATTGACCGTAACCTTTGCTTTAGGTACGGACTTGGACAAAGCTCAGGTTCAAATTCAAAACCGCGTCACTACAGCTTTGCCCCGATTACCAGAAGCCGTCCAACGGTTAGGAGTTGTTGCCGAAAAAGCCTCTCCTGATCTCACTATGGTTGTGCATATATATTCTCCAGATTCTAGCCGTGAAGTCAGTTATTTAGCTAACTACGCTAATTTAAACTTGAAAGATGAGATAGCTCGGCTCGGAGGCGTTGGTGATGTGCGCCTTTTCGGTGGTGATGAGTACTCAATGCGCTTGTGGTTAAATCCAGATGAGCTCGCTTCTAGAAATCTAACCGTAATGGACGTTGTCTCAGCCGTCCGATCTCAAAACCAACAGGTGGCAGCAGGCTCATTAGGTGCGCAACCAGCCGCTAATGAAAACCAATTCCAAGTTTTGTTGAACGTAAAGGGCCGTTTGGAGAATATTGATGAATTCAACGACATTGTAGTAAAAGTTGACGAAACAGGGGCTTTGACACGTCTTAAAGACGTTGCACGCGTAGAGCTAGGTCAAAACTCTTATGCACTGCGCGCCTTGTTAAATGGTAAACCAGCGGTGGCGATGCCCGTATTCCAGCGCCCTGGTGCTAATGCTATTGAGCTATCTAATCAGGTTCGTTCAACCATGGACCGTTTACAAACAGCCTTTCCAGCTGGAGTTTCATATGAAATAGCCTACGACCCGACCGTCTTTGTTCGTGGTTCGATAGACGCGGTGGTTCATACTCTGCTAGAGGCAATTGTACTTGTTGTTGTCGTAGTTATTCTGTTTTTGCAAACATGGCGCGCGTCTATCATCCCTATCATTGCGGTGCCTGTTTCATTAATCGGTACGTTCGCTGTAATGCAAATGCTCGGAGTATCGATTAACACACTTTCGTTGTTTGGACTTGTTCTCGCCATAGGCATCGTCGTCGATGACGCCATTGTCGTCGTCGAAAACGTGGAACGGAACATCCATAATGGTCTTGCACCACTAGAAGCAACGAAACAAGCAATGACCGAAGTTACCGGGCCAATTATTGCAATTGCATTAGTGTTATGTGCGGTGTTTATCCCGACAACCTTTATTACAGGGTTATCCGGTCAGTTTTATAAGCAGTTCGCACTAACAATTACGATCTCGACGATTATTTCAGCAATTAACTCGTTGACGTTATCGCCTGCTTTATCAGCACTGCTATTACAAGATAAGAACGCAAAACCCGATCGGCTAACCAAACTCTTGGATGCGGTTTTTGGTAAGTATGTTTTTGCGCCATTCAATAGAATTTTTGAGTATAGCTCGAACCAATATCAAGCTCTGGTCAAGAAGCTGATTCGTTTTAGCCTTGTTGTTGTGGTGGTATACATTGCGTTACTCGGGGGAACGGTTTCTCTATTCAAAGCGGTTCCTGGAGGATTCATTCCTCAACAAGATAAGCAGTATTTAGTTGCGATCGCCCAACTTCCAGATGCAGCAAGTTTAGATAGAACAGAGTCCGTTATTAAAGAAATGGAAAACCTCGCGCTGGCAACACCTGGCGTAGCACAAACCATTTCTTTCCCAGGCTTATCGGTCAATGGTTTTACTAACAGTCCGAATAGTGGCATCGTTTTTGTTACGCTTGAGGACTTCGATAAACGAAATGATCCAACTCTCGGAGCAAATGCGATTGTTGCATCTTTGAATAAGAGCTTTTCAATCATTGATGAAGCCTTCGTTGCGATTTTTCCACCACCACCAATCCAAGGACTTGGCTCTACTGGCGGCTTTAAACTTCAAATCGAAGACCGTGCGAACAAGGGGTTTGATGAGCTCTTCAAGCAATTGAACTTGGTAATAAGTGAGGCATCAACAAGACCCGAGCTGATGGGATTATATTCCACATTTCGTATACAAGTGCCGCAGATGGACATCCAAATAGATCGTGAACAAGCGATGCTGCAAGGTGTTCCTCTAGAGCAGGTTTTTGATGCGCTTCAAGTTTATTTAGGATCATTATACGTCAATGACTTCAATATGTTTGGTAGAACATACAAAGTGAATGCCCAGGCAGACATGAACTATCGTCTCGAACCTGACCAAATACTTAACTACAAAGTAAGAAATGCTGCCGGACAAATGGTTCCTCTCGGCGCTGTACTGGAGATCATACCCACGATTGGGCCTGACCGCGTGATGCACTATAACGGCTACCCTAGTGCAGAACTAAACGGCAGTCCTGCTTTTGGTTACAGTTCTGACCAAGCCCAAACGGCTATTGAGGAAGTACTGGATCAAAACCTAGCAGAGGGAATGGTTTATGAATGGACTGATGTAACCTACCAGCAGATTTTGGCTGGTAACACGATGGTGTATATATTCCCACTTGTTGTTTTGTTAGTTTTCATGGTGCTAGCTTCGCAGTACGAGAGTTTAAAACTGCCATTCGCTATCATTTTGATCGTTCCTATGACCATTTTTTCTGCACTAGCAGGTGTTTGGTTCATTGGTGGTGACAACAATATATTCACACAAATTGCTTTGATTGTCCTTGTGGCTCTAGCGTGTAAAAATGCCATCTTGATGGTGGAGTTCGCTAAAGAACTTAAAGACAATGGCCAAGATACCTTATCAGCGATTTTGGAAGCATGTCGTTTACGTCTTCGACCGATTCTAATGACATCAATTGCATTTACCGCTGGTGTTATTCCATTAATGATTGGTACAGGGGCCGGAGCGGAAATGCGACAAGCAATGGGTATTGCCGTATTCTCGGGTATGGTAGGCGTAACGGTATTTGGATTACTACTCACACCTGTTTTTTACATGTTAGTGAGTCGAAACAAAAAACGTCAAACACTATAACCATAATATAAATACTCATTTAAATTCATACTAAAGGGAGCTATTGCTCCCTTTTCTTTTGGTTATTAAGTATATTAATAATTTCTAGACAGAGCAGTAGTTATACATGAAACTAATACGCTAATATCTAACTTGGATAAACATTGTGGATTTAGCAAATAAACTACACCTGCTTTTAGAAGTCTCTAAAGCTGGATCTTTTGCAAAAGCAGCAGATGGGATGAATATCGACCGCTCTGTTTTGTCTAAACACATCAAGCAGTTAGAAGAGCACTTAGGAGTTAGGCTATTAAACAGAACGACTCGCTCTCTTTCATTAACACAAGTCGGCCAGCAAATAGTTGAAAAAGCAGACCAAATATCTCAACTCCTTGATGATACTCAACAAATAGCGGAGAACTTTCAGACTGAGCCTTCAGGGAAAGTACGAATTTCAAGCTCAACATTATTTGGAAAACTCTATCTACAACCTTCGATAGAGAAGTTTTTACATAAGTACCCAAAAGCAAGTGTTGAACTAATGCTAGATGATCTTCATGTAGACGTGATTAGAAGTAATTTTGATATTGCTTTTCGAATCGGACCTATGAGGGATTCATCAATGGTAGCAAGAAAATTAGCAAAAAATACGACTGCAATCATTGCTTCTCGAAATTTAATTGAAAAACATGGTAACCCAGAAACGCCGGATGAGTTAGTTAAGCTACCTTTTATTATTTATTCAAATGGTAATTTTATTGTCGATAAACTTAAATTCTACGACAAAGCAAAATCAGATGGTTTAGATACATACCCAATATCAGGGTCATACATGGTAAATGAAGCTGAGCTAATAATTGAAAGCGTAAAGTCAGGTCTGGGCGCAGCACTTATAGGTCAATTTATGCTTCCTAAAAACCTAGAGTCTTCTAATTTAGTCCAACTTTTACCAGAATATGAAACTCAAGATTTTGGTGATATTTATGCCATGTACTCACACCGTCAGCAATCACCATTGGTTAGGGCATTCATTGATATCGTTCAAGAAGAAATTGGCATACCACCAATATGGAAAAAGCATTTCAATAAAAGCTAGGCGATTCTATTTAACAAAAATTAACAAAAAAATAAATAAAATCAATAAGTTAAACCAGAAAGAATTTAAGATTCAACGAAGTTTAATGTTAGGTGAATTAAGTTCCATTCTAAATGGCGCTTAATTCACTAAATATAAAACATTCTTGATTTATAATACTAACAAATCCATCACCTATACAAGTTACGATGTATATTAAAGAAAAACACACCTCGGTCACTAGTTTGTTAGTATATAAAATATCTTATCTTATTTTTTTGGTTATTTATACGTTAGCAACGATTTATTTTAGCGTACAAATGGACAAAAGCACATCGGAGAACTCTCTTATAGAAATGACTCAAATAGCATTTGTGCTTTTTTCATCGTTAATGTGTTTGTATAAATCTAAGGAATATCTTGAACTCAAACACATATTAGTAATAATGTCTTCATTTTTTATGGTTATATTCGTTAGAGAAATGGACTACCACATAGAGCAGTATTTTTCTCACGGTTCATGGAAGTACCCTGCTTGGATTATAATAGTATCGGTCTGTTATTTTTGTTTTAACAACATAGTCAACATAAAAAATGAGGTCAAACTTTTCATTTCTCATTCTAGCTTCACGACATTAACGATTGGCTTTTTCATTGTTTTCTTATTCTCACGCTTTGCAGGGTATGGTGATTTTTGGGTCGAGTTTATGGGGAACTCATACAATAGAGACGTGAAAAACTTGGTCGAAGAAAGCTTAGAGTTACTAGGTTACGCGATACTTTTAAACGGTGTTTTACTTATTAAAGTAGAAAACCACTAAGTATAAATAAAAGTTCATAGCTTGTAGTTCAAGCTTTGAACTTTTTTGGCTAAAAAAGCAGCAAATTATATTTACTGCAAATGATGAAAAAAACAATATGCGTAAGTTAACTTCCTAGCAATGGATGCGTTAACGAGTTAATAATAACGAACCGTAACAATTAAGTCTCGTTGAAAATAATCCATAAAGAATGGAATTTATTACACTGTTAATTATGTAACCTTATCTAATCTAGTTATCACACGCCGTCGTTTTTATATCTTATCTCTTTCCGTCAATAAATAGCTCTTCGCATCAGATCCCATTTATCATCCCACAACAGTCGGATTCAAAATAAAGCAATAAAAATCAATAAATTAGAAGTAGCCACTTAAAAAATAAAAAGGAGTAAAAACGAAACTATGTCAGATAGAACATATTAAAGATCACCGACTCTGAGTAGAAAGCCGTTCATACTCGTTACGCATACAATCAATAAAGACTTCCATCGCCGGCGTCACACACTTCCCAGCATGATAAGCACAGAGTGGCTTGATCATCTGTGAAAACTCGGTGAACTCAAGCTCTTGTAAACTGCCCTCTTGCAACTCTTTTTCAACCGTAAAACGAGGTAAGTAAGAGATACCAATATTACTCTCAACGCAATTTTTGATCGTATTAATACTGCTAAGTTCGATCATGTTGTCGATGCTAATATCACGCTCTTGAATAATGCTCTCAAACATCTGTCGAAAAAGGCACTTAGGGCCATTGCTTATAAACCCTAAATCAATATGTTGCTCTCTCTTCTTTAAATCTAGCCCTTTTAAAAGCGGCGAAGCAACCAATACCAGTGGCTCCTGCTCAAACTCGTGGACCTTGAGCGTATCGTCATTACCTACTCGATAAAACACACCTAAATCAGCTTTATCCGCTATCAACTCATCTCGAATCTGATAGCAATTTTGTGATTGCAGAGAGAGTCTGACATTGGGCGCTCTGATCCTGAACTCTTTTAAAACATTAGCCATCTTATAAGCAAGTTGAGTCTCAGCAACCAGCACTTTCAATTCACCGGTCGGCTCCGAGTTTTCTTGCTGTGCTGTTCCCTCAATATTTTCCATCACTCGCGCCAGTTCATAGACGTAAGGCAGTATCTTTTCTCCTGCTTGAGTCAAAACCATCTTACGCCCTATTTTTTCGAACAGCTGCAAAGACAGATCTTGTTCCAACTGCTTGATTTGAAAGGTGACGGTTGATTGCGTGCAATAAAGCTTCTGTGACGCTTTTAGAAACGATCCTTCTTCAACAATAGCTTTAAAAGTAAGAAAGCGTTTTAGATTCATGACTAGACTCCACAACCAACAGTTCAATAAATTAAAAGTCTAAGTTTTAATTTATTCAATTTTTTAATCAATTGTAGCGAAGTATAGTGCAGTAAAAACAGGAGAGATAGAGATGACCGCCATCTACACCGCATTTTTTACTTACGTAATCATTACTTCAATTACACCAGGGCCAAACAACATTTTATCGCTCAGCATCGCGACGCAATATGGACTAAAACGCTCAACAAAAGTGATTTCGGGGATGTTTTGTGGCTATGTTGTTTTGATGCTACTTTGTGGCGCTTTCACGTATAACATGATCAGCCTCTTGCCCGTGATTACACCTTGGCTAACATGGATTGGAGCAGCTTATATTGTTTGGTTGGCTTGGGGGCTTGCTACGAGTGAGATCAAAACTTCATCGGATAATTCTAAAGGTATCAGTTTCTTAACAGGTTTCGGTTTGCAGTTCGTTAATGTGAAAATCATTCTTTATGGAATTACCTCTATTTCTACGTTCGTACTGCCCCACACTCAGAATATCTACTGGATCTTAGCGACTAGCCTCATTCTTGCTTTGATCGCACTTCTTAGCAACGTAGTTTGGGCCGTTGCAGGAAAGCTACTTCAATCGCAATTCCAGAGATATGGCAAAGTCATCAATATGAGCTTAGCAGCAGCTCTGATCTATTGTGCGACACAGTTATTTACTTAAGTATATAGTTGATCATCAAGAACAATATTGCTCTTCAACTTAGACGACTACGTTTATGTGAAGAGCAAATTCTGCTCTACAAATCGCTGCGGTTTCTCCTGCCCTTACTCGCTCCTCCCGCGCCTCCATACGGCAGTTTTTGAAGAAGTAGATTCAACGTAACTTAATCAACCTAAAGATACGAAATCTTGTTTAGCTATACATACACGGCCTTGGCGACCTCGGCAATAACTAAGTATTACTTAGTATACACAAATCAGAAAAACTAAGATAATCTTAGTCATCCAAGTCCTTCGTATGAACTTTAAGTGTTGTTTAATAACCCACTCCCAGCCCGCCTTAAGCATGCGCGTAAACAAGCGAATCTGTCCCAAAAAGCACTGGGCATCCGTATCGGCATGGATGATAGTTCTGCAAGTGCAAGGATGAATCAATACGAAAGGGAGCGCCATACTCCCGACGTAAAAACGCTCAAACTTATCGCAGATGAGCTAAACGTGCCTCTAAACTATTTTTTTTGTGAAGATGAAATCACCGCTGAACTTGCTGTGAATCTCCACAAGCTGTCAAATGATGACAAGCAAAGAGTGCTTGAGAGCACAGCCCAGCTGATTGCGGACGCAATCGCCACGAAGTCGAGTACGTAATTGGGATTAAACGCCTAAGAATACGTATCAATACCAAAGAATCAAAGAGCATAACTAAGGGTTCAACATGGCTACAACAAAAGCACTTGTGGTTTTTTCCGGTGGGCAGGACTCTACGACCTGCTTAATCGATGCATTAAATACATATGATGAGGTTCATGCTATAACGTTTGATTATGGCCAGCGTCATTCAGATGAAATAGATATCGCTATCGAATTAGGTAAGCAACTTAACATCAAAAGCCACAAAGTCCTGGATGTAAAATCAATTAATGAGTTAGCGATAAGCTCGCTGACAAGAGACAACATTCCGGTATCTAATGACTTAAGCGACGCTAACGTACCCAATACATTCGTTCCAGGGAGAAACATTCTCTTTCTTACTTACGCATGTATCCATGCTTACCAGCTTGGCATTCAAGACATCATTACGGGAGTCTGCGAAACAGACTTTAGTGGTTACCCTGACTGCCGAGACAACTTTATTCGCTCTCTAAATCTCTCTTGCAATTTAGGTATGGATAAAGCCTTCAATATTAAGACTCCTTTAATGTGGCTTACTAAAGCCGAGACCTGGGCTCTAGCTGATAAGCACAATATGTTGGAGTTTGTCCAAAACAATACTTTAACATGTTACAACGGAATTGTTGGTAAAGGCTGTGGTGAATGCCCAGCGTGCCTACTGCGACAAAGCGGCTTAGAAGAATACTTAGCGAGCAAATAGTCTTTGTTAGCGGTAATAGCGGTGGATAAAACCTTTTGCGTTAGCTTCTAAACGTTTTATCTCATCGTGAAACTCCAGCCAACAGAGCTTCATTTTGATGCCGCCAGATTGGTGGCATCAATTAAATGCGAAACGATTGTCGAACCAAAGATAGCACCACACCACAGCAGTCAACACTTCTTAGCTTTTACAACGCTATAAATTGTTTAGATATATCGACAATGTTTCGATAGCAAAGCTACCAACGGCATTACTCGCGAAACCGGAATTAGATAGAAAAGCTACCTCGAATGATGACGAGTCTCTCGTCTAAGCAATACTCAAATATTTATGAGTTTGAACAGACAAACGCCAATTGCGGGCAATGCACGTATCAATACACAATTGCGTAGCACGAGGCTTCTGGCTAATTGGTTGTAGTGCAATGATAGTCTCGGCCGCTACGTTCGCATTTGCTAAAAGGTCATCAAGGTGGTCGATGTCTTTCTGGGTGCCGACTGGATGCTTAATCTCATTTGCTCGCTCTAACGCGCTATTAAGCACTGGCAATTTACCTTTCATTGCCACTTTTGGTGACACTGTCACCCACGTATTTTCTGAAGTAATCACTTCTGATGTGCCACTGGTTTCAATTTGGCATTGGCACCCCATATCTTCAAACGCCTTTGTTAAAGGGCGCAGATCATAAATACAAGGCTCTCCACCAGTAATCACGATATGCTTAGCATTAAAGCCTTGCTGTTGATATTGCTCTACGATGTTCTCGGCAGATGCAACACACCACGTCGGAGAGTCTTCCGTTTTCACCAGAATATCGCCTATTTGACGTTGATCATTCTCATCTGCATACCACGTTTGTTTGGTATCGCACCATGAGCAACCAACCGGACACTCTTGAAGCCGAACAAAAACAGCAGGGACTCCAGTAAAAACCCCTTCCCCTTGGATGGTTTCAAACATCTCATTTAGCTTATACAACGCAGAACTCACTCAACTCATAACATTTCGAGGCGAAGACCATAATGGACACGCGTGTCTAGGTCAATTTAAACCAAAAATTAATTGTTAAAATAGACCATTTTGTAGTTTCATAGCGTAATGAATATAGGTTTCTGGTTAACGTTAAACCAAGCCTTATTCACTGACAGCTCCCAAAAAACTTTAAGGTAAGAAATGATGTATAAACTGATCGCACTAGATATGGATGGCACGCTACTCAATAGTGATAAAGCCATTTCTGAAGAAAACAAACAAGCGATCGCAAAAGCTCGAGAAGCAGGCGTTACTGTCGTTCTCGCTTCTGGTCGCCCATTAGAAGGAATGCAAGACAAGCTCGACGAACTGAATATCCATTCCGATCGAGATTTTGTTCTTTACTACAACGGTTCGATGGTCAAGAACGTAGGCACAAACGACATCATCCACCAGCAAATCATAGATGGTAAAGCTGCAAAATTGGTGGCGCGAAAAGCCGAAGAGCTAGGTGCGTACGTCCATGCTTTTAGTCAAGTTCATGGTTTAATCACCAACGAACACAACCCTTACACCGATATTGAAGCAAAGATAAATGGCTTAAATGTCACCGAGATGAACTTCGAATCACTAGAAGACGATCATCCAATCATCAAAGCTATGATGGTTGCAGAGCCAAGCAAACTAACAGAAGTTATAGCAGCACTGCCAGCTGAAATGCGCGAAGCGTTTACGGTTGTTCAAAGCGCTCCGTTTTTCCTTGAGTTTCTTAACCCTGCGAGCAACAAAGGTATTGGTGTTGCCGCAATTGCCGAGTATCTGGGAATTAAACCGGAAGAAGTTATCTGTATGGGTGACGCAGAAAATGACCACCACATGCTGAAATACGCTGGCCTTGGTATCGCGATGGCAAATGCAATGGAAGAAACCAAGCAAATCGCTGACTACATTACGGCAAGTAATGATGAGCACGGTGTCGCTAAAGCTATAGAAAAGTTCGTGCTCAATGCATAGCCCTTTCCGCCATGTCTGTTGCGTTAAGCTTCTTACGTTTAACACCCCTAGCCGTCCAAGATAGGCAAGCGGCGTTGTTCGTGGACTAAACGTGTAAAAGCCTTGCTGTAATGCAAGGCTTTGTTTTTACTCAAATACTAATAGATAACAAATACAGCCATCAATCTAGCAACGTTTTGCTCGGTTGGTTTTCACAAGTCAACTTTCTTGCAAGCAGCATAAATAACAACATTAATAATGGATAATGTAACGTCGACAAGACTAATGACCACAAACCGCTAAACGATACGATATTAGCCGAGTACAAATAGAGTTGATCAACAAGCGACAATGCCAGCGTCACAAAGATCATCTGCCGAGTATCTAAATGTGCTTTCGACTCTTTAAATGTCATGACCAACGCTGATGCAGTGATTAAAATTGCTAGCCAGCGACCAAACACAGGTAATGGCCAGATGACGGAGATGACCGCTGTTGCCGCAGTCATAATGAACCAGACGCCTTTTGAGCTTAGAACTTGATCAACGTTCACATCTTGATTTGTTTCCAATCGAAGAACATGCCAAGCCACCAAGCTGCCTAACAGCGCGCCAAATAACATATCTAAAATAAAGGCACTGCCGAGGAAAAACTTACCTAACACCACTGTAAGAGTGATGAACACGAAGACTGCCGTTGTTCCATTCAAACCGAAATACTGGGTTCTATGAAACAAGAACGTCAGAACACAAAACCACACAGCGATAGGCAAGCTAGGAAAACTAAAGCCAAAGCTGTGCGTTAACTCCATCATTGGTATATAGACATGTGGGCGCGGTAACGAAAAGCCTTGTTGAGCGACAAGCACCATAAGCGACGTTGCACTAATTGCAAAAAAGAGTCGGTACACAAACCGGCTACCAAAGCGCATCATGGCAAAAGGAAATAGAAAGAGTAGTACCGTCGGTTCTGTCAGGTCTATAACCAGTTTCGAGATCTGACTAGCTACCTCGTAACTCGTTTCTGACAACGCCCCTATCCAACTCTGTAAATCTATCAGCCACGCCAATTCAACCTGACGAAATGAAGGCGCGGATTCGATCAACTGAGTCACATAAGATACTGATTGCTTGGTAGCTTGATCAAAAAACTGAGTGGCTTGTGGCCATTGCTCAGGATAACGATATAAAGATGATGGTAATTCAGATGGGCTAAGCAGCATAGCTGACGCAACTTCTACTCCATAATGAGGGGCAAACCAAATAGGCAGTTCATTTCCACCTAAAGAATTATTCATAGAAAAAGCGATAATGTCAGAGTCTGATATACAGTCGTAAAAAACCGCAGTGTCCGTTCTGCCAAGCTCCTCTCCAACCGTAACCACTATACCGGTTTCTTCCCACGTTTCTCGTTGAGCAGCAACTTGTGGAGACTCACCATCAATGATGGTTCCGCCAGGTAGAGAAATCTTATCCGTTAATACTTCATGAACTAGCACTAACTTGTCATCAGCGCGAACAATACAGAGCGCTCCTTTAACTTCGCTCGCAGTGGCTTTAGCCGTAGAGATCGGTGAAACAGGTAACAAAATAAAACAAAGGATGAGTAATAACAGCTGTCTCAACACAAAATATGACCTTAAATAAACATAATGATAACCAATGAATCATGGCAGTTAATCTTATCTTTTTCGACAAAAATTAAGTAACGAGTTATGCCAAACTGAGTTGATCGCGTAAAACCCGATCTCAACGCTCACTGGAGAATAATTTAATGCAAACCTGACAAAAATCAGACAAAACATAAAATGTTGATCGCAATTCTGCCAGTTATATAAAGATAACGTCAGGACAAAGTCATACACATTTTGTGGGTTCTCATAGTTGACACAATAAAAAAGGGCTTATTATTCGCAAACAATAAACCCCAGTTATAATAACTATGTACTGATCGTTGAAACCAAGAATGAATCTTATCTCATGGTCAACGAATCAAATTCACTGGCCCGATCGTTAGTTAGACTTGCAATTCGCATCGCCTACTTTTTGCCAAACACCCCAAGGCCCTGAGTCTGCTGGATTATCACCTTGAGTCCACCACTGCGCTTGCCAAACTTTACCATTCCAAGTAACCGTATCTCCTTTGAGATACACTAAGCTGGCTTGCCATACAGTTGTACAGCTATCTGTGGGAGGCGTTGTCACCGTTTTCGCTTGAGCAGATACTAACGCTTGGTATTGTGTGCTGGTCTTATCAACGTTGAAGTTCAAAGCCACTCTTGCTTCTCCGCTCTGAGTAGCACCAAATTCAACATCAACACGACAACTTGCATTCATTGCTAACGTCGCCTGAGAGCACTGATCATTGGCAATAACAGCTGCATCAGTAACACCCGAAGCAAACGCGCGAACATTTTCCACAGTGAACGTGGTGTTCCCTGAATTCTGGATAACAAAGCTATGTTGCTGTAACTCCCCAACATTAAATGATGCCAGTGTCTGTTCGGTGGTGTATCCAACAGAAACATTTTCTTTTGGTGGTGTTGCTGTTCCGATAACACCATCGACAAAATTGCGCATAGCAGCGATATCGCTATAAACCCCATACATACCAGGACGAGCACAACCTATTCCCCAACTGACCACACCAAGTTGAGTAATTACACCACTGCGATTAATGACGATTGGACCACCACTATCTCCCTGACAAGAATCTATCCCACCTTGAGGAATACCCGCACAGAATGACACTTCTCCAACCGTTGTGTAGTTGCCACCGGCTTGACGGCAAGTCATATCCGACACACGTGGGACGTCAACCTCTTGCAATCGAGACGGAGAGCTTCCTCCTTCAGAAGTTCGCCCTAAGCCAGCAACACTAAGCCAATCTCCGATGCTCGCGTATTGCGTTAGACTGCCATTCGCAATCTCAACTGAAGAAACACCTTGAGGCACAGAGTCGAGCTTCAATACCGCGAGGTCATGAGAAAGCGTCGCGCGGCGATATGCCGGGTGCATATGGATCTCACTGACGTTTGCACGAACACCGTCACTACCGTTATAAACAACGCCACCGATTTTAACCGCTATCTGATTCGGAGAATCACCCTCAACACAATGCGCAGCAGTCAGGACGTAACCATTCCCGATATAACTGGCCCCACAATATGATCGGTTACCATAACGACTAACAATTTGGGTGTAGAATTTCCAGTCACGTGGGTCGGCAGTTACTCCGCCTACGATCTGGGGTTGGATAGTATGATTTTGCGTCCGTGACAAATCATCAGCACTTGCGAACATTGGCAAAACGGCTAAAGCAAGTAACGATTTTATTAGTTTCAAAATATTGTCCTCTTGTTTTTGTAAGCACGATCCTCGTGCTACTAATAAACAAGCAGACAAAAACGCCGATACCAATGTGGGTGCATATCAATTTGTTAACATTGCGAGCAACTTATAGAGAAAAGTCTATTGACGAACTGAATGATTTCAATTCGATAGAACCTAAATCACAATATTAAAGTTAAATACGATTATTCGTTCAGCGGTTTTCTTAAATAGTGGATATGATGTGCAAATCCTTGTTTTTCATACAAAGATATTGCGCCCTGGTTAAAATGCCATACTTCAACAAACATCTGTTTTGCACCGTAATCAGAGAACGTTGACTCAATTTTATTAATCAAAGCCTGCGCCGTACCTTGTTTTCGATATTCAGGCAGCACATAGAGCTCATCCACGCTTCCCATCATAACTGGCTGGCTGACGGTAGAAATAAGTTCACAGAAGTGACCAGAAATAAAGCCAATAATTTCATCTCCTTGTTTTGCTACGTAAACAAGGCACTCAGGGTCATCAATATATCGAGCAATGCTTTTTTCTTGTTCTATCTCCTCTGCCGTTTTGAAAAGCTCAGGAGATTGAAGATGATGCTCATCATGAAGCTCGAACATAAGATCGTTGAGCAACTCTAGGTCGCTAAAACACGCAGGTTTAATCGCAAACGTGGTCATACAAAGGGTCACTAAAAATGGAATGGCTGTAGTTTGTGAGGAAAACGTCGTATTGGCAAGTCACAAATGCTTTCACGATACGTTTGTACTGTTTGAGCAACAAAAAAGCCCCTGTACTTAATAAACGTACAGAGGCAGAACCAACCTACAGAGTTCGAGGATCAGGGGTTAGTTAGAATTGAGTTTTTCTCAGCGTCGTAGCACTCGCTCAATTTCGTTCAAGCTACTTGGGTCATCAATCGTTGACGGAACGGTGTATTTTTCACCATCAGCTATTTGACGTATAGTTCGACGCAAAATTTTACCTGAACGTGTTTTCGGTAAACGGTCTACAACCAACGCATGCTTGAAGCAAGCAACTGCACCTATCTCACTACGCACTTTGCCAACAAGCTCACCTTCAAGGTCTAGCTCATCCACTTTGACGCCGTCTTTCAGTACAACAAAACCAAGTGGAAGCTGACCTTTTAGATCATCGTGGATACCGACCACCGCACATTCTGCAATCGCTGGGTGGCCTCCTACTATTTCTTCCATTTCACCTGTCGACAATCGGTGTCCCGCGACATTAATCACATCATCAATACGTCCCATAATAAACAGGTAACCGTCTTCATCCAGATAGCCACCATCACCAGACACGTAGTAGCCTGGGAACTGGCTAAGATAACCAGTTTCAAAACGGTCATGATTACGCCAAACCGTTGGCAGACAACTTGGTGGTAGCGGACGTTTTAATGCGACAAAGCCTTGTTGGTTAGGCCCGACAGCCTCTCCAAGTTCATTCAGAATTTCGACCTGATAACCCGGAATGGGCTTCGTCGAAGAACCAGCTTTAACTGGCATCATTTCGACACCTGTCGGGTTGCCAGCGATGGCCCAGCCCGTCTCGGTTTGCCACCAGTGGTCAATAACGGGCTTGTCCGCTTTGCTCTGAACCCACTCCAGTGTCGGAGGGTCAAGGCGTTCTCCCGCCATAAAGATGTTTTTCAGATTCGACAAGTCGTACTGTTTTAAGTGCTCGCCTTCCGGGTCCTCTTTCTTAATCGCACGAAACGCCGTTGGTGCAGAGAACAACGCATCTACTTTATATTCATCACACACTCGCCAAAATGCCCCAGGATCCGGTGTTCGAACAGGCTTGCCTTCGAATAGGATGGTAGTGCAACCGTGAATCAGTGGAGCGTAAACAATGTAAGAGTGCCCTACTACCCAGCCCACATCAGATGCCGCCCAAAAGACGCCATCTTGAGGAATGTTATAGATTGCGCTCATGGAGTACTTCATCGCGACAGCATGGCCACCGTTATCACGCACAACGCCTTTCGGCTTACCTGTCGTACCCGATGTATAAAGTATGTAGAGCGGATCGGTTGCTAACACCGGAACACAACCATGTGGCAGCGCTTGGTTGTACTCTCGCTGCCAAT
>NZ_JADDYH010000014.1:145599-168344 GCF_015163595.1 Vibrio sp. OPT41 | reverse complement strand
CTAAGTCTCTATCTTGGTTTAGCTCAGCGTCGCACTCTGGACGTTGGAAAACAAACACTTTCTCAGGCTTCCAACGGCTGTCCATAATGGCTTTGTCTACCATTGGTTTGTATGGAATGACTTTGTTGATCTCAATCCCGCACGACGCCGTCATGATCACTTTCGGCTCTGCATCTTCAATTCGTACAGCAAGCTCATTAGGAGCAAAACCGCCGAATACTACGGAATGAATCGCCCCCAAACGCGCGCAGGCAAGCATCGCCATTGCGGCTTCTGGGATCATCGGCATATAAATAACGACTCGGTCGCCTTTTTCAACACCTTGAGCAGACAGCATGCCAGCAATTTTTGCTACTTGGTCACGTAGGTCGCTATAGGTGTACGTGGCTTTACGACCTGTCACTGGCGAGTCATAAATGAGTGCAGTATTATCACCGCGTCCTTGCTCGCAATGGTAATCTAATGCTAACCAGCACGTATTCATTACACCATCTGGAAACCAACGTTCTATGCCGTTTTCATCAGATTTCAAGATAGTTTTAGGAGATTCGAACCAATCGAGATTCTCCGCTTGAGCGCGCCAAAAACTCTCCGGTTCATTCTTCGCCCATAAGTATTCTTTTTCGTATGAAGACATATTGCTTCCTCCAGTATGTCCTGACATTGCTCTCGTTCTACTCAAAGATCGCTCTTTTAATCCAAAGATCGTCTCTTTTAATCGAAGACATAGAAGGGTACACGCACAAATCCCTCCATCAGTATTCTCGCACTTCGGCTCATAATGGCTTTTTGCACCACCCAGCCCTGCTCAGTTTGCTTCGCTTGTGCCCCAACTTTTAACGTTCCTGACGGGTGACCAAAAGTCACGGACTCTTTTTCACCGCCACCAGCGGCTAAATTCACTAACGTTCCGGGCACACACGCAGCAGAAGCAATAGCAACGGCTGCTGTTCCCATCATTGCATGATGTAGCTTGCCCATCGACAGCGCGCGAACGAGCACATCAATATCCGACTCATTAACGGCTTTACCACTTGAAGACAGGTAACTTTTCGGTTTAGAAACAAACGCTATTTTCGGCGTATGTTGGCGTGTTTGAGCTTCTTCTAAATCAGAAATCAGGCCCATTTTTAACGCGCCATATGCACGGATGGATTCGAACATCGCTAATGCTGTGTCATCGTTGTTGATATCGTCTTGCAGCTCGGTGCCCTGATATCCTATCGATTCAGCATCAATAAAAATGGTTGGTATGCCCGCGTTAATAAAGGTCGCGTTGAACGTACCCACATCCGGCACCACCAAATCATCAACTAAGTTACCCGTTGGGAACATACTTCCTTCGCCATCGGAAGGATCAACAAAATCCACTTGAATTTCTGCCGCTGGAAACGTGACACCATCGAGCTCAAACTCTCCGGTTTCTTGGACGAAACCATTGACGATTGGCACGTGAATCAAAATCGTTTTGCTTATGTTCACTTGCCAAACACGCACCGTCACAATTCCATTTTCTGGAATGCGGTCTTGTGGAATCAGCCCAGCATGAATGGCGAAGGGACCAACTGCCGCAGACAAGTTGCCGCAGTTACCACTCCAATCGACGAATGGTTTGTCGATCGACACTTGTCCAAACAAATAGTCAACGTCATGACCGTCTTGGCTACTGCGCGAAACAATCACTGTTTTACTGGTGCTGGAGGTTGCACCACCCATACCGTCGATTTGCTTCGCGTAAGGATCCGGGCTGCCGATAACACGTAACAACAGCTTGTCACGCGCGGCTCCAGCCATTTGCGCTTCTTGAGGTAAATCCTCTAGGTTGAAAAAGACACCTTTACTCGTGCCGCCACGCATGTACGTCGCGGGCACTTTTATTTGGCTTGTTTGATTCGGAGTATTATTTGCCATACGCACTCCTTATTGTGCCAAGAAATCTTGCGCGAAACGCTGCAGAACACCGCCCGCGTTGTACACGTGAACTTCGTCAGCGGTATCTAAGCGACAAGTAACCGGAACATCGACTTTATCGCCGTTGCTGCGTGTGATAACCAGCGCTAAATCAGCGCCCGGCTTGATTTCTCCAACCACGTCGTAAAGTTCCGTACCATCCAGCTCTAGCGTATTGCGGTTAACGCCCGACTTAAATTGCAGTGGTAGTACGCCCATGCCAACCAAGTTAGTACGGTGAATACGCTCAAAGCCTTCAGCAACAATGGCTTCTACGCCCGCCAGTCGAACGCCTTTTGCTGCCCAGTCACGGGATGACCCCTGACCGTAATCCGCGCCAGCCACCACGATCAATGGTTGTTTACGATTCATGTAGGTTTCAATCGCTTCCCACATACGAACCACCTGCCCTTCTGGCTCTACACGCGCCAGAGATCCCTGCACGACTTCGCCGTTTTCCTTCACCATTTCATTGAACAACTTTGGGTTAGCGAAGGTCGCGCGTTGCGCCGTTAAGTGGTCACCACGGTGAGTCGCGTAAGAGTTGAAATCTTCTTCTGGCACACCCATTTTCGCTAAGTATTCACCTGCAGCGCTGCTTGCGAGAATCGCGTTGGATGGTGATAAGTGATCAGTGGTGATGTTGTCGCCCAGAATCGCCAATGGACGCATACCAGACAATGTTCTTTCTCCCGCTAGCGCACCTTCCCAGTACGGTGGTCGGCGGATATAGGTACTCATCGGACGCCAGTCGTACAGCGGGTTGGGATTTTGCTCTTGATCATTCAGCTTAAACATCTGAATGTAAACTTGCTTAAACTGCTCAGGTTTAACATGAGTACCGACAACTGCATCGATCTCTTCATCGCTTGGCCACAAATCATTGAGATAAATTGGTTTGCCATGTTGGTCAGTGCCCAGTGCATCGCGCTCGATATCAAAACGAATCGTACCGGCTAGCGCATAAGCGACAACCAATGGTGGTGAAGCCAAGAAAGCTTGTTTGGCGTACGGATGGATTCGACCATCAAAGTTACGGTTACCAGAAAGCACCGCTGTCGCATATAAATCACGGTCGATGATCTCTTGTTGGATTTTTGGATCCAGCGCACCACTCATACCGTTACAAGTTGTACATGCGTAACCAACAATGCCAAAGCCAAGCTTCTCTAGCTCTGGTAATAAGCCCGCTTCTTCCAGATACAAGCGTGCAACTTTAGAACCCGGAGCAAAAGACGATTTCACCCACGGTTTACGTACAAGACCAAGTTCGTTGGCTTTCTTCGCCACAAGGCCAGCAGCAACCACGTTTCTTGGGTTACTGGTATTCGTACATGAGGTAATAGCAGCGATGATCACTGCACCATCTGGCAACTCGCCTTCTTTCTCTTCCCACGCTCCAGAAATGCCGCGCTGTGCCAACTCAGAAGTTGGTAAACGACGATGAGGGTTTGACGGACCAGCCAAGTTACGGCTAACTGATGATAAATCGAACTCAAGTACGCGCTCGTAAACTGCGCTATCAAGATCGTCTGCCCAAAGACCGGTTTGTTTTGCGTAATTTTCTACTAAAGCAACTTGTTCTTCATCTCGACCAGTTAGTTTCAAGTAATTGATGGTCTGCTCATCAATATAAAACATGCCAGCTGTTGCGCCGTATTCTGGTGTCATGTTTGAAATCGTTGCGCGGTCTCCGATCGTTAGATCACGTGCGCCTTCTCCGAAGAATTCAAGATATGAAGATACCACACGCTCATTACGCAGAAACTCAGTAATCGCGAGGACAATATCCGTTGCGGTAATGCCCGGTTGACGTTTACCCGTCAGTTTGACACCGACAATATCTGGTAGACGCATCATTGATGGTCGGCCAAGCATGACGGTTTCTGCTTCCAGACCACCGACACCTATCGCAATAACACCAAGAGCGTCTACGTGAGGCGTGTGACTGTCCGTACCCACACAGGTGTCTGGGTAGGCAATGCCCTGCTTTGCTTGTACCACAGGAGACATTTTTTCCAAGTTGATTTGGTGCATGATGCCATTCCCAGCTGGAATCACGCTGACGTTTTCAAACGCTGTTTTACACCACTCGATAAAGTGGAATCGGTCTTCATTACGGCGCTCTTCAATCGCGCGGTTTTTGTCGAAGGCATCAGGATCAAAGCCCGCATGTTCAACCGCTAAAGAGTGGTCAACGATCAATTGTGTCTCAACCACTGGGTTCACTTTTGCAGGATCGCCGCCCTGATCTGAAATGGCATCGCGCAGACCCGCTAAATCGACTAGAGCGGTCTGACCAAGAATGTCATGACAAACAACGCGTGCTGGATACCAAGGAAAATCAAGATCGCGTTTGCGTTCAATTAACTGTTTCAGGCTATCTGTCAATGTGTTCGGGTCACAGCGGCGGACCAGTTGCTCAGCTAGCACGCGAGAGGTATAAGGGAGTGTTTCATAGGCTCCAGGAGAAATGGCATTGACGGCTTCGCGTGCATCAAAATAATCCAGTTGAGTTCCCGGAAGCGGCTTACGATATTGAGTATTAATATTTGTGTTCATGGTTTGCTTCCATTCAGTCTTTACATCTTGCCTTCATCAAGGTTTTCCATTGCTCCAGAAACACAGTGATGAGAGGATCTCCTTCCTCTGTTAGAGAGAATGACAAAGGAAGGAGGTGGTCAACCAAAGCATATAATGCCCTCGTTGACCTTCGCGCTAGCGATTCTCGATAGGCACCCATTCTTGATGATCTGGGCCCGTATAATCGGCACTTGGGCGAATAATACGGTTATTGGCACGCTGTTCATAAACGTGTGCAGCCCAGCCCGTTAAACGACTCATCACAAAGATTGGGGTAAATAGTTTGGTTGGAATGTCCATGAAGTGGTAAGCCGATGCATGGAAGAAGTCCGCATTACAGAACAGACCTTTCTCTCGCTTCATCACTGATTCAACACGCTCAGAAACCGCATATAGATGTGTATCACCAACTTGTTTCGATAGCTCTTTGGACCATCGTTTTATTAAGGCGTTGCGAGGGTCACTTTCACGATAAATCGCATGACCGAAGCCCATGATCTTGTCTTTATTGGCTAGCATTTTCATGATGTTCGCTTCCGCCTCGTCGGGCGTTTGCCAATCTTCAATCATTTCCATCGCCGCTTCGTTCGCACCGCCGTGAAGTGGTCCACGAAGCGTACCGATTGCTGCCGTGATACAAGAATGGATGTCTGACAACGTTGATGCACAAACGCGTGCTGCGAATGTAGAAGCATTAAACTCATGTTCAGCATAAAGAATGAGCGAGCAATGCATCACTTGTTTGTGCAGCGCAGATGGCGCTTTGTCTGTAAGTAATCGCAAGAAGTAACCACCGATGCAATCTTCAGTCTGATCCTCGGTGTTGATACGCACGCCATCATGACTAAAGCGGTACCAGTAACAGATGATGGCAGGGAACAAGGCTAGCATACGTTCGGTTGCTTTCAGTTGCTCCTCGAAGCTCATTTCCTGCTCTAGGTTACCCAATACAGAACAACCCGTGCGCATTACGTCCATTGGGTGTGCGCTTGCAGGAATTAACTCTAAAGCTTGTTTTAGCTCGGCTGGCAAACCTCTAAGGCTGAGTAGGTGTGTCTTGTATGCATCGAGTTCTTGTTGATTCGGCAAGTGACCGCGTAACAGAAGGTGAGCCACTTCTTCAAACTGTGCGTTATTCGCAAGATCAGTAATATCGTATCCACGATAAGTTAGACCAGTTCCCGTTTTTCCGACAGTACATAAAGCTGTGCTTCCTGCGCTTTGACCACGAAGGCCTGCGCCACCTAATTCTGCTTTCTTTTCTGCAGTTTGAGACATTGTTTGAACTCCTTTTCTGTCTGACTTTTCCCTCTCTGGGGTGTTTTTAGCCAAACGAATTTCACGTTATTAGATGAGATAAATTCCGATTATCTTTTTCTTGGGCTTCCGTTTATTTTTGCTTTTCCCCGCTATTTCCCTTCAGAGAATAACTGGTCAAGTTTGTCTTCGTAGTCGTGGTAATTCAGGTGCTGATACAACTCTTTACGTGTTTGCATCGAATCAACCAGTGCTTCCTGATTACCCACTTCTAGCAAATGTTTGTAGACCGTTTCAGCAGCTTTGTTCATGGCACGGAACGCACTTAATGGGTAAAGCACCATATCGACTTTCGCTTTTGCAAGCTCATCGCAGCCGTACAGTGGCGTTGCGCCGAACTCGGTAATGTTGGCCAGAATAGGAACGTGCTTTCCAGTTGCTTGCTCAAGTGCGTTTGAGAACTGAAGGTACTGATCCAGCTTGGTCATCGCTTCTGGGAAGATCATGTCTGCGCCAGCTTCCACACACGCAATCGCACGCTCGATTGCGCTGTCCATGCCTTCAACAGCTAGCGCGTCTGTACGAGCCATAATCACGAAACTTTCATCATTGCGTGCATCAACCGCGGCTTTTACACGATCAACCATCTCTTGCTGGCTGACTATTGCTTTGTTCGGACGATGACCACAACGTTTCTGTGCGACTTGGTCTTCCATGTGCACCGCTGCCGCGCCCGCTTTTTCCATCGCTTTGATCGTGCGAGCAATGTTAAATGCACCGCCAAAGCCCGTGTCGATATCAACCAAAAGAGGCAAATTACATGCGTTAGTAATACGGTCAACATCAACCAAAACGTCGTTTAATGTTGTGATACCGAGATCCGGCAATCCGTATGAAGCATTTGCGATACCGCCACCAGACAAGTAAATCGCTTGGTGACCCAAGTTTTTTGCCATCATGGCGCAATACGGGTTTATAGTGCCGACAATTTGTAGTGGATTATTTTGTTCAATGGCGAGTCTGAATTTCGCTCCCGGTGTTAAGCTCATGACGAATTCCTTCTAGTCTTTGTCTAAACTTTCTGTATGTATAATTTGAGATTGGATGAGCTTTCGACTTCCTGATATGTGTCTTCTCATCAACATTTCTGCAAGCTCTTCATCGCGATTGCGAATGGCTTCCAAAATGAATTTGTGTTCGGTGAGCGCCTCATTCGGGCGAGATTGCGCACGTGGCGACTGGTAACGATACATCCGTAATAAGTGATAGAGTTCATCACACAGCAGAGATATTAACTTACTGTTTCTGCTGGCTTGGATGATGCGATAGTGAAAATCAAAGTCACCATGTTGATGGAAGTAAGACGCGCCTTCCATTTGGTCTATATGCTTGGAATGTGTCGACAATAGCATTTCCAAGCTTAAGAGCTCTTCTTGCGTAATGTGTCGCGCAGCTAACCTTGCCGCCATGCCTTCCAATGCTTCTCGAACGGCATAAAGTTCTATCAGCTTTTCCGGAGAAAAAGTGGTCACTCTAGCCCCAACATGAGGAATTCGCTCGATGAGCCCTAGCCCCTCTAAGCGCATCAATGCTTCACGCAAAGGCCCACGACTGACTTGATATTTCTTTGCTAGCTCAGGCTCTGATATCTTATGGCCAGGCTTCACGTCGCCATTAACAATGACTTCAATGAGTGTTTCGGTCAGCGTTTCGGATTTGGTGTGTTCTTTCTCAGAACCCAGCACTTTATAACGAGCTTTCAACTCAGAGTTCATATTCAGATACTCTTGTTACCGACATCGAAATGTCTACAATTTCTTAACCTGAATATAAAGTAGTCGATCAAAGTGTCGACAATCAAGTAAATTGTCGACAATTTAGACTAAGGTCGTAATTTAAATTGGCCTAAAATGCCTATTAAGTGCCGTTTTTAGCAGAAATAAAGAATGGTGAGTTCACATTGTCGACAACTTATAAACCTTTAAGCTTATGATCTAAAAACTAAAAGCTCAGCTGTCGAACAATAATCGGATAAAAAACTATTCTTTAGGTACAAATTGATCAAAGACTTGTTGCGAAGTCATCTTTTGTGAAGCGGAATTGAGGTCATAATAAGCTGGCTTTTCATCGGTAAAAATCTCTAAAGTGAGTTTGAAATCTGGGTTATCGAACAAACCAGCGGAAAGAATGTACTCACCTGTCGGCAACAAATGATAGAAAAGGTTTGTGCCGCATTCGCCACAAAAACCTCTCACCGCCCAGTCTGACGACTGATAACGTTTAGGTTCGCCACCTTTAAACGTCACGTTAGGCCCACAATGCACCGCATGAAGTGCGCCACTCGACCATTTTCGACACATAGAGCAATGGCACAGGCTAACCTCATTTTTAACCTCAGCGATGACTTCAATTGCGCCGCACAAACACGTCCCTTTCATTCTCTTTTCCTCGTTCATTTTCCGTCATTTTATTATGGCCTACCAAAGCGTAAAGCCGCGTGACCTAACACCAACTTCTCGCCGTGAACTTTATGAACAAAATAACCGAAATGCTCAATATTCTCTTTATATCTCTTTTACAGACAGATATTTAACACTTAATTAACCTTTACACCAAGTTCAGCTTTAACGCTTACAAGGCATGACAACTGAGCAAAAACAATAAGGCTCAACTAAATAGAGTCGCTAACATAAGGAACGTGAACATGTTAAAGGTACTCAAACCAACGCTCGCCGCTTCAATCATCGCAGCTTCATTTTCATTCAACGCTCTTGCTGCAGATATTGAAAAAATGCACTTTCTTATCCCTGGAGGTGCCGGTGGCGGTTGGGACATGACCGCCCGAGGTACTGGTGATGTATTAATAAAGTCGGACATCGTCGAAACCGTATCATTTCAAAACCTATCTGGTGGTGGCGGTGGCAAAGCAATCGCACATTTGATTGAAACGGCTGATCGTCAAGAAGATACACTCATGGTGAACTCAACACCGATCGTCGTTCGCTCGCTCAGTGGGATCTTCCCACAATCTTTCCGCGACTTGACTCCTGTTGCCGCAACGGTTGCCGATTATGGCGCCATTGTTACATCAGCCGATTCTCCTTACAGCTCTTGGGAAGATGTCGTTAAAGCTTTTAAAGAAAACCCTCGTAAAGTGAAGGTTGCTGGTGGCTCTGCTCGTGGTTCTATGGATCATTTGGTTATAGCAGCGGCTTTCAAAGGTGAAGGTTTTGATGCGCGCAAAGTTCGTTACATTGCCTATGATGCAGGTGGAAAAGCCATGGCTGCCCTACTTTCAGGCGAAACACAACTGCTCTCTACAGGGTTAGGTGAAGTACTCGAAATGTCTAAGTCTGGGCAAGTGAAAGTGTTAGCGATTACAGCACCAAAACGTTTAGAAGCTGCGCCTAACATTCCAACTCTCACCGAATATGGTAATGAAACTGTCTTTGCTAACTGGCGTGGATTCTTTGCAGCACCAGGCACAAGCCAAGAAAAGCTAGATGAATGGAATGCCGCATTTACTAAAATGTATAACACCGACGAATGGCAAGTCGTTCGAGACCGCAATGGTTGGATCGACAACTATAAAGCGGATAAAGCATTCTTCGCGTTTCTTGAAGATCAAGAGCAACAGATGGGTGACTTAATGCGCGAGTTAGGCTTCCTGAAGTAACAATCGAATTGGGGTCCCTCAGATACCAACCTCAATGAATAACGTAGGTTGGTATTTCCCCATTGTATTTGCACTCTAAGTTTCACCGCATATGGACATTGTCGACAATCGGCATGCACACTCCTTTGTTTATATACCCAAAGCGGCTCGACTAGCAGCGAAATGCTTAATTGTTAATGGTTTAGTTTATTCATTGACGTCCATATGCGGTCTTTTTTACTTTTGTTAGGAGTTGAATATGCCTCGTTCAACCAACTTTTTCACCAAAGAGTATTTACTCTGTCGTGACCGCGTCGGCGCAATGATCTTTCTACTTTTCTGTCTTTGCTACGGTTATCAAACCTCACAAATTCCATTGTTTCCAGGTGATGAGTATGAACCATTCACCGCACGTACTCTGCCAACCATCCTGACTTACGTTGGTGTCGGCCTTTCTTTGCTATTGCTGGTGACAGGACAACCAGATAAACAAAGTGGCGCAGTGCTGACCTTCAATTGGAAGTTACTGATTGCCTTTTTAATTTTAATGGCGCTCTACGGCGTGGGCCTGACTTACTTAGGTTTTGTGATAGCTACTGGCTTCTTTTTATTGGCTGGCTTTTATCTGCTCGGGGAAAGACGTAAACCCGTTCTGTTTGGCGCGTCGTTTCCATTCGTGATCGCGTTCTACTTATTACTCACTCAAGGTTTGGACATCTATCTCGAACCGGGTTTGATTTTCACCATCTGGTAGTCAAAGAAAGGACTGAATTATGTTAGATGGAATTCTACAAGGTTTATCCACCGCAGTAATGCCAATGAACATTATGATGGTGATCGTTGGTTGCTTCGTCGGTACATTTATCGGCATGTTACCTGGACTTGGGCCGATCTCAGCCATTGCTTTGATGATCCCAATTACTTATGGCCTAGAGCCCTCCTCTGGCCTTATTTTAATGGCGGGTGTTTATTACGGTGCGGTATTTGGTGGCTCTACATCGTCGATTTTAATTAACGCGCCGGGTTGTTCTTCAACCGTGGTCACAGCATTTGACGGCTACCCAATGGCCCAAAAAGGCCAAGCAGGTAAAGCATTAGCTTTGGCAGCTTATTCGTCTTTCACTGGCGGTACGCTATCTGCCATTATGTTGCTTGTTGCCGCACCAGCATTGGCTAGCGTCTCCCTTAGCTTCCAATCGTCGGACTATTTTGCGTTGATGCTACTTGGGTTATCAGCTGTCGCGGCTTTTGCGGGGAAAGGTCAGGTAATCAAAGCGTGGATGATGACCATTCTTGGTTTGATGCTATCTACAGTTGGAATCGATAAAGGCGTAGGCGTTGAACGCTTTACCTTCGGTTTAACGGATTTAATGGATGGCTTTAGCTTCTTGTTGCTTGCAATGGCGACATTCGCACTGGGTGAGACACTGATGGGCATCCTTAAACCATCAAAAGACACCAGCGATGAAGAACAAGAAAAGCTGAGCAACATTGGCTCAATGAAAGTGACCAAGGAAGAAATCAAAGATGTTGCGCCTGTTTCAATTCGCTCTTCAATATTAGGCTTCTTCACTGGCGTTCTTCCTGGCGCAGGGGCAACCATTGCTGCTTTTTTAAGCTATGGTATGGAGCGCAACCTCGCACCTAAAGAGAAAAAGGATGAGTTCGGTAAAGGCAGTATACGTGGTTTGGTTGCGCCAGAGTCTGCGAACAATGCAGCATCTAGTGGTTCATTTGTACCGCTATTAACGCTTGGTATTCCGGGCTCTGGTACAACAGCAATAATGCTCGGTGCGCTGATCGCTTATGGTATTCAACCTGGCCCTCGCCTGTTTGTTGAACACCCAGATGTGTTCTGGTCAGTGATCATTTCCATGTACTTCGGCAACATCGTACTTGTGATCCTGAACTTACCGTTGATTCCGTACATTTCAAAGCTTTTGGCGGTTCCAAGAACGGTGCTTCTACCGATGATTTTATTCTTCTCAATCACCGGCGTTTATTTGGTCTCTTTTAATACTATGGATGTGTTCGTGATGCTGATTGTGGCTATGGCTGCCATTGCACTTCGGCTCGCTAACTTCCCACTCGCACCTTTATTGCTGGGCTTCATCCTTGGAGGATTAATGGAAGAGAACTTACGCCGCGCATTAATGATTTCAGATGGAGAACTGAGTTTCTTATGGGAGCGTCCTATTACCCTTACCTTTACTGTTTTAGCTGTATTGGTATTGGCAAGTCCACTAATCGTAAAGCTGATTCAAAAGTTTAAAGCACAGCCAGTCAGCGTTGAGCAGTAATCGCTGTCTCTTTCAACCTAGATAAAGCCATCCATCGTGATGGCTTTATCTTCCGCCCTCCAAATCGTTCGCTTATTGTGCAGATGGTATTGACAAATCACTGTCGTTATATGAAGGTGATTGTATGAACACACACTTAGCGCAACTTAACCAACGAATTATCATCATTCCATAGGAATGGTGGGATTTTTTGATGCGCTCAGTATTTATCGAACCCACCCATAACGGTGGGTTTTCTGTCTCTACCGTATGGGAAAAGCTCTCTTGGAGGCGGTCACAATGCAAAAAATAGCAGTTTTTGGTAAACCCGGCAGTGGAAAATCGACGGTAAGTAAAGTAATCGCGTCGGCTACCGGTCTTCCTCTTCATCAATTAGATTCAATAGTCTATAAACCAAACGGTGATCCCGTTGAGCGTAACGTTTTTGATGAAGCCCATAGCAATATACTAAGCTCAGATCGTTGGATTATAGATGGCCTTGGACCGATCAGCTCTTTTAACGCTCGTTTAGATGCAGCCGATACTCTCATTTATATTGATCTACCATACTCAGTAAGCTATTGGTTTGTGACGAAACGTCTCCTTAAAGGACTTTTCATTAAACCTGAAGGTTGGCCTGATGGTAGTTCGGTACTGAAAGGAACGTTACAAAGCTACAAAGTTCTTCAGCAATGCCCTGCATTCTGGAATGATGACTTTATGTCTCGCCTCGAGGGGTACTCTCAAACTAAAGCCGTTCATGTCATCAAAAACGTTACAGAACTGAACAATTTTGTTTTGGAGCGGGTAAAGTAAACCTCATATCAGAACATTAGAGCATGTAGGTTGGATCATCTGAAGCTCTAACAATGAAAAAGAACATAACAAGGATTGTTTATGCTTTTAGAACTCGCACTTTTATTCGTTGCTGGCGTAATTGGTGGGATCATTAACTCCATAGCAGGAGGCGGAAGCTTTATTACTTTTCCGGCTCTATTGGCAGTTGGTGTTCCTCCTATTATGGCTAACGCAACAAACACGTATGCTTCATGTGCGGGTTACATTAGCGGAGCCGTCGGGTTCAGAGAAGAGATCATGAAGAACAAGCATGAACTGCTGTTCACAGTCTCATTCAGTTTAGTCGGCGGCGCTGTCGGAGCATATCTGTTGCTCAACACGCCAGAATCGCTATTTATGGAAGCTATCCCTTGGTTACTCTTATTTGCCACCGTGCTTTTTCTCACCGGTTCTCGTTTAACAATGCTAATCAAAACTGTCGCGAAAGAGCACAAACATGCTGGCATACTCGGAGCAATCGCGTTGGGTTTACTACTTGTTGGTGTCTCTGCTTACGGTGGTTTTTTCAACGCAGGTTTAGGGGTTATTGTTCTGAGTTATCTGGTAGTAGCTGGTCACCAAGACATTAATTTAATGAACGGTTTGAAATTGCTCGTATCTACGTGTGTTTCACTCATTGCTATCGTGATTTTTGTTGCCAATGGCTCCATTGATTGGCACACAGGTAGTGTTGTTTTGGTCGGTACGTTGGTAGGTGGGTATCTTGCAGCTCGTGTATCTCGTCAACTGAATCCCAATCATGTTAAAGGGTTTGTTGCTCTTTCTTCTATTCTCATCACTCTCTACTTTTTCATTGATGTTTATGTTTAAGCAAAACTTGTACAAGTGGATAACAATCCTACAAAAACACCAGCGCGAAAGATTAATGCAGATAGCTTAACGATTTTTGTGTCACTCCAGCGAGGTTAGGAATCTAATAGCACTACACTGAGCGGCTAATGAAACCATTTTGATCACAAAGTGCTCGGATAGAAGATCCTGTATCACGCTCCTTCGTCGCTGTACAGGATGACGAGAAATAGAAATATGCCACTCGCGGTTAAACGAGTGGCATTGATCGAGAAAGATGGCGTTTTACATCAATAATAAGAGAAAGTAACGCTTACTTAATCAGCCCTACTTCTTTGTAGTATTTGAGCGCACCTGGGTGAAGAGGCGCAGATAAACCGTCTTTTACCATTTCCTCTTTCTTCAAGTTTGCAAACGCTGGGTGGAGACGGCGGAAATCATCGAAGTTTTCAAATACCGCTTTAACCACGTTATAAACCACATCTTCTGGTACCGCAGTAGAAGAAACAAACGTCGCGCCCACACCAAAGGTTTGAACATCACTATCTGTGCCACGATACATACCACCTGGGACATTTGCGACACGATAGAAGCTGTTGTTTGCAACCAGTTTTTCTACATTAGGTCCAGCTACCGTTACGATATTACTATCACACGACGTAGTGGCTTCTTTAATCGCTCCACTTGGGTGACCAACGGTATAAATCATCGCATCAATTTTGTTATCACAAAGTGCTTTTGATTGCTCTGCTGCTTTTAACTCAGAGACAAGCTTAAAGTCGTCGTTACTCCAACCATACTGGTTCATTAGTACTTCCATAGTACCTCGCTGACCAGAACCAGGATTACCAATGTTAACGCGCTTACCTTTCAAATCATCAAAAGTTTTGATGTTCGCGTCTTTACGTGCAACGACAGTAAACGGTTCTGGATGAACGGAGAATACGGCGCGTAGCTCTTTAAAAGGCCCGCTTTCTTCAAACTTACTGGTTCCTTTGTAAGCATGATACTGCCAGTCTGATTGCGCGATACCGAGGTCCAATTCACCAGCACGAATAGTGTTGATGTTATAAATCGATCCCCCAGTACTTTCTACCGAACAACGGATACCGTGATCTTCTCGCGATTTGTTAACCAAGCGACAAATAGCGCCACCAGTCGGATAATAAACCCCTGTTACTCCACCGGTACCAATCGTGACAAACGTTTCCTCCGCAGACGCAGAAAAGCCTGTTGTGAGTGCCGCCAAAGAAGCCGCAAGTGCGATTTGCTTAAACTTAAACATTGAACATCCCTTTTACTTGTGTTGATGACCGTTTAAGTATAGCAATCGTTAACAATTTGATAACGTTTAAGTTCTCATCCTTGGAGGTTGATTTATAGATATATACTTTTTTATCAACTTAACCTACTGATAAATAGCATTTAGACTTGAATCCCATAAAAAAAGCGTTGTATAAACAACGCTTTGTAGTTAGTGAAACGGATGGTTACACCGTTGGGACTGATGCTCGCCACGCTTGGTTCTGGCTATCTGAGATAGATCGGAACAAGTCACGTAGCTCTTTCAATAAACCTTCTTGGAAACCAATGTTTTCATCGGCTTTCTGTTTGGCTGCTTGTGCGCGAGTCGCTTGTACTTCATCATCTTTGCTGCGCGCTTGCGCTTTGGTTTGCTCTACATTCGATGCTGAGTTTGCCATCTGGCCCAAAGCTTGAAGAATAGCGTTCTTCGCTTGGTTTGAGCTCATCAACTTATCGAACTTACGGCCACCACTTGTCAGCTGCGCTGTCGTGTCTGCGATATTGTCTTTCGCTAGTGAGTGCGCACGCTTAACCTGATCTTGCTGCGTTTTAGACAAGCTATTGTTATTTAATAACTCTTCTGCTTGATCGAAGCCAGCTTTTTGCGTTTTAAGTACATTATTGCTCGCCATTTCATTCTTGATTTCTTTCCCTGCTTTGAAAGAACCAAGGGCACCAATAATTGCGGTAGCACCCGCTAGTACACCCGAAACGACTGCCATCGCGATCATCGCGCTTGCCGAGTTGTTGAGTTCTGCCGCTTGGCTTTCTAAACTCGCGACGTTTGCTTCAACAGCAATTTCACGTTGTAGCACTTGCTGCTCACGGCTCAGCTTTGATACTTGATACAACAATGTTAATAGCGTCAACGATTGTGATACCGCATCTGATGGTGACTTGATCACCTCCTCACCGTTAAGTGCTTTCATCGTTGTGCTCATTAATGAGCTCACCGTCGGCGCAAGAGCGCTCATTAGGTTTGCAACAACTTGAGCTTGGTTACTCACTGTGGGAGCTTTAGGTGTCTCTAACTGGTAGCGTGCTGCACCAGAAACACCTGACTCACTTTGGCTTTTAACAGCGCCCGCTTCAAGCTTTGTTTCCGGTGCTTTTTCTGCTTTGTTGGTTTTAATGGTATCGCCTAAACCGTATAGTTCACCACGACCCATTCCGCCTACTTTATCTAGCATAATAAACTCCTTATACCGTTGCAGGACGGCTTAACACCGTTTGCATCGTTTCACTTTTCGCTTGAATCATTTGCATGATGAGGCTCATCAGCTCTTGGAAGTCTTCCATCAACTTACCAATCTCTTCTTTGAGCTTATCAATGACAGCCTGGCTTAACGTCATTTTGGCTCGAAGGTCTGTGATATCAGCCTGAATCTCTGTCACGTGAGCATTGTTAGCAGCGTGAACACTGTCCGTTGCGCCTTTACCCACGTTGACGGCAAGATCGACGGTTTCTGCGCCATAACGAATCGCTTTCGCTGTTGTTGTCGCAGCTTTTGTGCCCATATCCGCCACTTTCGCCATGTTTGCAGCGGCTTTCGTAGCGATTTCCGTGACCTTTTGAGCTACCTTACCAGCACCTTTCGCTGCAAGTTTCGCGATACCGCCAGCTGCTGCACCACCAAACGTCACAACAGCTCCGATAACCGCGACGGCGATTTCTAATGCCATTACGACTTTGTTTAGCACATCGACATTTACGCCCGCTTCTTTTAGCGCATCTTGAACGGCTGGCTCTTGCAACGCCATGCTCACTGCTCCCATGACGCCACCAGCGATCATAAGTGCACCGGCCGCTGCACCAACACCCGTTGCCACCATTACGGCACCAACAACAATAGAAACCACCGCACTGATCCAACCAAAGATCTTCGCTGCTAAGCCTGATTTTTGGGCTTCTTTTGCAGCGGCTTCCGATTCTTTGATTTTGTCTTGGTTTTCCACCATCTCTTTTTCGTGCTTAGCTTTTGCGACCTTCACTTCCTGAATTTTCAGCTCGTTTTGAGCACTTTTCAGTTTATCCGTGATAGCAGCAAGCTCTACTTCAAAATCATCAGCAGATCCTGCGATGATTTTGACGGCAATCGAACCTGTTTGGTCTGCAACTGCATGGAGAGATTTTGCAATGGTATCGACGATCTTTTGCAGCTGTGCCATGGCTTTTAGCGTCAAATCATTCACTTTGTCACTAACAGCTGCGTTAGGTGCATCTAACTGAACTTTTACTTTTCCGGTGTTCAGTACATCTGCATCTTTACTCTTCACGTTTTCTACCGTCACAGAAGGCGTCGCTGTAGACGCCGTTTTCTGCACGTTATCTAACGTGGCTTGGCCAGATTCAGGGCTATAAACCTGTGTCTGGATGCGGTCAAGTGCAATAGAACTCATAGTCTAATTACTCCTTTTTATTTCTCACCGCTTCTAACATGATGCCTGCACGCTCATGCAAATCTGCATATTGTGATTTTCCGGCAGACATCTCCTTCGCGCTGTAAAACCCACTCTCTGCTTCTGTCAGTTGTTCCAGTTTAAGGTGACATTCAGCAGAGTGAAAAGGTGGGCGTGGATCATTTACGTCCACTAGCGCTGCGTAGCTGTAGGCGTCTATTGCCTGCAGATACTCACCCAACTCCTGACGAGCCGCGCCAAGGCCAATGAAAAATCGCGCCTGATAATGATCAAGCATGCTGAGTAATTGAAATACTTTCGCTGCTTGCTCAATCTTTCCCGATTGGAAAAAGTTGTAACCTACGGCATAAATGTGTTCGATGGTGTCCTGAGACACATCGTGCAACATTTTTAGCGTGCCTCCCTCTTCCAGAAAAGACAGCAGCTCTTCTGCTTGCATTTGGGATGGATCGGTCGCGTTTGTTTTAGTCATGGTTGGTTATCCTTAAATGGCTCGTAGGATTTCTTGTAAAATACTGTGGTACTTCTGAACAAACTTGTTCATCGCTTCAACGGTCGAGTTGTATTGAGAACTGGTGTCGTTCAGCTCAGTGGTTTTGATTTGCACTTCATCGTTAAGCAACTTGGATTTAGCACTGACAGAACTAGAAAAATTAGACAGTTTTTTCGACTTCTCTTCGTCTTGGTACGACGCACCATCACCGATAGTAATACCTTGTGTTTGAAGGAAGTCTCGATGGTTTGTTATCTTATTATCCGTCAAATACTTGTACTCAGGTGAAGCTTCAAAATCCGTTTGATTGCTGTAGTTAAAGTCACTCGCTTTGAAGTTACTTTCTGGATATCCCGGTTTATAAACCCCATCAACACTTTGCGTAGAGTGAATTTTTGATTGCACAACACCAAAAACTTTAAGCTGTATTGTGAGATCCTCTAATGCCTCTTTCTGGTCATTACGTTTCTCTAAACGGTTAACACGACGCTCATTTAGTGCAAGCAGCACTTGCTCATCAAAACGGTCTCCAATGCTGGACTCAACAACGGCCAACAAATCACGAGCCGTTAGAGAGTGCTCTGCTCTCACCTCGCGATCCGCTTTCTCTTTATCGGTGATATTGAGTAGACGCTCTTTCAATGCCCCTAAGTTCTTGCGCAATGCCTCGTATCGCTCAGTAAATGAAGCCCCGGTAGATTCACCTTTTACTATTTTTTCAAACTGTAATCGGATATCTCGTTCGGTGTTTTCTTTGATCAAATTAACTTGAGCTGCCGTTATCTGTGTCTTTTGGACATCGGCTATCGCGCTGTCCTGGTAAAAGTCGTCGATTTCTATATTTGTTAAACTCACCGCGAAGTTGGCGAACAGACTAGAAAGGGTCAAAGGCTCAGTTCCACCAATGACAGTATTAAGTGCTGCTTTTAGATTGTTCGTTCCACTCGCCTCACCATAAGCTGCGCTATATTGGCCTTTCACTTGAGCGGCCATTTCATCTAACGCTTCTTTAAGCTGCTGCTTAGAAATACCAGGAGTCCAGGTAATTCTGCTAGCTAGCGCACTTGCGTCATCGGTGCTTAAAGTAATACCGATGCCTTGAAAACTACTTTTTAATTGAGCTGAGACTTGAAGAGCGAAACTCTCTTTAGTCAACAGAAAGTCCGAGCTCTTCAGTTGCGCGAGATTAACGGAGCCTAAGCTACTAAAGGCATTGCGAAGAAAAGAAATAGAAGCATCTCTCACTTCACGGGAGCCCATTTGATTAGCAAGCACTGCAACAAAAAGAGAAATTTCTTTGGTGGCGTTAGCCAGACCTGTCTCGGAGAGGTTGGCGATCTGCTCCGCTTGGTTACTCTGAGTCCCCAAATTGAATTGACTAACAAACTCAGTAGATAACGAGCTATCTACGTTTTCCGTCAGTAACTTACTAAACCAAGCCTGAAACTGATTTGATAGCGTTTGGTTTGTTTGAGCATTAAACTCGGCTGCGGTTAATTCGCCATCTGAGTTAGCACTTTGTAGCGACTTTATCCAAACAGATGCGGTGTCGGTCAATGATATACCAGCAAACGCGTTATTTTTCGCTTTTAGGTTTTCAAGCGTATCAACATAAAGCGCGATGCTTTGTGATTCCGTTTGTCCCGAGATAGTTGGCAATGAAGAGATTAGAGAGGCAAGTTGCTGAGTCTCTGCTTCACCCAGTACAGGGGTAAATGCCTCTATCAAGTTTTGTTGGAAAGTGGGTAATGGTGCACTACTCGCAGCTGTGTCTGTTGCTCCTGTCGTAGAGCCAGTCGTTTTCATATTCGTCATTTCCAAACCTCTAAATCATCATGCCGCGCATCACTGTGGGACGCTTTCTGCGTTTACCTGACGTACCTTGTAGCTGAGTTTGTTGTTGCCGGCGGCGCTGGACTTCGTCTATTAGCTCTTGCTCTGCACGTTTCATGGTATCTACTGGCGCTTTTATGCCGCCAAGTAAAACATCCCCCGCAACAGGACCAACACCTAAGCCTTCCAATAGCTCGTTAAAAATATCGGTTCTGTCTTCAGCTTTTCTAATGGCAAGCTCAGCGTTCTCAATCGCATCGGTAAACGGTTGCTTCATCTTGATTCCTATCTTAAAGCGGGTCATCTCATCGGTGCTGTCAGTAACAGTCGTGAGTTTTTACTTTTTCAACTTTTTCAAAGGTCTATAATCTGCTAGGCGTAAACAGTACCAGTCGTCTAGCTCATCATGGCTTGCACCGCATGCTTTTAGATAGAACTGTGCCAATCGCTGGCTGCTCATGTTGCTACCACGTAACACATCGACGTTGCCGCGAATGACCCAATCGGAGGGATAAAGTTGAATGGCATGTTCAGCCAAAAGAAATAAGCCGGCAAAGGGGTTACTCAACCCCAATTTTGGACGAACGCGTTTCAGAAGAACGATGATGATTTCACCGTCCTCCACCCGAAAAACGAGCTCTAAGCCCTCAACTTCAATTCGATAACCAAGTTGAATTTCACTTTGTTGCCAAAAGTATGGCGTCACTTCGATCCCCGCTTGCGCCAGCGAGAGTATTAGTTTTGTTTTCATTACATCCCCACCCTTCCAAGTGGCTGAATATTGATTTGCTGGGTTAGTTCTTGAAATGACAAAACGGGCAGATCGTAGTATTCCGATTCAATAAGCTTTCGCACATATCGGCGTACATCCATAGACACAACTAGCACAGGTTTATTCGGCATGCGGCTTAAGTCACCAATGGTCTGTTTCACATCACTGACAAATTGTTGCGTTACTGACGGGTCTAACGCCAAGTAACTCCCTGCTGAGGTTTGACGAATACCGCTGCGTATTGTGTCTTCGAGACTTTGATCCAATAAGTAAGCGGGCAACATGTTTTGTCCGCTCGCGTATTTGTAGCAAATGTAACGTTTTAAGCTGGAACGAATGTACTCCGTCAGCTGTACAACATCTTTCTCTTTTTGGCCCCACTCAACCATCGCTTCCAAGATCACGCGAAGGTTTCGGATAGAAATGTCTTCAGAAACCAAGCGTTGCAAGATTTCCGTCATTTTTTGCAACGGAACAATACGCTGGGCCTCTTTGACTAGCTCCGAATAACTGCCTTCCATCTGCTCCAACAGATAACGCGTCTCCTGAATACCAATAAAGTCTTGTGCGTACTCCTTAAGAACATGAGACAAGTGGTACGTTAAAATCCTGTCGGGTGTGAGAAAACCGACATGACTGGCTACGAGTTTTTGCTCATAACTCTGTGCCACCCAAATGCTAGAAATACCGGGTAGAAAATCTTCATCTTGCTCATAAGGCACGCCTAATAAATCGATCTGTTCATTCCCTTCTGTCACCAAGAGTTGATCTTTAACAATTCGTCCTCGTGCAACCGGGACTTCTTGTAACTGAATTAAGTACTCGCCATTTTGCATCCCCTCGTTAAAGCGCAGGTGGATGCCTGGGAAAGGCACGCCTAGGTCGAGATATAGTGCGCGTCTAACCCTTGCTAGCTCTTCATTTAATGCGACCGCTTCCAAGCTTTCCTGAAGGCTCGCGTCAAGATCAATCAACAGCGGGACCGTCATGGCGAACTCTTCTTGCTCACCTAACTTACCTTTACTGTTTCTAGAAGGCGTAGGTTTGCTTGGCTTCGCTGCTGGCGAACCGGCCCCTTGCGAAACAAAGCTTGATAAGTCGGTGCTATCTGATTCCGCTTGTTTTTTCTGTTGATAGAAAAGGAAGAAACCACCACCACCAACCACGGCGGCCAAGACCAAAAAAGTGATTTTTGGAAACCCAGGGATGAGTGCGAACAGCACCAAAAGCACACCACCAATAAGAAGCGCACGTGGCTGAGCAATGACCTGCCCACCAATGTCCGACCCAAGATCAGAAGAATCTTCATGAGAAACACGCGTCACGATAATACCGGCGGTAATCGCGATAAAGAGTGCCGGGATCTGCGATACTAAACCATCGCCAACGGTCAAAATCGCAAATAACTCAAGTGCTTCAGAAGCACTCATGCCTTTTTGCGTTACCCCGATCGTGACGCCACCTAAGATGTTGACCACAATGATGACCAGACCCGCAATGGAGTCGCCTTTAACGAACTTCATCGCGCCATCCATCGAGCCATACATTTGGCTTTCTTTTTCAATCAGTGATCGTCGGTGCCTAGCTTCGTGTACGTCAATTACTCCGGCACGCATGTCACCGTCAATACTCATCTGCTTACCAGGCATCGCATCGAGTGAGAAGCGCGCACTAACTTCTGCTACCCTCTCTGAGCCTTTGGTGATCACCATAAACTGAACAATGGTAATGATCAGGAACACAACAATACCGACCACTAAGTTACCGCCCACAACGAAGTTACCGAATGTATAAACGATTTGACCAGCATCGCCTTGTAGCAAGATCAAGCGGGTTGTCGTGATAGATAAAGACAGACGAAACAATGTCGTGATCAATAGCACCGCAGGAAATGCAGAGAACTCAAGTGGCGTGGTGATGTAAATCGCTAACATAAGCAGCACCACCGCAATGCTCATGTTGGTGCCAATCAGCACATCCACCAGTGCGGTAGGAAGTGGCAATATCATCATAAAGACGATCGCGAGTAACATCACCGCAAGCATAATGTCTTTGCGTTGCCCTACTTTGTTTAGAATATCGATCAACTTATTCATGTGATTCACTATTTAAAGATTGCAGATAGCGTCGGTGCGCTTGGCGTGCCCCATCGACGTCATTTTGTTTCCAACGCGCTTGGCTTAAACAAAACCAGAGTCCTGCCGAGTCAGGATGAAGGTCAGATTTTAATAAGTGCTCACACACCTCAATCGCCCGGGTATATCGACCACTTTGTAAACACGCCACAGCAAGTGTTTGCATCGCCTCTTTGTGCTGCGGTTCTATTTCTAGAACCGCATCGAGAATAGAAATGGCATGCTCTGGCTTTTGGTATTGAACTTGTAGCGCAGCGTGAACAAGTAAGAGTTCAATGTCTTTGGATCTCAACATGTTGGTTAGACCTGAATAAGGAGATTGAGCGCCATAGTGAGGTAACGCTGATCTAGTTGCGTACTTTGTAGCGTTTCAGATGCTTTGATAAAAGAAGCGGAGCCTGAATCCTGTGCAAGA
>NZ_JADDYH010000014.1:64464-145549 GCF_015163595.1 Vibrio sp. OPT41 | reverse complement strand
ACTTGCAGCTGAGCTAACGTTTCATCAAATTGTTGACGGTATTTTTCTGGACGCAACAACTCTGAGTGCAGCAGCTTGGGCTTAGTTAACGCGATGAGATATTGGTCTGAAGGCCTGAGATCATAGAGCTTCTCTAAATGTGTAGCGACCGCCTGACCATCAGGAAGCAATTGAAATCGCTCTGGGAAATCGGCCTTAACTTCACTATGAGTAACATGCGTAAAGGCTTCGATGCCTACGTTTAAAGTGCTGACTCGAGTCATGAGCCTGCCACATCGTTATGTAGACGAGCCAAAAGCGTAAACGCTTGCTCTAAGGTCGGAAGTGTTACTTCTTCTCCTTTTAGCCTTGCTGAAAAAACCAGAGTTTGTTCATCTAACAAGCCGGTTTTAATTTCGAAAGGCCAGCCTTGATCGGCATGACACAAACACAGTGCACTTTGAATAATGTCACTGGTTTGATGCCAAGATAACGCTCGAGACAACATCAAGAATAACTGCTCACCCTGTCGCTCAATATGCAGCGTACCACTTTGCTCAAAATCCAGCTGCACCCGTCCAGCTGATGAGAAATCGACGGCATCGAGCCCCATTCCTCGGCAAAATTCATCGACGGATGCATCAATCCAACTCATCTTCCCACGCTTCCTCTTCTTCTATATCAATGGCTTCGTCTAGCGCCTTTTGTACCGCTTGGATTAAATTCTGTCGTTGTTCTTCATCGGCGAATACGTCAATTGGGATTGCGCGAACTAACTTATGGAACTCTCGAAAAAAATCGATTTTTTGTTCTACCGCCGTCAATTCCATTGCGTTGGCGACTTTCCATATCTCATCACTGCTTACCCATCGCTGCTCTACCAACGCAATCACATCAGCCATCAAATTAGAAACTTGATAAGCCATAATTCGTCCTTTCCGGTTTAAACATTTGGAACAGCTGACTCACACGATCTTGCAACGTATTTAGAGTTTTGAGTTTTTGCATATCGGACATCAACCACTTCAACTTAACCGAATCGATACTGCTACCTTGAACACTAAGATCTGCACTCATGCCTTGCAGCATAAAGTCAACAGCGGTCGATACCTCCTGCTCACCAAAGCGCGCCACAACATCTTGATAAGCCGCGCCGAGCCCTTGATAACTATGAACGGTATCGCGGTAGAAGCCGCGCAGCTGATGCAAAGAGCTAAACTCTTGCTCTTGGCTGTATTCATCAGCAAAATTTGAGACACGGATTTCCGTATCAATTTGAGACCATGTATCTGGGTTTTGCTCGATTCTTAGAAGTGCTTGGTCAATCAGCGCTAGTAGGTGTTTACTTTCTGGACTCGCACTCAAAAACTTTTTAACGGCTTTTAGGGCTAGGTATTGATGGCTTTTCTCATCGGAAAACCCATTCAAGTAGGCTTGTAATTGCGCGATGGTCGAGATATTTCCTCCCGCCATTTTTGTAGCCAAATCTTTGATTTTTTGATTCTTTTCAAGATCAGGGACTTTTCTTAAGTAGTCCGAAACGAGTTCATGTGCTTCATTAACTCGAACACCACTGTCTTTCACTTTGCGCTTGGTCAGATCTTTCTCTGCTTTTTCGGAACCGAGTGAAGTGAGTTCTTCCATCGCATCAAAAAGTGATTGTGTGGCATTGTGAACACGGACGGTTTCACCGCGATAATTGCCTTTTTGTGAAACGTCGGGACGAGACGATTCCAACCCGTTTTGGATAGACGCATCAAACTTTGGATTTGTTGCGATATGATTGTTGATAATACTCATTCACTTGCACTCCTTCCGCACAATACAGGCGAATTATAGGAAGTGCGCTTTGTTGAAGCTGTCAAAATCAGACGTGTTTTTTTAGTGCGCTTTCAGTTTTCTAAAAACTCCCGACTGATATTCACTATAAATTGATTCTTATACTTTCTATCCTCTCAGCATCAATCATTGCGCATATTTTTACCTTGAACGATTTCTCATACATCACTGATATCCAACAATCTGCGATTAAACACACGCGTTTGATCCAAATTCGCGGGCGCGTTACACAAGTCACCGGCACCATTATCAAAGCTGTCGTCCCTGGCGTTCGTGTAGGTGAACTGTGTGAGTTGCGTAATCCCGATCAAACTCTGTCTTTGTTAGCGGAAGTGGTTGGCTTCCAGCAGCATCACGCTCTGCTCACCCCATTAGGAAATATGTTTGGGATTTCCTCAAATACAGAAGTAAGCCCAATGGGCAAAATGCACGAAGTGGGTGTTGGCGACCACCTGTTAGGTACAACGCTTGACGGGCTTGGGCGTCCTTTCGATGGTACGCAAAGTCAGGAACCAAGTGCTTGGTATCCTGTTTATCGCGATGCGCCACCACCAATGCAACGTAAACTGATTGAAAAGCCAATCTCTCTTGGCGTTCGATCCATTGATGGGCTACTGACCTGTGGTGAAGGTCAGCGCATGGGTATTTTTGCAGCGGCTGGCGGGGGTAAAAGTACCCTACTGGCAAAACTGATTCGCTCCGCAGAAGTTGACGTGACCGTTCTCGCCTTAATTGGTGAACGCGGACGCGAAGTGCGCGAGTTTATTGAGCATGACCTAGGCGAAGAAGGAATGGCCAAATCGGTTTTAGTGGTCGCTACCTCTGATCGCCCAGCAATGGAGCGCGCCAAAGCCGCTTTTGTTGCCACTTCTATCGCAGAATATTTTCGTGACCAAGGTAAACGCGTGCTACTGCTGATGGATTCTGTAACGCGTTTCGCCCGCGCACAGAGGGAGATTGGACTAGCCGCAGGCGAGCCACCAACACGACGTGGCTATCCGCCTTCCGTTTTTGCCGCTTTGCCAAAGCTGATGGAACGAGCTGGACAATCAGACAAAGGATCAATTACAGCACTGTACACCGTGTTGGTGGAAGGTGACGACATGACAGAGCCTGTCGCGGATGAAACTCGCTCCATTTTAGATGGGCACATCATTCTCTCGCGCAAGCTTGCGGCAATGAACCATTACCCCGCCATTGATGTACTTCGGTCAGCAAGCCGAGTGATGAATCAAATCGTTGAACCCGATCATCAGGCGTCTGCTGCTCATATTCGCGAAATGTTAGCTAAGTATGAAGAAGTTGAGCTGCTAATCAAAATTGGCGAATACCAACATGGCGCAGATAGCCTAGCAGATATGGCCATTGCACAAAGTGATGATATACGCGCCTTTTTACGCCAAGGCACTCATGAACCAAGCGATCTTGATGGCGCTATCGCTCAACTTAAAGGGATGGCGAAACAATGATAGAACGTTTATTAGAAATCAAAAAAATTCGCGCTGACCGTGCGGATAAAGCCGTCAAGCGTCAAGAATACCGAGTGTCAAACGCCGCAGCACAGGTTCAAAAGGCCGAACGTTCTGTCGCGGACTATCACGTTTGGCGCCAGGAAGAAGAAGAGCGACGTTTTGCTAAAGCAAAACAACAAACGCTCGTTCTCAAAGAGCTGGAAACATTAAGACAAGAAATCGCGTTGTTAAGAGAGAGAGAAGCCGAACTTAAACAACGTGTGGCCGAGTCAAAAAAAGCGCTTGAAATCGAACGCTCGGCACTTAAAGAAAAGCAAAAAGAGGCGCGACAAGCCCATAAAACCAAAGAAAAATTCGTTCAGTTGCAGCAACAAGAAGTCGCGGAAAAATCGCGAGAAAGGCAATACCAAGAAGAACTCGAACAGGAAGAGTTTCGCACTGTCGACATTATCTAAAGGTTCACTATGCGCATTACCCCAACAACTGAAACATCGAATACGCTGCACAAATCAACGCCGGAACAAGTGCCTCTCGAGAAGGAGGCCGAGCTTCAATCACAATTCGAGCATGCAATGACGAAGAAGCCTAGCAAGGGAAAGGAGTCTATCGTTGCGAATCCCCAAAAGAATCATACTGGCGAAGAAGACATACCGCTAAGGCATAAGACATCTCAAGGTCTAGATAAGAAACCTAACTCATCGAACCAAGAAGCCAACGCTGACAAAAACACCTCCACTTTAAAAGGTAAAAGTGACGTCGTCACTAAGAGAGATATAGAGAAACCGCAAGACGACGCAGCAAATAGCGAAGAAATAATTAGCGAAAACAATAAATTGCTTAAAAATGATGGAAAAAGCGATGGCGACACAGTTCTAAGCTCCCCTTCTACCGAGCGTGTTGATCCTCACTTTCAAGCTCATTTGAAAGATGATAAACCGACGCCGATGGATAAACATACCTCGCCGGATTGTCTCTCTACGCTTGAATCTGGCTTGCTTCCCCAAAGTGCGACAGAGACAGAGCTCGCTCAATATGGGATTAACATTGTTGGCTTAACGAAAAAGCAAACTGAAAAAACGCACAATAAGCGTGCAACTCCGCCGCTACAGAATACAGGCAAACGATCAGACCAAACTGGTGGCCTGCCTGAAACCAAGCCTCTTGAAAAAATCGTGACGAAAAGCGCACTAGTCGCCGTTAAAACGGATGAAGAAAAAGTGCCTTCTCAACCCTTTGCAAGTGCGGTAACACAAGGCGATGTCATCCTAAAAAGTGTTGCTTCGCAGGCTCAACCAAGCCCAACGCGAGACGTAAACCAATTACTCCAGCAATTGGTGGACAAAATCTATGTTGCTCTACCAACCGCATCGGACAACAAAGAGGTTCGGCTGTTTCTAAGTGAAGGGCAATTAAAAGGTGGTGAAATCCACATAAAGTTGGACGCTCAAGGGTATAGCGTGACGATTCGACAAGAGCATGCCCTTTCCATTATTAGCCAGCAAGCTAGACAAGATCTTGCTGAACGGCTAAACCGATTCGGCGGTGAGCAGCCACTTCGCTTAGCGATCAGCGAACAAACTCAACAGCTCGATCAACAACAACATGAACAACAACACTCACGCCAACAACGCAGCGTGTATGAAGAATGGCAAGCGGAGAATGACCTATGACGCCGTTAATAATACCCAAAGTGGATGCAGAAAGTATCGCGCTCAGCAATCAACTTTGTGCTAAACAGTGCCACTTCCAAGGGACTGATGGTCAGAGCGTATCGATTACTGTTGCTCAAATCCCTTCATTTGAAGGGTTCCGTTTAACCACGTTGATTGGAGGGCAAACCCTACAAGTAGACTTTTCTCGTGCGCAGCTCCAACATTGGCTGAAATCGACCTTAAATGCTACTGCGTTTGAGTCCCTGCCTAACTCCCTCCAGTTAGCACTTTTGAGCTCACAGATAGAACCGCATAGTGAGGCAATCAAAGCGCTATTTGGTCAGTTACCCATTCTTAGTCAACTACAGCCGTTAGAGGCGAGCCAGGCCCAAGAGCATACTTTAATGTTAACCCTCAATAAGCCTAACGGCTCTCTTTGTTTGTGGGTTAGCGAAGGATCAGACGTGTTGTTGGATGCGCTACCAAACAGCGCTGCTCTACAAGCTCGACACCTCGCTTTACCTGTGTGGTTAAGTCTTGGAAGGACCCATTTGACGTTAAGCGAATTTAATTCGCTCGAGCTGGGAGATGTCATCTTTTTTGACGATGGTTACATCGCCAAGCAACAAGCCATTTTTCAAGTATCTAACCAGAATCTCTGGCGCTGCCAGCTAGATGACCAAACTCTTCACATTATTGAAAAAGAAACCAATATGAATGACGTAAACACTTCAGAAATGTTAACCGACCACCAGCAACTGCCTGTGGAACTCACGTTTGATATCGGCCATCAAACCATCACGCTAGAGCAGCTTAACCAGCTTCAGCCAGGGTACGTATTCGAGCTAAACCAGCCTGTATCTAAGCCGGTAACATTGCGTGCCAACGGCAAAATCATTGGTGAGTGTGAACTGGTTAATGTTAACGAACATTTAGGTGTGCGCGTACTGGAGCTGTTCGGTGGCACGCAGGAGCCAGCATGATCCAGTTACCCGACGAGCTCAATCTCATCGTCAGCTTAGCACTGCTGGCACTGATCCCATTTATCGCCATGATGGCGACGTCGTTTGTGAAACTCGCCGTTGTATTCTCACTGCTGCGTAACGCTCTCGGTGTACAGCAAATTCCGCCGAATATGGCGCTTTACGGATTGGCTATCATTCTGTCAATTTTCATCATGGCTCCCGTCGGGTTTGAAACCTACGACTACGTAAAGCAGCATGATATCTCCCTTGAAGATTCTGCAAGTGTAGAAGGCCTCATTGAAAGCGGTTTACAGCCTTATCGAGAATTTTTGAAAAAGCATATTCGGGAAACCGAAGCCATATTCTTCACTGATGCTGCACGTACATTGTGGCCACAGAAGTACGTAGACCGTTTAGAGTCGGACAGCTTATTGCTCTTACTGCCCGCATTTACCGTCAGCGAGCTTACTCGCGCTTTTGAAATTGGCTTTCTGTTGTACTTACCGTTCATCGCTATTGACCTAATTGTGTCGAATATCCTACTCGCGATGGGGATGATGATGGTATCGCCAATGACGATTTCCCTCCCCTTCAAATTGTTGCTTTTTGTCTTGCTTGACGGCTGGACAAAGCTCACCCACGGCTTAGTGTTGAGTTACGGTTAATCACGGAGAAAGTATGCATTCTGCTGAAATCATTCATTTCACGACTCAAGCATTAACCCTAGTGTTGTACTTGTCATTACCGCCGATTTTAGTCGCAGCATTGGTTGGTACATTGGTGTCGCTTATTCAGGCGTTAACTCAGGTCCAAGAACAAACGTTAGGCTTTGTGGTCAAGCTTATCGCGGTCATTATTACGCTGTTCGTCACAACGCAATGGCTAGGGGCAGAGCTCCACGCCTTCGCCTCGCTTGCTATGGATAAAATTCCTCAAATACGATGAGTTATCACGACTTACACCAGGCTTTATTTTTGTACAGCCTGACGTTACCTAGGTTAATGGCATGCTTCATCTTTTTGCCTATTTTGAGCAAGCAAATGTTAGGCGGCACCATGGTGAGAAATGGTGTGCTTTGCTCACTCGCACTGTTTATATTTCCGATGATTAATCAGCAAAGCTTGCCCGCAGAAACCGACGGCATTTGGCTGATAGTGATTTTGGGTAAGGAGGTATTAATTGGGCTATTGATAGGGTTTGTTGCTGCTATCCCCTTTTGGGCGATAGAAGCGGCCGGTTTTCTGGTCGACAACCAACGTGGTGCTGCCATGGCAAGTATGTTTAACCCAACGCTAGGCTCACAATCCACACCAACAGCCGTGTTGCTGACCCAAACGTTGATTACCCTGTTCTTCTCTGGCGGGGGCTTTGTCACTTTTATCTATGCGTTATTCAAAAGCTATACATCTTGGCCGATCGTGGACTTTTTCCCAACCGTTAGCGACGCATGGGTGAGCTTCTTCTACGCGCAATTTGAACAGCTTATGTGGCTTGGTGTGTTGATGTCCGCTCCACTAGTGTTGGCAATGTTTCTTGCTGAGTTTGGTCTGGCGCTTATCAGTCGTTTTGCACCGCAATTGAATGTTTTTTTCCTTGCCATGCCAATAAAAAGTGCCATCGCGAGTGTTTTACTGATCGTGTATCTCGGAATAATGATGGATCACTTTGAAGTACAGTTTTACGGCATTACCCGATTCGCAGAACAACTCAATACCATTTGGCAATAACGCTTAGGATTCTTTATGAGTGCAGAAAAAACAGAGCAACCCACCGCAAAAAAGTTACGCGATGCTCGGCAGAAAGGTCAGGTTGCCAAAAGCCAAGAAATCGTATCGTCTGCATTAATTTTGGCGCTCATAATTGTACTGTTTGCGTTCGCCGATTATTACATGTCGCACATCTCAGCGCTTATTCTACTACCAAGTAAGCTTGCTTATCAGGGTTTCCAAGATGCGCTAGTCGATGTCGCTATCGCCATCGCAAAAGAAATTGCCTATCTACTCGCTCCGATTATTCTGGTTGCTGCACTCGTCGCCATCTTTTCCAATATGGGGCAGTTCGGATTCCTATTTAGTGGTGAATCCGTTAAACCCGACATCAAAAAGATCAATCCCGTCGAAGGGGCCAAACGCATTTTTTCCCTTAAGAGTGTGATTGAGTTTATCAAGTCGATCCTTAAAGTCTCTCTTCTTTCCTGCATTATCTGGGTGACATTACGCGGTAACATCAACGCTTTAATGCAAATTCCAACTTGTGGGCTAGAATGTGTCCCGACCATTACTGGCGTCATGATTAAACAATTAATGATTATCTCTTCGGTAGGCTTCATCGTCATCGCTGCCGCAGATTTTGCGTACCAGAAATTTGATCACACGAAAAAGCTCAAAATGAGCAAGGACGAAGTGAAACGCGAATACAAAGAGATGGAAGGCAGTCCAGAAATAAAAAGCAAACGTCGTCAGTTGCACCAAGAGCTACAAGCCTCCAATCAACGCGAAAACGTTAAACGTTCTAATGTATTAGTTACAAACCCAACACATATCGCGGTTGGCCTTTATTACAAGAAAGGCGAAACGCCCCTGCCCGTCATCACTTTGATGGAAACCGATGCGGTAGCCAAACGTATGGTCGCAATCGCTAAAGAGGAAGGCGTGCCTGTGATGCAAAAAGTCCCTCTTGCTCGTGCACTATACGCCGACGGTAACGTCGACCAGTACATCCCAAGCGATCTTATTGAGGCAACTGCGGAAGTGCTTCGTTGGTTGGCTTCGTTAGAGTCCGAGGCGGACTAACAAACCACATCCCATTCAAGATCTGCGCTTACAACTACCCAGCTTTCAACCTCGATACTTTCAACGCTATAATGCGGTATCCTTTAACTGTATGTTGTTTTTATGAAATCTAGCTTAAGCATTCGCTCCTACACGAAACGTATGAGCCGACATACTCATAGTGATTATCATCAACTCGTGCTTCCTCTCCAGGGCAACATACAGATTGATATGGATAGTTATGTCGGAAAGGTGGCGGTTGGCGACTGCATAGTCATCCCCAAAAGTTGTGCTCACGGTTTTAATGCCGAAGAGTCATCACGCTTTATTGTTGCGGATATGACCACTTTGCCCACTCATTTGATGGATAGTAGTGTGGCTGTGTTTTCGATTAGCCCGCCTCTACTGAGCTTTATCCAGTTTGTCGAAAAGCAACTTGAGTATCAGGTTAATGATGAAATTGAAAACTCAATGGTTGCAACCTTCTATCTGTTGCTGGAGCAGCAAAAGCGGTCTCGCTCCGTGGATTCGCGTATTCGAGATGTACAGGTTGTGATCGCCGAGCAGCTTGATCAGCCACTCACCATTGCCTCATTAGCGAATGCCGCTTGCTTGAGTCCGACGCAGTTTAAAAAGCTTTTTAAAGAGCAGCTAAAAGTGAGCGTCCATAAGTACATTACACTACAACGTATGGAAAAAGCCAAAGCACTACTGACTCATACAGACCTTCCAGTTCAGTTGATAGCTGAACGAGTTGGCTATAGTGACCTTTCCGCGTTTAGTCGACGGTTTTCAATGCATTTTGGTATGTCTCCTAGAGAGTTTTCCCGATAGTCACTAAAATAGTCTTCTGGAACAAGTATTCCGTCTTTTCAGCACAAAAATCTCTATCGCTTTCTTTTATTCTTTCTACCCTAAAACAGCCATTCACTAGGTAGAAATTACAGTGTTAAAAAAACATTTCACCGACTATCAATTAGGAACTTTATCCATACTTTTTGCTTCAACCCTGTGGGGAACGACGGGCACCGCTGCCAGCTTGGCACCGGATGTCAGTGCTCTCGCCATTGGCGCATTTTCTATGGGTATTGGTGGATTTATGCAAGCATGTCTGTCTGCGAAGTCACTGAAGAGAGGTTTTCGAAAAGTCGTACATAAGAAGAAAACGTTACTGGTTAGTATTATCGCCTTAGCCACCTACCCACTGGCTTTTTATTCATCAATGCGATTCGCCGGTGTGGCTATTGGTACGGTTGTTTCTATCTCCACTGCACCTTTCTTTTCTGCTTTGTTAGAGTGTCTCTTTAGCCGAAATCAGACCATAACCAAGCGCTGGATGATGAGTTTCGCAATCGGGGTCATTGGCATTACTTTGTTGCTGGCTTCTGAGTCATCCGCAAATAGCTTATTTGATCAGGATATGAAGCATTGGGGTGTATTACTTGGCCTATTGGCAGGTCTGACGTACGCCATTTACTCATGGGGAGTAAAGGCTATGATTGACCACGGCATTGAATCGCAAACGGCCATGGGAAGTGTTTTTGGTATTGGTGGAGTTTTGCTTCTACCAACACTTTTCATCACGGGCGATAATCTATTTGCATCATCAACTAATACGACGGTCATGCTCTACATGGCCTTGATTCCAATGGGGTTAGGTTACGTCGCTTTTGGGTTTGGGCTACGGTTTGTTACAGCCAGTGGAGCTAGCATACTCACGCTATTTGAACCTGTTATCGCAGCAGCACTAGCAGTTGCGATTGTTGGGGAAGAAATTTCTTTCATTGGTTGGGTTGGTATAACGTTGACACTTGTGTGTTTGTTTCTTCAGTCGAAAAGTTAAATTCAATGGACATGAGCCAGCCCCAAAAAGGAACGCTGACGGTAGATAAAGTAAGGAGCGGCACCTACTCCCTACTTTACCATTTGAAATTACACCCAGCCTTCTGCCAAGTACATCAATCGCAATTGACTTGGTGAGCCTAATTTTTCTAGCGCATCTAACTGGACGTCACTCAGGTTTGGGCATTTATCAAGATAAACTCGTCCGTTTGCTGCATCTAGGGGGAGCTTGTAGGTTAGCTTTTCGTTGATTTTACTTGCTTCCCCTTTATCAATCGCTCGAACAGCTGGCATGAGCCAATCCCAATCTTCTCCTAACAGTTTTTTAAACGCCCCGTTAGCAATAGACTCGGTTTTACTTGGTGCATCCTCTGGGCTTAGCTTCAAGATAGAGTCTACGTCAGGAACCAAGTGCTCACTTGGCTCTGAACCCAACATCTTTTTCAGTGTTAATCGAGCGGCTTCCATCTCTTGTGCCTCTTTAGGCGCTTGAGGAGAAGTCATTGCAGTATTCTCCTTAGGACCAAGGTACGCCATTAATGCACGGACAGAAGCCGGATCTTGCATACTGAAGGTAAAGTCTCCTTTTGCATTGGAAACTTCAAGTCTAGGTAAAACACCAGACATTTCACCTTGCATAAGTTGCTCTTTTACTTCCGTATTTAACCCGTATGCCCCAGCTTGGTTCGCCACAAAACCACCGCCGCTCATGATAGCAGTCGTTGCCGCAGAACCGATTGCCTCTTTTGCTATCGGTGTGACGCCCACCGTTGCTACAGAGCTAACACCGAACGTGCCCAGGCTCCCCGTCGCCATACCTAACGTAGCTCCAATGCCACCTTCAGCCGACAGTATCGCATGACCTTGAGCCAAGGTTTGCTGCATCGGCATAGAAAGACGTTGATCTCGCCCTGGCAGCTGTGAAATTTGTTCTAACTGATGATGGTAAGCCTCAGCATCACCATTTACGGCCGCTTTGTGCAACTCTCGACCTGTAGAAATCAATAAGCCAACGCCAGGTAATGCCAAGTTAATAACGGCGTTCACACCAGAACCTTTTAGCTTTTCTTTGCCCATCTGTAACAGTTCAGCAGCGAAGCCATCCATTTTTCCTGGATACTGGGCTTCTAAACTCACCTGCATACGCGGATCTTTGCTGATCGAATCAAACGTATTTTTAAGCTGCTGGTACGTATCGCTGCTCACTTTTATTTCATCCAATAGGCTGACAACTTCTAAGATTTTACGCTCAGTAAGTGGCTCACCGCGATAGCCTGAAGGACTCACTAGGGAGTAAGCCAACAGCGCAACCTCAGGTTTTTCTTGCTTAAGTAGCGCCTGCTTTAAATCAAGGTGAGTTTTGATGTTTTCTTGGAAAAACTTAGTGTATTTGCTTCTCAATACGCCTTCGTGAATAGAAGCAAACTTATGACCTTTGTGGAATGTGGAAGGTTCTTTTACTTCACCTCTTTTACTGATCACTCGATCATCTTTTTGCGCAGCAACTGCACGAAACTGTTCTAGATCAGGTACTGGGCTTTGGCTGATTTTTTGTGTTGTATTAACCATTTTTCTCTCCTACACACGAAGTGATTGAACATGAGCTTGTTCATGATTAGAGGTGGTTGGAATCGCTTGATCCAACATTGCGAAACGCGCTTGCCACAGCTCGGCCTGTTCAATAACTTCGTGAAACCAAGCGGTAAGGTTCGTCGTATTTAGATGCTCAACGGGTTTACGTCCTGCTAAGACAAGCTGTCGACCGTTTGGAGCCAAAGCAAGTGCGAGGCTGCCACTACCTATTCCTTGATAGTTAGCATGAGCAAGAAGCTCTAAACCTTTTAGTCGTTGTTCACCGGATTTTTCTAACCCTCCGAACGTTACAGACAACATCAAATCATCCGTATCTGTCGCGATGAAATACAACATGTAGCGATCATCGACCAGTAGCTGACAACGTTCATTTTCTTCAAAATTCAGTTCGGGCAACTCATTGAGTTGGCAAAACTCCAAGAGCAGTTGTTGAATCGTGTTCATAACTTTTTCCTTTTGTTTCAATAACTCTATTGAACAACGATTGCAGATTGAACGATGTCGGTAATGGCTTTATTTTTGTCACTTTTTCGCCTGCATTGTGAGGTTTTCCGCAGAAATCTCGCTCTAAAAACGAGTTTCCAGAGTAATAAAAAAGAGCAGCTCAGGGCTGCTCTTTCAATAAAGGTTAGATGCTTAGCATGGTGTATTTGCTCACTTCTTTTGCAGATTGACTAACCCAGTTTATGGCTATCAAAAATGACTTCTGTTGGCGGGAACATATTCGAAACAGGTGGTCGTTGTGCATCTCCAAACATTGGTGCACCGAATGCAGATGTCGCCCACGGGTCAACAATTTTCACATCCTTACTCCACGTTGATGGATCTTTTATGTCGCTCCCCTCTTGTCGACCAACCAGTACATAAAGGTGTGTACCTGAATGACCCTTTTTAAACGCAACCACTTCTACTTTGGGTTCACTTTCAGGTGTTCCTGACATGCCTTGAATCATCTCAGCGGCGGCAGCAAAGGCAAATGTAGTACAGCAGCCGGCTTTCGCGGTTTGTACTGCCTTAGCAATGTTCTGTAGAGTGCTTAATTGCGGTGCGGTTCCTCTTTGTGCTGCAGCTTGAACTCCGTTTGCGGACATCGTCGCTCTGTGATCTTGCATGATTCGCGCTTGATCCGCGTGAAGCTCTTTTAGTCGTGGCTTTCCTTTTGTTTCATAAAACTGTGACCCCTTAACACCGAACGTATTTAAGTCCGTACAGGCAAAATCACCAAGCTTTTGAAGGTTGGCTTTATGTTCGTTGATAAGCGCGACACTCGATGAGGCTTTATTGGTTTTGGAAGAAGAGGCTGCCGTTTGTGCAGTGGGCCAATTTGAGCTAGGACCAGACGACAATCTCTCAAGATTTTTCAGGCTCCCAAGCGTTAACTTGTTTTCACCGTTCAACACATTTTTCAGCATGAGCTTCGCAACATCTTTAGGAATACCCTGCTTAGTAAGCAGGTTCACTACAATATCTTTCGCTTTATTCTGGTGGCTAATACGCGCGCTGATACTTTTATTTTTTGGTGCGCCCTCTTTAACAAAAATATCTTTACCGTTGTGTGCTCGAACCTCTTTGTCGTCAGCTTGATTTTGTGTCGCCAAATGTGACGTTAACTGACTCAACGAGTGCATTTGCGATGTATTAATATTGACCATGTGTGATGCCTTAAACTTGAATAAATGCGTGTACGTCTGTTTGGCTAAAATCTACAACCGTGTTGTTTTGAAATAACTGTCCCCAAGTATCAACTAATTCGTTCAACTGAATGATTAAGTTAGCAATGTTGGTGAGTTCACTTCCAGCCGCGATAGCAACTTGAAGAACAACGTCTTTGCGTGTTGGATTCACACAAAACTGCACACCACCTGTTTCTCGATACAAAAAGTTGTATTCAAGTAAAACTTGAAGTTTATCTAGCGTAATATCATCTTGTTCTATAAGCAGGTTTTTGGAAATCAATAACTCGCCTTTTTCCTCTACGAGCAGAACATCGACACTGTTGTTTTCAGCAAAATGCAGTGACCACATTTGATTGTCATACGCTGTCACGCGCTCAAGGTTCAGCACTTCTCCTAGCTCAGAGAGAAGCATATTAATCTTTCCTGTATCCACGTTGTGTCCTGTCTAATTTATTATAACTAAGTGACATCGATATATTTATTGCAGCGAAGCCACTTGGGTATAACGGCTCATTTAAATAAGCGAATAAGGATAAAAGAGATTTTATGGCGAGATAGAAACCGACACTTTATTTCAACGTCTCATTTTTATTGCTATTAGCCGTTTTATTGAGAAGAAAAATTAAGGTTAAGCTGGAAAATAAAAGAGCGGCAATCGCCGCTCCAAAAATTAAATAGAAGTAAAAAATCACTTAATACCGTGAAGGCTATTTTCTGCATCCATAGCTAAAGGATTGAACGAGTCGTTACGAAGTTCTGCTATCGCGTATAGCATGCGACCCATGCGACCATTTCCATCGGTAAAGCCATGGTACCCGATAACTCCGGCGAACAAATGCTTACCTAAGTCTTTATCTTCTACAGGGTTCTCTTTCAAAAAGCCTTCAATGTGCTGCTTTAACATGCCCTCACCGCCAATACTTGAAGGCAAAGTGCCACCCGAAATATTTGGCCCTCGGTAATCACGCTCAACATTAGGCACCAATCGAGCGTGTAGCTCTTTTAGGTTTTCCATATTCAATAAATCTTTACCATTAGACGCGTATTCTTTCAGTAAAGACGTAATATTTTCGGCATCGTTTCCTTTAGAGTTAGAAGCATTAATGATCCACGCCGCAGCTCTTTCAACATTATTGGTTACGCCACTTTTGTTAAACGCGTCCTCTGCCAGTCCTTCAGCGTATACACCTTGGCTTAGATCGGTGCTTGCTAGACCTTCGATATGACGTTGCGCCGATTTAAGATGCATCACCTCCATATCAAACACCGCTTGCATTTGATTAATGCTACCTGCCGGGTTTTTCTGCGCTGCAGATACACCACCGCCGTAGTCTTTTACTACACGTCCAGCAAGCAACTTCGCTGCACTTTCGCCAATCAGTGATGTGAGGTTTTTACCAGAATCGGTTTCTAACATTGCCTCTGTCATCGCTCGCTCAGCTAACTGGTTTAGCTCAGCAGAGTTCGACTGAACTGATTTACTGTCTAACTTCGCAAAGGCATTTAAGACATCTGATGCGGTTTTTATGCTTCCATCTTTGAAGAACATTTGTCCATGCTCAACAGAAGAAGCAGCTTGTAAACGCTGAGCTTGTCCTTGCTCATTATCAAATACGGCTTTTGTAAGGGCTTTCGCTACCGATTGTGGGCTACCTTCGCGAAACAGTTTTCCTGTCGCTTCAAAAAATCGCGCTACCGCACCATTCGTAGGATTGGCGCGAGTAAATTCTTGGGTCGCTGCGTTGATTTGGTATTCTTTGCCACCAATACTCAGCTTACCTTCGTTAAGTATCTCGTTACGAGCTTGCGGCATGGCGACCTGCAACGCGCTAACACTTCCAAAACTGATCATGCTTTAAACCCTTAATGTGGAAAAATGAGTGGTATTCGTTTCCGGTACTTCGATTGTTTTATTGGTTACTTCTTGTGTATTCGCACTTTTTAACCACTCGATGAAATTCGCAAATGACTCATCGAAAAAAGATGCAGTTAGCAGTTGCTGAGGCAGGTGTATGAAACCGATATATCCGGTCTCTTCCTCCCAGCATACCGCTGGAGAGCCTTGCGTTAAGGCACCTTTCATATGTTGATGCAAAATATCAGCACTCGGTTTATCACCTGAAATTAGCCCGATAAGCGTCACACGATCTTCTTGTGCACGAATTGTGATTGCTGTGTTTTGCTCAACGAGTAGATGGCAACAATCATCCTCATCAAAAACCAACGGCTCCAATTGGCAGCGGCTGGCAAAATCTGTCAGTAAAGAAGTTATAAATCCATTAGCCATTCGACTAAATAATCCTATTTTTGTTGTTTTAGAGGCGCTGCTTGGTTGCAACACTTATCAACTAAGCAGCTTTCTTAGGTGTATTCTTAAGGATTTATGGCAGTGAATATTTTAGAAATGGTCGGATTTTTTTTGTTTAAAGGCATTAAAATGAAAAAACTCAGCAAGTGCTGAGTTTTTGAGGTTTATTCATGAATCGTAATTTTACGCTCGCTGAGCTGCTTCACCATGGCTTGCTTTAATGCATGCAGCTGTCCATCAATACTGGCGTCGATGATCCCAACTTCTGTTTCCAAAATGCAGCCTCCATTTTTCAAGCGCGCATCTGCTACCACGTCAACGTAACCGACTTCAGGGAAATCACTTAATACACCAGCCACCTTTTCTCTCACCTCAACAACCTGCTCTGGGTGGACATGTAAAATGACCTGCTTTTGGTTACTCACCAGTTGCAACGCTTCTCGAACTACACTCACCGTGGTATCGACATCATCGAAGGTATCGATGATCTTACGTACTGCTTCTAACACCACACCTGTCATTTTTTCTTCGACTTGCTGATAGTAGTCATTACAACGTGCTAAGGTTTCAACCATCGTTTGCGCATTTTCAATCTTGGCTTGTGCAAGGCCATCTTGATAACCACGTTGTTTTTCGGTTTCGTAGGCTTGTTGGGCATTAGCAATGATGCTTTCAGCTTTGGAGTTCGCGGCTTCAACTAAGTGTTGCGAATCCAGATAACTGGCATAATCTTTCGCTTTCAGCACCTTTAAGCCAGGTGCCAGCTGCAAATTGTCTGTTTTTATTTCAACAAATGAAACCATTGAGGAATAACCTGTTTTGCGATTTTTTTTGTGAGTCGATACGCCAGATCTCGTTGATCCGCTTCCAACCAGTTAGCTGTTTCTGCGTTTTCGCTAAGTTGCTTTTCTAATTTGAATTGCCAACGAAGAACAACATCTTCCGGTGAGTTAATCAAAATAAACCTCATCCAAAAATATCCCAGCGCCCTCATACTTGCTTCAACAGACCTTTCATCCAATAGTTCTGGTAACGAACGCTGCCAGCCTTGCGGCCAGCTGGATAACAGCATAGGCCCGTTTTGAATTAAGAACCGAGCGCCTTCCAAACCAAAAACGTTGTTCAGAACCTGTTTCGGGCGTTTTAAAACAACGCCTCGCATTGCCACACAATGTAAAGCTCCGCCCACCATCAATACGAGTTGGTTCAACGCATCCGCTGGGAGCAACGCCAAGCTATGGCAAGGTTTGTTAAAAGCCGTCTCAGGAACGGGAGATAACGCCCACTCATTTATGCACCATTGGTTAAACATGGGGTTATCTCTCCAGCCTTCGATATTTAGTAACCAAGGCTGCTTTTGCTCTATCCAACTTCTATGGATGTACTGGCAAGGCGCATAGTTAAACTGGTGTTGTACCTGCGCGAGTGGTGTTTCTGGTTTAACCACGCTTCGTGTTCCTACGACACCATGTAAAAGTAGCGATATTCGAGCCGATGAGTGCCGCTACCAAGAACACCAAAATGGCGATAAGATTATTCGCCGTCTCTTTGGTGACCTGAACCGACAAAATGCTTTTAAATTGATTGTTTTGAGTAGCAACTCGAACCTCTGATGAGGGTACCATCACTACGCTGATTCGATCGTAGTTCAGCCCCTCAATGCTATTGTTCACTAATAATTTGATCTGCGGAACATATGAATCAAGCGCAATATCTGCTGCGTGTTTAATAAATACGGAGGCAGAAGCTGGAGTTGGGCGCTCTCCTGGACGCAGATCTTGATCTTCCAAAACAACATGAACACGTGCCACCAGCACGCCATCAATCTGAGATAAGGTTGACGAGAGCTCTTGAGATTTCGCGTACACCAAACGGGCTCGTTCTGCTAATGGTGACGAGATCAAATCGTCTTTAGGAAACACCTCTTTCAGTGTAGAAAACTGCTCTCTTGGATAACCTTTTCGCTTTAGCGCATCTACCGCGAAGGCGATTTGAGAACTGTCTACCATTAACTTGACGGTGTTGTCTTTGTCAGGTTCTTTTGTTGCAACGACACCTTCGGATAGTAAGATCGACAACATCTCATTACCCTCTTTCTGAGTAACGTTGGTGTATAGCTCGGTCTGACAACCTACCAGAAACAACGTGAGCATGATGAAAACTGCTCTCATTTTATTCATCATCACTATTGTGCCTTCAATAAGGTTTCTACGTTTTGTGTGGTTTTACCCACGGTTTTCGCGATCAGCTCTTCTTGAAAAGTAATGCGTGTCAGCGCCCACTGCATTTGCAGTAATTGCGCCGGATCATCACCCACCATCTTCATGTTGTCTTGCAGGTTACTTTTCGCGTTATCGATAGTGTTTTTCAACTCGCTGATGTTTTCTAGCAAACCTCCCTCCAGGCCATTACTTGCCTCGGGAACCGACATGGCTTGCTCAAAACGTTCGCTTAAACCGTCTTCGACTTGCGCATCCTGTAACTTATCAATGTTGGTTTGCATCACCTCGGTGTACTGCGTGTTTATCATATGTACTCCTAAGATAAATCTAACTTGTGACTGTGAGTCATGATGTTTTTCACCATCGCATTTTTTTGGATCATGAAGCTAAGTTCATCACGAACCATGTCCAGTGTTGATGCCATATCAGGTAACGACTTCAACTCTGCCCAGCAATGCCATAAGGCTTGTTCTTTCTGGGCACCCAGTGGAAAATGCTGCGCTAGCATTGCTTTTAGTGCTGTTTTATCAGCAGGTGGTTCGGCAATAAGCTGTCCCGAAAAATTCCCTAGTAACTCCTGCTTCAACACCTTTAACAAATCAGATTGTGGCTGCTCGTTGCCTTTTTCACTCTTCGCCTCATGAAAGGCGTACCACATTGCCTCTCGTTTAACTTGAGGGTAGGAAAACGCTTCATTTAACGATGATAAGACACTTTGTTTACTGACAACCTCTGCGTCTTTTAATGATTCGTACCACGCTTTAATCTCCGCCAGTTTCGCTTCTGTTTTCTCTAGCTTCTCTTTTGGAGAAACATGTGAAACTTGCTCTTGCTTGTCACTTCGCTCCATGAGCGTTTTCATCTTGTCTTCATCGCTCCGCTCATAATGACGCGACTCCGACTGACGCAAAGATTGGTGTTGAAGACCTAGGTTACTCGAATCAATGATCATCCAAGATTCCTAATGTCCTGAGAAAAGCTCGCAGCAAATGCTTGGCTTTCTTCGCTTCCTTGTGACGCAAGTTCTACCCAGCTTTCCGCTTTGCTCAGTAAACCGGCTTTGGCAGAAGCAAGAGCCGCTAAGCTGATCAGATCTGGATAGGCGTTACAAAGTGGTTCGAGTAATTGATGAGCCTCTTCATACAAGCCTTTATTCATGAGGCTCATTGCACGAATCATCGCAACGGTCTCTTCAGAACCTGAGCTTGCTTCAAGGCCATCTGCAATCGTGTTGGCTTCTTGATGACGATGCATACCTGTTGCCATCAGCGCGATTTCGGCCAGCAGTTGGCGCGTTTCTCGTTCCATGCTTTACACCTTCTGGAGAATCGACTGCATCACATCTTTAATCGCACGAGTCGTGGTCGCATTGATATTGTAAACAACAGACCATTTGTTGATCGCGTGCTGAAGCTCGGCAAGCTTTGATGGATCATCGGCATTGGTTTCTAGATTCTTGATGGCTGCCGTCACTTCTGTGTTGGCATCTTTCGCTTGTTGTTCTAACTTAGCTTTAACATCATCAAGGTTTACACTGTTACTAGCATCGTAAAATGACATAAGACTTCCTCGTATTTTTTAGTTAGCTTCGTATGATTCAACGACCGCATGGGCGGCAGTGTAAGCTTCATACTGTTTGAGTAGTAATTGGTACTGCTGTGGTGAGCACCCTAAATCCAACTGACGTTTCACCACCGCTTGTGCTTCTAAGAGCTTGCTCTTAATCTTGTGCACTTCCGCACCGTTTGTGTCGTTATTTAAAATTTGTTCAAGATTTGTCATTGTTCGTCTCGCCTTCATATCCGAGTTCTATTGTTATCACCCGCCCGCCTTTAACCAACTCAATACCAGCAGGTGTAACACTGGATATTCGGTAGCCCTGAGGCGTTCTTGCACCGACCATATAGCGAACGTTATCGGTCAGAATCACATATGGAACCTGGCCAAAGTTAACGCTACGAAACGGGAAATCGATGTTGGTGCCTTTACTCACCTTAGGTATGGATTTCAAAACTAAGTACGGTTTCTCACCATATTGTTCCCGGAAGTCTCGGGTCACACCGTAAAATCGAGTCGTTTCGATATCATCAAGCTCACCACGAACTTCGATGCGATCACCGCTGGTGACCAACTGGACTTTTTTCAGTAGCTCCGCATCCGTCAATAACGCTTTTAGCGTATCCATGTAGGCACCCGCTCGCTGCAGTTCGACCTTCCACGCAACAAGACCAGGCACGTCTCGCTCCAAGATTTGTTCAACTTGGTTCCAACGACTGGCATCATCGATATAGCCCGTCAGCAGCAGTGTGCCGGTCTCATCGCCATTTTCGACTTTCACTTGGTGATAGCCGAGGTTGCGCAAAATAAATCGAACCCCGCGACGGATTTCTTCCATCGTTCTTAAGTCACTTTTGTAATTGATGCCCAATACATCAATTCGACCAAGCAGATCGAGTTTCTGTGTTCGGTCTTCAACATAGCCCTCTAAGACTGCTTGGCGTGCGGCGGCATTCCATTCCACGCGAACGTCGCTAAGTTTGAGCTCGCCTAAGATGTTACGTACCAAAACAATGGGTTCTGCTTCTGTAACAATTTCATTGTTGTTTCCGTTAGCTTGGCTGTACCACATACCGGCAAAAATGACACTCGGGACAAAACTACAAAGCAAAGCGATGAGCGTTGTTTTTTTCCAGCTAGAGCGTTGCACAGCAACCACAGGTGTATTCTGTTGGCTAGATTCGTCGCTGACGTTACTCACAATTAACGCATCTTCCGCGTATCCCAGAGCGAACTTCACAACGCCGACCGAGACAACAGCATGGCGTGACAACTCGATACCATCACCTGCAACAGCGATGTCTTCACTGTTAATATTTGCCTCTTCGCAACCTCGTAAAATGACCGAGTCTTGCTGGCAAACGAGGGTGAAATGGTTCGCTTCGACCCCAGCATCAGACAGTACAAGATCAGCAATAAAGTCGTCACTGCCAAGCACGAGAGCACCTTCAGGTAAGGTGACTTCTACTCCGGTATGCACGCCTGATAAAATACGAATTTTCCATTGCTGCATCGCGGTTAAGACTCCTCTGAAGGGCGCACACACTCACTTTGTGAGTCATCACATTCCAATACTTTCACCCGCCAACCCTTTTGCCCTGTTGGTAATTGGCACTGCGTTAATTGAGACGACTTTTGCTGTGACAATAAGTCTTGTTGATAGCGCTCGGCTTGAACCCTCGATGTGCAGCTATATACTTCCACTACCGATTTAAATTCAGCGCTATTGTTGGAGATGTTGTTAAGCTTGCCGATACTTGGTCGCAAGTCATATTCGTTGCCAATCAACACACTATCGCCAATACCATCCACAACAATTCGAGGTTCTAAAATAAACATTCGTACTGTGCGGCGCTTAGTGTTGGTATTACTTCTAAACAGCGCGCCTAAATATGGGATGTCTCCTAGCAATGGCACTTTACGTAACTGATGGCTCACTTCATCTCGGTACACACCACCGATAAGTAAGCTTTGCCCTTGTTTAACCGTCGCTAAGGTGCTGATTTCAGTTTTACGAACGGAAGGAAGATCATCGACGCCACCATCAGCGATCTTTGCACCGTCTTCGAGATGAAGGCTCAGGTTAATTTCAGGTCGTGCAGCAAATCTATCACCAACGATACGTGGGACAATTCTCAGTAACGTGCCATACGTGACCTCTTCCAGCGCTGCGGTTTCTTTACCAACCAGCTTGACGTAAAAAGTGCTGCTGTTGTTCAGTACCGCTTCGACATTTTCCTGAGTTAACAATGTTGGTCTTGAAACCACTTGAGCACTGCCTTTGGATTCCAATAAACGAATTTGAGCCAGCAAGTAATTTAGGTTGGTTGAATCAAGCAAGGACTTAAAGTTCTGTCCACTGCCGAGCGTCACATCCCCCGAGTTCACATCCCCTGTTGTTTTGATATCGACAATGCGGTTGTTTCCGACAGACACTCCCGCTCGCCAATCCACGCCTAACTGACTTAAATCGTTGGCACTGATATCGACAATCGATAGCGCGACTTCAATTCTTGATTGCGGCTGGTCTAATTGCGCGACCAGTTTACGATAGAGCGGTAATCGTGCTTGAGTATCACGAACGATAATCGCATTAAGACCCGGCTCTGCTTCAACTGTTGCGCCACCATGAACTGAGGCGGTTTTATTACTTTTTACAGGCTTATCTGAACTGGTAACTTCTTTGCTAGACGCACTCGCCACTTGCGTTTGAACACCAGACACGACCCGTTTTAACACCGATGCGATGCCAGGGACCGTAATTGTCTGATCTCGATATGCAATTTCTCTATCCGTTGCAGAAGCGTACTTCAAAGGAATTATCTCAACGAATAATTCGTCGGTTGAATTCGATTTCTGCAGCAAGCGCGTTTCCAATGCCTCCGCCGTTTGTACCACTAAGTCGACATAACGTGGAGGACCCGCAAGATAGACTAACCCTTTGCTCTCAGCCGCTCTCCAACCATAACGAGAATCCCAAACGCCGGTGGAAATTAACGTACTGCGTAGCTCTCTAGCCGTAAGTAATTCCAATTGAAGTAAACGTGAGCGAGTTTCTGTCGCCTTATAGACATGTAAGACGGCACCATCGAAATACCACATCAAGTTGTACACTTGCGATAAGTAATCGAGGAATTCCGCCGGATCTTCAGGGGTAAAACGCCCATTCACTCGATCGTTGACTTTGTCACTAACAGAAACCGAGACACGATAATTTGCACCGAAGTTATTCAACAACTCTTTTAATGAGTCGTTATCTGCATAGTAGCGGAACGGTTGTTCGGGCCAGTGTAAGTCTGTTGCTTGCGCATATCCCAAAGGAACAACACTCACTGCGCATAACAATGCCTTTGTTGCAGCACGTCTAATGTTGGGAAAGATTTTTAGCATCATGGTAACCACACTGTATGGTTGATTGTGTGGTTCACACGTTCTTGTTCCAATAATGCAATGTAACGCTCACATAGATTGACGTGCTTAGAAAGCAAAGCAGAGAACCGTTCCACCGAACAGTCCTCAACCCGTACTTTACTTTGCAAAATCAATTGCTGATCATCATTGGTTGTCAGTACGCCGCCATCCGCACGAATGGTTTTTAATGAGAGCTGCATGCAACGTTGTAACGCTTGTTCTTGTTGATAATCTAGATGCTCTTTAAATTGGAAGGGTAACGTCGCTTCCCATAAAATCCATGACGCACGTTGCTTGATGGTCAGTGATAACTGGTCAACCTCGATGTTGTAAGAACCATTTTCTGAGGCAATAAAATCCCCTACCTTTAGCGCTTCCGCTAAAGATTTCATCATCTTATCTAACATTTAACGCCCTATTTAGATCTGGCTGAGGTGATTGCAAGCCTGGCCGCACTGACCACTTTGAGTATCAAAATAGTAGTGATCGATATCACCAACAGTTTGCATGTTCTTGAACCATTGCCATACTTTCGCAACCGCATTTTGGTCGTTGTAAACCACATCGCATGCATCCCAAACTTCGTTCAGCTCAGGGGCTTCAAGTCGTACTTCCGAACACCAATTTTTCCACTCAGAAATAAATTGTTCGGTTGTCGAGGTGTACTCCGCGAACCCTTTCAGCTCGTCTAAAGACGGTTGCCACTTCTCAATTAACAAACGATGACATTCAATCACTTGCAACTGTTGTTCGCTTAACGTCCCAAGTTGCTTTTTAAGTTGATGCTGCTGGCTCTTAATAAGATCGAGTTGCTGTTGAACAAAGACGGCACTGGTGTCTTCCCCTGATAGCTTCGACCAATATTCCTTCTGAATATCGAGTTGATTGATAAGTTGTTCAACTTTAATCGAAGCATGAAGAGCACTTTGATCGACTTGTCGGTTAATCCACTCGTTGAGTGATAAATGGAAACAAAGCATCAACGTTTTTGGGACAGCCAAATTAAAGCGAAAGCCCAGACGAGAGTTGATGTAGTCCAGCCTTTGTTCGAACGTTGTGATTGTGCTGCTATCACTGAGCTGCGATCCAATTTCCAAAAATAAACGCATAGCAAACCGGTCTATCGAAGCACCAAGTTTTTGATACGTTTTTACTAACTGGCTAGCGCACAGGCTATCGACGACATTTCTATCCAACAAGCGTTGAAGTAAAGATAGCTGCTCATAATTTATGACGCCTTCACTCAACAATTGTCGGTGATTGACGTGCACAACATTGAGATCCTGCGTAGGTTTCGAGGCGTTTTCATAACGAGCTCCTCTTTGTAAAACAGTCACTTTCCGCTGTGTCACTATGCTGTCTGGAAAAAGCGAACGGCGTCGCCAATGCTGCTTTTTCATTTATGTTCGTCTCCGCACCCCTTTCGAACAATCCAGAAAGAAAGAGATGTAATAATTTTTAATCGTTCGTTGTTACACGATACATAATAGAATTTACACTGGTGAGTGACTTTCAAAATTAGTCAGAAAATTTTAGTCTCAAGTCATTTCATTTCGCGATAGCCACTTGATCGTCTCCCGAACGTACGCGGCTTGGGGTCGTTCCAAAACGACGACGGTAACTCTGCGTAAAGTAAGACTGGCTGGAAAACCCTGCCTCCATCGCCACATCTACGATGCTCATCTTGCTCGTCAACAGCAGTTTATGAGCATGCAGTAGTCGACGCTCACTGATCCAAGCTCTTGGAGAAATGCCATAGTGCTCATTAAAAAGCTCTTTAAAAGTGGTTAAGCTGGCACCAAACTCCTGCGCGTAGTCTGTCAACTTCCATTCTTTTAAGTAATGCTGTTCCATAAATCGACGTAACCGTTCCGACGTACGGTTTGTTTGTTGTGACAGCAACGCATACAGTGATTCTCCTCCTTTGCTGTGTAGCAAGAGAATGAGTAGTTCTTCGTATTTTAGGCACATAATGGCATCAGGGTACGCTTGTTGCTCAAGCGTCTGCATGCTAGAAAGCACTTGTTCAACGAGTATGTTCAAACCAAAAGTAAACAAACCAGAACAAACTTTGTCTACCTTAGGCAGCATCATCAAGAGATCACTGTGTTTTTGCAGCAACTGACTAACGAGTTCATTGTCGTAAGCAATAATCGACGCTTTGTATGCCCCATCTAGCGGAGAGTACTCTAACAAGTAATCCCCTTGAGATAGAAATACCCCATTTTCTGCAGCAACATCGATTGTGCAATCACCTGTTTGAACTCGAAGCTGACCATTGTGAACGACAACAATGTGAGACTGGTCTGAGTGAAATACTTCGTCAGATTTTTCATAGCAGGAAAAACTACGAATTTTTCGTGAACTCGAGTCGACCCTTTCTGAGTTTAGTTGGCCTGACACATCCATTTTCTACCCTTCATTATTTTGAGTTTCTCAGTGCAAATGTTGAGAAACTTTCAAAGCACTACTTTGATTGTTGTTATTTCTAAGTACTGCTGTATGAATTAAAGAAGCAAAGAAAAGAGCATAGAAGTTCTATCACTTACCATACCCCCCGAATAATTAGCGAATAACCCAAGCATTACCTTTACCTAAAGGTAAAAGTTTGACTTAGTAAATTTCTGCTGTCCATCTTTATTATTTTTATCAGATAGCGTTTATCATTAGCCAAAACTTAAATATCATTTCGTTATTTAAGTTTGGTTGTTTTGTTATACATTAGAATACAATTAAATAGATTTCGGCATCGTTTCGAGAACAAAATTAAATTTCCAAAATCATAAAAATGTATGTTTTATAGCCTAAAACGCCAAGCCAACGTGTTCAAGGAGCGAGATATAATCATAAAAAATACTGTTTTTGCAACAAGTATGAGTCTAAAAAACAACTGACCCGATGACTTCAAAGTCATGTAATTAATGTTTATAAAAGACAACAAATCTTTCACAAAAGGAAAGATATGATCTTTATTTTTATAAATTAGAAAATTCTAATAAAAATGTAGTACTTAAAATTTTATCTGTTTATTTTTGGAACAAGAATCAAGTTTTCTTGTTTATTTCCCTCTAAAAATAAATAGTTCTTTTCTTTTTCCGCAACGAGCTCACCGTTTGAATAAAGCTTTCCAATAATCTTCATTTTTCCTTCACCAGCTTGAATTGGTGCAATTAAAAACGAATACTGCACAGGCAACTGAACACCTTGGTAGCTCTGAGATGCCGATTTAAGACATTGATTATCAATAACTTTACATATTTCCACTTCAAGAGAAGTAATCGAAGGTGGAAAGTAGCCGTCGACAGAAACCCAACCATAGACTGATGCCTGACTCTGTGTATCAAAGCCATCCACCCCATTGACGGACACAGTCTGACTGCACCCACTCAGTATGAATAACCCAATAAAACCAGCCCATATAGAATTGTTCATTATGACCCCATAAACGTATTTTATATAATCTAGCTCATTTGAAATTCACACAATTCTTTATGTAAAAATATAAAAGATCAACTTATATTTATACTACAAGCGGACAATAAATCGCATTTTTCAACAACACGTAGTTAACATGGACTGTAATTTCAAAAGCAGTTTCTGTTCTCTTTCATTCCTTCCTTAATTGAAGTTTATTAGAGAAAAGTGATATTCATATATATCATTACCATCGAGATATGCATCTGAACACATTTACTTTTGCCTTTCTATTTCTCTCAACACATTTAAAAGCCAAAATATAATAACAACCGACTAATATTGATAAACATGAAGAGATACATCTAATATTTTCCTTGATAAAATTTCAAAAGGGACTATTCCTATGTCAGCACGCCAAACTATCGATGAGATTTTGCTAAAGTTTGCTCATCAAATAGGCTTGCCTGCACTGCATCTAACGGAAAATGAAGTAAGCTTAGCCTTTGATGATAATCTAAGGGTGCATATCATCTTTCATCCTGAATCGACAACTCTGCAGCTCGAAGCTGAGATTGTTGGCCTTCAAATTGTAAATTCCGATCTTTATCGCTCTTTCTTGGCCTTTAATTATCACTGGCCTGAGCACCAGTTATTTTTTAGTTTAGATAACCACCGACATGTCCTATGTTTAAATCGACTCATTAACATTAGGCGACTGGATTACGAATATTTTGAAACAGCTTTAGCAGAATTGCTGACGCACAGCGAGTCGTGGGAAGCGTTATTGTCTTCTCATGTAACTATTGATAAGGCACCACCGATGCCACAAACTTTAGACTTGAGAGTTTAGGTGTCTTTATGTCCAATGACATCCAATCCACATACACCAATTCATCGGTTCATGACGTTCAACAAGCGCAGCAAAGTGATGCAGTGCCGCAAGGAACGTTTCATGGCCGTAAAGTCACCCTACTCTCCTCATCAGAAAGCAGTCTGATGCGAACAAGCTCTAAAAGAGAGCTTGGTGAATGTTTAAATCAATTTGCCAGTCTCGAATCTTGCAATCGCGTTTTGGACTTTGATCCACAACTCAATATTGACAAGCAAAACGCCGCCGTAGAAAAGCTTATGGAACGAAAAGTGGCGATAATTCAACGTTCCTGATATCACAATATAAGCAGGTTAAACATCTAAGTTAACCTTCAGCCGACAAGCTCACGCTAATAAAAAACCCCGAAGATTCGGGGTTTTGATTCATACTGCTTTTTCTTTATTAATTACTTAGTTTCACTAGAAGAAGCCTAACGGGTCGATGCTGTAGCTAATCAGCAAGTTCTTAGTATTCTGGTAGTGATCCAGCATCATCTTGTGCGTTTCGCGCCCGATACCCGATTTTTTGTAACCACCGAACGCTGCGTGTGCAGGGTAAGCGTGGTAACAGTTAATCCAGATCCGGCCAGCTTCAATATTACGGCCCATACGATATGCAACGTTCGCATCACGTGTCCAAACACCTGCGCCTAAGCCATATTCAGTGTCGTTTGCGATTTCCAACGCTTCAGCCTCATCTTTGAATTTGGTGATAGCGATCACTGGGCCAAAGATTTCTTCTTGGAAGATTCGCATCTTGTTGTGGCCTTCCAACATGGTTGGCTGAATGTAGTACCCCTGGTTGATAGACTCTGGCTGTTCTGACACTCCACCACCAAAGACCACTTTTGCGCCTTCTTCACGGCCGATTTCCAGGTAACTTAAAATCTTATCAAACTGTTCTTGAGAAGCCTGAGCACCGACTTGAGTATCGGTATCGAGCGGATTACCTTGTTTAATCAGCTGTGCACGTTCCGTCAGTTTCTCTACAAACTTGTCATAAATCGCTTCATGAACCAGTACGCGAGATGGACAAGTACAAACTTCACCTTGGTTGAAGAAACCAAGTAACGTACCTTCGATACACTTATCAAGATACTCATCTTCGTAATCGAAGATATCTGAGAAGTAGATGTTTGGAGATTTACCACCTAACTCAACTGTCGATGGGATCAGGTTGTCTGCTGCACATTTCAGAATGTGGTTGCCAACTTGCGTAGACCCGGTAAACGCGAGTTTCGCAATGCGGTTGCTGGTTGCTAATGCTTGACCCGCTTCAGAACCATATCCGTTTACAACGTTGATGACACCAGGAGGAAGAAGGTCACCGATTTTTTCCATCAGAACCAGAATCGACGTTGGGGTTTGCTCTGCTGGCTTCAATACCACACAGCAACCCGCCGCTAGTGCCGGTGCTAGTTTCCAAGCCGCCATCAACATTGGGAAGTTCCACGGAATAATTTGACCAACCACACCAATCGGTTCTGGGAAGTGGTAGCTTGCGGTGTGCTCATCCAGTTCTGCCGCACTGCCTTCTTGTGCGCGAATACAGCCAGCGAAGTAACGGAAGTGATCCACTACTAAAGGTAAATCTGCCGCCAAGGTTTCGCGAACTGGTTTGCCGTTTTCCCAAGTTTCTGCAACAGCAAGCTCTTCTAGATGCTGCTCAATACGGTCAGCAATTTTCAGCAAGATGTTCGAACGTTCTGTCACGCTGGTTTTGGCCCATTTTGCTTTGATGTTGTGCGCGGCATCCAGTGCTAAATCAATATCTTCCTCGCTAGAGCGAGCAACTTTACAATACGCTTGTCCGTTGATTGGTGAGATATTGTCAAAGTACTCACCACCCGTTGGTTTTACCCATTCCCCACCGATAAAGTTATCGTAATGCGATTTAAAGTTAACAATGGCATTTTCACTACCTGGCTGTGCATAGATCATAACTCTTCCTTTTGTTTCTCGTTCAATGTGTTATTGCAGTGTCGTATCGCACTGTTCACAAAGAGCATTACGCAAGTCACACGCCAACTACGCCACACTTGTTGTTAATTAAATGTAAAACTATGATTACCAAGCGATAACAAACCAAGTGAGCGATGTTTGAGCGGATGTATGGTGTGAACACCAATGTTCAAGTGTTCCAAAATGGCACACCCTCACTGTGACAAAATGGTACAGTCATGGAACTTCAACATATTAGCGATAACAATTGGCTTTCAACTTCATGGGTCAGAAGTGAACAAGCGGGTTTAAAACAGCGTCGACGCCCTGAAGATATTCGAGTAACGCCAGCGACGCTCCAAGATAGGCGTCACCAACTCAACTTTTTGCTAGAGGCAGTCACTCAATTTGCGCTCCCTTTGTTTAATCAGCTATTTGCTCATAGCGACAGTCGCTTAATTTTGACGGATTCAGATGGTGTCATCATCGGCAGTTGGGGACAGCCTAGATTTCGTGAGAAGTTGACGGAAATCTCGCTAAGCTCTGGAGCATGCTGGCAAGAAAAGGTCAAAGGCACCAACGCGATTGGTACAGCTTTGGTTGAAGCAAAGCCCGTTTCTGTTATTGGTGATCAGCACTTTATCCAACACCATCGTTTTATTAGCTGTTCGGCTAATCCTATTTTCGATCATCTTGGTAACCTCATTGGCGTATTAGATATTACAAGCGAGCAAAAGAGACATGACTTCTCAACGCAAGTACTAGTACAAAACATGGTCCAGCAAGTGGAGAATCAACTACTTAACTTGATTCCACAAGGGCATATTCGTGTGGATTTAGCGTGCGAAAAAGGTTTACTGAATAGTGGTTGGCAAGGAATTATCATTGCAAATGAAGACGGACAAGTTTTGGCTCACAATCAAGTAGCCTCTCAACTTTTTGCGCAAAAAAGTATCATTGGGCAATCCTTAGACGACATTCTATCCACTCGGGGAAATGAGCACCCTTTCGTTTTCAAAACAAAACCGCTTACCGATAAAGATAGCAAGGTCAAGTCTCGTGCTGTAGCGGCGTCCAATGATCTTCATTATGGCGACTCCGCTGTTGAGCACTGTTGGCAGCAAGCCAATCGCGTCATCGATAAAGACATCAGTTTGTTGATTCTCGGAGAGACTGGTGTTGGCAAAAACGAGTTTGTGAAAGCACTCCATAAAAACAGCCAGAGAAAAACGGGACCGTTAGTTTCCGTCAACTGCGGAGCGCTACCAAAAGATCTGGTTGAATCTGAATTATTTGGCTACGTAGCCGGTGCCTTTACTGGCGCAAACAGCAAAGGCTATCAGGGAAAAATTCGCCAAGCACACAAAGGGATTTTGTTTCTAGATGAAATCGCAGATTTACCCTTGGAAGCTCAAAGCCGATTGCTCCATGTATTGCAAGATAAAACCGTGCTTCCCGTGGGTTCCAACCAAAGCATTCAAGTCGATACGCAAATCATTGCAGCCACGCATAAAGATCTGGAACATTTGGTCAGCGAAGGATTGTTCCGCCAAGATTTGTATTATCGCCTTAATGGCTTGATCATTGAGCTACCTCGCTTTGAGGAACGTGATGACAAACGACAACTGATTGAGAACATTCATCGGCGTCACGCCGAATCTGAACAACAGCTTTGCCCTCACCTACTTTCTCTGATGCTGTCTTACTCATGGCCAGGAAATTTGCGTGAACTCGATAGTTTAATCAAAGTATCCGCCTTAATGGCGCAAGGTGAAGAAATATTGGAACTCATACACGTCCCAGCCCACCTAAGTATGAAACTCAGCCAAGCTCAAGAAGGAGCAGCATCCGCTGAACCAACTTCAGAACTGCGTGCAACCGTCGAAGATAAGTTGCTCAAAACATATCAAGCCAATCAGGGGAACATTAGCAAAACGTCTCGTATGCTTGGTGTGAGCCGAAATACCATTTACAGAAAGTTGAAAAGCCTTGGCATATTAAGTTAATTCTACGACCTCAGATACAAAAAGAGCACCGTTGCGGTGCTCTTTCTCTTTGAAACCTAGCTTACAGGCCGCCTTGTTGTTGTGCCTGTTTTACTAATGCCTGACGTTGAGTTTCCTTCTCAGAGATCACTTGATTGTCCTTGCGCATTTCCTGTTCCAATTCTGCTGGAATGAAAACAAAGTACTTGTTAAGAGTCATCTTAGAACCTCAATTTGCTGTGTTAATTACCTTCTTGGTCAACGTAAACAAAACCAGAAAAACATGTTTTACTGGATCCTTGTTGCTAGTTTCAAAAAATAAAGGATGTTCATATAGTAAACATCCTCCATGTGGGCGCTAATTATAGGCGTAGTTTAAAGGCTTACCTAGCACTCTTTTTCACCTTTTATGCAATCTGAGTTTCGATCGAAAAACAGATTTAATTGCCCGTAGTTACTAAGGTATTGTTAAAAAGAGAAAAAAACTTTTACTGTAACTGACGACAGGGATGAGCTTACGAGTGTAGGTTCACTTGCAATTGTGTATCGTAGAGTTCGAATACGATAATAATAACGCTACATGCCCTTAATCTGCGTAGTTAAAAACTTTGAAGTGATAGACAACCGAAGTCATATCTGTGCAACTCAGTTTAACGATTTGTCTACCAGTTCAATATTTCACCTTTTTTGAGAAATCTTTAGCCACTTTTTTGTGTGAAACGCCCCAAAAGAGCAGACAATTAAAAGTGTGGCATATGACCACAATTGTCTATCCCCACTTAGCATCGGGAGGCGTTTATGAAAAGTAACAAACTTGGCCATGTGATGTCTTTCAGCAGGATGTTTTCCTTCATTGCATTCTTGACGGCCACATTCGCATGGATTCTCAGCATGTACGCCCTATTTACTGTTTCTTTAGTGGCTCTTTTGGTCAGTGCAATTCTCTACCTAAAAGACAGGTTTTATCAAAACAAGAAAACGACCACTGAAAAGAGCGCCTAGGCGCTCTTTTCTATTGGATGTCATTTCCGTGTGACTTGATATAGTTATCAATCCGTTCGAGTTCGTGAAAATAACCATACATACCAATACGATTAATTTCTGGTTCTATACAGTATTTTTCTTCTTTTACCATAGCTTCTACAAACATTCCGCTTGATGCAATTGTGAAAGGTGGACACGCTGAGTAACCATTACTTTCTGCAATATATTTCAATCGCCCAAATTCAAAAATTTGACCTGGAATAGCAACGATAAGGGACAAGACAATTGTTATAGTTATCACTTTAATCGGCACTTTGACTAACTGAGTCATTCGATCAAATAAAATATAGACCAATAATGTAGGGCATAAGAGTAAGCTTGCGATACTTAAAACATATGACGCATCAATGTAGAGCACTTGAAAACCACTACTGAGCTGAAGCGGTAGAGATTCGAAAACGAAATGATGATAAAGGCGATAGATAGAGTAAGTAATCAGTAATATGAACATAAGCAACACGAAAGCTGTGTGAAATGGATGCTTCTGTTGTGTCATTTCTATTACCTTATAGTTGAGGAGACGACAGAGAGCTGCTTAGCTTCACTCTTCGAAGAGAAATATTAAACTGCTAGCAAATGCATGCTCTCCCATTTCTGAGAAGTGCGTGACGAATCAACGTTTAATGTAACTTTTAAATCTACCAATATCTTACAGACACAAAAAAGGATGCCACTTGGGCATCCCTTTATATCTTTATATTTAGTCGGTTTACTTAAAACGATTACACGTCGTAAGTTGTAGACGCTGTGTCGCCGCCTGTACCAGTCCAGTTAGTGTGGAAGAATTCACCACGTGGACGGTCAATACGCTCATAAGTGTGAGCACCGAAGTAGTCACGTTGAGCTTGAAGCAGGTTCGCTGGTAGACGAGCTGTTGTGTAACCGTCTAGGAAAGATAGCGCAGAAATCGTACATGGCATTGGGATACCAGACTCTAGAGATTTCGCTGCTACTTTACGCCATGCTGCTAGGCTGCCTTGTAGGATGTTTTTGAAGTACTCATCAGAACCAAGGAAAGCGATGTCTGGGTTCGCTTCGTACGCATCACGGATGTTGCCTAGGAACGCAGAGCGGATGATACAACCACCACGCCACATTAGTGCTACGTTACCGTAGTTTAGGTCCCAACCGTTCTCGTTAGACGCCTCGCGCATTAGCATGAAGCCTTGAGCGTAAGAGATGATCTTAGAAGCTAGTAGCGCTTGACGTAGTGCATCAACCCACTCTTGCTTGTCGCCTTCAACTGGAGTGATTGTCTTACCGAATAGAGACTCGGCTTCAACACGTTGGTCTTTCAGTGCAGATAGACAACGAGAGAATACAGACTCAGAGATAAGCGTTAGTGGAATACCTAGGTCTAGTGCGTTGATACCAGTCCATTTACCAGTACCTTTTTGGCCTGCTGTGTCTAGGATCTTTTCAACGAGAGGCTCACCGTCTTCATCTTTGTAGCCAAGAATGTCAGCCGTGATTTCAACAAGGTAGCTGTCTAGCTCAGTCTTGTTCCAATCAGCGAATACTGCTTGCATCTCGTCTGCAGACATACCAAGACCGTCTTTCATGAACTGGTAAGCTTCTGTGATAAGCTGCATGTCACCGTATTCGATACCGTTGTGTACCATCTTAACGAAGTGACCAGCACCGTCGTTACCAACCCAGTCACAACATGGCTCACCAGCGTCAGTTTTCGCAGCGATACCTTGGAAGATAGGCTTAACCGCTTCCCATGCTTCAGCAGCACCGCCAGGCATGATAGATGGACCGAAGCGCGCACCTTCTTCACCACCAGATACACCAGTACCGATGAAGTGGATACCTTTTTCACGTAGTGCAGCAACACGACGGTTTGTATCTGGGTAGTTAGTGTTACCACCGTCAATAATGATGTCGCCTTTGTCTAGCAGAGGTACTAGCGCTTCGATGAACTTGTCTACAACGTCACCAGCGCGAACCATCAACATTACTTTACGCGGCGTTTCTAGCTTCTCTACTAGTTCTTCTAGAGAGTATGCACCGATGATGTTCGTGCCTTTTGCTGGACCTTCCAGGAACTCGTCTACTTTAGCAGCAGTACGGTTGTGAGCAACCACTTTAAAGCCGTGATCGTTCATGTTTAGGATAAGGTTTTGACCCATTACTGCTAGGCCAATTACACCGATATCACCTTTCATTGTTTCTCTCCAATTTTATTTCATCGACGAGCAGCGTCTTAAGCAATTTTTGCTGCCGCGTCTAAATCTAAATACCATTCCGTTAGGCCCGATTTCGCTTGAATCTTAGCCGCTGGGTATGGCAGTGCGTGTGCTGGTGAACTGTTAATTTCTTCAACAATGTCCGCTTTTCCTGCACCAAGCACTAAGTAACTAATGCGTTTCGCTGCTTCTAATACGCGTGCGGTTTTCGACACACGAAGTTGGCCCGATTCAGGATGCGACGCCACAAGAGATAGGTTCGCATCATCATAATTCGTTTGGCCAGGGAACAGAGAAGCTGTATGACCATCTGCACCAACGCCTAATAAGATCCAGTCAAACACAGGTGTGCCGTTTTCACTCGGGATCACCTCTGCCATCTCTTTTGCAAAGCGCTCGGCTTCTGCTTTAGGCTCATCTTCGCCACGGATGCGGTGAATGTTTTCCGCAGGAATATTTACTTGGCTAAACAACAACGTGTTCGCTTCACCGTAGTTGCTTTCTGCATCGTCAGGGGCAACACAACGTTCGTCACCCCACCAAAAGTGGAGGTTTTCCCATTGAATGGAGGTTGCGTAAGCCTCTGAAGCCAGTAGTTTAAACAGCATTTTAGGAGTGCTGCCGCCAGAAAGAGAGATGTGAACAGGTCTGCCCATTTCGCTAAACGCTTTCATATCGTTAGCTAGGCTTTCAACTACCTGTTCTGCTGTTTGGTAGATCTTATGGTTGATCATAGTTCACAGTAATCCGTATCTGTTAAGTTTTTACATGGGAAACGCCAAGCGCGGCCATCACGCTGTAACAAGTCATCTGACTCTTTAGGTCCCCAAGTGCCGCATGCGTACCCGAAGAGGGATTGTGGATCTTGCTTAAAATCTAAGATTGGCTGTACGTATTGCCAGCACGCTTCCACCGCATCACTACGTGCAAATAGCGTAGCATCACCATTCAAAGCATCAAGTAGAAGACGCTCGTATGCCGTTAGCATTTGCGTTTCTTGCAGGTCAGCGTAATGGAAGTTCATTTTCACTTCCTTCGCTTCAAAGCCTGCGCCTGGCTCTTTCAAGCCAAAGCTCATTTGAATGCCTTCGTCTGGTTGAATACGAATGATCAGCTTGTTTTCTGGTGCGTTTTGACCAAACACAGGATGCGGTGTTTGTTTAAAGTGGATAACCACCTCAGTAACGCGTGTTGGAAGACGCTTACCAGTACGCACGTAAAATGGCACGCCATTCCAACGCCAGTTGTTGATGTACGCTTTCAAACCGATGTAAGTCTCTGTACGAGAATCGTCTGCAACTCCCGGCTCTTCACGGTAGCCGCGTAGGCTTTGCCCACGGACTTCAGACGCCGTGTATTGGCCTAATACTAGGTCATTGCGCAGAGCGTTTTCGTCTAATGGCTTTAGGCATTGAAGCACTTTTACCACTTCATCACGCATCGAGTCTGCATTGATTTGCGCTGGTGGTTCCATACCTACCATTGCTAATACTTGTAGCAAGTGGTTTTGGAACATGTCGCGCACAGCGCCAGAGTTGTCGTAGTAACCACCACGTTCCTCTACGCCAAGGAATTCTGCGCCTGTGATTTCAACGTAATCAATGAAGTTACGGTTCCAAAGCGGCTCAAACATCGCATTAGAGAAACGAAGCACAAGTAGGTTTTGTACCGTTTCTTTACCTAAGTAATGGTCAATTCGGTAGATTTGATGCTCTTGGAAGTGCTCGTGAATTTCTTTGTCCAGAATACGCGCCGATTCAAGATCATAGCCGAATGGTTTCTCAATGATCAGGCGTTTCCAGCCATCCTCTTCACTGTTAAGACCATGTGCTGCAAGACTTGCAGGGATCACACTGTATAAACTTGGTGGGGTTGCTAAGTAAAAAAGCGTATTGCGTTGCTCGAATTGATATTCGTCCGCAAGTTGGTCTAAGCGAGAAGATAGCTTACCGTAATCTTGTGTGTCAGAAGTATTAATTGCTTGGTAGTGCAGATGGTTAATAAATGCATCAAGCGTTTCTGGCTCAGTCTTTTCCATTTCCTGAAGCGATTTTTTCAGCTTCGCGCGGTAAGACTCATCACTGTATTCAGTGCGACTTACACCCAGAATGGCAAAATTCTCTGGAAGCTGCTTGTTCGCGTAGAGGTGGTATAAAGCAGGAATGAGCTTACGGTACGTAAGGTCACCTGAAGCACCAAAAATAACGATGCTGCTGTTTTCTGGTATTACCATCATCTTTCCCTTAAAAACGAGGTACTTATTGTGTGCCCGGATACGGCTAGAGAATTAGCCAACCCTATCAATGGCACCTCAAAATAGAAAATTGGTCTTACCTATTACGTTGATAGGTAAAGTCTATGGGCCCAAAGAACCTTAAGAAGTTGCATTTCCGATTCTTGGAAACACGACGTATTGAGGTCATTTAAGTCACTTATGTCTCAAAAGTACACACTGTACTCGCTGGAGGAGAGTCCGACACGGGGCAATATTGTCTACGACTATTTGATTTACATCAACACTTGCCAGTGCAAACGTTTAAATAAGTTGCACAAAACGTCATAAGCGATTGTATTTTATTGATAAAAAAAGTTTCATCTGAACGCTACAAAATTTAAGCAAAAACTCTAATATGGGTAAAAATTACTCATACTTGCAATCCATTACAGTTTTATCGTGATCTGTGTTACTTACTTTTTATTTCATCATCCTATTGATAATGATACTCAATTAAAGATAATGAAATCACTATTAATGTGAAAGTAGAACGCCATGAAATCAAGCGCCATTAACCCACATCCCATTAACCGAATACAATCGGTGCTTGACTACATTCACACCAACTTAGACAGCACTCTGAGCGTAGATGAAATATCAAAAGCAAGTTGTTGGTCGCGCTGGCAACTGCAACGCGTATTTCAACAACACACTGGCGTATCCGTCGCTCACTACATCAGAGAGCTTAAACTTAGCCTTGCGGCTGAGCGCTTAATCCATACTTCTGACCGCTCGTTAGATATAGCGATAGAAATGGGATTTACATCTGAACACGCATTTAGCCGAGCGTTCAGGAATATGTTTTCAAAAAGCCCCCGCGAATATCGAAAAACGCAACAACTCTCCGGGTTGAGGCAACCTTTGACGCTGCGTAAGACACCAGAAGAAGAGAAAAAACATCAGCGCTTTATTGAAGTTCGAATAGAAACAAAACCGGCTTTTGAACTTGCTGGTTATCATGAACCTATTCACGGATTGTTTTCCGCTACGCCCGATTTCCAATCCAAAGTACCGTCACTTTGGTCACGTCTTTATTCATCTGAAAACCTTAATAATTCGGAAAGTACTTACTTTGGCGTGATTGATGTGACGCAAGCGTATTCAAACAACCAACAACTTGAGTATTGGGCAGGTTATGAGTGCAGTCCAACAGCAAACGCACCAAGATCAACGAACTCTTCCAACTCGGGGTTAGACCTCTTGGCTGTTCCTGAGCAAACCTACGCCGTCATTACACACATAGGCAAAGCATCAGAGCTCGCCTCAACGCTGGAATGGTTTATTTTACATTGGCTACCCTACTCTAATTATCATGCTATCGATGGTTATGAGTTAGAGCTTTATCCAGAAGGTTATGATGTTGATAGCGAACAAGCACAAATGCAGTATTGGATTCCTGTCGAGCCAAACGACTCGCTATCTTTAAAACCTAAGAACAGAAGAATAAGTTCCAAAGATTAGTGTTTTGCACCAAATTGTTAACTTTTCCTATTTCTTTGAATATAGAATACAAATAACAATCATTATCAATAAATAGAAAAAGTAGTGGAATTTATAAATATGGAAAGTCCGATTCGATTTCATCGTTCAGCGGTTGCTATCGTCGTATCCGCATTGCTCGCTGGCCACGCCAATGCGACTGAGAGCGTATCCCAACACGAAACGATTACGGTGCTAGGAGAAACATACCGAAACACCGCAACTAAAACCGTTTTAGAACCGGAGGAAACACCGCAAGCGATCACGGTAATCACTAAAGATGACATGGACCTACGCGGCGTAAACTCGGTGAGCGAAGCATTACGTTATGCGCCTGGCGTAAATACAGAATTGCGTGGTGGTGCCGTTTCCCGACTTGACCTATTCAATATTCGTGGTTTTATTAACTACACCAACTTTTATGATGGTCTTCCTTTGCTGTACAACGGTTGGAACCTTCAACCGCAGGTCGATTCCGTTGCTCTTGAGCAAATCGAGGTTTTTAAAGGGCCAACGTCTGTTCTTTACGGCAATATTCCACCAGGAGGTATGGTCAACATTATCGCCAAGGCGCCTCAGTCAACACCCTCGCACTCTGTCTCGATTAGTACTGGGACTAACAACCTAAAAGAACTGACGTTCGACACCACAGGACAAATTGGTGATTCTAATGTGGATTACCGTATCGTCGGCCTGGCAAAACAGCGAGATGGTCAAGCCGATACGTCTGAAGATGAACGTTATGTACTCGCCCCATCTTTCAATTGGCAAGCGACAGAAAGCACATTAGTGAACGTGAATGTTTACTATCAAAATGATCCATCAGCAGGTATCTACACGACTGTGCCTGCATCTGGCTCAGTGATTAAAAACCCACTTGGCTCGATGTCACCAAGCACTTATTTAGGGGATGAGGACTGGAACACTTACGAACGCGAAGTTCTGATGATGGGTTACAAAGTCCAACACGACTTTAACAACAATTGGCAATTTCTACAGAATGCCCGCTACATGACCGCCGATGCCTATCAGGAAAACACATATAACGGTGCACTTGAAGCGGATAACCGTACCGTTGGTCGAAATGCCTATTTAACCGATGAAAAGTCCAAATCCTTTGTGATTGACAACCAACTATCGGGCTACATTAAAACAGGAAATTTTGAACATAACTTATTGTTCGGGCTTGATTATCAGTATCTAGACTCAGATGTAAAATACAAAGACACGCTTGGGTATTCGCTAACTCAGGACATTTTTAATCCTGACCACAACAGCATTGATCGTAATGCACTGAATTTCCAATACAAACAAAACTTGGATATCAAAACGAAGCAGATTGGCGTTTATTTCCAAGATCAAGTTCGTTACGACCAACTTGTAATGATTGCAGGTCTTCGTTGGGATAAATACGATTCAAATACAGACGCCGTTAGCGATTATCTAGGAACAGTATCCAAGAGCAAGGAAGAGTTAGACGATACCAACGTATCTTTCCGAGTCGGTGGTTTGTATGAGCTAGATTTTGGTCTCTCGCCATACCTTACTTACTCGGAAAGTTTCGAGCCAATTGCGGGTGCCGACTCTTCTGGTAAAGCATTTGAGCCATCAACCGGTCATCAATGGGAGTTAGGCTTTAAATACGCACCATTATCTGGTGATATCTCAGGTAACTTAGCACTCTTCCATATTACGAAGAAAAACGCGATCTTGACCGATCCGAATAATCCATATGCACCGAACTATCAAGCGGGCGAAGTGGTATCACAAGGTATTGAACTTGAGGCAAAATGGCAAGCCACAGCACAAGCTGATTTCACTCTAGGCTATACATATACCGATATGGAGATTACCGAGGACAGTTATTACAACCAAGAAGGTAAAACGCCGGTTTGGGTACCTGAGCAAACGGCCTCTCTATGGGCCAATTACTTCTTTGAAGGAAATCTTTCAGGCCTTCGTACCAGTGCTGGCGTTCGCTATGTCGGAGAAGCACAAATTGATGCACAGAATAGTCAAAAAGTACCGGACTACACCTTGTTTGATTTAGCAGCAAGTTACGATTTCTCAACGGTATCTGAATCAATGAAAGGGGCTAGCGTCACACTTTCTGCAAGCAATCTATTCGATAAAGAATACTATTCTTGTTACGACAAAAATAACTGTTGGTTTGGCGCTGAGCGCTCTATCGAAGCGAAGTTAGAATACAACTTCTAACCTCTTAGAACGGAACAGCAGTAATTTGTAAAGCGATGGTTTCTACAATAAGCCATCGCTTTTTATTTTGCATAGAGCATCAATATAAACGCTACCTTGTCACTTTTTTATAGCACCTTTCTGGCCTACCAACAGAGCCATAGTTTAAATCAGCCTCTAGTTCACCAGTGCTGATAAGATACTCCAAATAGCGCCTCGCCGTTGTTCGGCTCGCGCCGATCTTTTCGCCTGCCTCATCAGCGGTCAGCACACTGCCATTTGGGAACAACTCTCTGATCTTGTCTAGGGTTACACCATCAATCCCTTTTGGTAATCGGTTCGGCAAGTTGTCTTGATTGGCATGAGACTGCAGCATTTTATCAACGAGGTTCTGATCCAAACTCTCTACGATGTCTAGTTGTTGGCGTTGGGACACATACTTTTTCAGTGCGGCATCTAAGCGTGGAAACATCACGGGTTTTAACAGGTAATCGACAACGCCACCCCTCATCGCCTGTTGTAATGTATCGACATCCCTTGCGGCTGTAATCAAAATGACATCACACGTTTGGTTACTTGCACGCAGTGTATTTAGTATCTCAAGCCCTGTGCCATCGGGAAGATAGACATCCATCAATAGTAAATCTGGCTTAAGAATGTCGAGTTGCATTTCCGCTTCCATTCTCGTGGTCGCAATTCCAACCACTTCCAAACCTGTCAGTTGGCTTAAGTATTTGTGGTGCAGCTCAGCAATAGCCAGATCATCTTCAATGATCATTACGCGAGTCGCCATACTCATAATTGTTCTTCCTTGGGTAAGTACACCGTTATTCTTGTCCCATAATTTGTATTGGGTATCATCTCAACATGGCCGTGATATCGAGTAGCAAGCTGATTGACAAGGTGTAACCCAACACCTCGATTTTGACGAGATTTCGTCGAAACGCCTTTTGTAAATAATGTTTGTGGATCCATTGTTTTTGGGAGGCCACAGCCATGATCTATCACCTCAAGTATCACTTCATTTCCGTAATCGCTAACGGACACATCAATGTTTCTGCGTTCTGACGCAACATTTGATTCATCGCGAATTGAAGTTAACGTGGCATCGAAAGCGTTATCAATCAAATTACCCAAAATTGTGACTAGGTCTTCCGAATTTAGCCACTCAGGCAGGGGCTCCAGACGACTGCCTTCCTCAACCACCAGTTGTAAGCCTAACTCGCGAGCACGTTCAGTTTTTCCAAGCAACATACCTGCAATTAGCGGGTCTTTAACGGTATCTCTTAAAAACTCAATCATTGCCTGATAGTGTGCGGTTTCTTGTCCAATTAACTTTTGCACCGCATCAAGTTCACCCATTTGTACTAGCCCACTAATGGTGTTGAGCTTATTGCGATGCTCATGGGTCTGTGAACGTAACAAATCTGCATATTCCTTGGTTTGTGATAGCTGCTCGGTTAGATCATTGATTTCATCCCTTAAACGGAAACTCGATACCGCCCCCACGATTTTTCCATCAACATAAATTGGAGAGCGATTTGCAATCAGGCGCTTATGATTAAGGAATATTTCAATATCATGATCTTCCTGCCCGCTTTCTAACACTGTATATAGATCGCTATCACGCAGCGTATCAGTCAAAGGTTTATTGAGCGCTGATTCTCTATCAATACCGAGAATCTGGCAGGCACTACGATTTATCGAGCGAAGTATCCCTTGGGCATCAATGCTTAACACGCCCTCTTTGATGGTGCTCATCGTCACTTCTAATTCGCCGTACAACCGCCCTATTTCTTCAGGCTCAAAGCCTAAAATGGCGCGCTGAAACTTTCTCGACGCATAATTGGATACAATGGCATTAGCGACGACAACTACGATGACCATTAAAATCAAAAAGGCCAAAAATGGTTCGATGCGGTCTTGCAGTCGGTCGAGCAAATAGCCAACCGAAACCACACCAATGATGTTCCCTTGCTCGTCAAAAATCGCAGCTTTACCACGAACTGAATAACCTAACGAGCCCTGTGCCGTCGAAACATAAGACAACCCCTGTTCTAGCGCTCGACGATTGTCGCCACCTCTCATTGGCTTGCCCAACCGCTCATCAACAGGGTGGATTAAGCGTACTCCCTTATGGTCGCCAATAACGATGAATGCAGCACCTATGGCTTCGGTTAATTCTCTAAAGCGAAGTTGGTATGGCTGGGGGTTTTGGGTTTCGATCATTTCACGAACAACCGCTGAGTCCGCTAAAAAACGGGCAACACCCAGTGCTTTTTCTCCCATTTCTTGCTCTTGATTGATTTTGAGATAAGTGAACCCCGCGGCGACAAGCAATAACAGCTCTATCAACCCCGATAGCGTCATGATAATGAGCATCCGCTTACGAAAGCTGATGGTTTTCCAACTCATTGATACATCCTTGTGATTCACTCTTGAGCGTAACGTTAACACTCAGTTAACAGCATGACGTTGTCGCGGTGATAAATCTGTGAGGAAGGCAAACAAACCGCAGAGTTTACGGTTAATTAATCGACGAGCTGAAACATAAAATTACAACCATTCACCAAATTTAGCATTCCTCTCTGATACTCAATTCCATACATAAATTGCCCTTAAAATCATGATCGCGATCACATCGATTTTAGCGGTTTTTGAGGCGTTTTTAGACTTTACAACGTATAATTTTTAATCAACGAAACCAATGAGAGTTTCGGTTTGAAAGCAGTGAAGCTGGAAGTCTATTAAAAGCTCAACATTGATGTCAGTGGTTTGGACAAAAATAAAACAAAACACAAATACTGACTACATGACAAACACTTAGACACCATCTGAAAACTGGAAAACTATAAACAGAGGTGCATTTATAGTTAGAAGGAACACCAAACATGGAACGCGATACCTTTGGAATATGCCTGAATAAGGCGATGCTGTCAGAGAATATGTATTCAACATTTACACACGTCAGGGCTTATGAAAAAAACGGAGGCGGTACTTCTGATCTCAAAGTCCTGTTATCGTTCCCTCAAATGAGTGGAAAAGATCTATTGAATACGATGCGAGGTTCTCGTCAGCTCGAGTGGAGAGCGGAGTTTCACTGTCCATATACGAAATAAATTTGTAACATCTCCCGCGCCCAGCACAAATATAACTGGGCGCATACTACTGCCCAATTTTCCCTCCTACTTAACACGCAGTTACGAATCCTTTATATTAGAGCTAATACTCTACGACAAAGCAGCCATTATGAAAAAAACAGGAAAGTTTTGGATACTGGGCTTACTTAGCAGCTCGATTTCCCTTGCCTGTCATGCGGCACCGATCACTTTTGATACCGCATGGCAGCTATTGCTAGAAAACAACTATTCTCTTAAAGCTCAACGCTCAAACGTCGAGAACTACCAATACCAAGAGAGTGCCACCAGCAATCTCAACTTACCTCAAGTTACCATTGGCGCGAATTACACGCGTTTAGATACCGATATCACGCTTTCGGGAAAACAGATTCTAGACAGCACAGGAGCACACATTAACGTACCTCCTGCTTTTCAGCCTATTTTTGGTGCCTTAGCTAATACCACTTCGACCATAACCGAGCGCGATATTTTCTCTTCGTCTATTCGTGCCATTTGGCCAATTTTTACTGGTGGTAGAATTTCTGCGGCTCAATCAGCAGCAGAAGGCAAAACGGATGAGGCGAAAAGTCAGCTTTTAATGGAACAACAAGCGCGTTTTGAAGATTTATCGAAGTACTACTTTTCTGTCGTACTGGCAAAGGAAGTACTCGCAACGCGGCAAGCGGTTGAAGCTGGGCTAAAAAAGCATCGAGATTTTGCCATTAAGCTTGAAGAGCAAGGACAAATCGCGCACGTTGAGCGCCTGCAAGCCGAGGCTTCTTTAGATAAAGCATCTGTAGAAACACGTAAAGCAGCCAGCGATTTGAGTATCGCTCAGGCTGCATTAGGTAAATTACTCGCGCAAGATGATGCCGTAGAGCCCGCTGAATCTTTGTTTATCAACGACAGTCTTCCCCCTCTTAGCGCTTTTGTCGATCAAACGCTGCTTACCTATCCGGGGTTAGAACTTCTGAGCGCTAAACACAAACAAGCCTCTAGCTTAATCAAAGCAGAAAAAGGGAAATACTACCCTGAAGTTTATCTTTACGGCGACTACAGCTTGTATGAAGACGATTCTCTCGCAAGCCAAATGAAGCCTGACTGGTTAGTTGGTGTTGGTGTCAGCATTCCACTGATTGAATCATCAGGGCGAAGCGAAAAAGTCAAAGCCGCTCAAAGCGTCGTCTCGCAGGTCGACTCATTAAAGTCCCAAGCCAAACAAGACTTATCGCTGTTAGTCCAAAAGACATACTTGGAGGCTCAGCAAGCCATTGATGAAGTACAAGGGCTCGCATCTAGCATTGAACTCGCTAACGAAAACCTGCGCTTGCGTGAAAAAGCATTTACTCAGGGTCTGTCGTCTTCTCTGGATGTTGTGGATGCACAACTTTATGTCGCGAGTATAGAAACACAACGTTCAGCGGCGCGTTTCCGCTATTTAATATCTTTAACCAAGCTACTCGCATTGAGCAGTGAAATGAACAGCTTCGAACAATATCAAAATACCGCTTATATCCCTGCTTCAACATCCAAAGAGGTGAAATAAATCATGGCAGCTAAATCACTAAAACCCGTTTTACTCTCACTTTGTGCTTTGGGTGTTGCCTCTTGGGTTGGGTATCAATTTTACCAAGCCTATCAACCGGAACCGATCCGCTTACAGGGATTAATTGAAGCCCAGCAATACAGCATTTCCTCAAAAGTCCCAGGGCGTATTGATGAGGTCATGGTACGTAAAGGCGACGATGTAGAGAAAGGTCAGCTTATTTTTACCCTTCATAGTCCTGAAATTGAAGCGAAGTTAGAACAAGCAAAAGCAGGTGAAAAAGCGGCGGACGCCTTAGCTCAAGAAGCTGAGAAAGGCGCACGTGAGCAACAAATCCAAGCAGCAAAAGATCAGTGGATGAAAGCCAAAGCCGCTGCGAATTTAATGGAAAAAACCTACAATCGTGTGAATAACCTTTATAACGATGGCGTGGTTGCAGAACAAAAACGCGATGAAGCTTTAACTCAGTGGCAAGCAGCGAAATACACAGAAAGTGCCGCGTTTCAAATGTACGAAATGGCAAAAGAAGGCGCTAGAAGTGAAACCAAAGTGGCTGCGGCGGAAAAAGCGCGCATGGCATCAGGTGCCGTAGCCGAAGTAGAAGCGTACGCGAAAGATACTCAGATCTACAGCTGGTTTGACGGCGAAGTCTCTCAAGTTCTACTTCAAAGTGGTGAATTAGCACCTCAGGGCTTCCCGGTTGTTACTGTGATAGATACAGAAGATGCCTGGGCGACACTTAATGTGCGTGAAGATTACCTTCAACACTTTAAAAAAGGAGCAACCTTTGATGCCTATTTGCCTGCCTTAAACAAAAATGTTGAGTTCAAAGTAACGCATGTTGCCGTTATGGGTGACTTTGCAACGTGGAGAGCAACCGATGCTTCTCAAGGTTTTGATCTTCGTACCTTTGAAGTAGAAGCTCGTCCAGCTCAACCCGAACCTGAACTGCGTATGGGAATGAGTGTTGTCGTTGAACTTTAATCACAACCACTAGGTTAATGCTATGACGATTAAGATTTCACAGCGGCATATCTTACGACGAGACAAGTGGTTGCTTTCGTGCCTTACTTGGATACCGATTTTGCTCGCGCTGATGATTTGGGGAGTGTTCTCTGCGGGCATTGCCCGGGATCTGCCAATCGGTGTGGTTGATCTACAACATTCCCAACTTTCTCGAAAGCTCATTCAATCTTTGGATGCGTCGTCGAGTCTGGCTGTTAACTATCATTACGCCAGTGCAAGCGAAGCAAAAAATGCGATGATTGAAGGCGATATCTACGCTTACGCGGTCATCCCATCTAAGTTCGACCAAGATATTCTCCAGCACCGCCAACCTCAACTTTCTGTCTTTTACAACAGTCAGTACATTTTGGTAGCGAAACTGATCAACTCTGCCGTTGCGCAAGCACAAGGCTATTTCGACGCTCAGGTTGAAGTAATGGGCAACTTGGCTAAGGGTAACACCACAACGTTAGCAGCGGCTGGACAGGCTGTACCCGTGTCGACACAAATAACCGCATTATTTAACCGTAACAATAACTACGCACAATTTTTGGTAACGGCTATCGTGCCAGCCATTTGGCAAATATGTATTGTAGTAAGCACTATTTTGATTCTTGCCGCGCACTTTCGCATTTATGGTGGAAAGAATAGCTTTGCATTTTTGGGCGAAAAGCCATACGCCAGGCTCACTACCCTATTAAGTCAGTACATTCCGGTCTTTATGGCGCAAGGTGCGTTGTTCTTGTACTGGTTTTATTCCGTGCTTGATTGGCCAATGGAAGGCAGTTTTGTGGTTATGCTATTAGCACAATTGGCGACGGTTATCGCCTGTATCATTATGGGAGCGTTGTTCTTCTTCTTGTCGATGGATCCTGCACGTGCGATGAGTTTTGCTGGCGCATTTACGGCTCCAAGCTTCGCGTTCATGGGAATTACATTCCCAGTTTCTGACATGAACACGCTCGCTTATGCATGGCGTTCATTATTGCCGATTACCCATTACATTGAAGTACAAGTGAGTCAAGCAAGCTATGGAGCATCGGCCGCACAATCTTTAAGCTCGCTATGGCCTATGATTGGTTACGTTGTGCCCCTGCTCATTACCGCAGCCTTGATGGGTAAACATCGAACAGCTTCATCAACACGCCAAGCGAAGGAGGCGGTATGACATTGTGGCAACTGATTAAAGCGGAACTTAAGGCCGTTCTAACCAATCCAGTCGTTACGTTGACCGTGTTTGGTGGTGTCGTATTTTACTCGTTTTTATACCCTTTGCCTTATGCACAACAAACGCCTCGTGAACAACCAATCGCGATTGTTAATCTAGATGGTAGTCAGACGAGTTTAAAGCTAGAACGTATGGTTGATGCCACTCCGCAAGTCAACGTAGTCACTCGACTTCATACGATTGCCGATGCAAAGCAAGCATTTTTACAACGAGAGATCACCGGTTTTTTAGTCATACCAGAACACTTTTACAAAGACCTAATGCTAGGTAAAAGCCCGACTCTGGTCTACGCTGCGGACGCCTCGTATTTTCTCGTGTACGGAACCGTGGTAGAAGGATTGGCCCAAGCTGGAGGCACATTAGGGGCCCAAGTGAAAGTCAGTAAAATGGTGATAGATGGTGTGCCCATGAGTATGGCTAGCCATAATTACTCTGCTATTAAGCTTAATATGAAACCAACGTTCAACCCAACCATGGGTTACATCGAATACGTAGTGCCGGCAGTATTTGTTCTGATTTTACAACAAACGTTGATCATGGCGGTTGGATTACAAACGGGAACACAGCGTCATGGTCGTGGCTATTGGTCACAAGTATCAACGGGATCGCTGCTGCTTGTGAGAACGTTAGTATTTGTGGCAATTTATTATTTACTCGGCGCCTATTATTTTGGTTTTAGCTTCGAACGTTTAAACGTAAACCATATCGCCAATGCGGGCGAATTGCTGGCTATGTTGTTCCCGTTCTTTTTAGGTTGTTGCGGACTAGGCTTCTGGCTAGGTTACTTATTACCTCGGCGTGAACTTGTCACCTTAGTCGTCTTAGTGAGCTCTATGCCGCTCATTTTCTTGGCTGGTTTTATTTGGCCGATTGAAGCCATACCTACTCCCTTACTATGGATTGCTGATTTAAGCCCAAGCACTTGGGCGATCAAAGCTTTCTTAGCGCTAAACCAAATGGGGGCAACCTGGCAACAAGTCGCTCCACATTGGACAGCACTTTGGGCACTCACCGTGCTTTGGGGTAGCGTTGCGTACTGGATTGCTAAGCGAAGTAACAAGCCAGTTGTAACAGAGAGCTTGGGGTGATAGCTGGCATTTTTATTACTATAAAAAAAGCCGGGTAACTAAACCCGGCTGAAAATCTGCGTCCTTGCAGCGGACATATGGTAAAAACACTTTTTGCTCTGGGCTTACCCATTGAGCGAGGTTAGATTAAGCCAAAAAGTATGGACTCCATACTCTCATATAGAGGGTTATATCCTTCCAATAGACATTAGCTCTTCGCTAGAACGATAACGTTTTTCAGACACAAAAAAAACAAGACTCACATTGAGTCTTGTTGTTGAGAGGGATGAGCAGGATACATGTCGCCGCTAAGTCATATCACGGATTATTTTCTCTCGGTATTCTGTAACGACCTTCATGATTGAATTTTTTACATCACCGACTTGCTTAGATGGTTGGCACCATAGGCCAAAACCAAACTTAAAACCTTCCAATAATTCAGAAGCTTCCACTGGCTCTATATGATTATTAGAAAACTCCGAATGGGCAAACGTTCTGGGGAGAATCGCCCATCCTAAACCTGCTTCAACCATTTTCACTACAAGGGCCAATTGGTCGACCTCTTCATGGTTCGAACTTACGATGACTTTTTCGCCCATTCCCTCTTCAATAAGAGACCGCAATACAAATTGTTTACTATTCCTCAAGGCTGTCAATACTCGATCTGGTGCAACAGAAGCGAGTTCACCACCTTTCTGGACGAAAGGAACAAATTCAAAATGACCTAAAAACGTCGCATCCAGACTATGTATTGCTCGACTATCATGCACATTGACAATACCGAATTGATACTCACCATTCTGTAAACCCTCTTTAATTTCGTTGCGATTACGAACAAGAAAGTTAACTCGCATCATCGGAAAATCTGCCGCTAATTGAATACGAAGCAATACAAGAAAACGGTGTGGTATAGCGCTTGAATAGGCGATACTAACATTCTCTAATCCACCGTAAGAAAGACTCAGTGCGACTTTATCGAAAGTACGAGCCTGTTCGATGGTTTGCTTAGCATAGTGGTACAGATGGTGGCCATCTTCTGTCGGTTCTACCGAGCGCCCCACTCGCTCAAACAGGTTGACCGCCAGTTGGTCTTCAAGATTGGTAATCACCTGCCCTATTGTGGTTCGGTGCTTATTGAGTTTGACCGCCGCCTTACTAAACGAAAGCTGTTCATAAACGGTTACGAACGCGAGAAGTTGTTCAAAACTAAAATTCATAGGTTGTGCTTACTTTTTAGAGTTATCTAATTAAATTACCACAAGATCGTAGAATTGCTACTTGGTAACGGTAACAATCTGCGTTTGAATTCCTTCTCGACGACACAAAAAAAACCTACTAGCGTCAGTAGGTTTTCTCTCACTTAGTTGTACTCAACGACACGAGCTAAATAGTTGAATTCTCCTGAGTCACCATGGTAATCACGGTAGACATCGACACTGAAATATTTAGGTTGATCAGCGTAAATGTGGTCAACGACTTTTTGCTCAAGTGACTCCAACGTTTCACCGACCTGAGAGTACACGAACTGCTTGTTCACTTTTTCCAATTTACGTTGTTTCGCTTCTTTGTGTGACACATAGTTGTTGATCTCTTCCCACTTTCCCACGAACTCGACCGCCACGTAACTCGAGTTCTCGTCAATCATAATAAAGGCTGCACCTTCTTCTTTGATTGCAGACAGTTGCTGCATATCACTATCCACTTTTTGCTGGTCAAGATGGGCTCCACTTTGGGCGAATGCAGTCGCGGAAGCGGTAAGCATCATGAGTGTAAGAACGGCTTTTTTCATTGTATCGTTTTCCTGTATTAAGGGAGTTCAGTTACCCAAAGTTGCCCTTGGGTGGCTTTTTTGAATCCATATTCGTAAATCGTCAGCAAGTAGCGGTGATCGAACATATCTTTCGTTACTTTGGCGTATCTGAAATCTTGATCAATGTAGGTAAACTGCATCTCGATATCGTTGATTTCACTGATGTATTTCATTCGATAGAGATCACCACGAGTTTGCGCTAGCGTAAGGCTTGAGACACTTTTCGATACCAAGTCCAAACCTTTGTCTTTTAGTGGACGATACGGCGCTTTTAACGCACCATTGCGAATCACATCCAACTGAGGCGCTTTTTCTAACCCCAAAGCATCTGAGATTTGTTGATAGTTGAAGTTAGACGGATTAAAGAACACCTGCGCTGCGAGACCACCATCTACGTGTAACTCCTCAAGAGTTTCTCCATCATGTTCAACATCGATAAATTGTGGAGGGAAAACACCAGGGATCGATGCGCTCGCAGCAAGCACCTTGTAAATCAGTTCAGATTTGTCCGCTAAATCACTGTTCGCAATCGCACCAATATTCCAAATCACCAGTTCGCCTGAATCAAAATGGGTACTGCCAATAAAGAGGCGTTTACCATTGCGGTGTTGCTGCGCCATCGCCTCGATCATGGGCTCAGGGTAAGCGTCTGCGATGAAATCATAGAGGTTCTCACCATCGGTAAACGCGTCCTTAAACAGGGTATTTAAGAAGTTCTTCTTACCCAAAATATTCTTATCATTGATGTTGAGCATGACTTCTTTCATCTTTGGCATCGCATCACCGCCAATGAAAACAAAAGGAGCGATTAGGGCACCAGCACTGACTCCAGTAATGATGGCATAATCTTTTAGCTCCCCCTTTTCCTGTAGCCCCATCAAAACGCCGGCCCCGTATGCGCCGTTTACGCCACCACCCGATAAGGCCAAAATATTGAGCTGTTCACCCTCTACTTTGATCGGTGTGGTTTGATTGTGCGCTGAGTAGAGAAAATCCGGCGCTTCATTGGCCCACATTCGAAGTGGCTCATTTGGTGTTGAGCTCGCGATCTCGACATCTTTATAGTTGCTTTGAGAAACACGAACATCCAGCGTATGGGGTGAACTACAAGCTACTATCAGCAGCGAAAGTACAACCGTCACACCAGAGGAAATTAAACGATTCATAATCAGTCTCATTTAATGTTCTCTGGCGTATGACCAGAGACTCAGTTTGAAGTTAATTGGGTCAAAATGAAGTCCGTTTCGTTGTGTGGAGTTACTATAGCTAGGCACGGTTAAACCCCATAATCGCGATTGTAGGATGCTATCCATCAAAGCAATTATGCCAAGTTTCTATATGCTAACTTTACGCTTCTCCGTTAATTAGGTACTGCGCTAAGCAATTTTCACGACGTTGAACTCATGCGTCGGTTCGACAAATTCGTATTGGGCATTGATCGTCTGTAGCTCCCATGTGCCATAGCCTTTGGTGATCTCCAATACACCGTAAACGGCGTTATGTGTATGACGAAAGGCTGCGACAGGAGACATCTTCTTCACCAAACAAGAAGTAAAAATCGCAGAAATCAAATCACCGACACCGACGGGTTGCTGGTCAAAATCAATACTTGGACGCTGAGCTAAATAACACGCTTTCGGTGTCGCTAAGATCATACTGAAGGCGTCATCTGTTAGTGCATGCAGGTGTTTCACCAATACCATTTTCGGTCCCAGCTCTAGGGTTTTTTTACATGCAGTGACCGCATCATAAAGAGAGTTAATTTTCACACCTGTTAACTCGCTCAGTTCAAACTGGTTAGGAACAATCACATCAGCGATTGGCAACAAGCTATGGCTTATCGCTTCTTTGACACCGTCTGCCACAATGCAACCTTTGTCTGGATCACCCATAACTGGGTCACACACATAAAGTGCACTATGGTTACGCGATTTGACTAAACTTACCGCTTCGGCCACCGCTCGACATTGCTCTGCGCTTCCTTGATAACCGGACAGTATCGCGCCACATTCGCCTAACTTCTCAATGTTATCTAAGCCTCTCATTAGAGAATGAATTTCATCTGCCCCAAACTTCTGTCCAGTCCAACCTTGCTGGTACTGAGTGTGATTTGAAAACTGAACCGTGTGAATTGGCCAGACTTCGAGGCCCATTCTCTGCATCGGGAAGACGGCAGAACTGTTTCCTGCGTGGCCATAAACCACATGAGATTGAATAGAAATAATGCTTTTCATAAGTCACTCTTAATTGAGAAGTTTGTTAGCTTGGCGACTAAATAAACACAATGCCGCGCACTGTGCTTATTTGGTCGGAATAGCCTCGACAACGCCGAGGCTTATTCTTAATCAGGCTGGATTCATTAGCCTTTGAATTCAGCAAAGTACTCATCCAACACTTTGCGTGTTGCACGACCGATAAGCTCGTATTCGTGGTGAGTAAGGTTTGCTAGCGAAACTCGAACTGATGCATGCACTACATCGAAGCCTTGGCCTGGAAGTAGGATAACGCCGGTTTCATGTGCAAGGCGGAACAGGAAGTCTTTGCCCTTCTCGCTCGCTTTGAACCATTCAACGAATGCTGGTCCGTACAATTTGCCGCCCAGAGTGTCGAGCTCAAGCAGTGTGTAGTAGTCCACACGATCTTTGTTTTCTTCAATTTCTACACCCATGTTTTTGTACAGAGTTTTGTAACGCTCGCGAATGATGCGTTTACATGCTTCTTTGTAGTTTTTCTCTGAGTCCATCAGACAATTCAATGAGAACAGCGCCATTTGAACTTGTTGAGGAAGCGACAAACCTGCTGTGTGGTTAAGCGCTACGCTACGGCTGTCGGCAACGATACGGTCAATAAACTTGATCTCACGAGGTTCCGGAGTCAGCGTTTTGTAACGATCGTCCAACTCAAGTTGACGCACTTCAGGAAGGCTACGCATTGCATCGTCAAACACGTTGTTGTGTTGAATCGCAATCGAGCCTAAACGCCAGCCTGTTGCACCGAAGTACTTAGAGAACGAATACACACAAAGCGTGTTGTATGGCAGTTTTGCAAACAGTGAGACAAAGTCGTCCGCAAATGTGCCGTATACATCGTCAGTCACAATGAACAGGTCGCTACGTTCGTTGTTCACAAAATTTGATAGGTTATCCAGAGTCTCATCCGAGAACTTCACAGACGCTGGGTTTGCCGGGTTAACAACACAAAGCAGTTTGATGCCTGTATCTGCAAGCTTTTCGATTTCAGACATCGGCAGTTGCCATGTTGTCTCATCCAGACGTAGTTCAACGATTTCCAGTTCGTATTCACTCAGTTCTGGAATCTCTAGGTAAGGCGTAAAGATTGGAGTGATTAGCGCAACCTTGTCACCTTTCTTCAATAGACCGTTGTTGAACATAGTTTGGAAGGTGTACGTCATAGACGCCGTACCGCCTTCCGTTGCAAACAGATCGAAGTCTGTTGTCATTGGCATTGGGCCGTACATCTCTTCTGCAATGTATTGCTTCACAACGGTTTCGATGTTCGTCAACATACGTGGTGGCACTGGGTAGTTACATGCAAGGTATGCGTTAACCAGTTCATTCAAGAATGCTTGTTTCTCTAGACCCAAACGGTCTTTTACGTAGCTCAGCGACTTTTCCAAGAACTGTACGCCTTGGTCTTGTTTATTCTTGCTTGCAAACGTATCGAAGCGTTCAACAATGCCCACACCATCTGGAATGCCACCGAAACCACCATCTAGGTATGAATAAGTGCGCTCGGCTTCCAATATTGCGAACTCACCCAAACGAATGAACGCTTTACGTGGTAGTGTCGCAAGAAAATTAGGATTACCACGACCTGCATCTAATAACGCGCGGTCAGGAACAGTTTGTGCCACTTCAATTAGTTTATCTTTTAATTCAAATGGGCTTAAATCTGCAAATTTTGAAAAATCAATTGTTGTGTTTTGCGTAGTCATAATATTTACCTGAATCTATTATTTAGTAAAATTTGGATAATACTTCCCCTACCGCCTATTTAATTAGGCGATAAGCGTGTTCGAATTTATTTAAATTACATGCCTGCGTTTAAAGTAATAATGCCGACAATAATTGGACCCCATAGGGTAAGCAGGACATTGGCGACTGCATAAGTCACAGTGAATGAGAATACTGGCGTTGCGTTACCTGTTTTTTCCATTAAAGCCGCGAATGCTGGGTTCGCACTTCGTCCACCTGTCACACAGCCAAGTGCTTCAACCGGGTTCTTAATCTTCAATACAAAATATGAGAAGAAGAACGAAATAATCTGAGGGATAATCGTTACACCCATGCCAAGGAACAACAGAGACATACCGTGTTCTTTGATGGTGTCGACCGCTTGAGGCCCAGCCTCAAGGCCAACAATGCCTACAAATGCTGCCAAACCGAAATCTCGAATAAAGTTCGCGGCACCCACAGGAAACTGAGCAACATGCGGATTGCGGCTACGCAACCAACCGACGATCAAACCTGAGATCAAACAACCTGCACCAGAACCGATAGTGACGGGAATACCAGCAATCTTAAAACTGATTAGACCAATTAATAGGCCCACCACCATGCCCATACCAAGCACGATTAAGTCAGTCACGTTTGCTGAGCCCATTCGCTGACCAATGTTTTTCTCAACGCGATTGATATCTTTTGCGGTACCTGTAAGCTGGATGACGTCGTTTTTCTTCACCACAAGATCCGGCGTCATTTCAATTGAGTTGCCTTCACGAATATAGTCTGTCACATAAATACCGCGCATAGAGCCTTGGTTCGAAGCCTCTTTAATCTCTTGCAGCGACTTACCAATCAGTTTGCGGTTGTCTGCGATCAGTTGACGGTTTTCTTCAATAACTTCATAGCCTTCTGGAAGTGCAATCTCGTTGTCAGCCAAACCATCTTGCAGCTTATGTACCGCATTACGACGACCAGTTACAACAATGACATCCCCTTCTTTCAGTGCTGTGAATTTGTCCACTTCTAGCACTTTGCCATCACGTTGAATCAATTCAATACAAGCAGCTAGAGCGTGTTGGTTTAACTGAGCTAAGGTTTTGCCTGCTAGCCCACCATCTTTGCTCACTTTAAATGCTCGTGTAACCAGCGCTGTGATAGCGTTGAACTCACCCGGCGCTAAATCACGCTTACCATTTGAATTTTTCTCTTCTAGCGCAATCGCTTCTGCTCGGATATCCCACTTCATCAGTGTTGGGAATACCCATGTCACCATCAGAATTGGACCAAGCGAACCAAAGATGTACGTAACCGCGTAGCCTACTGCGACGTTGGTCTGCATTAGGTGCTTCGCTTCTTCTGTCACACCACCAAGACGTGCGATCGCATCACCCGCTGTACCGATGATTGCCGATTGAGTCAAACCACCAGCTGCAAGGCCTGCTGCCGTACCTCTGTCTAGATCAAACATCCAAGCTGCTGCTAGTACACAAAGCAGGCCAGAAACCGTCATCACTACAGCAGAAAGTAGAATGTTGATGGTTCTAAAGTTCAATGCTTTAAAGAACTGCGCACCACCTTGATACCCTACTGCGTAAATAAAGAGCGCAAAGAAAATGCTTTTTACGCCGGGATCAATATGAACACCAAATTGCCCAATAATTACACCCATTAATAATGTTCCCGCAACACCGCCAAGAACAAATCGACCAATGGTAATTTTACCTACCATATAACCGAGAGAGAGCGTAATAAAGAGAGCAACAAATGGTGCCATGTCAAAAAGGTTAGAAATAATTTCCATGACAATTTTACTCTTACTAATAAATATAAACCTCAAATAATCTAACGAATAATCTGTCACTCATATTTGTTGGATTATTTAATTTAAAAAGCATCTCGTTTGCTTCGAAGCGAATATTAGAAACAAAACCTCACAACTCGTAATCCCATTTGAAGGATGAAACCATCACTTCGCATATTCAAACGCAAACATTGAACAATAATTGTCGAAAATTTAATAACTTAGTGGTCTGAAATGAACATCAAATAAATTGGAAAATAAATTTATTTTTATTTTCACTGTCCAAAAAGCTACTTTGTTGCGCTATTCCCTCTATATAGCGCATAACACCTTTCTCTTGATGGATTAGATCCTACAAAAGCGATTATCACTGATGCCATCACTTGCCTTATCTTTACATTCATCAAGTTAATAGAGAAAAACACCATGAACTCAATGCCACATGAACTTGTGTGGGGCGAAGTTTACTTCCCTCCCTTGTTGCTGGTTATTGCATTGGCTTACATGCTCACCATTTTGGTTGGAACCGTTGCAACAAAACTGGGACTCCACAAATACGTTGCATTTCCTGCGCTCGCTGAGCTAAGCCTAATTGTGATTTTTACTGGCGTTATTGGTCGATTCATTACCATATTTTGAGGCAAATTCCGTGATAAAACGTTATCTCATCACACTGCTATTACTGTGTTCCGCTGGCACCGTGATTTTCAGCTACTACCAATCATACTCTGACAACCCTTGGACTAGAGATGGCCAAGTTAGCGCGCACATCGTTTCTATAACCCCCCGCGTAACAGGACAAATCATCCAAGTCTACGTCGAAGACAATTCGCAAGTGAAACAAGGCGATTTGCTGTTTGAGATTGACCCAAGCATCTATAAAGCGGCATACCACAAAGCATTGGCGACTCAAAAACAAGCGGTCGCTCTGTTAGCAAAAGCAAAAAACGAAGAGCAGCGAGCACTTAAGTTAGAAAAGCGCACACCTGGCGCTGTACCTGTACTGACATTGAATAACCTAGACAATGCGGTGGAGACAGCCGTTGCCAACGTAGAACTCGCGAAAGCCAATGTTGAAGAAGCCAAGCTAAACCTTGATTACACAAAAGTTTATGCGCCAACGAATGGTTATATCACTAATTTGAACTTACGTGTCGGCTCTCAAGTCGTCGCTAACTCCCCAGTCGTGGCTTTGATTGATGAAGACAGCTTTTGGATCGAAGGATATTTCAAAGAAACGGATTTAGTTGGCGTTGATCCACAAGATAAAGCCTACGTGACCTTAATGATGCACAATGAAGCTGTGTTGGAAGGAAAAATCAAAAGCATCGGCTACGGCATTGCGAAGCAAGATGGTAGTACTGGTAACGATCTTTTGCCCAATGTGAACCCTAACTTTCAGTGGATACGCTTAGCTCAACGCATTCCAATTAAAGTGAAATTAGATCACTTACCGAAAGATTTTCAACTACGTGTTGGTATGACGGCCTCTATCAAAATCATCAAACAATAATGCGGTGGAATGTATGTTTAATGCCTCAACCAAAGAAGCAATCAAAGCTGCGCTGTCTATCGTTATCGCGATCTGCCTTGCCTTATGGTTTCAATGGGAGAAACCGTATTGGGCAGCGATCGCAGTCGCGGTAATGGCATTAAATGAAAGCTTCGCTCACTCGATAAACAAAGGTCATAATCGCTTATTAGGAACCCTCCTTGGCATCGGTTATGCCTTTTTCCTCATCACGACGTTTTCTCAAGATCGCTTTTTGTTTCTCACCTTCTTCACCTTGTTTTTAGGTGCGTGCATTTTTATGTCGAGCGACGAAAAGTATGGTTATGTGTTCTCTATCGGTTTTGCTGTGTGCTCCATCATCGCATGTATGGGAGGATTTGATAGTCAAGCAACGTTCCACTTCGCTGTTCTTCGCATGCAAGAGACTATTCTTGGTGTGATCACGTTTTCTGTTGTGTACCGATTAGTCTGGCCAGTCAGTACAGAACAAAACTTCATTCAACGTTTTGAGACCAGCAGAGAGGCGATGCTTAACGCTATGAAATCGCCCAATGATATAGATACTGAAGCTCTTGAGACCAACAGCGCCAACATAGAAAAGTTGTTCCAACTGGTCGGTTTACCACTTACTGGCAGCTACCACTTGAAAGAACATCGTCAGCTATGGCGTGCGCGTTTAAATGAGATGGCACAAATCCAAGACCGATTGCTAGAACAAGCAGATAAATCGCAAAGTCGTGAGATCGATTGGCCAACGCTAACGCAGCAACTTCAAAGCTTTGATATTAAAAATCCAAGTACGTCGCTCATTGGTCACGTTGCTTATGTCATGCAAAGAGAGAAAAACACGGTTTGGCATCACGAGCATCGAACGTTTATCCAGCATTTGAATGAAGACGGCAGAAAGGTATTGCAAGGTGTATCCATGTTCGTCACTTCTTTGTTGATCTGGATTTATCTGCCCGTACCCGGAGGTTTCATTTTTCCGATGCTAGCAGGCGTGTTCTCTTCAATCGTTCCTACTATGCCACCAAGCATTATTAAAGATGCATTTTTTGGTGTGATAGGCACTGGCACGGTGATTCTATTGCAATACATTTTCATAATGCCAATGATGACCGAGCTTTGGCAGCTTGGGCTATTCTACTTCATCAACATCATCGTAATTTGGAAGGTGTTTTCCACACCAAAACTGATGGTACACAGAATTCTAGGTATTAACTTATTGGTTGTCTTGACATCAGGAGCGCTCAATTTAACCCCAGCGTATCGAATTGAAACGCCCTTGCTGATGCTGGTAAACATTATGATCATTTTGATGATTGCCAAGTTGTTTACTGATCTGTTTCGTGTTCGCGTTACGGTCTAAGCGTCACCTCCGTTCTTGAAACTAAAGCCCTGCATTGCTTCTGCTATGCGGGGCTGTTTGTTTGTGAGCTAGCCATTATTCCTCCGTAACCCATAAAGCGAGGATAGTATCCATCAAAAGCGATTAACGGTATTTCTCTTCACCTCATAAAATCCTCTCATTGATTCACGAAATGCAATCGAAAACTCTGCATTCACAACGTCAATCACAGCAAACACATCTATCTAACTGAACAAGAAGTTCAGTGACACATTAACTGTCTGAGTCTCGAAGGTTTGAGACTATTCAGAGTGGAAACTGTCATGAGTTTTTTTGAATTACGCGCCGGCAAGATGTCTTCTCTTACTGTGCTCGCGAGCGCACTAATGCTTACTACCCCCACTTTTGGCTTCGCCGCTGAAGAGACGACGACCTACAACGAAGTAATCGAGCAAGGCCGAGCGCTGTTCGACAAATACGGTATCAGTCATGATTTACCAAAACTGGCCATCAGCTCTCTAGTTCAAGGCGAGCATTTGGTCGAGCATGCCCACCGAAGTGTTAAAATCGGTGATAGCGTTCGCGATTCGTCCGTCTACTTGGTCAAGAACACCGATAACAAAGGCAACATTGATCTGCGTATCAAGTACAACCCTGAACAACTCGATGAAAATGAAAAAGTACTTGATGAGATCGAAGCTTTCACACGAACAGAATACCGCCTTCGAAACTACGCGGAGAGTTTTGATCCGTCATCAGTAAGAGCCAAAGAGGATCAGAATGGTAATGTGATCATCAGTTTTAATTACTCAAAATACGGTCTTCCTCAAGATATCGCCTACTTTCGCTTTTTAAGCGTTGATATTGAGTTGGTTAATGGTGAACCGAAACGTATGGTCATTACCAACGATAAACCGTTCACACATCACAACTACCAAGTGGATTCTTACGATCAAGAGATCCTCTTCCAGAAGTTAACATCAGGCAAAATTGCGATTGCCAGTAAAAACACCAAGATAGTTGGTTCAAAGAAAAATAAACCCCTCGAAATGATGAGCAGCGTAAAACCGGTAGCGATTTATGAAGATAAGCTTGGCGTGCAAGTACTAGACGAAAAACGCTTGAATGAGGTCTCTGATCCACGCATGCAAGAAGCCAGTGTTAAGCTAGACCGAGTTTTTCCTTTAATGGGTGATATGGTTCGTCGTCAAGGTATCGATTTGCCTCTGCCGTTTGGTGTGTCGCTAGCGTATCGAAATCAAGATATGAATATTCCATTTAATGATTTCACGATTGAAGGCATCGGCCTTAATGAACTGTTTGATCCAGAAGACAGTGTGGGCATCGTGAGTGCTGAGAGCATGACGCTTCGTGGCGATGTAAACATCCTGCCATTTTGGAATGTATTTGGTTACATCGGAAAAGTTAATGTCGATGCCAATGTTGATGCCGCCTACACGGGTGAAGGTGGCCAGTACATAAAAGATAAGCTGAACGATAAACTGCCAGGATTAGGTGATAAGTTTTGCGATGGTTTATCTGCACTTTGTAGTCGCGGACGCTTAGACGTGCCGCTGCATTTGGAATATGACCTTCGTGGTATAGGTACAACCCTTTCGGTTGGCTATAAAGAGTTCTTTGCTTCTGTCACTGGTACCTATTCGCAAACTCGCTTAAAGGGCTTAGATGATTGGGGCGATGGTATTGTTACTGTACAGCCGATGTTGGGTTATCAACTTGTCGATTATCGCACGCAGTTCTTTGTCGGAGCAGAATATCAAGGACTGGACGCTCGAATGGACGGGCATGTAAAAAGTGGTGATATCGAATTCGATTACGACATTGGTGTAGATCTTAATCAATGGGCGTTTTTGACTGGTTTCAATAAGCAAATCGGCAAAAACTACAACCTGACCTTTCTCTATAACAAAGGGGAAACTCGAGAGTCAGTAACCTTAAATCTTGGTTACCGTTTCTAGCTCTCATAAAGAGCCCGCCCCTAGACGATGGTAGGACTGCATCCTACAAAGGCGATTATTGAAACTGTCACTGATGCCCTACCATTTGAGCCATCAATACAACAAGCCATCCAACCATTCACGGATTAATACCAAAGCGTCAGGACGTCGCTTGTTAGATGCCGTTTAACATTTTCGGTGCACGCACCAAATGACTTTTTGGACATAACAATGACTTTACTCAATCGCTCAACTTTAGCCATTACCATCACTCTTGCCTTAGCAGCTTGCAGTGATGACTCAAGTAAACCTAGCGTTCCTAACGGCCCGAAGCCACTACAACCCTTACCACCAGAGCAAATCGCTTTGGAAATTGGCGATGCAACCATTCAAGCGACCAAAGAGTCCCTCGTCATCACGCCTCTTGATGCGGATGAAAAACTGGCAGCGGTAGAGGCGTTCAAAGGTATCCAGTTTGCGCAAGCAGACCGCTTTCAGCACAGCATTGTGGCCCCACTTGAAGGCGATATTGATGCGACTCAGTTCGGTGATGCGTGTCCGCAGTTAAAAACCACCACACAAACGCAGTCAGAAAATTGTTTGAACCTAAACATTTGGCGACCTGCCGGGACAGAAGCGTACGCAGATTTGCCAGTTTATGTCTTTATTCACGGTGGAGACTTTGAATACGGCGCAGGCTCAGAACCGCTGATTCATGGTGATATGGTGGTTGCGCAAGGTGCTGACGATGGTAACCCGTTTATTGCTGTTACTTTTAACTATCGTTTGGGCTTGCTGGGCAGTGTTTGGGTCGATGGTTTGGACAACTCAGAGGGTGGTAACTTTGGCCTAGGCGATCAAAAACACGCGCTTGAATGGGTTCAACAAAACATAGAGGCATTCGGCGGCAATCCGCAAAACGTGACACTCATGGGGCAAGGTGCGGGTGCCATGTCGGTGGGAATTTTACAGCAATCAAAAGGCGATGCTGCAATCGCAGGTGAGCACTTTCAGCGTGCCATCATGCAAAGCAACGCGTACGGCTTTGAATATAAAAGTTACGATGTTGCCAAGAGCCAAAGGCCAGAGCAAAGTGTTGAAGATCTAACGCTACTACCACTTGAAGAGGTCATGAAGGTACAGAGCGAGATGCTTGATCCTATTCAACGTCTTAAGAACTGGGTACTGACCGCTGCGAATATTCCGGTTATAAGTCCAACACGAGACAACAGCCCATTAGCTACGTTGATGCCATTTGCGCCTTACATCGAGCATCGCCCACCAGCGTTTCTAGTGAAAGAAGTACCAGGCTATCACTTTACTGAACAAGCGATTGAGAGTGAATGGATCGTACCGACGGTAATTGGCTCAAACAGTGCAGAAAGCAATACTCTAGGCATGCTGCCGAGCCTGACATTTTTGATCCCAACTATTATTGAAATCTTGAGCCAAGAAGCGCCAGAAATCATTGAAAGTGGTGACGAAAACTTAATCGTCGAATACATGGTGGAGTGGCTAGAATCGGAAACGAACTTAAACCGTTTACGCACCGAATATCGTTCATTACTCAACGATTCAGCTTCGATTGAACTCGATCTTTCTGACTTATTGGAACTGCTGCCTAGCACCGCTTATGAGGCGATGACTAAGTTGTTCTTCGGTTTGGGGAACTCCGATTCAACAACGGAGTTACTTGCTCTGGCTGACTTCTTCCCCAACGATGAAAGCGAACTAAATGGTGCGACCAAAAACATGCAGCAATTCAAAACCACGTTGCATGATTTGCTCTTCACGGGTCCAAACCGTCATAAAGTTTCAACTGAAGAAGCAACAGGGGCAACGCCAAGCTTCTACTACTTTGACTACAAACCTGGATTCAACGTATGGACTTACAATACCAAAGGTGAAAATGGCGATCTCGACGTTGGCGATTTACTCAAAAGCATCAGTTGTATTGTCGGCGCTTGCAATGCATCGGAATTACCATTTGTGTTTAATAAAGCATTAAAGCTTGATGGTTCAAGTGTTCGTCCAGGTAGCAAAGACAAAGCAATGATGAACGAGCTCTCTCGTATGTGGTTTAGCGAACGTTTATTTGAGGACTTCCAATACAACAGCGCGACTGACCGAGTATTGCTGATCGATAACGATGGCGGTATTCAATCCACACAAGACTGGGACAATGCTCATCACTCAGGCATCGATCCAAAACTGCGCCAAGGTCGCCTCAACGGTCTCGAGGAACTTGGGCTGATTCTGAGTCACATGTAACGTTATCTTCAGTCACTAATAGCTCGTTACCAAATACCTAAAAGCCAGTTCACTGGCTTTTTTCATCCTTATTCCTTGAACATCATTAGGAAGGTTTACTCATGTTTCCTAACGCCCTTCGTGCCCTGCTACTCTTTATCTTCAGCGCACTATTGGTTGGCTGTGCCCAGCCCTACCCGCAAGTTGAACCGGATTTTGAAGCCAATTGGCAAACTACTCAGCATCAAGCCGAAGTTTACTTAATTCCTAACGCTCCGGAAGCCTTTGCGCGTCGCGTTGAACTGGTTAGAAATGCTCAGCAAAGCATCGATATGACTTACTTTTCTTGGGAGAGTGACACGCTTGGTTTGATGCTACTCAATGAACTCAAGCAAGCAGCAGATCGAGGCGTGCAAATTCGACTCACTCTCGATGATCTATTGGTTTTTAACGAGAAATGGCTTGCTGATCTCAGCGCTCACGACAACATTCAAATCCGTTTATTCAATCCGTTTGATTCACGTAAGTCAGGTTGGATTGGTCGCGCCGTCAACTTCTCTACTCACCAACAACGTTTGGACAATCGTCTGCACGAGAAGTACTTCAACGTCGACCATCAATGGATGATTCTAGGTGGACGCAACATTGGCGACGACTATTTTGGTTACAGCCGCAAAGCCAACTTCTTTGATATGGATGTCTTGTTCAAAGGCAACATTATTCGAGCGTTCGACCAGAACTACCAACAACTTTGGGACAGCGAGCATGTCACGCCAATAGAAAACATCGTTAACGTTACCCCAAACTATTCCACGTTTACTAAAGCGCTTAATAAAGGTGAGAAAGACAAAAGCATCATTCTGGCTGAAGTTGAAAAACAAGTTAAACACCTGACCAATCCCAACTTCATCACTGCGCAAGTCACCCCCGTTTTCGACTCATTAGACAAGTTAAAAAACAACAAACCCTACTTTAGAAAACGGGCAGAACACCAAGTTTGGCAACAAATAACCTCTGCATCCAAAGCAGTGATATCAACGCCTTATGTGGTACCAAGCGATGGTGAATTTGCCTTTATTGATACCTTGATGGAGCAAAAAGCGGACATCACGTTAATGACGAACTCGTCTGCATCTAATGACTCTGGCTTTATTCCGGCTTATTACGAGGAGCACCGCCAAACCTTGTTGGATAAGGGCGTTCATCTACTTGAGTACAAAAACCAAGCGAAAAATGATGACCATTACTTCCATGCGGATACTTATTATCACAACAAGACGGTGATACTCGATGATCGGCTTACTTATATCGGCTCATCAAACTTCGACCCAAGATCGGATTTCCTCAATGTGGAATTTGGTGTGTTGGTCCAAAGCGAAGCCTTTGCAGAACATGTCATGCACTACTTAACTCGACAACAAGATGAACTTTTTTGGCGAGTGTCTCGAGATGGACAAGGCCAAACTCAGTGGCAATCAATGAATGAGATCCATACTAAGAATCCAAACTATGGTGGATGGCATAAGGCGCCTAACTGGATATTCAAGAAACTGAATGGTGAGTTCGAACTCTAAACAATCAAGACTTAAAAAGGCTCTCTATCTGCAAGGATGAGAGCCTTTTTAATGCCCGCTAAAACTGCGTTCCTAGCGAGAAGTGAACGCGGAATTGGTCTCCTTGCGGAGCATCTAAACCATAAGCAAAGTCCACTTTGACGGGCACGTATTTTGAGTTCCATATCAAACTCAACCCTGTTCCACTTTTCCAATCCACCCTTTCGTTGAAGGCATCACCAACATCATAAAATGCCCCAAGCCACAGTTGGCGGTAGACCTGATATTGATATTCCAACCCAGCAGTAAACATGTAACGAGCACCGGTTAAATCGCCATTTTCGTCTCTCGGAGAGATGGATTCATAACCATAACCCCGAAGATTGCCATCACCTCCCGCAAAGAAACGTAATGATGATGGAATATCGCTCAAAGTGTCAGCGACATTAATGCCAACATTAGAACGAAAGTGAAACTTGTGTTTTTCACTAATGCCCCAAGACAGCACACTGTTGCCTTCAATACGCAGCAAACGAGAATCGGAGAAAAAATTAGGGTCTGAGTATTCCAATGAGTAAACGTGACGGTGCTTTACTTCTAATTGATCGTTCTTGCGATCAAGTAGTGAAAATGTCACCCCCGGTAATAACAACTGTGATTCGTTATTCTCCGAAGCTTGTCGATAACTTTCTTGCAAATAACGAACGTGCATGGTGCTTTGCCAATCACTGTCTAACTGCCAGTGCTTTTCAAACGATAAATCATTAGAAAAACTCGATGTATCTCGATAGTCGACATGCTTAGATTCAAACTGAATCCCGTAGTAATCCGTTAGAACATTTTGTGTGGGAATTTTGTAACCTAGTAATAGCGATTGTTCCGGTTTGGAAGCGTACGCTTGTGCCTCAAAACTGTGCCCACTTGCGTTATACCAAGGCTTGGTCCAGTTTAGCGAAGCGCGTAATCCCAAGTCTGTCGAATACCCTCCGCCGACTTGCACAATATTGCGTGAATTCGGCTCTGCGAGCACTTCTATCGGCACCTTATGACCATCGGATACCTCCTCGAAATCCGCTTTCACAATCACACTGCGAAACCAATCAGTACTGGAGAGATCGGCCTGATATTGACTCAATTTCACAGTGTCAAAATCGTCGCTCCACTCAAATGTTCTCATCGCTTCTATTCGAGCCGTTTCGATACCCGACGTAAGAACAGACAGCTCTCCAAATTGGTAGCGAGAACCACTAGAGAAATGCAGATTCACATGGGCTTCATTCAAACTTGGAATGACTTCCAAAGACGATTCGATAAAACGTCCATCTAAATAACCTTTTTGCTGAGCCAATGAAATTAAGTTTCGCTTTAGCGTGTCGTACTCAGAATGAAGCAACGGCTGCCCTTGTTTAAGTTGAGCTTGATTAATTAGTTCGATGAAATCCTGATCGTTAATGGCCTCCCCCGACACAGCAAGGTTAGATTTTTTGACCAACATCACCTCCCCTGCGTCAACCTCAAGCATGATGAGATCATTCTCTGATCTCTGAACATTGAGCTCGGAATGATAGTAGCCATAAGGGTTTAACGCATTATTAACCATCTGCGTTAGTCGATTTGAGGTAATGTTTGAAACAGAGAGTTTCGTTAGTGGTGTAAGGTGACTTTCAAGATTTTTCTCTAATATTGGTGTTAGCCCTTTGATTTTAAATTGCGCTCCGAGTGCATGATGTAAAGGCATAGAAGCTAAAACTGATATACCTATTATTTGTTTAATGAGAGGAGACACACCGCTACCTAGTTTAGCAATACACTCGACAAGGTTAATGATGGAATGGCACATCAGTTAATCGCGTTTGTAGGATTGCTCCCTACGAAATCCTCTCGAAAATTCACGTTTCACAAGTAGATACTTTGAACGATAAATTGGCTCAAGCTAGGAGGTGGCAAATCATGCGGTCTGAAATAGGTATACTGTTTGCCAAAAATACAAAACCCAACGCTGAATGGATCTCATCAAGCGTTGGGTTACATTGATAATGTGTTTTTAATCTAAAAAGCGTCTGTTAGTAAAACTAGATCGAAGAACAGTTTCCTTTTTCTGCCATGTCGACTTTTAGTACTTCTGCTTTACCTTTGCTTTCGTCCACGAGTTCTACGCCCGCACCACCAACAAATACACCCATTTTAATGTATTGATTAACGAAATAATTACGGCCCTCTTCCGTTAAGATAGTTAAGTGATTTTCCGAAAACTCAGACTCTGTACTTACTTGATGTTCTTTATTGCCTTCGACCTCATGGTAGAAGAATACACCAGGATCGGTTTCACCAATACATTCCCCATCGACGTAAACATACTTTTTAAGCGCTGCTCCGACAAAAGCATCTTCTCGGTAAATGTAAATCCCTGCGTTCCCCTTTTGAGGTGCTTCAAATGATTTCATTTGATTTGATACTGTCGAATCAACAGTAGGAACAGAAGCACAACCTGACAAACCCAAAAGGAATGCGGAACACAGAATTACTTTATTTTTCATGTTATTAACCTAGCTACGATAAAATCGCGCCAACCATACTATAAATAAATACGTTCACTTATTGGTATTTTTGAAATTTGTGATTCAACCTATGCAATAGCACTCATTTAACGTATAGATTGAGCAAACATTAGCCATATAATAATCACGAGAATAAAATGCCCTGTATCTAACGATCACTAAATGCCACTTTACTCGCTAGACTGATAAGTAGAATACCTGAAACACCTTCAAGAGTTCTTGAATAACGCTGAGAGTGTGGACGACTAAATACCCAATTACCCACAGATGCGTACAAAACGTTACATGTCGTCGCAAGTACGCTGAACAGCAAGCCAAGTACTAATAATTGCATTGATGTTGAGCTTGCAGACGTATCAATAAATTGAGGCAGAAATGATAGGAAGAATAGCGCTACTTTTGGATTCAAGACGCTGACGATAACTCCCTGAACAAACACATTTTTATTATTATCAACATTTTTGTTTTCAACGATTTTACTTTCTCCACGCCACATGGACAGTAATGACTGAACACCTAAATAAACTAGGTAAGCGGCCCCTAACCATTTAACAACGCTAAAAGCCAAAGATGAACTCAGAATTATTGCTGACAAACCTAAACATGCCGCTAGTGTATGAAAAAAGTAACCAACACCAAGCCCCAGAGCCGCTTTCAGCCCAGCAGATAATTTACCTTTCATTGTATTGGAAACAATATAAATTACATCAGGTCCAGGAATCATGTTGATAGCGAGACAAGCGACAACAAATAATAATAGTGAGTTTGAATCCATTCTTTTCTCCAAATTAACGTCTTGCGGGATAACATTTCATCGAACTACAAGTAATGCAACGTCCAGGTTTCAATTGGTTATATTTAGTATTAACAACACGTTACTAATACTACAGCACTGCACGAAGAGCACAATCATGAACAGTGATACGAATTAAATTATGGGCCTTTGTTAGCCCTTTGAATGATAATATTTAGCATCATTTGGTTGTAAGCTTTTTCTAGCCAGCAGCTCTTATGGAAGTTAACAAATCGGCTACTTAGTATACTTAATAGACCGTCAAATCAGATAGATTATCTATTCTTATTTCTTCAAGCCTTTTGTGCTTCATTTTCCTGCCTCACTAAGCAGCAACTTAATGCTTGCCACACCAAAAAATAACGCGAACACGCCTTCAAAAACTGCTTTGGATCTGAGATAGGTTTGCCTGACCTTTTTATACGCGAAAAGAAAAGCATAGCCAAAGAAAACTAAAGCACTAACCAGCCCCACAACAAAAATGACCGACAACAATTCCAACGGACTGGCCGTAGGAGGAACTCCTATCGAATAAAGCGCACCGAAAAACAGAATAGCTTTTGGGTTAGTTAAGTGAATTAACACTCCGGTTAAGTAGTTACCCTTCTCTGTCGTTACGTATGTTTTGGGTAACTTTAGCTGATCGATGTTGCAGGCAGAATGTACGGACTTTAAAGCCAAAAATAAAAGATAAAATGCCCCACAATATCTAAGAATTTCAAAAAGCCAAACATTGCTATAGAGTATGGTTGCGAGACCAAAAGCGGCTGAGGTTGACCAAAATAAAGACCCCGTTAAAACACCTGCAGCCAAATACCCTCCAAAGCGTCGACCGTGGTTCATTGACGTGCCTGCTATCGCAAGAGTTGCAGGTCCGGGGCTAGCGATGGCAGCGATAGCTGATACGACAATCAGTGAATAATTTATCTCTTCCATTTTTACTCTAAGCCTCCAAGTGGAGTTTTATCAACACTTATCGCGGAATACTCTATTGAACGTACATCAGAAGCGTAATACTGATTAAAACACCAAGTGTCACGAATCGAGTTGAGATTCTTTGGTATTTTACTGCTCCAAAATAACATCAAATCCGCCATAAATGAGACGCTTTCCATCAAAGGGCATTGGGTTATTGTCTGGACTCATTCGAGGATCACCCATGATCCGCTGCCACCCTGAGTCCCGAACTTCTTTTGAAGGCCAGACTACCCACGAAAACACAACGGTTTCGTTGCTTTCAGCGTTAACTGCCATGGGAAATGATGTGATCTCACCATCTGGTACTTCACTCCCCCACGTCTCAACAACCTTTAAGGCCCCAAACTCCCTGAACATTTCTGCTGCTATTTTTGCGTGTGCGATATACTTTTCTTTATTCGCTGTCGGCACTGCAGCGACAAACCCATCAATGTATGACATAAGTAAACTCCTTTCATTGGAGTTATAACCATAGCTCAATAAAAAGAATGCACATGATGCCAAACCATAGAAGCAGGTACGTAATACAGCTTGAGACCTACATTCCTAGCTTGGACTTTATATGCATATTTGAAAGGTATGTGTTTGGATCAAGCTTGGTTAGCATATTTATAATCTCCAAAACACTCGAATACTCAATACGTTCCTCTTCAGCATGCCCGATCCCACCTATTGTAAGGTGAGTAAAGCGGTAATCACGATAAACGTTTTGCAGCTGGCTAGAAATATCTTTGAGTAATCTTTTACTGAGGGTGAATGCAGGGTATTCACTACTTTCTGAAAGCTCTGCTGTAGAGCCAATAGATACAATATTGCATTTATCGTTAAGTGAACCTAAAGCGTTAAGCTCATTGACTAAATTAAGATACCCAATCGGACCAACATTCATAAACTCAATCAGTTCGTTTGTTGTCAATTCTAAAGACTCTCCCCACATCGACGCCAAATAAACTATGATGTCAAACTCTACACCTTTGAAGCACGTATAATCTGGCTTTTTACCGGGATCAACGTCAATACAAACAGAAGCGACTCCCTCCTCAACTAGCTTTGATCTAGAAATCGCATAAATTTCTGTACCCTGTAAGTTCGTAGCCAAGAACCTTCCTAGACCCTTACTACCTCCAACGATTAAAATCTGCATAACCCTATTCCTTGGTTAAGGTTGTCTTTCATATTGTCCGCCAAACTGTTCATTAGGCATCACTTTAACGTTTCTATTGCCCTACTTAGTTCTATCTTCAATTTCATCGAATGGTTCAACTGAAATACGCTCTGCAATTTCACTCATCTTCTTCATTTTTTCTGGGTTACTAGTTCCCCAAAACCGCTCCCAGTCTTCACGTGTTCGCCACTTGGCAATAGTTAAAACCTTTTCCGGTACATCGTAAGAACGAAGCATAAAACTACCAAGCGCCCCATCTACTGACTCATGAATTGAATCTGTCGTCGAACGCCATATATTTTGAAACTCATCCATTTTTTCACTTGGCACACGCCATTCATACACAACTCTAAACATAACACTTCCATTAAAATTTCTAGATTTAATACGGCAAAGTATCAAGAACACTAAGCCAGGTTAATAGATGAATAAAGCAACATAGTAGAGCGTAGAGCAATCTAAAAAACAAAGCGTAAACGCTCTAAATCACTCCGATTCGATTAGTCATGCACACATTCAAAGATTTCGTATTGCCGTTTAACATTGGCTGTTACTTTTCCCCAATGTGAGGCTTGAACTCTTTCCTGATGTTGTTTAAAAGAGGCTTTGTCGACGAACTCCTCATAGACATCAAAACGAAACGGATTAGTCGAGCTTTGAGTCACAAGAAAAGTAAGGCAGCCCGGCTCTTCTAACGTGAGCCTTTTGTGAGTTATTAACGCATGTTTTACTAATTCTAGATCCTTTTCCGGAACTAAAATAAAGCCTTTCAATGTAACTTTCGACATATCATCCTCCCGCCCCTATCGTGTAGCGTTTCGTTAAGAAGTAGCCAACACGCCCTCAATCTCAACCATCATATCGCAAATGTGAATCTCACCATGAATTGAAATGCCACTTGTTAGGAATCTATTTCTAATGCCCTATCGACTTACGAGCATAAGGTTATCTCAACCCTTTCTTTGCCTTTACCGATGTTCTTGCGTTTTAATTGAATTTGGCCGACTTCTGATGTGCGCTTTAAATGAGTGCCACCGCAAGGTACTTGCGCAAACCCATCCACTCTCCAATACCTTCTTTCACTCTCTTGATCGGAAAAGTCACTAATAATAACTGAATCAGAGTTAATCAAAGCTTGCACATCAGTTTCAATTTCTTTCAATAGCGGGCCAATACTTTCAGACCACTCGAAATCTATGCGACTCTTATTTTCAGAAATATGCGCGCCTATCTTAACAATGCCTTCCCGACGCTGATAAAACATCTCGAGCACCACTTCAGCCGCAAAGTGTAGCTTCATTAAGGCGTATCTACGCTTCCAATCAATATTCGTAGTTACAATGTCACCAAGAGTAAAATTTGGAGAGGATTCCAATGTGTAAATAAGTCGAACACCTAACTTTTGAGCAATCAAAACCGGAATACCATTAATCGTTCCTTTATCACTCTCTTGGCCTCCAGACTCTGCAAAGAAGATAGTCTGGTCCAATTCAACCTTATTTCCGTCTACATTGCTCACTCTTGAGTTAAGTTCTGTTTGGTAGGGATTAACCCAAAATAATTTCTCGCTCATGCTGCTATCCTTGCAGTAAGTCCTATCTTTGATAGTACATTCAGTGACCACCAAGTCAATTCAAGAAACCTCACCGTCAAATGTAAGGCTGTGTATAGAGCACGAGCAGGCTAGACCTATTAGATGCGTTTAAGGCCGGATACTAAACGCTGTCTAGGGGTTTAGCTAACAACCCGTAAATTGCGGAATCTGAGACTACTCCATTCACTTCCCAACGCTGCCTTAGGAAACCTTCCTTTATAAAACCTAACCGTTCCAAGACTTTACCTGAAGAAGTATTGTCTGGATCTATCTCAGCCTCGATTCGACGTAGATTCAGTGTTTTGAATGCGTGTTCGATTAATGCAGTTCCCGCCTCTAATACAATGCCTTTACCCCAGAAATGACGACTAACGCCAAAGCCAATTTCTGCGCGCCTAGACTCTTTCACGTGATTAAACAGCATTATCTTACCCAGAAGTTGGCCATTGCTCTTTAGGAAGATGCCTAGTGTCACTTCTGTATTGCTATTCATGGCCTGTGTACTCTTGGCTATAAATGTCCGCGCTTCTTCAATTGAAACCCAAGGGCCAGAGTTCCAATATTTCATGACCTCATGGTCTGAGAAGATGTCAAACAATTCGCTTGCATCATCTTCAACTAGCTCTCTTAGAATTAATCGTTCCGTTTCAATCTTTGTTACTAACATTTTGGGGTCAGCCTTTTGGTTTGTTATTGGTGACGAAAATCCAATAAAAGTGTGAGACACGTAATACAAATGATTTCGTATGAGACTTTTAAACAAGCTCAACGCGCGACAAAAGCGCCACGTGTAACGACTCTATATTGAAGCAAATTTTAGACATTCAAGTGCGTCAACAAGTAACCGTTGAACGCCTCAAAGCTTGGGGTGAGTTGATCACAAGTCCTAAACTCAGGCTCAAAATAGTCCATATACTTTATTATCACTTAGTGACGATTTCCTTCAGTACTCTGGCTGGGTTGCCACCAACAACGACATTGTCTCTAAAACTCTTTGTAACGACTGCGCCAGAGGCTACCACCACGTTGTTCCCAAGTGTTACGCCAGGGTTGATTACGGCATGGCCACCTATCCAACAATTGTCACCAATGTTTATGGGCTTTGCTAGCTCTAAACCACTGTTCCTCTCGATAGGATCTAAGGGATGAGTCGCAGTATAAATGCCAACTTGAGGCCCAAGTAAACAGTTATCACCAAACTTAACTTCCGCAACATCCAAAATCACACAACCAAAATTAGCGTAAAAATTATCTCCAACGTGAATGTTGGATCCGTAGTCGCAATTGAAAGAAGATTCAACATGAATATCGTCCCCTGTTGTGCCGAACAAGCGCTTAGTTATTTGAACTCGCTTTTGTTTATGCTCAACAGACGTGGCATTCAATTTTTCAGTTAGTAACCTAGCGCTCAACCTTAACTTTAATAACTCTTCATCACTTGGGTCATAAAGCTCACCTGCTAACATTTTCTCTTTTTCTGACATAAAACTTGGACTCCAATACCAATTTTCTTACAACGCTACATTAAGTATGTGAGTAACGCTACCTCCTAAGCGAGGCTGTTCCACCACGAAAACAAAGCCCGACTTGAACCCTAGTCCTCAGCGCTATCAATTTAGTGCACTACCACCACCGTTCTCACTAACTTATCACCGAGACGTTGCCTCTTTTTACCAAGAATGAAAATTGAGTCAATAAAACCGAAGAATGGAGTAATAACATTTCGAAAGAGCGACTGAAAAATATTGCACTTTTTACCCGTTCTTGCACTTATAACTGCAATGCCCAAAAGTTTTTTACCCACACTTTGACCATTTGGTAAACAATCAGAAAAAAGGTAATACGATACAGTCGCAGTTACTGCTATAGCGCGCACAAGCTCTTTTTCAATACCGATTTCTAAGCCGCCCCATAAAACGAGAGTAAAAATGCTAAAACTGACAAAAAGATCAATCATTTGTCCAACACACCTAACTCCCGGACTAGCCAAAACGTAATTTTCTAGAGTAAATTTTCCTGCATTTTTCATTTTAAAATTTGGACTAACAATTGTTTATTTGTGAACTAACGCTATTGAGACAGTAACATCCCCACTAAACCTAATCCATACTTCCGCATAGTACGGTCGAACCTGATTTTTCTATCTTTTCAATATATTACCACGCTCGTTCTAAAGGCTAGATTGGTAATATTTCAACATCTCTTCTTGATTAAGCGCTTTACTTTCTAACTTTTGTTGATCTTTAAAGATTTGAGCTAATGAAGGGAGAATTGAGCGATTTACTTTATAGTCATCAGACCAAAGTTTCCCTCTCATCACCGCTTTCGCACAATGAAAGTACATACTCTCTATGACTATTTTGATAACAACCTTAGGATCTTTACTTCCATCGGGGCAAGCAGATATCAAGTTGGAGTCGGTGTGAATACTTGCGATTCCTTTAATACGGAGCACTTCATCAATACCATTTACCATCAATAACAACCCTACCTTGGGGTTACTAATGATATTTTTTAGACTATCTATACGATTGTTCCCCGAGCTATCAGGGAGCAATAATGTTGATTCATCTAAAACTTTTACGAAGCCAGGCTCTCCTCCTTTAGGAGAAAGATCGATATACCCTTGTGAATCAACGGTACTTAGAACTGCAAAATGGCAATTATTAATTAATGTAATCGCATGAACATCCAGCACAGGCAGCGCTTTATTTTTAGCTCTCGCACTTGGCTCTGCGTAAATTTCTTTTAACTGCTCTATTGTTTTAACTTCACTCATTCAATGTTATTCCTTCACTATCGTATAATGCTTTGCTTGTAAGCAAGCAGTAACTCTGACTTCTTGTATAGGCACTAGACATAACTCATCGTAAAAATACTACGAGTACAAATGTTCTCTTTAATGCCTTGTTATCTAAAGATTTAAAGTTTTTCACTAAACTCTCCACACTGCTTACACTTATAGCCATGCTTGTAAAAAAACAGTGGAAAACCCAGTAAAATAAAAACTAAGAAAGCTGGGCGTTTACCTTTTGTAAATGCAAATAGATCTTTACTACCACATTTAGGGCAAACGTCTTTTTCTTCATCAACGTCAACTTCATTTCCCAATGATTCTGAGAAATCGCTACTAAGTATTTGTTTCGCATCTTCTGCATCACTTTCGTCCACCATCAGACGGACGCCGCCAATTGCATTTGAATAAAGCCACTGAGTATTTACCGTGTGCTCGTCAGCGATGTAACTTTCTATTCCGACACTATCTAGGCTTGCTCTCGCAATATGAGCTTCATGAGGAAAAGAAAACCTTGCTACTACAATCACATATTACTCCTGTGGGAAAACGCTCTCGTAACGTATAAGAAACGCTAATTGGAAATGCTATGTATGGTACGCTAGCCTGAACCGTTTGTTGTACCTAATCACCCAACCACAACTATTGAAACTACATCGACATCAAAACCATATGAAAAAATAACGGCAAACAAACAGCCACATGAGCCATGTCGGTGCTTGATACATTTTTCAACTTTATCACGAGCACGACCATAACCCACACTGTAGCGGACGCTAAGCCTAGATAATTATCTAAGTCATTGTAATAATCATACTTATCAAGGAAAGATAGAAAATTACTCTCTTTAGTTTCCACCGCCTTTCTAAGCACCTCATTTGCAATTGAGCAATAGTATTTCGAGAAACTCAGGAGAGTAAACTGAACGAGTGTTGCTACTATTAAAAATATCTTCATATTTACATCACCGCATAATGCCCCGCTAAGAGATGAGTAATTCAATACAGAAGCCACTAAAAATCATCTTAATCACTCAACGTATTGCGCCGTAAAAATACCACACGTTGCGAATCAACTTTGAGCAATTTGTTATAACTCTGATTTCGCATTAATGTATAGCTTATGAACATCGTCTGAATTAGATAAGTCTATACAGTAGGCCAATTTGATCACGTTACCATTTTTTGATTTGTAAATAGCCATATCATATTTTTCCAATAGCTCGCTAACCCCAAAGAATGACTCCAAAGGAAGCTCGGAAAACTCTCTGTAGCCTTGCATCGCCGTTATCGCATCTTTCGCAACAGCTGATCCTTTGTAATTAGTCGCAATGCAAGATGAGAGAGCGAAGTTTTTAAACAGTTGCTCATCGCTTTGAATACTTAGTGGATTCGCGGCCTCTCCTACACTACAAAGAGCAATACTTATGCTGGTTACTAGTACTCTACATTTCATAAATTAAACCTTTTGCTTCCTAAGAGTTACAGCACATTATTAAGGAGTGAGTATCACAATACAAAACTGCCCTACATCACTTAAATCAACTCATAGTGAAAATGCCATGTGTAACCACTCTTGTTGTGAACCAATTATTAGCCCACTACAGACTAATACATATACCCTAACCAATCTATATGACCAAAAGCCCAAGTTTTTCCGCTGATAGGTTTAACATATAAATCATCTAGTTGCTCTACAGCAACACCGTAATTTTTATGTTCGTGAACTCGCAACCAAGAACTTAGAGAGTTAAGGCGCTGATAACCATTAGCCAGATAAAAACGCTCCAAAACGGAGACTAAAATGATGAAGTCGACATCTTTAGTGGACGCATACTCGCTGAGTTGAGACAACATTGTTGTGCCAATGCCTTGTCTTTGAACTGTGCTCTCGACGCAAAAGTCACTCACACCTAATACTTTATAAATTTCATCACCAACGCGAACAACTCTGTAGTCTAATCCCATGTAACCAACTAACTGATCACCTTCGTAATTCAGAACTCTCATATGCGGGAGTTGCTTATAGTAAGAGCGAGTAACTTGGTGTTCAGGAAACGACTTGTTTCTAAGAGCTTCAATTGCATTATGCTGCGCTTTAGATAACTCGATTTCTGGGTAAATATCCATATTTGACCTTTGAGTATTAATGACCTTTTGGTTACGATCCCTGTCGTTGAGTTTAACTCCGAGCGTGTCCTAACCTTGTGGGACATTGACAAATAACATAGAGTTTCTCAAAACACTACTTACAACATTTTTACTGCAAACCAATCGAAGTTGCTTAAGAACAAACACTACTTCATAGCAATGCCTACGGACCAAGCATTTGCAGCTTCTTACCCACACCCTATTCCGCCATCTGGAATTATTTTAATTACACAACGTGGGTACTCAATGTTGGTAAAAGCATTTACCGATGATTTTTCATGGCAAGTCCAAGAACAATTGGCAGATGCATATTTCGAAGCACAGAGAGTACTATCATCGGCGGAGCAACTATTAAACCAAGCTAATTTGCTAGTTCAACATGACCAACGAATTAACAACTTAGAAAAGGCTCAGTTAAATACACAAGCTCACATTTCTAGAACAAATGCCGAAGTTACAAAAGCCAATCAAAAAGCCGACGATGCATTTAAAGCGGCAAATGCTGCATTAGAGCATAAATTTGGAGATAAGGATTACTACACAGTTATCGCTTATTGTAACTCTAAAAATATCCCAATCATTCTGACCTTAGCAAAAGCTAAAGGTTTGGAAGCTAGAGCTTACACCCAAAAAATTGGAGGTAAGATCAATAAAGTTCCTGATGAACGTTGGGGACAAGTAAATGCGTATCATATTGCAGTTTTAGACCACGTTTTTAAACAGTGATTTATATCGGGAGTCCTCTGCTGAGGGCTCCAATTCCCCGTAATAAGGCTAACGCCCAGCTAAGGGGTGAGCAACGCAATACAAAAGCCGCCGCAAGCCGCCTTAATCACTAAAATCAACGCATGGTGAAAATGCCAAGCGTTGCGAATCCCTCTTGAACTGTTTGTTATATGCCTTGGATTCAAGTACGAAGTGCGACACCCCTGAAATTTAAAACAGTGAGATGTGCTATTCATAAATTTTACTCCCGCCAAGAAGTGAAAAACCATGAATTACACACACCTCACTGAGAATGAAAGGTATATGATGTCCGCACTTAGAAAGCAAGGCATTAGTGTCGTCAACATCGCTAAAGAGCTAGGGCGTCACAAGAGCACTATCTACCGAGAATTTAAACGTAACTCTCGATACAACGCCTATCGCCCTAACCCTTCCTATCAGCCTGCTAGAGCACAACAAAGAGCTAGAAACAGGTTGAGCCGGTCACGGCGTAACAAGCGCTATACCAAGCACGATTTCAAAATTATTGACGCGCTTATAATGCTCGATTAGAGTCCTGACCAAATCGTTGGGTATTGCCGTTTGCATGGCTATCCAGTGATGAGCCATGAGCTTATTTACCAGCACATTTGGACCGATAAAGCCAACGGAGGCATGCTCTGGAAACATTTACGTCAATCACCAAAACAGAGACGTAAGCGCTACAACGCCAAAGATAGCAGGGGGAGAATTGCCGCTAAAAGGCACATAACAGAACGACCAAAACAAGCTGAGTTACGCCTAGAACCTGGACATTGGGAAATAGATACCGTGATCGGTCGCGGAACTAAGCACTGCATTGTCACTCTCGTTGAAAGAATGACTGGCTACACCTATATCGGACAGCTAGATGACCGAACAACTGTATCACTCAACGCGAGAATGACAGAGATCGTTACACGTTCAAACTTACCATTTAGAACTATCACTGCTGATAATGGTACAGAATTCAATCAATATCAGGAGATAGAAAACAAGCATAAATGCTTGTTTTACTTCGCAACGCCCTACCACTCTTGGGAGCGAGGGACCAATGAGAATACAAATGGACTCATACGCCAATATTTACCTAAGAAAACCTCAATGGCTCATGTGACACAAAGACTGTGCAGCCAGATAGCGTATAAACTGAATAACAGACCACGCCAAAGGCTTGGTTACAAGACACCAACAGAGTATATTTATGAGCAGCTACTCTAAGTGTCGCACTTCAAACTTGATACTAAGTGCCTTGGATTCAAGTACGTTATGCACCAAACTGTTTTATACGCTTAGCGCCAATAAAAACTGATACTTACTTTGTTGAAGTAAGTCTAAATGGCGCTCAAACATGGGTACGCCATTGGATAAAGAAAGGGGGTAGACGAGTCCATTACCGACATACACCCCAACGTGTGCTCCGTATGAGTCAGTAGAGTCGTTGTACATCATGATATCTAGCGGCTTAAACTCAGTGACCACCTCACTCATCCCACCATTCACTAGAACGGTAGTTAGGTGGATTTAGACCGAAGTCTCTGAGCAGGTTATAAGCAAAGACCTGACAGTTAGCTCCAAGCGTTAAGTCTGAATCATCTTTGCAACCCGGAATGCGGGATGAAACGTATCTTACATTTTTGAATCTGTCGGGAATATCCATTTCCATTTTCTCCCAAAGCACATAACGCCCTGTTAAGGTGTGAGCAACGCAATACCGAAGCTACCGCATACCACCTTAAACACTAAACGCAACGCATAGCAAAAATGCCAAGCGCTGCGAATCACTCTTAAACAGTTTGTTATATGCATTTTTCGGTTACCTCACTAAACGCCCACTCTGAGAAGACCCTCTCAAGTTTGTACCGATCCATATTTTTCCTTGATAAAGGCTATCCGCAACAATGTCATCTTGGTTTTCAACAAATTTCTTATATGCAAGCAGATACGAACTACAAAGCTCTTCAAGTTGCTCATTTTTATCTAAGATAAAAAATGGGAGCTTTATAATTGGAGACTTTATCTGAGTAACAATAGGAGTACTTAAGTCGGGCTTGTCAGTATGAATTTTGCGCAGATGTTCGAACAGTGCATACGACAATGAGCCTTTGGTATAGTAAAATAGATCACAATAAAACTTTGCATCTAGTCCATCTCTCTTTTCCGGGTGAGTTACATACTCAACATCCGGAAATGGAACGCATAAACCTTCATTTTGGAAATGGACGACGGGCAACTCATGCATAACAGCATTTTTGTACTTGAGCAAATAATCGTACTTTACGGGCTCTTCAATTAGAGTATTCTGCCACCAAAAATTACTACCTCGATAATCATCTTCAGATATCGATATAGTAAAATCTGGATCCAACGCATAAAATGCACCATTAACTCCATTGTAAATCCAGTTATCTGTATCCTCTAGGAGCAGTTTGAAGCGAGCTGCAGCAGGTAAATCAAGCCCAAAACGCTCCAGCCACATTGCTTTAATATCTTGAGGGTTTGCACAAGAGTCTTTTGGTGTATTTGTGTCCTTTATTCGTGAATATACCGTACCTGCTCTGAGTATTTTATTACGATGCTTAAGCTCTTTCGTAAAGTAGAAAGGCTTTAGCCTTTCATTTTTAATGCTCAAAACCGCTACAGACTTTTCAGCGTACTCCACAAATTTAATATCAATAGAAGGTTTACTCGTTGAGCGGTGAACAGCGCTTCATACGACCTCACGTCGCACGCCCCAAAGTTTCTTAGCCCCCTCAGGTCAACACTAGCTAGTGTTGCAACGAATGGGTTAATTTATTTAATCCTGCTAATATGATTTTTTATCAGTGATTTTGATGCACAGAGCAATTCACCAATCTCCAGCCTCTCCGTTAGAAAAAATCCAAATAAAAATGTTACCAAATTAACTAATTCAACTAATTGCACTGCTCTAAATCTGACCTATAGCACTGAAATTAAGAGTAGATATACTGAATAGATTCTGTGCAATAAGAAGGTTTATATGGAACATCAGAGCCTATTTACGTACCAGCGCATTCAGCGCTTTCTCGTCCGGTTTGGATCGTATTGTTTGGTACCCTATTCTCACGCATTAGCTTGTTTCTGGCCTGGCCGTTTCTGATTGTCTTCCTCTATCAAGATTACGCTGCCAGCGAGATCGCCATCGGCACCATGTTGGCGCTTTCGGCGCTGGTAGGCAGCACCTCTGGGATCTATGTCGGCTACCTATCAAATAAATTTGGCCGCAAAGTGATGATGCTCGGCGGTAATGTGATCGCTGCGCTGGCGTATACTGGCATTGGGCTGGCTGATCAAATCTGGCACTTCTTTGCCTTGCTGCTGATCACTGGCTTGATGCGTCCGACCATTGAGGCACCCTCCAAGGCAGTGATTAGCGACTCTCTGCCCGACAAAAAAGACCGCGAACTGGCGCTGAATATGCGCTATTTTCTGATCAATC
>NZ_JADDYH010000014.1:0-64374 GCF_015163595.1 Vibrio sp. OPT41 | reverse complement strand
TCTATGTCTGTGTGTGTGTGGGGGGGGGGACGCTGATACACATGTGAACATGATCTTTCATCAAGTGCCCTTCCTCAATAGTCACGCCTTTCCGTTTCGCTAACTCATGAAACGTTGAACCTAGATGTTTTCGCAGTGCACCATATATCAATCTTTGTCTCTTTTTCGGTATAAAAACCACATGGTATTTACAATCCCAACGGGTATGAGACAGACTCTTATAGCCTCGCATAGGTTGTTTCCTCTTTACTTTTGGTCGAGAAAAGAAGTTACACCGTTGTCATGGTCAAACCTATGCGAGTCACCCCAGCTTAGCTGGGGATTTACCAGTATTTAATTAGTTAGTGTTTCAGGTGATGTTCACCAATCACACACCATGTAATGTAATGTGTATCATCCATCATTGAATAGCGGACTTTAATATTCACCTCACTGTTCAAATATTCATCGAGAATAAGGCTTGTCGCAAAAGTCAGTTCTTGTCTATAGCAATCAATCTGCTCAAGAACGACTGAATCAAAATCTAAAATCTGTTGAACGGTAGGGAAAATCGCTTTATAGATAGCCTCTTTTGCGGAAAATATTAGCGTTAGAAACTGACAAATATCATCAAAGTGAGCAGCGTGATGCCGTTCATTAAGCGAGACAATTTGTGATGATAGTTGATTCGCCCACTGACGAGACATCACTTTCTCAATGTCTACCCCTACCCCAACGACATCTTCACTACAGTGAGCAACAGATGCGACAGCATGTCCCACACAATGGGAAATAGACCCAACAATATTTTCAGGCCAAACAGGTTCATTCCCACGACCAATACCAATACTGCCGGCAGTTTCATGACCTAAATAGGTTAACGCTTGGTGCGCACACGCTCGTCCTGCCAAGAATTCACAACGGCGCTTAAGTGCCGCTTTACAAAAATTACTTGGTAAATGGATACCTTGCAACTCTATATTCGATATAAAATCAGGGCTGTAATCCACGCTTAGGTAGAGGGAAACCAAGTTATCAGACCACGGAAAAAGCTTCATAAAACTTACAAAAATTATTTTATAATGAGAATTATTATCTTATATCGATGATCGTTTTGAAAGCTGTTGTCACTTATCTTTGTTCACAAACTCTTTCAGCGTATCAGCCTGCCCAGACATCTTGGCAAACTCAGATAATGTTACCGATCTTTATTGGGACGGTCAGAATAGGTCTGTTGAAAAAGGGGTTTAGCGATTGATAGCTCACCTTTAATTAATGCCCCATCGATTCGGTGTTACCACGTTCGTCACGAGCACATGCATCAGCACCATTTTGAATCAATAACGCCACCGCTTTAGATTGACCACTATGTACGCCCCGTAGGTTGATCCATTTGTACGCATGAACATCAAAATCATACATAGTTCGGCGACTGATACAAGAATATTGGGACAAACCAATGGGAACTCTGCCAATCTAAAAACAGAATCGATGAAGCCTTGTAGGCTAAAGGTAAGGAAAAGACGCGCTTTACAATGAGAGTGGTCGTGATAGCAAGGTCACTAAACAATCCGGGGCGACCACGTCTATTCTGTCTGGGTTGCTTCCACTCAGCTATCGCCTCTTCGTCAATCCAAAACGTGAGTGAACCTCAGTTAGCCAAGGAGTTATTGTACTTGCTCTAGTTAATAGTTTTGTAGCGAGGCTTAGGCATGAAATCAAAGTCTGTGAATGAATCTCCCTGATCTGATCGTAAGATTTTGGTTTAGTCCATTCGATTTCCGCAACAAAGCCAGTGCATAATTTAAATATACAATTTCGCTCTTATTTACTACCACCAGTATTGACAAGTTACAAAATGTTTCACACTATCTACCCCGGAATCGAAATGAGAACCATTATCAATTCTAATAGAACATCATTACATTTTTGTCTTTTGGTTTATTTGGATATTAGTCATGCAACCTTTACACAACACCATCAACGCAGCGTCAGCCATACAACTCCCTACACTACACACTGTGTTATCTAAATCTGGAGTAGATGAGCGCTTAGAGCGTTTTATAGAGACTCAACGTGACGAGATCAAAGATATTCTATCGGGAAAAGATCAGCGTATGCTTGTGATCATTGGCCCGTGTTCAATCCATGACCCTAATGCAGCTTTGGAATACGCGAATAGATTAGCCAAAGTTCAAAAACAATTTAGTCAAACGTTAAAAATTGTCATGCGAACGTATTTCGAAAAGCCGAGAACACGAAAAGGTTGGAAAGGTTTTATCGTCGACCCAGAGTTAACAGGCGATTTCAATTTAGAGCAAGGTATCTATCAAAGCCGCTCATTATTGAAATCGATACTAGAGCTAGGCGTCCCTACTGCAACAGAATTTCTCGATACAAACATTGCTCCATATATTGCTGACCTTGTTTGCTGGGGGGCGATTGGAGCACGTACAACAGAGTCACAACCTCATCGACAACTTGCATCAGCACTTCATTGTGCTATTGGCTTTAAAAATGGAACAGACGGAAACACCTCCATATCCATTGACGCAATACATGCGGCAGGAGACTCTCACTTACTGGTGACTTTCGGTTCCAATGGGCATCCAATCGTACTCCAGACACCAGGCAACCCCCATTGTCATGTCATTCTTCGTGGAGGATTGGCTCCAAACTATTTTAGTCCAAATGTTCGTAGTACTGCTTATGACCTTGAGTACAACAAGTTAGCACCTAGCCTCATTATCGACTGCAGTCATGGCAACAGTGGTAAGATTGCAAAAAACCAACTCAATGCTATCAATAACATTTGCGATCAATTGACCGCAGGTGAAACGAGCATTTCAGGTGTGATGTGTGAAAGCTTTTTGCAAGGTGGTAACCAAGCATTGAATTCAGAAGAGTTGTGTTACGGCAAGTCGATTACCGACGAGTGTTTGAACTGGGATGATTCCGTAAGCTTCTTATCTAAACTCGATGAAGCTGTTAAGATTGCTTACCAAAACGAATACCTTCATTCTGAGATCGCTTAACTATTTAGCCGGGCATAACGCCCGGCTTCATTAGTTGTCTAACGTAGCCCCTCCGTCCACACGAAGATCATGCATTGTGATCTGTTTAGCACCATCAGACATCAGAAAGAGAACTGCTTTAGCTATGTCTTCTGGTTCTGCCATTTGCCCCAATGGAATCCCCAGCCGATATTGCTCTAAGTTGCCTTTTATGACTTCATTCTCGCCGTAGTTGACGTTCCATAGCTGGGTCTGCATGTCTGTTCTCGTTGAACCAGGGCTAACAAGATTGCAGCGAATGCCCTTTTCAGCAAGTTCCAAACCAACGCACTTCACTAGCATATGTAAGGCTGATTTTGTTGCTGCATATGCCCCTATATTCAACCTAGGTGTATTTGCCGAATTTGAGCCAATTACGACAATGTTTCCCTGCTGTCTATCTTTCATGCTGTTTGAAATCGCTTGGATTAACGCCAAAGCACCAAAGGTATTTACATCAAACATTTGTTTGATCTCATCCAAAGACATATCGTTCACGGCACCCAGATGCAATATTCCAGCACAACTCACTAAATGGTCAAACTGAAACTCACGATCGAGTTGGCAAACTTTGTCATTCACCTCATCGTGTTTTAATAAATCCAATTCGAAACAACATAACCTAGATTCATCAAAGCGAGCTCGAAGAGCTTCAATACTTTGATTCAAAAACGAAATATCCTTATCTGTCGCTACCACTCGATAGCCATTTTCTAACAGATGTTCCAACACAGCATAACCAATACCTTTACCTGATCCAGTGAGGAGTACCGTTTCAAAAGTACTATTCATTTACCTTACCCCAACATTCAAGTGGTAGCAGAAATCTGACGTCATTTATCGCTCCTTATTAAAATGCAATTAATTATCGTTTGATGTTGATAATCATTCTCACCTATACTCTAGCACTACATTTGCATGTGAAACAATTTGTAAATATGAGTAACGTAATATTTAGAGGTTAGATTTATGAAACGTGAAGTTGTTGGATTCTCCAAAATGACTGATGAGATTTTGGATGCGCGATTAGATGAGTCCCCTTTCTTCTTTGCTTCCCCCCATAGTTCGATGCTAGGCGTCGGTATTGAACAACAACTTGAGCAAGCCATTCCATTTTCACAACTGGCAGTTCAAGCCAATGAAATGTTGGAAAAAGCAAAGTCTGAATACAACGACAACCCTGTCTTGTTTGCCAGCGTTCCTTTTGATGAAAATACGCCAACAAGATTTGTTATCCCAGAGAAGCTTTATGTTTCCAGTAGCCACAGAGCAAGAGGACAAGATAAACAAAGTTCAAATAAAGCGACCATAGTGTCTGCTCCAACCGGAAACGATTATAAACAAGGGGTATCTACTCTCTTGAATTTGTTTGATACCACAGAGCTATCAAAGGTCGTACTTTCACGCTCACTCAGGCTGGCAACAGATCACACAATCGACCAAACAGTGCTACTGCGTAACTTATTGTCCATCAATGCCAATGGTTACACCTTTGCTTCAGACATTGGAAGTGGGGTTAAGTTGATGGGAGCCAGTCCGGAACTACTACTGGCCAAAAAAGGCGGTCACGTGATTTCTAACCCGTTAGCGGGCTCTCGTCCCAAATCTCAAAACACTCAAGAAAACCTTCATTTACGTGCTTCCTTGTTAGATACCCAAAAGGATCTGAATGAACATAGTTTTGTTGTCGAAGAAATTGAAAAAGTCTTGAGTCGTTATTGCCACAACCTGTTTACTCCCATGGTGCCTTCAGTGATTGAAACGGAAACAATGCTGCACTTGTCGACCGTATTGGAAGGTCAGGCAGACGATCCAACAACGAGTGCACTGCAAATCGCGGCCGAGCTCCACCCTACTCCAGCGGTTTGTGGGTTCCCAAGAAATTCGGCTTATCAAGCCATTAAGCAGATAGAGAACTTTGACCGTGGCTACTTTACCGGCATGGTTGGTTGGTGTGATGCAAGGGGTAATGGTGAGTGGGTGGTAACCATTCGCTGCGCAGAAGTAAGCCAGCACGAAATGTGCGTTTTTGCGGGTGCAGGTATCGTCATGGACTCTTCTCCTCAAAGTGAGCTAGATGAAACAGGAGCGAAGATGGGAACAATTTTACGTGCTGCTGGTATTCAAATTGACGAATTGCTTACGGTATAGAACGCATGACGAACATACAGCACACGTTAGATTTTACACCATGGCCACAAGAGTCCGCTCGGTACTATCGGGCAAAGGGATATTGGCAAGATAAAACATTATTCGACCATTTGCTGGACTCGGTTAAGACTCATCCAGATGCTTTAGCCATCATCAGTGGTGAATGCTCATACACCTTTCAACAGTTGCATGACAAAGTCACCCAGCTCGCCGCAGGATTCATTACATTAGGCCTGAAATCGGGTGACAATGTTGTCATGCAAATCAGCAATCGAGCGGAGTTTTATATCTGCTTCTTTGCACTAACCATGCAAGGGATAAAGCCAGTTGTTGCACTGCCAGCTCACCGAACTCTTGAGCTCAGCTATTTTTGTCGTCACGCACAAGCAAAAGCGTATATTTTCTCTGATGACACGCCGGGTTTTGATGCCCAAAAGACGGCCTTAACTTTGCAGGATGAATGTGCATCATTGTCATACCTCATTCACACAGACCAATCGGTAGATTCTCAAATTACCGAATTAAGCACGCTTTATGAAGCGCAAGGTATTGCTCAAAACAGCAATGCTAACCATGTAGCTTTCTTCCAGCTGTCTGGTGGCACTACAGGCACTCCAAAGCTGATCCCAAGAACACACAATGACTACGCATATAGCGTTATCGCAAGTAATGCAATATGTAACTTCAGTGAACAAACACGCTATCTGTGCGTATTGCCAGCAGCACATAACTTCCCATTAAGTTCCCCGGGTGCGTTAGGCGTTTTCTTTGCTGGAGGCTGTGTAGTATTGGCACAAGATAGCTCACCACAAAATGCGTTCAAGCTGATTGAACAACATAGGATCACCGTCTCCGCTCTTGTACCACCACTCGCGTTACTTTGGATGAAACATGCAGAGACTGCCGATGACGATATTTCTAGCCTTAAATTTGTGCAAGTTGGTGGCGCCAAGTTCAGTGAAACCACAGCCAGAGAGCTACCTAATAAGCTAAACTGCCAATTACAACAAGTCTTTGGAATGGCGGAAGGTTTGGTCAACTATACACGTTTAGATGACTCGATTGATGTCATCGTAAAAACACAAGGGCGGCCAATGTCGCCAGACGATGAAGTGCTCGTGGTTGATGACGAAGGCAAACCCGTCCCTGTTGGTGAAGAAGGTGCACTATTAACCCGAGGCCCATATACGATCCAAGGTTATTTCCGCGCCAAAGAACACAATCAACGTTCATTTAACGCAGAACGATTTTACGCCACGGGAGATCTCGTTCGGCTAACCTCTGACGGCAACATCATTGTTACTGGACGTGATAAAGACCAAATCAACCGAGGAGGAGAAAAAATCGCCGCAGAAGAAGTAGAAAACCTGATACTTCAACATGACAGCGTACATGATGTCGCTTTAGTCGCCATACCTGATGAGTTTCTGGGCGAGCGCAGCTGTGCGATTATTGTTCCTGAAAGCAACCAGAAACCAAAACCTGTTGAACTAAAACGCTTCTTGCACAGTCAAGGACTTGCTCAATTCAAGATTCCTGACCAAATCCATTTTGCTGAAGCCTTACCGAAAACTCCGGTAGGCAAAATAAACAAGAAAGTGTTAAGAGAACAATTCTCTTCATAATAAAAAAACCGATTTCATCAGAAATCGGTTTTTACTTTAGCTCTAAGCGGCAACTTCCAAATTCGATTCAATCATTTGCCACCATTCTCTTAAGGTGGTTTTTTGCATGATGTCCGAAAAGGCAATATCAATGCCCTGCTTTCTCCAAGCTTCAAATAACGTCATTGCTCTTATGGAGTCTAGGCCTAAAAACATTAGGTTCTCATCAACATCAACTTCTTCAAGATCCATATCTAGAATCTCTGCGACATCAACACGCATGGAAGCTAGGCTCAGCTCTGACTTCAGTTGCCCACCCTGTGCTATTTCATTGATAACCTGCGACATTGATTTAATGCAACCCGCTCTGCCTGCAACGTATTTCAACGCGTACTGATGATCTTCCAAAGAAAAGTCTGCAATCGCATCCCCGACAATGAAGGGCTTAACGTCTAGCATAAATGCATCAAGCGCAGTGGACAAAATACCGATATGACCGTAGACCCCGACAATAATCAGTTGGTCACGCCCCGCTTCTCTCATCCAATCTAACAGAGGCGTCTTCTTAAACGCGCTATAGCGCCATTTTTTATACTGAATATCACCTTGTTCTGGAGCAACTTCTGCAATGATTTCTGTTTCTTGCGTGAGCCCCGTTCCCCAGAAATCCGTTAGTAAAGCACGTTCCTTAGGATCTTGATTCGCAGGTTGCGCTGTATAAACCACGGGAATATCCGCATGACGAGCAGCCTGCGCAACGTTTTGTACATTGCGAAGTAAGTGTGGGATAGGTTGCTTGGCTTTATCAAAGAAGTTAATAAAGTAATCCTGCATGTCGTGAACCAATAACACCGCTTTGTCTGGCTCAATACTCCAGTTGACTTTGTTATCAGGGAAAGTATCAACTTCTGGTATTTCGTAGCCAGCAATCTTGGGAATCGCCATTTTTTATAATCCTTAGTAAGTTATTTCCTATATAGGAATTGGTCGACGTTGTTTATGAACAAAGAAACAAATGGTAACAATTATCATTTAACCAATAGTAAGCAGCAGCAAAGACAAAATCAATTGATAATGATAGTAGTTCGCAATAAAGTAGCTACCTTCTACCAATAATGAAGTCATACGCGTTCGTTATAGAGCGATTAACCACGGGAACTAATGATGAGACACCACTATGCGAGAATTTTTATAGGGCTGCTTTTTCTAACCTTATTGTCGGCATGCAATGATGCTGCAATTTCAGACCAGACGTCTAAGCCATTAACTGTTTCAGACGGTTGGCCAAAGAAAATAACGTCAAGCTATGGTGACATCACACTGACATCACCACCCAAGCGCATCGTTTCCACCAGTGTTTCGATCACAGGAACACTTTTGGCTATTGATGCTCCAGTAATTGCTTCGGGAGGGACGCTTTCCAACAGTCCTGTCGCAGATAAAGACGGGTATTTTTATCAATGGCGCTCCGTTGCCAATCAAAGAAACGTTAAACCACTATATCAAGGCCTAGCTAATGCAGAAGCCGTCGCCAAAGAACGACCAGATTTGATTATTGTGTCCGCAACGGGTGGTGACTCTGCAATAAAAATGTATGACCAGTTCTCAGCTATCGCTCCGACTCTGGTTATTAATTACGACGATAAAAGCTGGCAAGAGCTTGCCCGACTATTGGCATCCTTTACTGATCGGAAAACACAAGCGGAAAACGCAATTCAACGCTTCAATCATAGGGTCGCAGAAATCAAAGAACGCATTAAACTGCCACCTCAACCAACGACTGCTATGGTGTATTATGGCGATGGTCGTGGCGCTAATTTTTGGACAGTAAACTCCGCCCAAGGAAGAGTTTTGCAAGCTTTAGGGTTTGAGTTAAGTGAAATCCCAGAACCACTCACAGACAATCATCAAATGGGACAACGAAAAGATATTGTTCCAGTCAATGGTGAGAACTTTGCCGATGCGATAACAGGTCAATCCATACTTTTGTTCGCCGCAGAAGCACCTGTGATTCAGCAATTACGAGAAAATAAGTTCATCGCCCATTTGAAAGCGGTTCGAGATCACCATGTTTACGCAATGGGTAATGATTCATTTAGACTTGATTATTACAGCTCCATGAATTTACTTGAGAACATTGAAACACTTTTCAGTGCTCAATAGAAAACAAACCGCCCATATAGGGCGGTTTATTCTAACTTGTCGCTGTGGCTTCTTTTGCTGAACCGGTTGGCTCTGGTGGCGGAGCCAAAGCAGGATCAAATAGCTTTGCTCGGCGCAGCGGGCGGAACAGAATAACCATTAACATCCCTACCCCTGTCGCCCCCAATCCAAATGAAAATATCGACATTGCTGGCGCCATAACCTTACCTAAAGCACCTAATCCAATAGCACCCATTGAGTCTCCAGTTACGTCTTGCGCTGTCCATAAACTGCTTACACGGCCTAATAAATGATCCGGGGTATGTCCTTGGACAATAGAATATTGAATAAGCGAAGCCACAGAACCTAAGTATCCGTATATCACCAATATACTAAGGAATAACCAATAGTTTCCTGCCAATCCCATGGCCACAATGGCTAAAAATGTTCCCATAGTTGCATAGATCATAACCATTCCCGGCCGTTGAGATTGCTTTACCCAACCTGACGTCAATGCACCGACCATTGCGCCTAATGGGATCGCTGAGTACATCAATCCGGCATTCGCGGCATTTCCGGTAAATGTCTCAAGAGCCAACGCGGGAAACATAACTCTAACCGCTGTTGCGAGTGTTTCTAAGGTGCCAAAAACAACCACACACCCAACTACCTTGTTCGAAAAGAGAAACTTTACGCCTTCATACAATGACAACAACGGATTTTCTGGTGCGTCATGACTCGGTTTCATGGAAGGAAGTCTGAACAACGGGAATAAGGTGCACAAGGTACCAACTGAAGCAGCAAGGTAGTTCCAGCTGACATCACCAAACGAGATGAGCAACCCACCAATCGCTGGTGACAAAACCATTCCCATGCGAACAGTAAGCATGCTCAGTGCCGCCGCTGAGGGCAAATTCTCTCGCCCAACAATAACGGGCAACGAAGCCATCAAGGCCGTCATTCCCATCGCGCCAAAAAAGCCATCCCACACAGAAAGTACATAAAGTGCAACCAAGGAAGATTCCGCCAATAGGCTGTTTAAGGCTAACGCCCCAAATCCAATGCCACACGTTGTTCTGGCGAATAGAATGAGTTTGCGTCGGTCGTATTTATCTGCCAAAACGCCCCCGATGAGCAACCCGACAAACATGCCGATGCCATCTAATGCCATGATCATTCCGACTTGAAGGGTTGAGCCAGTCATTTGATGTATCTGTATTGGTACAGCGACGGTCATCATGCCAAGAGCAAGAATCGACATCATCCTTGCAATAAATACCATTCTAAAATTCGGGTTTTCTTTAAGTAAGCTGAAATCCAGCATAATTTTGGGCATTTTCATTATTTCTTACGTCAAATATTGTGAGTCGTGAAATCAACACGTTGAAAGAGGATGCTTATTGCTTGAACATTCTACGCATCAAGTTACAATAATGGCAATGATAATTATTTACAATTGTATTTATGAGTGTTCATAAGTTGCCTTTAATCTCTTCTCTCTTACCAAGTAAAACGGCACTCCCCCAAACGCCAGACTCCCGTAAAAAACGTACTTATCGCCACTCTTTAACGTTATTTTCTTTATGTGCTTTACTGCTGTTCACATGCATCTTAAGCTTGGTGATCGGTGCCAAAAGTATATCGCCAAGCATTGTGTTTGAAAGCTTGCGAGGCACAGTAACATCAACAGCAAGCCAAATAATCGTCGAAGCAAGAGTCCCACGAACCCTCGTTGGGTTGCCGGTCGGAGCGGCGTTAGCTGTGGCAGGTGCGTTAATACAATCTTTGACACGCAATCCCCTTGCAGACCCCGGTATCCTTGGTGTGAATGCTGGTAGCAGCTTTTTCGTGCTTATTGGTGTCGCAATTTTCGGTAACCATTTGATGAGTGAACACCTGTGGTTCGCTTTTCTCGGTGCTCTCACTACGAGTTTGTTTGTCTATTTCATAGGAACATATAAAGAAGCCCGAGTGAATCCATTAAAAATTACGCTTGCCGGTGTGGCTCTAGGTGCACTTCTTGCGGGAGTGTCGTCATCGGTTACGCTTTTAAACCCTCAAGCCTTTGACGAAATGCGTTTCTGGGACGCTGGCTCGTTAGATATCAGAAACCTCTCTTTGACCTTTACGGCCATCGCTCCCATTACATTTGCATTGATCGTCGCGTTATTGATTGCCCCAGGGTTGGACAATTTAGCCCTTGGTGAAGATGTTGCGCAAGGACTGGGTACGAATGTCAAACAGACGCAAGCTTTAGCCCTGCTGGTGATCGCTATTTTATGTGGCAGTGCCACAGCGCTTGCTGGCCCAATTGGCTTTGTTGGCTTGATGATCCCACACGTAGCTCGAAAGCTGGCTTCTTCAAGCCAACGCTGGTTAACGCTTTATGCAATGGTTCTTGGTCCTCTCCTTTTGATTAGCGCCGATATCATTGGCCGTGTTATCGCTGTCAATGAAGTCCGAGTCTCTATTGTGACAGCATTTGTCGGGGCCCCAGTCCTAATCTACCTCGCTCGTAAACTGAACTCCTTTGGTAAACTCTAATGCAACCATCAGGCACTTACCTACTTGGCCGCAAAAGCGGCCGTTTCAATTTTCTAATATCCAAACGAACTGTCGCTTGGTGCATTTTGCTTACAATAGCCACAACAATCATTGCCACCTTCGCTTTATCTCAAGGAGAGCTAAGAACAAGCCCGACCGATCTTGTTGAGGTCGCATTCGGCACAGCTGAACAATTCACTTCAATTGTGATTCTTGAATGGCGACTACCGAGGTTATTTGCATCGCTTGTTTTTGGCGCAGCGCTCGGAGTCAGTGGTGCACTTTTTCAATCACTCATCCGTAATCCATTAGGAAGCCCTGACATTATTGGCTTTAACACTGGCGCGTACACAGGTGCACTAGTCGTCATCATTGTATTTGGGGGAAGCTATTTTGAGGTTGCATTTGGTGCAATCACAGGCGGCTTAATTGCAGCAACGGCTGTATACCTGCTGGCATACAAACAAGGAATCCAAGGATTTAGATTAATCATCATTGGTATTGGCATCAGCGCCATGTTAAGCGCTTTTAATAGCTGGCTGATGCTCACAAGCAAGTTGGAGACAGCGATGACAGCCGCCATATGGGGTGCTGGTACACTGAATGGGCTGGGATGGAATAAAATTTTGCCATCATTTGTTTTTATTGCTGTCGCTTTTGTCATATCTGCAACACTTGTCAGAAAGTTAAACCTTTTAGAAATGGGTGATGACAATGCCGCAATGCTTGGCGTAAGTGGTGAACGCACTCGGCGGTTAGCGATGCTATCTGGCGTTATTTTGACAGCAGCAGTCACCGCCGCTACGGGCCCGATTTCATTCATCGCTTTAGTCGCTCCACAACTTGCTAGAAAGCTAACCAAAGATGGCTCGGTGGGACTGATGGCCTCAGCATTGATGGGAGCGATGTTACTCACTCTGTCCGATTTCACTGCCGTTAATTTATTTGCACCACACCAATTACCCGTCGGCGTAATAACCATAAGTATTGGAGGTATCTACTTGCTGTATTTGCTTATTCGCCAATCAGAGAGATCATAATTTGACTAACGCAACACAACATAAAATAAACTCGCGCTATCGATTGCAGGCGGAACAAGTCACACTCGCCTACCAAGATAACGTCATATCTCAATCTTTGTCAGTTGGCATCCCAGACAATAAATTCACTGTCATCTTAGGACCAAACGGCTGCGGTAAATCAACATTACTACGCGGATTAAGCAATCTGCTCATGCCCAAATCTGGATCTGTTTTGTTAGATGGCAAAAATCTCTGCCACTTTCCTCGTCAAGAACTGGCAAAGCAGCTGGGACTACTGCCCCAATCTGCAATTGCGCCATCTGGCTTAACTGTTCACGATCTCATATGTCGAGGGCGCTTCCCTCATCAATCATTTTTGAAACGCTGGACACAAGCTGACGAACAGGCCGTACAACAAGCGATAGAGGCAACTCAGGTTGAGCCATTACTAGGGCAAAACGTTGAAGCATTGTCCGGAGGACAGCGGCAACGTGTTTGGGTTGCCATGGTTCTGGCGCAAAAAACACCTTATTTACTGTTAGATGAACCGACAACTTATTTAGACATTGCACATCAAATTGAACTATTGGATCTATTTAGAAAACTGAATCGGCAAAACAGTTCAACCATCGTTGCGGTGCTGCACGATCTCAATCATGCATGTCGTTATGCTGATCACTTAATCGTGATGAATTCAGGACAAGTCGTTGCAGAAGGAACACCCAATACGGTGATCACAGAAACACTGATCCAACACGTATATGGGTTACGTTGTTTAATAATGCCCGACCCTCTAACCAAGACGCCAATGATCATTCCTCGAGATTCTAGAGTCGATTAGCGTTTCTGACGATATCATGCGTTTCACATAAAGAATTTACACCAATAAAAAACCGGCGATTTCGCCGGTTTTATTTTTGTTACTTCAAACTTGGGAGTCCACTAAGCAACGTATTTAGCTGCTCCCCAACATCACCAACGTTTTCAGGCGCGATAATATCTTCGTGCGAACACTCGAAATAATGCTTGTGCAAGCTGGTAATAAATGGCTTCCAATGCGCATCAATGTCATACCCCTCCGGTAAGGTACGTTCAGCCACAAACAAATTCACCTCACCATCATAAAGTGATGATTTTGCGCTAGATAATAGCCGAACAGCATCTTCATAGTTCGATGTAATATCTTTAAACATCGCCATACGTTGCTTGTCCAATTCATCATCTGTAATGTCATTTGCTGCTAAGAACAAATCCTTTTCTCTTTCGATCTCGTCTTGCGCCTCTTCATTCATTGGCCCTTCCCAATCTTGGCCTTCAGGTGGGTAGGTATCTAGCAAGCCTAAGAATGCAACTTCTTCACCTTGACGTCGCAGTTTAGATGCCAATGCTTGAGCTACTGTTCCACCAAAGGAATAGCCTAGTAAATGGTATGGCCCTTCAGGCTGTAATTGCTTCAATGCTTTCATATGAATATCACAAGCATCTTCCATGCCTCGCCCCGCAGAGATGGCACCATTTGGACGTGGTGATTGCAGACCAAACACTGGATAGTGACCATCCAGATATTTAGGTAAACCTGTATATTGCCACGCGAAGCCAGAGGCGGAATTGATGCAGAAGAGCGCAGGACCAGATCCCGCTCTTATTGGCAGGACTTCACCAAAGCCAGCAAGAGTTGGATCGTTTAGCGCTTCATCGTCTAATAATAATGCCGTCAGTTTCTCTGGTGTTGGGTTCACCATGATTTGACCAATGGTCACAGGAACATTAAGAATTCGACGAATATCTGCTGCCAGCTTCATTGCCATTAATGAGTGACCACCTAAGGCAAAGAAATCATCTTCTGCAGACAGAGTATCCAGCCCTAACACGTCAGCAAATATGCTCACAAGTTGAGTTTCCATCCCTGGTCGTGCCGTTCGCCCAGAACCAGTAACAACGTCACTCGGGAGAGGCAACGCTTTGCGATCAAGTTTGCCGTTGGCACTTAATGGGTATTCTTCCATCAAGATAATGGCAACAGGAACCATGTGAGCTGGCAAATGCTCTGCCAGTTTGCTGCGCAGAGTTTCGCTCTCCGTTTCGACACCATCATTGAGGATCGCATAACCCACAAGCTGGCGATCATCCGCACCCGCCATGGCCTTTTCATTACTCAAGGATTTTGCACAGACAAGGGCCTGCTTAACACCTGCAAGCGATTGAAGCGCCGTTTCGATTTCTCCCAGTTCAATCCGTTGACCACGAATTTTTAATTGATCATCACTTCGACCAAGGTATTCGATTTTTCCAGAGGGTAGCCAACGAACAACATCTCCTGTACGATACATACGCTCCCCACTCGAGAACGGATTCGCAATAAACCTGTCTGCCGTTAATCCACTGCGGTTCAAATAGCCGATAGCCAATTGATCACCAGCTAGATACAACTCACCGGGGACACCCACTGGCGTTTCTCTCAGGAAGCTATCTAGCACATACACCTGCGTATTCCATACGGGTAGACCGATCGGCACACTCGTCCCTAAGCTTTCAGCTAAAATAGAACCAAAAGCCGGACAATACGTCACATCAACCGCCGCCTCAGTTGGACCATATAAGTTGTGTAATGGCGCCTCTATCCAGCGTGCATATTGATTAGACAGTTCTTTCGATAATGCCTCACCAGAACAGAAAACACGCTGTAAGCTTCGAGCGACACGCTCACCTTGTTCATGACTGTTTTCTATCGATGCCATAAACGCAGCAAGCATAGACGGTACAAAGTGCATGGTTGTCACTTTGTAGTCATTGATGATCTGCATTAACCACTCCGGATCTTTATGCGATTCCGGTGGTGCCATGACCAAGCTCGCACCTTCAATCAGCGGCCAGAAGAACTCCCAGACGGAAACATCAAAACTGCATGGCGTTTTTTGCAAGACCACATCTTGCGCATTGAGTGTATATTCATGCTGCATCCATTTCAGGCGGTTTACGATAGCCTGATGCGAAACTAACACGCCTTTCGGATTCCCTGTCGAGCCAGATGTATAGATAATGTAGGCCCCATGATAAGGCGTAAGTCCATCCTTCTCTTCCGTCAGCGTGGAAGCCACTGGTTTAGGAAGTTCATCCAAAATCAGCAACTCTCCGAATGCAGAAAAGCGCGCTCGGTGCTCAGATGTCGTGATGATCAGCTTAGGCTTCGCATCATTGACCATGTACGCCAACCTTTCGTCTGGATAACCCACGTCAAGCGGTAAGTAAGCGGCCCCACATTCAATAATACTATTGAACGCAAGACTTAACTTCGTACTTCGTGACAACGCAACGGCAACAATATCGCCAACACTCACTTTGTGCTGCCAAAATAACTCTGCTATCGCTTTCACCTGCCCTCTCATTTCGCGATAAGTGAAACTTCGGTCTTCATCAATCAAAGCAAGCTTCTCGGGCGTTTTCTCAGCTTGTTGCGCCATCAACGAACGCAAGGTTTGCTCTGGTAACGCAACTTTGGTCTGGTTAATACGTTGCTGTAACTCAATTTCATCAGCAAGACGTAAATCTAACTGGGTCAAACTTGCCTCTGGTGACGCGATAATCGCATCTAACACTTGTTCAAAGCGCTGCATTACTTGCTCAGCGACACCCGCTGTATCGCGGTATTCAAACAGAATATGGATCTGCTCACCCGGTAACACTAAGAGCGTTAATGGGTAATGAGTGTAGCCACGGTTATGAATATCGCACAGCTGCGCCCCTGCATAGTCTTTGTTAAACCAATCAGAATGGTCTGGATAGTTCTCAACCACCAGCAGCGTATCAAATAGCGTTTCGCCGCCAGCCAATTGCTGAATTTCACCCAAACCAAGTTCATCATGCTCTAGTAATTGAATCTGAATTTCTTGATGCGCTATTAGCTGCTCAAGCAAACTTAGCTCTGGTTTGAGTTTCATCCTTACCGGAATGGTATTACTGAACAAACCAATATGTTCATCAATCCCTTCCACATGACCAAAACGACCTGATATCGGCGTACCAAACACTACATCTTCTCTGCCCATCATGCTGCCAAGAATGCTCGACCAAACACCTTGCATTAATGAGTTCATGGTAAGGCCATAGTGGCGAAGTAGCTGATTGATCGCTCGAGTTTTGTCTTCTGGGATAAACAGTTCGAGCTCGTTGAGCCTATCTGTGACGGGAATATCTTCAAATGCAATGGCTGGGTTCACGCCCTGTAACACATCCACCCATCGTTGCTGAGCGGCTTTTTTATCTCTTCCCGTAAGCTGCTCAACAACACTGGCATAACTTGCACTAATCGGCGTTAAAACATCAGCACTACTTGCATATGCCGTTAGGAAATCTCTCAACAAAATCGGCGTCGACCAACCATCAACCACCAAGTGATGAGCTGAGATGTACAAAGTACTTTGGTTATCACCATGATAAATCACACTCGCATTTAATAGTGATTGTTCAGGGTTGCTGAGATCAAACTGACGCGTCAGCTCACTTTTCTCATAACAAGTCAGATACGCTTGCTGCTCGCTTTCTTCCATCGAAGTAATGCTATGACTCTCGATTGGCCACTCACCAAGCTCCTTAGGAATAAGCTGAACGGTTTTACCCAGTATATCACTATCAAACTTAGCCATTAATTGAGGATGACGGCTTATCACCACATTAAGAGCACGCTTAACATGTCCAATATTGATTTCACCGTTAAAGGTTAAGCGCGTTGTTGAATTGTAATTACTGTTCTCATCACCCAGTTGTGACTGGAATAACAATCCTTCTTGTAAAGGCAAGGCCGGAAGCACATCTGCAAGCTCACCATATCGCTTTTCAAGACTTGAAGCTTGTGGCAATGAAATACCGACAACCGTCAATTCAGCTGGCACTTTTAGCTCTTCAGCCAACATTGTTCTCGAAGAAAGCCAATCAACTATGGAATTCAGATTCTCTTCAATTTTATCACTAATAACATCGATTTCATTTTGGCTAAACTGGAATTCGTTCCATGACCAGTTCAATGCAAATACGGGCGCGGCTGCATTTTCATCGACAAAAATATTCAGTTCGAGATCGTGCTGCAGTGCTTGTTCACTGTCTAACAGAACAGCAAAGGTATCAGCAAATTTTCTAGCTCGACTTTGTGGCGACCATTTCTCTGACGATTGCTCAAATCGGCCCAAATAGTTAAAGAGTACCGACGACTTATAACGACTTGCTAGTTCTTTTAACTCGTTACGATGAGGATTATCAAGATGGAGCAAGGCCATATACCCCAACCCTTTATCCTTGATACTCCGTTTGGCTTGCTTTACCTCACGCAGCAAGTCAACCGTTGTCCCTGATTCCGGCAACTCCACAACCAAAGGATACTCTGTGGTAAACCAACCTATGGTTTGGCTTAGGTTGATGGACGAGTCAAACTCTTCTCGCCCATGAGATTCAAGATTGAATTTAATCGCCTCGTTGCCAAACACATTAGCAATGGCTGCACTTACGGATGAAAGTAAGATTTCTTCAATATCAATCGACTCTGACAGTTGACCGAACTCAAGCACACGCTCTGTGGTAGCGGCTGCCAGTTTATTTCGGCAATGCTTAACCCGGCAATCCTCTTGCGCAGGTTTGAACGGCATGACAGGACGACTTTCTCGTACTCGCCAATCCGCCATTTGCTGAGCAGCAACATCCAAATAATTGTGCAGCGCATGAGACCAGGTATTGATACCCGTGACTTCATTTGGAATGACGATGTCATGACCGGAAACTTCCGCGCGAGTTAGTGATTTAAGCTGAGGCAATAACACACGCCAAGAGACACCATCAATCAACAAGTGATGGGCTAAGATCATCAGGCCACATTGCCCTTTACTATCACTTAACATCACTAACCGTAATAACTGACCATTAGCCAAGCTCATTGTCTTACCATACTGATCAAATATGGCATCAATATCGGCATGTTTTAGCTCGCCTACTGTTAGATGCTCCACCCACGATGCGACATCAAGTTGATCTATCGATTCGATATAATATTGCGATTCTTTCTTTATTAAGCGACACACCGAATTCATCGATACCAGTTTCACCAGCGCTCGTTGTAGCGCACTCAACGTAACATCAGCTTCGATTTCGACAAAGACACTTTGAACATAGTTGGTGTCCTCCGAGAAGGTATCTTCAAACCATCGCCACATTGGCAACGGCTTTATTTGCCCTTCTTGCGCCACATGCTCTTGCTGGTTAAGTAGCTTCATCACTTTTGCCATATCACCGACTCTACGGGCGGCAAAGATTTCTTTGGGGCGGAGTTCGAAGCCAACTTTACGCAAAATGGTGCCAAGCCCCATTGCGGAGATACTATCCCCACCGAGGTTAAAGAAATCATCTGAAATGCCAACATCAGCAACACCAAGCAATTCTGCAATGGCACTACATAGAGCAACTTCTTCTGCTGTAACCGGAGCTATCACTTCTTCGCGATTGGTAAGATCAATGTTTGGTAATGACTTTCTGTCGATTTTCCCGTTGACGTTTAACGCAAACGCGTCAAGGATCATCAAACCTGCCGGAACCATGTATTCTGGTAATGCCTGACTCATTTCATCGAGTAATTGCTGCTCAGAGGTATGCCCCTTCGCATGACTGACTAATGTGCAATACGCAATTAAACGGTGTGAATCTCTAAAACGTTCTGCAATCACCACGGATGAATCCACATCTGGGATATTGTTGATTGCGCTTTCTACGTCCCCAAGTTCGATACGGAAACCACGAATTTTGACTTGATCATCCGTTCGACCAATAAAGTCTAACTGCCCATTCTCGCGCCATTTTACTAAGTCACCCGTACGGTACATTATCTGACCGTGCTCAAATGGATTGGCAACAAATCGATCTGCTGTCATTCCCGGTTGATTCAAATAGCCTTTCGCCAGCCCTGCACCTGCAAGGTATAACTCACCGGCTACGCCGACAGGCACTTCTTGCAATGCATTGTTCAAAACATAGGCTTTAGCGTTGAGTATCGGACGGCCAATCACAGGGGTGGTATCTGCATTTAGAGGAGCACTCACGGCATCTACGGTAAATTCTGTTGGGCCATAGAAGTTCTCTACCAACAATTGAGGGTAATTCCCCACCCGCTCCCACAGTTTTTCTGGTATCGCTTCACTGCCGATGAGAACCAGAGTCGGAGTATAAACCTGCTCCATAAGCCCACTATCAAGCATCTGATTAAACAGCGATGGGGGTAAGTCCATTGCATCGATGCGGTCGTTTTCTACACATTTAACTAATTCATAGGCATCTTTGCGCTGATCATCATCGTAAAGATAAAGCGTGTGCCCGCATAGCATCCAAATAACTTGTTCCCAAGAAGCATCAAATGAAAATGAAGTCGTATGTGAGGCCCTGACCGTAATCTTTTCCGGCTCAGTTGAACGATTTGTCGCTAGGCTTGATATCGCCTTCCCAAAGATAGAGTTTTGATGAGAATGAAGTAAATTAAGTAACGCGCCATGTGTGTTCATAACCCCTTTCGGCTTACCTGTTGAGCCTGAGGTAAATACGATATAGGCGACATCATGCTTGGAGATATCAATCTGTTCTGGGGTTGAAATCTGTTGAGCGGTTAATTCAGCAAGTGTTGTGCAGTTTGCTAATTCCCCCCATGACAGGTTTTCTCTATCTTCAACAATAACTGTTTGAGGTTGAGCCTGTTCAAGGATAGTCTCTATACGCTCTTGGGGATAATCAAGATCTATTGGCAAGTAAGCCCCACCACAGCGCATGATAGCCAGCATAGTAACCACGGTTTCTGGACTTCGAGGCAATGCCACGCCTACAACATGCTTTTGTTTTATACCCAAAGTACGCAACTGAGCAGCGCGCTGCTCAATGGCTTCACGCAGTGACTGAAAGCTCCATTTTTGTTGCTTATAAACGAGCGCAGTTTCATCTGGTGTTTGTGCAGCATTGCGTTCCAAAACATCAAGAACAGACTTATCTTGATACGGATCTTGCCATCGATTGCCAACAGACCAATCATCAATACTTTGCTGTTCACTTTGAGGAGCAAGTGCAATTTCAGCGAGTGTAATGGATGGGGTTTGCGCGATTTGCTCTACCATGTTGGCAAATCGATTAGCATGAATCGTTAATGATTGGGTATTATACTTTTGCGCATTGGCTGTGATCTCAATCTCGAGCTTGCTGTTACTTAATGCAGGAGAAAATTCAATATCATCGATCGGACCTGCAGATAAGATATTCGTTTTCGATTTATTGCTACCAACATGCAGTTCATCTTCAAATGGCTTGAAGTTGAGCATTGGTCCGTACAAGGGTTGCCCTACTTTGCCTAAATCACGCGAGATTTGCTCTGCATCATACATTTGGTAACGACGAGCTTGTCTGATGGCTTTATTCATCACCCGAGCGACATCAGTAATACTCATAGTTTTATCAACAGAAAATGCCAAAGGTAGTACATTCACAACCGCACCAGAGGCACTCATTGCCGAACTGCCCATTCGGCGCATAAACGGGAAGCCGACACAGACTTCGTCATTGCCACTGTGTAAATGTAAATACGCAAACACAAGAGCCATTGCGAGCTCTGAAGGCAGTACATTATTGCCTTGCGCATGTAGCCAATCGCCACCACGAAGACTAATGTGATGCTTAACAACACCAAAACGTGCCTTATCGGTTCCACCTGTGGTTAAAGAAGGCGGAGCGGGCAACGACCTTCCGGCCTCCTTCCAAAAATATCGTGCTTTGTCGTATTGCTCTGATTCGATAAATTGACCATGTTCCGCGACTACCTTGGCCATTGGTGTAAAACCTTCAGGCTCGGACGTTCCGAGTGTCATGTGATTGTAGTGACGGGTGATATTTTGGCTAATTGCGTTAAAACTGAATCCATCAACATCAATATGGTGATAACGCTGGTACCAAAGCCACTTTGGTGCTTGCTTGGAGCCAATTTGAATTAGACAGTGACGGTAGCGTCTTACATTGCCTTGAATATCAATGGCTGTTTGCAGATCTTTTTCCATCCATTCCAATGCAGCATTTTTTGGCTGCTCTAAATGGGAAAAATCGAAAACCTCCAGAACATCTTCTAAAGCCGTTCCGGCTAGAAATTGCTGTTTGATTACGCCTTCGACTTCTACATAACGACAATGTAATGAATCTGCAGTGTTAAGCCCTTTGGCCACTGCCTGCCTAAAAACCGACGTATCAACTTGACCTTCAATTTCTACATAATGTGCGACGTTGAATTCTTCAGGGTTTGGCATCACTTGCTGAGCGAACCAAATTCCTTGTTGTGTGCCCAATAGAGGCCATAAATTATCTTGCACTTGTTGAGTGCGCATTGGTTTATTCCTTAGAAATTTAATTATTATCGTCGTGGCTATTTGTTTGTTTTTTACACACGAATGTCGTGCCAATTCGCTTCGATATAATCAATACAGTCTTGCTTTAGTGACGGACCAAATGTGCTTTTCCAGCCAGGAGGGATCCCTTTGAACTCAGGCCATAAACTATATTGATTGTTGTGATTAATCAGCACAAAGAACTGGTTTTCAGGTTCGTCAAAAGGATTAATGTATTTCTCAGACATAGTTAACTCCAATCATAGAAAAATCAGGATTCAAAATTAAAAACATATGACAACCCATCAATGATGCCTCCGCGCCAACACAGGCGTTCATGTCCACCATCAAAGGTGCGAAACGATAACCGATGGTTTTGTTGCTTAAGTCGCTGGTATAGGTCTTGGCTCAAGTCCACCATGATGTCTTCCCCTAACCCAACTTCCATAAAAACACTTAGCTTTACGTTAGAACCAAGGCCAGAATGAACCAATTGACTCATTTGAGTTAAAGGTTCGCTTGTTTGAAGAGGAGAATATTCACTAGGTGGCTTCACTAACGAAAAATCAGGCCACCAGAATGAACCCGACTGACAAACAACCGCACCAAAACGGTCCGGATGGTTCAATCCGGCATACATCGCACTCAAACCACCAAGGCTTTGCCCAACAACAGCCGTACGATTAGCCTCATTAGTAATTGGGAAATAATGACCAACCAACGGCAGCAGTTCTTGAGTGATAGCCTGCCAAAACAAAGGGTTGCAACTGAATTCTTCACTACGCAGCGCTCCATTGATTTCATCAATGAAGACATACAAGGCAGGTGGAAGCTGACCGCTGCTCGTCGCATCGGTCAGCGCACTGAACAGAGGCATGGATTGAGACCAAAATTGACCATCTAAGACTAAAACCAATGGCAGTTCAGCCATTTGGTCAGCGCTGGCTGTCGAATACAACCAAACATAGCGCTCATTACCTAAACACTGGCTAGTCCAAGCCAGCTGCATGCCCGCTCCTGCCTGAACATTGCCATTTTTTGTATCGAACCTTGACCAAGCACTTTGCGATACTGCCTTTGGCATAGATAGCGGCGTTTTCGAACGTCCCCATTCGCAGGCTGACAAATTGTTTTTACTTAAATCATCGCGAACACTAAGAGGAAAAATGGTTCTCAACCACTCCCGATGCTTGGTGCGTTTCTCTTGGTATGTTCCGTGGTACGCTGGTTGGACGCGTTCATGTGTCACTGGAATAAACGTGTAGCTCCCACGCCACGTACTGTTTACCCTTGCCTTATAAAACCAAACATCCGTTCCTTTGACATGAGTAAGCCTTGCCATATCAAAGCTGTGATGATCAGTAATACCATTGATATCAATGTATATTTCCTTAACACTGTCATCCGTGTTTCGCCAAAGAAATAGCAGCTCAACGCTTGTATTATCTTGGGAAAGGATAAAAGGTGTTCCTTTTGTCTGCACCTCGTTCCACCAACATGGGGCTCCTACTTCTTCATTATCTTCAAGCAAACCACTTAAAACACTATTGATATTCTTATTTTCTATTATTCGAAAAGCCTTTATATCCATCACAAATCCAACTTGTACGTTGATACTTCATGCATATCTTCTAGTAATGAGATAGCACAAACTTATATCATCATTGTTGTAAATAATAATAATTATCATTAGTATTACTGCCGCAACACTTTTTTACATAAATGTTGTTACAACATCAAATGTTTTCTTCTTTTTTTATTAAGGAATACTCAGGTCATGAAGCCCATGGATTTAAACAGTGGCATCACCATCACTAATACTGGCAAGACTAAACTTGCCATGCTCATTGGTGTAATTTGCCTTGGAGCCAGCACCACTCTTTCAGCAGAGCAAGTGGACAACAGCAATACTAAGAAAGGCCAAGAAACCCTAACAACCCTAGAAACCATTGTGGTACTTGGTGAAAAACTCGGTGGTACACTTGCTGAGAACACAAGCTCAGTCACCGTTTTTACTGATGAAGCAGACAATGGCGAAGATCAAACATACTACGATCTACTCGATCGCGTCCCGAATGTACTGAATGCCCCTTCTGGTATTCCACATATTCGAGGTGTCGATGGTCGTGGGCCTGGTGAAGGCTTCCTTTCCTTCATGACAGGAGCGACACCAAGGGTGAATACAACCGTTGATGGCGTGTCAGAGTCATGGACTGGTGAAGCCTTTGGTAAAGCCGGATTGTGGGATACAGAACAAGTAGAGATTTATAAAGGCCCTCAATCAACCAACCAAGGCCGAAATAGTATTGGCGGCGCGGTGGTCATCAAAACCAAAGATCCAACGTTCCACTTTGAAAGTAAAGTTCGTGGTGGCTACGAAAACGAAGATGACAAATATCACTTAGCTGGTGTTGTTTCTGCCCCAATCGTGTCTGAAAAGCTCGCATTTCGATTAGCCGCCGAGGGCACAAAGGGTAATACACCAATTGATTACTCGCTGCCCGATAATGACCAATATCCATGGGACCCTTCTGAAGTTGAATCCTATAATGTGAGAGGTAAGCTGTTATTCAAACCGATGTCTAACGATAAGCTTACGCTAAAACTAACATTGGCTAGCCGTAATGAAGAAGGTCAATATACAAATCTGGTTTCTGAAAAAGGTAAGTTTGAATACATTGATGAAAACGGTACTCGACGTCAAACAACCGAAAGCTGGAATGCAAATTTTGACATAAATTACTTAATCAATGATGAATTAACCCTTGATGTATTGCTTGCGCGCCGAGACTATAATACGAAATTCAAAGCTTATCCTCGTACGGACTGGTGGGGTGATGTTGATGAAAAAAACTACACCGCAGAAGCGAAGCTATCTTATAACTCGTTAGATGACAAATACAATGCCATTGTCGGGGTAAGCAGTTTTTACAAAGATCAGGATACGCAAACAGACTCGATGAAGCGTAAAGATAAAGTTCTGACCAACTCAATTTACTTCGATTCAAAAGTCCAGCTCAATAACCGTTGGGGCTTGCTACTTGGCGCTCGTTACGAAAAAGATGAGCTGAAGCGTGATTTTGACCACGCAAGGTTCCCACTCGATTTCAATGCTGATGAAAGTAACGGTATTTTGCTACCAAAAGTCGGTGTAACTTTAAATGTATCAGACAATTCAATGCTTGGACTTACTGCTCGTAAAGGATACAACGCTGGCGGACTTGGATACAACGAGTACCAACAACAGGTCTTTGTGTTTGAGCAGGAAGAAGTCTGGACTTATGAGCTAAGTTCCCGTTCAACTTTCCTTGAAAATAGACTTGGTTTGACTGCAAATGTCTTCTACAACGACTATGAAAACTATCAAACGGTCGTGTATGGTGACAGTGGAAATCGTTTCGACAATTACATAGCAAACATCCCTAAAGGAAAAACATACGGTACTGAAGTTGAAACCAATTACTGGTTTGACTCAGGTCTGGACGTATTCGCATTTGTAGGCTTGTTAAAAACAGAAATCACCGAAGGACCAAGCGGTACTGTTGAAAACTTAAATGGGAATGAGTTCAGCTATGCACCTGAAGTGTCGGCTGGTCTTGGCTTCACCCAACAGCTAGATTCGGGCATTTTCTTTGGTGCTCGTGTTAATCACGTAACGGATTACTTTACAGATCTCGCCAACACCCGAAGTACGTCAGCAGGCGACTACACCATATTGAATCTCAATGCAGGTTATGCCATGAATGATCTCACCATTCGGGCCTACATTAAGAATGCAACAGATGAAGATTACGTTCTTCGCCATAAGAATGATCTTATCGAAATGGGCGGACCTCGTACATTCGGTCTTGTGGCTGATTACCAATTCTAACAACACAAAGTGCTCCGATGTTATTGTTATATAGTAACTTAAGGATGTATTGTCTATTAAGGCAGATAAATCTGCTTTTTCGTAACGTTTATTAAGTACATCGTGACTTGTGTGTACGGCATGTATAGAGAATAGTATTACTCCCTACCAAAGACAAAATAAAGAATCGCAATTAGTCAACTCAATGGATTCCAAAGGAATCCATTTTTTTCTTCACAAAGCTAAAATGATTAACTACGGTATATCAGTGAATACCTGATGCTCATCAGCCAAGGGCAACTGTTGTACTTGTTGGGCTTCAGCTTTCTGTATGGTTTACTGCATTCGGTTGCCCCTGGACACGGTAAAACGGCAGTGACGTCAATGAGCTTGATTCATGGCTACCGTCGCCGACAAGCACTTGTGTTAATGGCGATTATTGCCGCCCTACAAGCCGCGAGCGCGTGCATTCTTTTCGTGATTACTGCCAAGATTGCAGAGCAGTTTGCTTTCAGCCTTTCCGATAATGTTCGTCTGCTGACGCAAGGTTGTGCGGTGTTTATTGTTTTATTGGCGCTGAAAGAGTTTGCGTCGGTGGTCAAGCGCCGCATCAAGTAAACACGATCTCAAGAAGATGATGATTCCGCAGGTTCTAATGACAATATTTCATGGAAAGCACTGCTACTCATCGGCTTCCGCCCTTGTACTGGTGCGGTGTTGGTTCTGTTTCTCTCTAACATGCTAGGCAGCTTAATGTGGGGCATGGTCGCGACATTCGTGATGGCTTTAGGAACGGCAATGACCAACTCGATATTGGTGTTCAACGCTTTAGCGATTCAACGCCAAATGAAAAATCACAGCGCCAAACCCAATGCCAACTTGAGCAATACGCTTAACCTCGTGTTAGCAGTCACCATGGTGGCATCGGGCTTTATTCTCTATAACTTTGCCAGCGTGGCAGGATTGCAGAACTTCGTCAGATAAGTACCGACAGCAATAAACGCAAAAGCCCCAACACTTGATTGGGGCTGAATTTACATTGGTTTGTATTTCAATACTGCGTGTTACTTAGGCTCGCGCAACAGGTACAGCATCAGCTTCAATGGCGTTTTCGCGATAATGCTGTGAGGCAAATGCGCGTCCATTAGTAGCCAAGCGCCAGCTTTTAGTTCCTTCGCCTCTTCTTCTAATGTGAACGTACATTCTCCTTCGAGTATTTGTGCAATCGCTGGTACTGCTGCAGTATGTTCACTCATTTCTTCACCTTCGGCGAACCCGAAGATAACACCTCGCAAACGCTCACTTTTGTACACAGGGCAACTCGTGATACCCGCTTTGGGGATATCCACTTCGCTGGCGAGATCTTCATATAAAGTGTATTCAAACATGATTTAGCTTTCCTTCTTTCTTGCGACAAGCGTTATCGCAGATAGGTTCTTTTCGTGTTTGCGGAAAATCTTACGCATGCCGAACACACGCTTTCTTGCTTGCGGTTTAGTCAGTACGTTTTTCACGATTTTTAAGAACCCACTCAAGCCTTCATCAGCGATAACACGTTTTGGTTCGAGTAAATGCATTGGAGCAACAGCCTCAAATTCAACGACAAAACCATTCTCTTCCATCAGTGCTTTCCACTCTGCGGGTGTGATGGGTTTGGCGGGGTGTTGAATGGTCTCGGAAACTTCTCTTTGAATTGCGCGCTTTTTATCTTCATCGATAGTATCTGGCGTAATGCACAGTTCATGGATACCGTAACGACCATGAGTTGCGAGGATTCGAGCAGCCTCAGCAATAATTTCGTTTTTACGCGCATCGGATTGCATCGTCAGCATAGCTTCGCCATAAACCACAGAAGCGCATTCTGGCTCTAACCCTGTCTCTTGTGCATTCCCGACATGACTACGTTGGTTTGCACCCTGTAAGTAAGAGCGAACAATCTCCGCTGCCTGCTCATTTTGTTCGATAGCGGTGTAGCTTGCAGGGGATTTTTCCAAGCACAAACGTGCCGTGTAACCCATACCGGGCGCGAATTCGACAACGAGGTCATCACGCGTAATCGCCAACCCTTGTAGCATTTTTTGTGTTAGTTCTTTGCCACCAGGACGCAGCACTTTCTTACCCAGTTGAGCGAGTACCCAGTGTCCCGGTGTTTTTGTCACTTCTCGCCCTTCATTGGGCATGGCTAATCGTTTAGACATAATGACTCCTAAGCAAAGATGGCGACGGGAACAAAAAGAACGACCAGACCGCACAAGGCAACCCATCGAAATACGTGACTAATACCGTCCATAACTGTTCTCCTTTCTCAGGTTGGATAAGTTGGCACATTAATCAATAATGATTATTATTTGTATCTTATCCCCCAAGTCCGAATTTGCTGCTTGATAATTATCAAGCTAAGGAAAACAGCGTGCCCGGTTCTATTGTTTCGCTACTTAACGAAGAAGAAAAAACGCAACTCTTTTCAAAACGCTCGCCTTTGCATTGCGATGCAGGACATCAACTGTTTGAACGTGGGGAACCTGCGGAAAATATGTATTTGGTCGAGAGAGGAAAAGTCTCGCTGTTTCGTTTGATGCCAAACGGCGACGAAAAGCTGTTTCGGGTGTTCATGGCGGGAGAAATGATTGCGGAAATGGCGATGTTTATGTCCCCAAGAACCTATCCGATGAGTGCCCGTGTCGATCAGGATACGGAGTTGTCTGTGTTCCACTACCAAGATGTGTTGACGGTGTTTACTCAGTCTCCACAGACTTCATTAAAAGTCATGAACTACATGACCAATCGCATCCACCAGCTGATGGATACCGTGAACATTTTGACGCAAGTAAACGCGAACCAAAGACTGGTGATGAAGCTGGCTGACTTCTATCGCGCTCAATCGAGAAGCGAAGGGAAAATCACGTTACCCGTGACGAAAAAGCTGCTTGCAACACAGCTAGGAATGACGCCAGAGACGCTTTCTAGAACGTTCAAAAAACTGAAAAACGATGGTTTTATTACTGAGTGCGAAAGTCATATCACGCTGCTAGATATTCCCGCCATGTGCGAAGCCGTTGAACTGACACCAGAAATATTCCGACGCTCGAAGCGCTGATGTCAACAAAACTGAATCAGTGAGAGGAGGCTTCAGATTGCTGCCACAACTCAATAAGCTCACCGAAGATCCCGGTGCGATGTTTTACTGCCCTGATCTCATCATCAAAGCCGCGAATTATGATCTAATCCAACAGCCCAATAATGTTGTTTTACTCGATACCATCGCCCAAGCTTATTCCGCAAATAGTAAGTTCGATGAATCAGCAAAAGTTCGAAGCAAATTCCTAATACTCGCTCGTAACGATTACGAACGCGCTAGTGCCCATTTTGACCGAGGCATGGCATTCACATTTGCAGGGAAACATGACGACGCTATTTCAGATTACACCCAAGCTATCCGAGTCATCCCATCGGCTGCGCTTTATGCCAACCGCGCCAGCAGTTACGCCAGTATAGGCAATTTAACTTCATCAATAACCGACTACACAACTGCTCTTTCAATGTCAGATACCGGAAGTGACAGCTATAATCGTCATCTCCTTTATCGTGCACAAGTTCTGACAAAAGCTGGACAATTTCCTGAAGCGATCACGGACTACCGGAGATTGATTGCGATAGCACCAAGTAATGTTGAAGCACGCAAGGCTCTCATTCTCGTGCTTGCAGATTCTGGAAAACTGGATGAGGCAAATATCAGTCTCATCGAATTTAAAGAAAAATTTCTAGAGGACTTCAAACAATTCAGGTCAAAACTGGTCAGAATTCCTACGTTAGCCGACCAATCGGGAATCTCTGCCTCCAACCGCCTCAAACCGCGTCTGGAGGCAAAAGGAGAGCGAGCATTGTTGCACCAAATCAAAGAACTTGTACGTGGTGGCAAGTGGATCATGTATGGTAAGAACCGTATAGAATATAAAGCCAGCCCTGCGACATTGCGTCCCGCCCTATCAGGTCATCTTCAGATCGTTAACGTGACTTGCGTCAGCGATGGCCCTCAAAGTGATCTCCATCCTGTTACGAAAGGAGAGCGCCTTATTAAAGGATGTCCGAAAGACCTGCGACAATGGAATGTTTCAAACCTAATGGTCGATCTTTTAAAAGCAGACCCATTCTCACTTGATATTATTGAACCGACTTCAACAATTTCTGTAGGTGAAGGAGCCATTCTTCAGTTTGGCTACACTAAGGATAAAGAGAAAATAGGATGGCGCGATTGTATTGACGATGGCATTTTTAGCTATCAGGCTTCAGGAGAGGAAACGCGACGAGGACTTATTCCACCAGGACTGTTCTGTAAGGGGCAAGCGAATTGCAGGCAAGTTAAAGCACTACTTTCCGATCTCATCAAACGGGTTCAGAGAGCTAACCCAGAGTCCGCTCCTTCCTATTGGGATACACTCGGGTATCAGATCAATCAGCGCTTGTGGATACCTGATCGATCTGGGAGCAATCAAAGAAGACGGAAGCGAAGACAAGATCACAATGGCAAACTTATTTGCTTCCCGTGGATATGGTTTAGGGCTTATAGAACGCTATAATGCCTCTCTTGCTGATTTGAATAAGGCGATTGCACTCGATCCGACTAAAGCCGTATACTTTGATGTTCGTGCTATCGCAGCTGACCATCTAGGGAAGTCGGAGCAGGCTTATAAGGATCGTGAAACAGCCTGCTCTCTAGAAAAAATACTGCAAATAGTGGAAAACTACTCAATTCTATCTTGGTTTGTCATTTGTCAAAATTCCCAATTCGCTACTATGGTGTAAGGTCATGAAGTCGGGGGGAAACAAACCAGTCTTTAGTGACTTCATCCGGCTCCTTTACTCCAACCATAGACGCGGTCGAAAATGCGTTCGACGAATCAGCTGTATTTTGATCACTTTTCTCAAGTGTTAGCCTAGGTTTTGTGGATCTAAAACAACACTAACCACCAGTTCAGTTCCCATTGCGTACTGATTGAACTGCGTCTTGCTCGGTTTGTTTATCGCTTTTATACCTTAGTTCTTCAAATATCATTACTCTTCTTTCTCCTGCTCTAACTTGCTGTGGTAGAGTTCAAACAGGATTTGGTTGTCTAAGAATTGCATCACTAGGAACTCAGCAGATTATGTATTGTGGGGCTGCGGGTGATTTGCAGGTTTATGCGCTTGCTCGCATTAGCACATTTCAAAGACGCGCAGTCTCGAATCCAAATCACTAGGCTCCTCGAAATCAGCTGAAGCAGATTGAACAAATAGGTACAAATACTCCTAGCTGAGGGGGCTGAAGGATTACATGAATGATCAACCAGCTTCTCTTAGCGCTGGGGGAGCGTAAGCAGTTACGCCCGTATATTATGACCCGAGCGATGGATTCATCCGGTGGGCGATTAACTGATCGCGATATTCATGCTTATATTGTTAAGGAAGGTTTGGTAAGCACTATTATCCGGATCCAATCTACTAATTGCTCAATCACATGGTTTTTCCTAGATAACTTCACGCCCCAAACAAACATCCCAATCAATCCCAGAGCCCCCAAGACGACTTTAAAAAAAATCGAAATTGAAGTCATCAAGATCCCAGAACACATGGAACTTGAAGTGGTAAATGTAGGTTCCCAGATGAAGCAAGTTTCGGTCAGCAAAATACCACTGCCCACCTAAAGTGGCTGAGCATGGAACAAGACCATTCAACAAGAATCACCCACAAAAATAACGTGATACAAATCACATTTAAAAGTTATTTTCCGGTGTAACCCCAAATGTCACCCCAACCTAGGGCAAAATTTATTTTATTCATATAAAACAAAAGCTTGAACAAAAAACAAGAATCCCTCTTAAATGCTTTGTTATAAGGAGATTTCCTGCCTACCGATTTTATGAGCAACACCACCAACCTTAACCTTAATGATTCCCTGGTCGTTCGACTCCACAGACGCTGTAATTCTTGAAACACAGGCCATTGCCCGACCTTGCTCAAAAGTAAAATTCTTGGAATGTGTACTAGGAAGGTGTTTGGCTAAGTAACAAGCTAATGCACCGCTCGCACTTCCTGTCGCTGACTCCTCTGGGATCCCAACCAATGGAGCGAAATTACGACAACTAGCAGTCACTTCACTTGTGTTCTCACACAGCTCAAAAGCATGTATACCAATGACACCATGCCTTTCACAGAACTCACTGGTTAATTTTTCATTCAGTTGGATTTGATCAAGATACCCAAAAGGCACTGGAACAATAATGTCAGCGAGGCCTGTTGAAATAACTTCAATCGGTAACCGACTTGACTCAAGTAGTGTCGAATCTAGTCCAATTAACGCTGATATAACTTCATAACTAAACTCGCCACGGAATTCTGGTAACTTCAGGTCCATAACTATATGACCATTAGCCTCTATAGTTACCACCAGCAAACCTGCTTTAGTCCTTTGTAGGTATTTACCTTCAGTTATGCTCCCGTCTTGATACATTGTCGAAAATGCCGCCAAGGTGGCGTGTCCACAGAAATCAACTTCACCTGTTGTGGTGAAAAAAGACAGCTCAAAGTCGGCTTCGTCATCGCGAGATACAAACGCAGTTTCCGAATAACCTACAATTTGTGCTATTTGTAATTTTTCTTCGTTCGACAAGTGATCAGCGTGAAGCACTACACCAGCAGGATTCCCACCAGTTCCATTCGAAGTAAAGGAATTAACCAAAAAAGCTTCAACGTTCTTCAATATTCATATCTCCGTATAACGCCCAATTAAGGTGTGAAGCACGCAATACCTATGCTGCTGCATGGTACTTCAACACAGAAACCACCGCATACCAAAAATGCCACGCGTGCTGAATCACTCTTAAATTGTTTGTTATGGCGCTACACTCAACGTTAGCTCTTGTATGTCAATTTGGTCTACTTCCCTGCCCAATATCCGCTTGCACTCGACTAAACGATGAACTGGGATAACTGGCAACTCGATACCTTGATAATCTTTAATAACTGATTCTGAAAAGTAGATTTCAAGCTGGTGCCAAGAGCCATCTTGACGTGATTGTATCTTAGTATGTTCAGACAAACCGATTTCAATTTTTTGATTTTGGTAAACCAATTGGAAATACTCTAGATCCCAACCATATTCGGCATAATGAGTTAACGGTTTGGATATGTATTTTGCTACATGCGATAGCACTTTGTCTGCGTCTGAGTTTCGAATATAAAGATCTATATCTGCGATTTCCCGACTTCCACCATGAATAGTTGCCGCTAATCCACCTACTATTTGATACTCTACAACCTCTGCATCCAAGATCTCTTTGAGCCACTGTAAAGCTACTTTAACTTTATCACTCATCTAGTTCCCTTAGCTGAATTTGCCCTGCGCCATAACGCCCTGTTAAGGGGTGAGCAACGCAATACAAAGGCCGCCGCAAACCACCTTAATCACTAAAATCAACGCATAGTGAAAATGCCACGCGTTGCGAATCCCTCTTGAACAGTTTGTTATGTGCGAACTTCTAGCTTGTAGATGACTGCTCAGCAACACTAACTTTAGGCTCTTTCTCTGGCGTCGACCATTTGATGATTGCTCTAAGGTTCATTGAGAAAAAGATGATATTTGCAATTATCATTGCCACACTGCCAGTAAGATAACCAACTGCTAACCAACTAGTGTTACCGCACATCATTAAAATGAAACCGATTTTGTTCTTATTTCCAATTTGCCAAATTGCAAGAAACGTAAGTACCATTGCAACCCAGTCGATTCCATAGTACTGAAAATATTCCATTTTTCCTCCAAGCACATAACGCCCTGTTAAGGGGTGAGCAACACAATACCGATGCTTCCGTATACCACCTTAAACACTAAACGCAACGCATAGTAAAAGTGCCACGCGTTGCGAATCACTCTTAAACAGTTTGTTAGAATTACGTCTCGGTGCGAGTCTATTAATTTCTGACACCATCACCAAATTCAGTAAAGTCGCTGATTTGACTTAACTTAAACCTGTGTTCAAGGACAAAGGTTGACCACTCCTCTTTAAATATGGGGTCATAATCGTCAAGCTCATTAACATTTTCTTTAGTGAGCATCTTTTTTGTCAGATAGTTAATGCTAGTAACTTCCTCTACTCTCGGACCTCGATTAGCGCTTTCATCATAACCGATTAACTCAAGATCCGAATCTTGGTAACGGAAGTTGTACCTCCAATACCCATATCGACCATGTGCAAAATGAATATATAAGTTTCCTTTTTTTATACTTATTTCGATATATGGAACCATATATACACCTCCATCTTCATCATCAGAAAAGAAGCAATTGTCGTTTTCAACAACAACGTCGTACTTGTTGTTATTTCTTAAAGCAACAATAATTCCTCTTCGGTTGAGATCTAACTGACCACGGAGCTCATCAGTGACAATTTTGTTTTGATCTGTACCTTGTATCATCAAAACAATATCGTCTCGACTATCTCCATTTAGGTCACCATGAATAGCCTCAATTATGGTATGACCATTAGGAACGATTTCCTGATAGGAGCTATCAAAGTCGCTTTTTTCTTGTGCTAAAACGTTTGCTCCAAATAGCAAAACTGATAATAAAAGTAACTCTTTCATTTCTAACTCTATGATTTTTTGAGTAGTAAGTTCTAACGCCTTGTTAAGGGGTGAACAACGCAATACCGAAGCTGCTGCATACCGCCTTAAACACTAAAACCAACGCACAGTGAAAATGCCACGCGTTGTGAATCCCTCTTGAACAACTTGTTATGTAAATTCTAATAGGCTGCCGAATCCTTTTCGAAGTACTTACTGACAGACCATAATGTATAGATATACATCATCCTTACTAGAAGTAAGATTATTACGCCTACACACCCTGAAATTAACAAAACATCCAGTTTGTCCACACTTGACTCGCCAGTAACATTTCGGATGATTGCGAAGCAAAACAGGAATATTGCGAGAATGTATTTCCAAAGTCTTTTTAGTAGCGAAATCCGGTCAGATTTACCTGAAGAACTACTTGTCGATTCATTCAAGCCAGTTTCTGGTTTACTCTTTTTAAAGATGCTTACGACGGTGGCACAAATACCAAACCAAGAAGCAGCAATAACAGATATACTTTCCAAATCCTGAAGTGTCATTTTTTCTCCATTTACATAACGCCCTGTTAAGGTGTGAGCAATGCAATACCGATGCCGCCGCAGACCACCTTAAACACTATATCCAACGCATAGTAAGAATGCCACGCGTTGCGAATCACTCTTAAACAGTTTGTTAGGCTTCGACGCCGTATGGTCTGCTTATCTCATAAGGAATGGATAACTCTTCACAAATTCGGGATAGCGTATCATGTGCGTACAATTGAGCATGTATTTGAAGTACTTTTTGATTTTCAACTGATGCAGCATTGCCATAATCATTAACTAAGTAAGAGCTTGGATGAACCAATTTAGAATATAGCTTAAACAATCCTTTGTGCTCTGATTCCATTTCTACAGTTTTTGCTAAATTGCCCGTACTTGCAGGTTGTTTAATAACTGGTAAGTTATATTTTTGTGCTAAGTTTTTTAACCGTGTAATTTCATACTCCAAAATTGCTCTCTCTTGAGTTCTTTCATTTCCATTCCCTAACGAAAGGATTCCCTCAAGGGTTTGAACTTTATCTGTTAGTGCTTCTGACGCCCATTTTTTTTGTTCATTTTCATCTGAGAGAGTTCTTAACCTAACATTCAATTCATAAATACTTCGAGTTGAGGTGGCTAATATGGAAATATGTTGATTTATCGATACCTTTGTAACTTCTAGGTAATCACACACTGAATTAAGAATATTAACTAACAGAACTGACTTTTCCGTTCTTTCTACATTCTTATCAATCCACCTAATTATAAACTTTGATTTTTTAACTATTTTGTCGATATTTTTCTTGAGCTCTATATTGCTTCCATCGACAACATGATCTTTCAATTTTTTAGACATTTTCACCTCCTCTTGATTTGAAGCCTAACGCCCTGTTAAGGTGTGAGCAACGCAATACCGACGCGTCCGCATACCACCTTAAACACTAAACGCAACGCATAGTGAAAATGCCACGCGTTGCGAATCACTCTTAAACAGTTTGTTAGGTATCTTTAAACACAGTCCGAGCTATTAATTTGGATTGAGGTTATGAGTTTACCCAACTTGTCATAATAGGTATATGAGACAATGACACCTTCTTGCATAAAAGTTAAAGTGGCACTGTTCGAGCACGCAGTTTGCAATAAACTAGGGCGCATATTTTTATTCAGAGCATTGGCATCTATGTCACTAACGCTGTAATTTACAAGAGAATAACGATACTGTAAGTTATTCGACTCTGTATAGACCGCGTCTAGTTTAGTTTCAGAATCGAGCATAATAGGTAATTCTCGATTCATGTCGTTTGTTAGTTGATTTAGCCTATCTTCAATAGTTACAGTTTCTGGTATATAACTAACCTGCTTTAGATAAAAAGAATAACCAACTGCAACAACACATGACAATGTAATCATTGATAAAACTGTCTTGCGAAGACTATGATTTTCAATAAACGTGTTTTTAACACGTTTAGATTTGATCATATAAGGAATCCAAATCAAAGCAGATAACAATGAAACAAAAAAGTTTCTAATAGTTTCACCATCAAAAAGAGGTGTTTGAGGGAATAGAAGGTTAGCAAAGTAAGCATTGATAGGAATAAATAACAGTCCTATTAATGAAATAGCTATATATACTTTAGGAAAATCTGACTTCTTTGAAAAAAAGAGGAAGTTCAGATAAATAAGGCTTACAAAAAGAAATAGATTGAATACTATTTCCGAATAAAGCAAGGTTCCAAACCCTCTTACATATTCAGCAGAATTTGGACTTGTAAGTAAGTACCACGTTCCATTTTCAAATAAACCTGGATACATTGATAAGGTTGTGAAGTAAAACCTGAATGGCGACACCACCAACCCAAAGGCGACTAAAACCAGCCAGCCCGATATCCCTTTATAATCCGATGTACTCATAAATTAAATGACCTGAAAAGAAATTTTCGCGACATTAGTTCAACTTAGTTCATATCACCATGATATTTATCAAAAGACGAGTAGATACCTAACGCCGCGTTAAGTGGTGAACAACGCGACCACCTAACCTAAACCATTGTGCCGTAAACACTGAAGCTGATTCAAACTGAAAATGCCAAGCGTTGTGAATCCGTCTTAAACGCTTTGTTATGGCGCTGCACTCAACGTTAGCTCTTGTATGTCAATTTGGTCTACTTCCCTGCCCAATATACGCTTGTATTCGACTAAACGATGTACTGGGATCACTGGCAGATCGATACCTTGATAATTTTTAATAACTGATTCTGAAAAGTAAATTTCAAGCTGGTGCCAAGATCCATCCTGATGTGATTGTATCTTCGTATATTCAGATAAACCGATTTCAATTTTTTGATTTTGGTAAACCAACTGAAAATACTCTAGATCCCAACCGTATTCGGCATAATGAGTTAACGGCTTGGATATGTATTTAGCTACGTGCGCTAACACCTTGTCTGCGTCTGAGTTTCGAATATAAAGATCTATATCTGCTATTTCCCGACTTCCACCATGAATAGTTGCCGCTAAGCCACCGACTATTTGATACTCCACACCCTCTGCATCCAAGATTTCTTTGAGCCACTGCAAGGCTACTTTAACTTTATCACTCATCTAGTGCCCTTAGCTGAATTTTTTCCCTGCGCCATAACGCCGCATTAAGGGGTGAACAACGCCACCACCTAACCTAAACCATTGTGCCGTAAACACTAAAGCCGATTCAAACCAAAATTGCCAAGCGTTGTGAATCCCTCTTGAATGCTTTGTTAGTTGCCAAACCCAAGGCTTAGGTTTGGAGTTGATTACCGCTTTGCCTACACTGTTTTTACGTGCTTTGAAAAACTCAAATCAGGCGTAGTTTCAAAGCGCCTGCCAATGAAACCACTTGGAACAGATAACGCCGTAGAAAACGGACTAACAACACCAAAAAAATCTTTTGAGAAGACAATATTGAAAGCTGACTTTCAACAAACAAATCGGTTTCTGAAACAGAAAATCCAACCACAAAAGAAACCTGAGAACGATTTTCACAAACCCGAACGATTCAAAATTAAAGTACGAAACGCCACCAAAAACACACTAATTTTAACTCTAAACATTCTGCTTTAGCTGCGTTTTCCTCGTTGGCAACTAACGCCGCGTTAAGGGGTGAACAACGCGACCACCTCACCTAAACCATTGCACCGTAAACACTTAAGCTGAATTAGACCAAAACTGCCAAGCGTTGTGAATCCGTCTTAAACGCTTTGTTATACAAACTTTTACAGCTTAGCCGCCAACTTCTTAAGGTAAGATTTGGCTAGTTCATTTTTACCTCGGCTTAACCACTTTATACACTCTAAAAGCTCCCAGATTAAGCCTTGGTCACCATTTGTATATGCAGGAAAGTCTTCATGCTTTGGTGCTGGAGCATCGGTTAATCGAGACTCCACAGCACCCGATTTATCAAATAGCACTTTGAAAGGTCTTGATATATCAAAAGGTTCGCTTAGATCTAGGCAATGAATCTCTGTGCTGGTTAAATCCGTAAAGATGTACTTTGTAAAGTAAGCATTCTCGTTATGGAAGCCTTGATTACGATAGAAAATTTCTTTGCCACGCTCAAAAGCTGAGAAACACTCTTGTGTGGATTTATGGAATTCATTTTGAGTAAGAATCAAAATGTCAGCGTCAGATACTCGGTCACCCTTACCTGAAGCCAATGAGCCTAATAGCACAGCGGCAACCACATTGTCTTCGCAAATAAACGCAGAACAAGCAGATTTAACCAGTTCATTTTGAAGGGGAAGATTTTCAAGATTAAGTTCTTCTAAACTCACAGTTACCTCCGTTTGTATAACGCCCTGTTAAGGTGTGAGCAACGCAATGCCGAAGCTTCCGCACCCCACCTTAATCACTAAAACCAACGCATAGTGAAAATGCCACGCGTTGCGAATCACTCTTAAACAGTTTGTTATGTGAAAAATCACAGTAAGCACTTGATTTTTTGAGCAAAGCCCTCATCTAGAGTTAGCTTCAAGTGAAGTCACGATCCATTTTAACCTTTTGGTTCGTGTTTCTTAATTAACAAAAAACCCAAGAAGTAATAATGACAAGTTTACTAAAAAGCATTCTAACCAACACCGTTTTCAAAACTAAACTACCTTCGCATTCTCGACTATGTATTAGCCAAATGGTATTTATCGCAGTCTTTGTAACACTGGCAGATTTATGCTCTTACTATATTATTAGTAACGATATGACTCTAAGCTCTTCCGTCCCTGATTGGACTGACTATCTGCTAAAACCGTTTGAAACAACGAAAGTTTATGCTCTGATGGCTCTTGCAGTCCTGATGTTCGTACTAAACGTTTTGTACGATAGGTTTCAGCATCAACAAACTCGAATTGCTACCATGTGTATCAACAAGATTCTAGGCTCATTTTCTCTATTTACAGGACTACTGGTCTTTAGCCGAATTATTTCGACCAATGTGCCTTTTTTAGAGGCAACCCCAGACCTCAACATCTATACGGTGATGTTTATTTTCATCAGCCACGTGCTACTGAAAATGGCTAACGAGATTTTCAAATAAATAGCTTGCAGCCTAGCCACATCCGATTGGCTAGGCTTTCCACATAACGCCCAATTAAGGTGTGAAGCACGCGACCACGACACTCAATTTGACCACCGTAAACACCGAACTCAACCCAAACCAAAACTGCCAAGCGTGCTGAATCACTCTTAAATTGTTTGTTAGAGGGCGGGGTTGAGTTGGTCGATCATTACTGAACGATACAACACCAATTTAGTTTTGTGCGTCTTCAATCAACTATCGGAGTTAAGCACTCGCTAGAAGATGACTCTTCCAACTCTATAATGATTTGATTAACTTCGCTTTCATTGACAATACGTTTACCAAACCCACAGGGAACATGTGCTGTAACGTCTGCAGGCCATTGGTTTTCTAGAACAACAGTAAAATTACCCTCTGCGTCAGAAGTTGCCCAACCTGCTGCGGGATAGGAAATGGGAAACAAAGTGAAAAATGTCCTCCCCTCCCAAATTGTTATATTAGCATCTTCGGCAGGTTTTCCTGTGTCTCTCCAGATAACTTTGCCACTTATTCTTTGTGCATCAGGATGATCTAAGTAAACAACACACCCACTTAAAAATATAGCTTTAGCAAGTATCAACAGTTGTATTATTTTCATAAGCCCTCTAACGCCCTGTTAAGGTGTGAGCAACGCAATCCCGATGCCGCTGCATACCACCTTAAACACTAAAACCAACGCATAGTAAAAATGCCACGCGTTGCGAATCACTCTTAAACAGTTTGTTATGCCGATCCTACCAACTACCACATAACTGACTCTCGCAAGGAGTACCATCATTGTCGCCATCTATTTTGACATTTGGACAATTTGATAAATAAAACTTTGCTTCATCACAAGACGCCATTTCGCTACAGTAAGTCTTGCCTTGACAACTGAACCCCATATTTTCATATGCAGGGTTTAACTTAGGCTCTATATAAAACAGATAGAAGGCTGCGCCTATTAGACCGACGATAACTGCTGATAATACAACTGAAAAAGAATTGCTTTTCTGTGGTTTGACACCGACTAACTGAGCACTTTCCGCACTTAACTTAGGCTGAGTACTTGCCAGTTGAAACTCTACTTGGTCCCCTATTCGGGGGCGTCGGTATCCTTTTTTGAACTTGGATACATGAACAAAAATGTCACCATCCAGTTCATTGGAATTTATGAACCCAAAACCGCGCTCATCAACCCAGCGAACAATTTCCCCTTTCATGTCCTCTCCCGTTTTTCATATAGCGGCATAACGCCCTGCTAAGGGGTGAACAACGCAATACCAAAGCCGCTGCATACCACCTTAATCACTGAAATCAACGCATAGTAAAAATGCCACGCGTTGTGAATCCCTCTTGAGCAGTTTGTTAGTTTGCAGGCCCAAAGGATTGATTTTACTTTATTTTAAACTTTGCGAACAACAAGCTTTATGTGCTTTGATGCATTTAAGTCAGGCGTAGTCTCAAAGCGGCTAGTCAATGAAACCACATGAACTTACCACACCAGAGAAAACGTCATTTCAGCGAGAAAATCGGCTTTTGTACCAACAAACTCAACGAACAGAGTTTCAACAAAAAAGTTCGACTCAGTGAACCAAAAAGTCGCCGAACCAAAGAACAAATCAACCGTTGAAACGATGCCAATTTTGGATTTCCACCACGCTAGTTAACACTGAAATTGAACGCCGATACGACAATTTAGACTTTGAGCTTTTACCACTAGAGCTTGCGATATAGTTGCGTTTTTCCTCTTGCAAACTAACGCCCTGTTAAGGGGTGAGCGACGCAATACCGATGCCCCCGCATACCACCTTAACCACTAAAACCAACGCATAGTAAAAATGCCACGCGTTGCGAATCCCTCTTGAACAGTTTGTTAGTTTGCATTTCACACAAATCGCACGATTTAATTAAATTGAACATTTCATGCGATGCATTATAATCTAACTGTACACTCAATTGGGAACTGACCATGCATACATTAACAGCCAATGATGCCAAACGAAATTTCGGCGAACTACTTCTGAGCGCACAACGCGAGCCAGTAAAAATCAGCAAAAACAGTAAAGATACTGTCGTTGTCATGTCCATTCGTGACTTTGAAGAGCTAGAAGCTATGAAAGTTGAGTACCTCAAACACTGCTTTAAGTCAGCTAAAGAAGACTTGAACAATGGAAACACTGTTGATGGCGAAAGCTTTCTGAACTCGCTGTAACTAACTTATGCAAAAGAACAAATACAAGCTAAGTAACTTAGCGCAATCTCACTTGCGCAAAGTAAAAAACTACACTGTTGAAAACTTTTCTGAATTACAGTGGCGTAACTACAAAGATACTCTGCTATCAGGGTTTCAGATGCTAGCTGATAATCCAGGCTTAGGAAGAAATTGTGACGAGATATACCCAAATGGCTTTTATTTCCCGATTGGAAAACACACAGCTTATTTCACCAAAGAACATGACTTTATCTTAGTCGTTGCTGTCTTGGGTCAATCACAGCTACCCCAGAATCATCTGAAATAACACGACTTTCACCCTAGAAATAATAACTGGGGTGAGAGTTTATCCATGCAAACTAACGCCGCGTTAAGTGGTGAACAACGCCAACCACCAAACCTAAACCATTCTACCGTAAACACTAAATTCAACTTAAGCTAAGGTCGCCAAGCGTTGTGAATCCGCCTTAAACGCTTTGTTATGCCTAGGTGCTTATTTTTCCTGTTAATTGCCACTCGATGTATTTTTCCAAATCAGGTGCAACCCAAAACCGGCTATCATCCTCATGATTCCATACAAAAACATCATCTCGTCTGATTTGTTCTGCCTGAATAGGAAATGCAAACTGATCACCATTGCCTGCATCGGCAAAAAATAGCAAGGAATCAAACGGCATATATAGTTGATTGTAGTTTGGGCTTTGGCGGAACTGAAGATTTGTATGAACAATTTTATCCAATGGCCATACCAATCCTAAATCGTACTCTCCATAGATTCCATTTGCTTCTTGAAGTCATTCCTGCAATTGGCGCGGGAACGAAACATTGAGTAATTTTTCAGCATTATCGATATCTAACTTCCTCGCAGGACTTTCAAACCTACTATTGTTTTCTAGTGTACTAACTAGATGCTTCCACATAATTACTCCTTGATAAGGCATAACGCCTTGCTAAGGTGTGAGTAACGCAATACAAAAGCTACCGCACGGCGCCTTAATCACCCTAAGCCACCGCAAAGTAAAAATGCCACGCGTTACGAATCACTCTTAAGCAATTTGTTAGGCTCTGTGGTCAATACTGCCTCTTGTTGTGGGCTAGTATGCTCAGAGTCAGCTGAAACATAGATTTGATACGCTCCAATAGCAAAACCACCAATACCGACTAGAAGACCAATAATAGAAATTACGGAGTTTCGTTTTTTCTCTCCTCTAGCTTGATCTGTATATTCTTGAAGTTGGGAAACAAGTAACTCTATCATATGTTGATGTTCTGGAGCTTCTTGCCTTATTCGTTCTAATGGTAGCTTTAATTCTGGTGGTATTCCCTCAAATGGTTCATCTGACTTAAGCTTGTTTGCCCACTCCTCAAGTAAGGCTAAGGATTTACTATCTTCTGTAACTCCGTTTACAACCTCTTGCTTTATTAGGTTATTTAAACTTCGCTTTAAGGAGTTGGGAGACAGCAAAGAGTAACATGATTCGATTACTTTGATATGTTCCCAGGTTGGCACACCATTTTTAAGTGCACTAGCAATGTCTTCTTTTAGCTTACGATCATTCTTAGACTTAATTACATCCACCAAAACAGTCAAAATCTGCCAAAGTGCAAAGAGCAGAGCAATCACTAAACTAACTGAGGCACCAATTAGCGTAATTATACTTTCGTTCATTATTTTCCTCTAAAGAGCCTAACGCTGCATTAAGGTGTGAGCGGCGCTTGGCTATACTTGAGCGAAGCGAAACCGCCAAGCGTTGCGAATCACTCTTAAATGCTTTGTTGGGCGATTTTTTCTTCGATGCTAAGGGCTATTCTTAACAACTGTTCGTTGAACTCTTTGCTGTCGATTGAATAATGCGCTCTCCTATGGCACGTAGGACATAGAGCGATAACATTTTCCGGGCAGTCAGCACCACCGTCAGCAAGCCTAGTTAAATGATGGACTTCTAGATAAGGTCCTGCCTTAGTTTCAAAGGGTGACCCGATTCTGCAACCTTCACAAACCCCATTTGCGCGCTTTTTGGCATATAACTTTATAGCCTCACTGCGATAACGGACATGAGCAACTTGTTCTTTAACGTCCACATCATTCGGGGTCACAGCCGTAGCAATATCGCGCAACTGCTTAAGTGATTTGCTTTTAGTCGGTTTGGTTAAGTAAGGAGCCTTGCCATTTTCCACTCCCGGAAGCCTTGGTTGCGGAAGTACGTCCAAGTGAAAAATGAAAGCATCTCGAAGCTGACCATTTTTGTCAGGTCGCTGCTCGATGTGGTGTTCAATGTAACTACATACTCCGGCAAAACGCACAAAGCCTTTGGTCGTCGACTCAAACAACAAGATTTCTTTTTTGTTTTGCTGGTGCTCGAAGATTGCCAAATTACCTTTGGCCATCTGCATATCACCTACTTGACCTTCGCCTGTATACCTAAACGTACCATCAGGACCAAAACCATCGGAATAGCCGAACTCTTCACCAGCATCACTGGTAAATATAAATACATAAGAATGATTAGCTGGCGTAGCGATACCACCATACTGTTGCCCTTTGTATACGCCGTGAATATCAGAGCGACGGTTATAGATTTTACCAACTTCGAACAATGAACTCTCCTAATCGCCTAACGCCTTGTTAAGGTGTGAGGCACGCAATACCTAAGCTTCCGCATACCACATTAACCACTAGAACTAACGCATAGTAAAAATGCCACGCGTGCCGAATCACTCTTGAACAATTTGTTATGTAGCCGACTTTCAGGTTAGTGCTTTCTGTCCAATTTGGATCTTGGGCTCAATACCAGCTTTGCGATACAAAGCTAGAGCTGATTCATTGAAAGAATATACTTCTAACCACAGCTCTTCTCCGCCGTTAGAAATAGCCCTTTCCTCAAATGCCTCTATTAGCGCCACTCCAACACCTTGACTCCTAAAGCATGAATCCACTACAATCTGTTCAACGTTTGCGATCTTTCGCTCTTTGAGCGTCCAAGACTTACGAACCCATAGCTCACCAAAAACAAAACCTACTAACTGCCCTTTGCTTTCGGCTACCAGAAAAATCGAGCTTTCACTTTTGATTATCTTGTGTAGGTCTATTTTTTGTTCAATTTCTTCCGGTGACAAAAAGTCATCAGGTAAATTTGCTTGATGATACTCATTAAGCTGAAACTGTAGTTTCTTGATAACACTGATATCTTCAATGCGAGCTTGCCGAATATTTAACATATATAAATCCTTTTAACTTACCGTCCTCTCGCGGCTACATAACGCCCTGCTAAGGGGTGAGCAACGTAATACTGAAGCCGCCGCATACCACCTTATTCACTAAAATCAACGCATGGTAAAAATGCCACGCGTTGCGAATCCCTCTTGAGCAGTTTGTTAGGCGCTTGGCTTACTGGCAAAGTTCGTCAATCATTTGCTCAAAGTTAGGGTACTTTGATTTGGCCTCACTTATGATTTTAGACACTGAGCTTTCATTTGACGGGGCAACCTCCTGAGCAAAGTCCAAAAACTTACTATTTAGGGGGCGCTTCAAATCAGGAGAAGCAACAGCCTCGTATGGCCCAAGACCATGTGCAAACAACCAAACATAGTCTCCAAAATTTTGTGCAACCACCCCAACTTCACCTTCAGAGCCAAAGAAAACAATAGGTTGTTGCAAAAGATCTTCAACATTGGCGACAAGCCAAAAAGCAGCGTAGCCGCCAGAACCATCTTGACCAAAAATTAAATATTCATGGCCATTGAGTGAAGAATTACCAGTCCATGCTTTAATCCATTCTGATGTTTCCTCTTGCGAACAGAAATCATCATATGGTTCAAAATCAATTCCCTCACCGTCCGCGTAGTCAATTTCTATTGAGTGCAGTTTTTTCAATTGATCTGGAAAAGTTCTATCCATCTTATCTCTCCATACTTTCTGGACAACGCCTAACGCCCAATTAAGGGGTGAACAACGCCACCACCCAACCTAACACATTGCACCGTAAACACTAAATTTGAAGTAGAAGTAAAAGTGCCAAGCGCTGTGAATCCCTCTTAAATTGCTTGTTAGGATTGTTCTATTTTGGACTTCATTTTCTCGATTTTACGTTCTAACTTCCTTGCCGCTACCTCGTAGTTAATTACATTGCTAAACAGCTTGTATGTCCAAAACGAAAAAGCAGTAGCTGAGAAGAATACAATGAACTGTACATATACAACTAGGTTTTCTAAGCCGTCATTCAAAAAGAACTTAAAAGCTGATGGAATGAGTAGCCCTAACGAAATAAGAAACAGAATTAGGAATAGTTTTGAGAATGCATGCCTTACTAGTTCCAGCGGACTTTCTTTAATTTTTTTGATGTAACTTAACTCGTTCTCGAGATCAGATAATACCTCGTAATACTTCTTCTTCCTGGACGAAAAATACCAACCAAGGATAAAACTCACAATTAACGAAACTACAAATAGTATGATATCTCTTTCCATGTTTCCCTCGAAAATCCTAACGCCGCGTTAAGTAGTGAGCGACGCCTACACCTAACCTAAACTATTACACCTTAAACACAAAAATCAATTTGAACTGAGAATGCCACGCGTTGCGAATCTGCCTTAAACGCCTTGTTATGTTCGTACTTTTTTCACCTCTGCTCTCAATAGAACAATGTGAGCAATCGAGATTGTAGCGATAATAAGTGGAATAAATACCGAAACGAGTGACAGCAAAATGTATATTTGAGACATCATTAGCTTTTCCCCCACACCGCCACTATGCGTCCAACCTGCTAAGTGACCATCTGCAAAAAGCCCAAAAGAACCATAATAGTAAATTGGATACATTAACGCTGACTCTTTCCAATAACCTTTCTGCAAGTACCGAATTGAAACTCCAGAAATCAGGAATGCTAATAGACCACCAAAAACTATAAAAATAAAGTCTGAAGGATATTTGAACGCCGTCCCCAAAAAACTCCCTTTTGAAACTAAACCCGCGATAATCATTCCTAGTATGAACGTGATCATAGCATTTGTTAATCTTAACTCTTTCATATTGTCCTCCGCTCGAACAGTATGAAAGAGTCTCAAAAGGAAAATGTATGAAAAGGACTCAATCTCGACTCATACCCCTTTTTTAACGACGAGAACATAACGCCGCGTTAAGGGGCAGCAACGCGCTACCACCAAACTTAAATTTACCACCATATACACAATTGCCAAGATTTGAGCCAAAGTCGCCACGCGTTGACTGTCCCTCTTGAACGCCTTGTTATGAGCGTGGTCACCACTACCAAACGAACAATTTAAAGCAACTAAGAATTACAAAGGCGGTTAGCAGCCCCAGCCAACCTAGAGTCTTAGTGACAACTTCTGGTGAACTTGTGTTGAAATGAGGGAAAAGAATGACCCCAAAAGATAACATTGGTAAGAAACCATAGAGCTGCCCCATATATTTCGACGTTACTTCTGGAAATGGACCAATCAATTGATAAATAGCCAGATATGCCCCATAAACGCCAATAGCAATGCAAGCCTCCTTTCGAGACGTTTCACTACCATCTGAGTAAAAATAGAACCCTACAAGGACAACAAATACAATTACATCAATCAATGTAGATATCCCTTCCTTTCTTTGAAGCTCATAACGCCGCGTTAAGGGGCAGCAACGCGCTACCACCAAACTTCAAATTATAACCGTAAACACAAATGCCAAAACAAGAGCCAAACTCGCCACGCGTTGACTGTCCCTCTTGAACGCCTTGTTAACTTATTACTTTCAATACTTTAGCCTGTTTATTAATTGATTCTACAACTGAAAAGTGAAACTTTCCTTGGAACCACTTCGAACTTTGAACTGGCTTGAATTTGAACCATTAATGCCATCCTGAGAGTCTCACGGAAATTCACCCACCGATGCTTGGATTGGAATTGCGATTTTCGCCGCTCACCATTGCCAATAGCCCCAACTAAAAAACCAGAACCCAGAACCCAGAACCCAGAACCCAGAACCCAGAACCCAGAACCCAGAAGAACTTTGACGACTTTTGACGCTTTCACAAGCAACTTACACAAGCACGTTGATTGATGTAAAAATCAGATTTCAAACTAGCTTTAAAACGCTGATTTATATGCAGTAAGTTAACGCCGCGTTAAGGGGCAGCAACGCGCTACCACTAAACTTCAATTTACCACCGTAAACACAGATGCCAAGATCTGAGACAAACTCGCCAAGCGTTGACTGTCCCTCTTGAACGCTTTGTTATGTGCGTGCCTGCTTTTGCACCACCCTCACCCACTTGGAACGCCACTCCTGCGCTTCCATTGGGTCTGGCCAGAACTCTTTCTGTTTACGGATAAGCCCATTTTCTACCGTATGGAAAGTAATAGCACGCGCCTTTTGAACGCTATCAGTTATAGAAACATCAGTGACTACTGTTTCGCCATCGGAGACGATTGATTGAACGACGAACTGCCAAGTACCATTTGCTGGATAGTAAGTGTTGATTGCTGTGAAGTTGTCTTTTCCAACAATAAGCTCACCAGATTGAGGCCAAAACCCTTCAAAATCTGGGCTAAGCAACTCACTTGCTTTCGCGAAATCATTAGTTTTCATTGCGTCCCAAAAAGCTAAGACGACTTCCTTTGAATTCATTATTTCCCACCAAGCACATAACGCTCTGTTAAGGGGTGAGCAACTCAATACCGATGCCACCGCATACCACCTTAATCACTAAAACCAACGCATAGTAAAAATGCCACGCGTTGTGAATCCCTCTTAAACAGTTTGTTAGCTGCGTACCAACATTTTTGCCACATCAATTGCGACAACTTCTGTACCACAGAGGTTTGGATTCCAATTGAGACCCACAAGATGTCCATCGCTATGAATACCTTTTAGCCAATTATCAACGAATGAATCTAGGTTAATTGGACTTGGGACATACAACCCCCAATCACCAATTGCGACCCGACTTGCGTATGCTCTATCTGACCAAAAAACATAAACTGATGCGTCTGGATACAGATTCGAATTACAAACTGCCCAACCACCATCAGGATGCTGAAGTCCCCAAACAGTTCGATTTTCGATTACTCTGTCGATAAATCTTATGTAATTGGAACTTGATGTAGCTTTATCTTGGAGCATCATTTTTCCTCTAAGCAGCTAACGCTCTGTTAAGGGGTGAGCAACGCAATACTGAAGCCGCCGCATACCACCTTAAACACTAAAACCAATGCATAGTAAAAATGCCACGCGTTGCGAATCCCTCTTGAACAGTTTGTTAGGAGTTTTATTCATAGCGTTCACAATCTTTCGGTATGTCTATATATGTTTCATTTGCCCTCCAGTCCTGAGTCCGAGGGTCAAAGTAAAGCTCATACGTTGAGACGCTGTTATATGTACCCGATGTTATCTGATTTCCAATAGTAACTATATTTGGCTCTGAAATAGTGAAAATCCAAACATTGTCACCTGACACTAACTCAAGTCGACTATCAGAAACAAACGAAGCCTCTTCTGTAGAAAAGAACTCTCTAGGATAACTTTCACAATACCACTTTAAATTCTGACCATAAGAGCTATAGACAGTTCTCATGTTGAATTTCTCGTACAAATCTTTTGTGGTTACTTGCTCTGCTCCGTTAGAGCTGAATGCAAACAATGTTAAAACGACACTAAAAATCAATTTCATGCGCAAACTCCTAACGCCTTGTTAAGGTGTGAGGCGCGCAATACCGAAGCTTCCGCATACCACCTTAACCACTAAAACCAACGCATAGTAAAAATGCCACGCGTGCCGAATCACTCTTGAACAATTTGTTAGCATACTTTTTAAATGCTCATAGTTCTTTAAGTGATTCTCTTAGTTTATCCATAGTTTGAATTCCAAGTTCACTACTAACCCAACCGTACTGGTCGCCATGGAACCTAGGGAAAATATGCAAATGGTAGTGATCGAGCTCGTTGAAATGAGGTGCCTCTCCATTGTTTTGCATAAAGCCGATACCATCGGGATTGAACTTAGCTTCTATACGTTTATATAAATCTCTTGCAACGTCGGTGATCTCTAAAAACACAGACTCAGGCAAGTCGATGAAAGTACGATATTGAGTCTTAGGACAGATTAAAATATGTCCAAAGTTGATTGGGTCATGATCTGCAAAAGCTATAACTTGGTCAGATTCATACACGATGACCGAGTCAATTTCACGATTAACAATTTGTTCGACTATCGTAGTCATCTGAACTCCTATCAAAGTATGCTAACGCCCAGTTAAGGGGTGAAGCACGCAATACCAATGTTACTGCATGGCACTTCAACACCAAAACCACCGCATACCAAAAATGCCACGCGTGCTGAATCCCTCTTGAACTGTTTGTTAGCACGCTGCCCTTTAAGCTTTTGGTACACGCCAAGATATTGAAATATAGCACGAAACTTATGGCTTAAAACACCAAACCAAACGGACAACTGCCAAACTAAAAACAAACATCAAGACGTAAGTTGGCTTGAAGAAAAACATGCTTAACTGCCCTTTTTTCACTGCTTTCAAATTAGCAAAGAATACGGGCTTCGAACTTGAACAACAGCGTCAAAGAAACGCTTGTTTTGCCGAAAATTTCTCAGCGCCAAAGAAACCACGCCAGAGAAATAGCCCGAAAGTTAGAATCCGTAAACGATAAACTCAAAGCGAAAACTTCACATCTAGTGCCACCGGAGCGAACCTGAAAGGCACATTTTATCCGGTGCAAAGCGAGGAAAAGAAACCAATAAAAACAGAAACTTTTAGCCTTTGATGCCAACCCTGTGCTAACGCCTTGTTAAGGTGTGAGGCACGCAATACCGAAGGTTCCGCATAACACCTTAACTACTAAAGCCAACGCATAGTAAAAATGCCACGCGTGCCGAATCACTCTTGAACAATTTGTTATACGAATTTCTTCAGTGCCAACACTTGCTGTTCAAATAACTCACAATCTGACTTTGAGTATGACTTAGCGACATTAACCCATTGAACGCCCGTTTCATCTATGTGACGAAACTCGACTTGAAGTGCATATTTAGAACAACGAAAAAGAGCAAAAACCAAACCTACAACCGTCAGACTAAGAACTAAAACTAGTAGCCATTGTGGCACCTCTTCCAACCTTGGAATAACTAACCAAACTGCCCCTGAAAAAACACATACCCAGAATAAAACTTGACCTAAATTATCAAGAAAACTTAACTTTTTAACCCTAACATTGTTTATCTTAGACAAAGGATATGAGTCTTTCTTAAACCTGAACTCTTTTGAATCCAAGTTAAAATCATTACTTTTGTACATAATTTCCCTCTATTCGTATAACGCCCTGTTAAGGTGTGAGCAACGCAATACCGAAGCTTCCGCATACCACCTTAACCACTAAAACCGACGCACAGTAAAAATGCCACGCGTTGTGAATCACTCTTAAACAGTTTGTTAAGGCTCATTTCTCACGCTGTATTTGTTCAATAGATTCTTTTAACAAAGGTTCAAGATTCAATGTGCCATTTTGGATGTGATAGTAATGGACTGGAGCCTGTTTTCCATTTTCACTAATAAACTGTGCTGCATTGAGATGAGCCTGCTCAAACAAGCTATCACGTTGTTCTTCTTCGAGTTTATTTCTAGACGTTAGACGGATGGCTACTGTTAAGTCAAGATCTGAAAAGTAGGTACATGCAAGCAGGCTTATTTGATTTTCGGCACAACGTTTGTCAGCACGAAAAGCTTGAGTAAAACGTTTGAAACTGAACTTGAGACTTTTATCGTACAGTTCATCTAAGATCATGTTACCCATCCACGTGCTAAAGAAAACGCAAATGCCAACAAGAACCTCATTAGTAAATCCAGCATCAGCATATACCCTTTGGTCGATTTTAAAGCTTGGGACATTAGAAAATGTTTTCGGGTCAAAGCAACCTCCAGCTAGTTCGAATTCTTCTATTGATTGTTCAATAACATCAGCAGCTACTCGCAGATGAATACTTTGACCACCAACAAGCATACAATATTTAAATTTCATGAATACTCCGTGAGCCTTAACGCCTTGTTAAGGTGTGAGGCACGCAATACCGAACCCTCCGCATAACACCCTAACCACTAAACCTGACGCATAGCAAAAATGCCACGCGTGCCGAATCACTCTTGAACAATTTGTTAGCAGTTTTTTCTACACAAAATTATGCTTTTATCGCATACACCGTTATGTGGTTTGAAGTTTCACGCTCATAAACACTGACATGAAGCACTTGGAACCCTGCTTTCTCTAGTTCAACAACTAGATCACTTTCAGAGGTAACATGACGATATGGACTGCCATCCCTATAAGTTTCATAGCTAATTTCATTTTTAGAGCACAAGCTACTGACAAAAAATACCCCGTTTTCAGACAGTGAACGATAAACATGACTCAAAAATATGACTCGATCTGCACCGATAATGCAATGCAAGCAATTACCGTCAATGACAACATCATAACGTTCTGGAAGTTCAAGAGACGCTACCGTTAGGTCCGCTAAATAATAATTACCCTCGACTCCTGTTGCTCTGGCTTTTTCCTTTGCCCATTCAATTGCGGTTGGTGAAATATCTATACCTGCCACCTCAAAGCCTAACTTCTGGAAAGCTCTGCAATGATGTCCTTCACCGCAACCTAGTTCGAGCAGTTTACCTTGCACCGGTCGTTTAAATAGCTCGAGAAAACGCTCAACTAAAACTGCTTTAGACATTCGCTCGTTGCCACCCCAACCTTCCCAGCCAGCTTCGCGAGCTTCAACATACATGTGTTCATGAACTTGGTAGTTTTGTTTCATATTCATCCTTGACTGCTAACGCCCTGTTAAGGTGTGAGCAACGCAATACCGATGCCGCCGCACACCACCTTAATCGCCTAAACGCAACGCATAGTAAAAATGCCACGCGTTGCGAATCACTCTTAAACAGCTTGTTAAGCACATTCCAGAACTAGACTCAATGACAGGTTGTGCAATTCTTCTAGTTCATCATTCCAAAGACCGTCTGTCTTAAGTAAGTCCACCAATTGAACATAACGTGACTCGCTGTGTAACACCGTTGCAGCAGTAGCTGAGTATGATGAATTTGGCTGGCACTCTAAAAGAATACCCTCAACACCACCCACTAGTATATTTTTAGAACGTGTGCTTTTTCCGCTATTTAACCAGATATGATATCTGTCGTGAGCATCATTTATAGAACTTAAAACTTGCTCACCAATCTCAAAACGTTTAAATACGGCGCGTTCTGAATGATTTAGATTTAGCGCATCTATTGTATTTTTTCCAATATCTGTCTTGTCAGTTAATCGGTACAATTTAAACCCTAAATGAGATTTAGGGTCATTTACAAAAGGATTGACGATAGGCTCGATGGACACATTGTGAGTTCCCTTAGCCCCATTACATCGTTTACAAGAAGGTAAAAGATTGTCCCAAAGTACAACCTTATCTGGGGTTGAGCTTTTATCTTCAAAATGCTCTACCTCCATATAATTACTTTCTGAGTTTAGCTTGCATTCACAATAAGCACACTTACTAGAGCTACTTAAAAGTAATGCCTCTTTAATCTTTTCGTGGTTCCATACATTTTTCCCAGTTTTTTTAAATATTTCTGTAAGGCGAGTAACTGTCTCATCATCAAGGTAATCAGGAGCAAGCGGCTTTTGTAGCTTAATCAATTGCAGCCCCCTTGATAGAAGAAAGCTGAAATTTCAGCATTTTCTTCATGTGATTACTCGGATGAAGCATAGAATCTAAAGAGTTATACGCGCGTAAAGCAGCTTCATAATTTTCTTGTTCTATAGCAGATTCAAACCTATTAATTGAATCAGTAAAAACATCCGTTCTCAAGTCATACATACCCATAACGTCCATAAGTACTTCTTCTATAGTCCAACCCTTGAACCCATGTTGAGAGACTGGCAATGACCGCTGTGTAGCTTTTCCATCGACGCTTTCAATTGCAATTATTTGGTTAGGCTGTGCCGATTGAATAATATGAGGACTATGAGTAGTGCAAATAAACTGGGCATTGGGGAATATTTCAGTAAGGACTGCAGTTATTATTGCTTGCCATTCTGGATGTAAATGAAGTTCAACTTCATCAATCAAAACGATACCATCAAAGTCATTAGCTTTAATTTTAGGATCGACAAATCTAAACTCTATTTCTTTTATAATACCAAATATAATTGAAAGACATGACTTAAAGCCAGAAGATAGGTATTCATAATAAATCTCTCCACTAGGCGTGTTCACTAAAATCTCATTTGATGATGCGTCAACTCGACTAAAGGTGAAACTTTCATTTAATGCTGAAAAGCTGTCTCTAGCCAATTCATAGTTAGCTATTTGGGTATCAGTCAACGTCCCATGAGGTGAATACAGGTAGCGATTAACAAACCAGTTTTTTACGTCATCTAACCTAACACCTGCTCTAGCCTCGCTCCATGCGCTACTATTAGGTTTATCTGTATCCTTTCCGACAGCTTGAAGAGGTTGATATTCGAAGGTTCTATTAATTTTTAACGAGAGTAATTTTGTCGATAGATCATTGAGTCCATTTATTTGAGCCTGCTGACTGGGAACAAACTCAGAAAACTCAACATTTGATATTCTTTCTCCGCCATCTAAATCTACTTTCGCGCGAATATGACTTTTTCCTGACTTAGCGTTTCGTTTAAGTACGTTTGTTCTCCCATTTGAGAAAGTGTGGGCAATTGATTCAAGGATAGTTGTCTTTCCAATCCCATTAGGTCCACATATTAAATTCATCTTAGGATCTAAGGTTAAATGAAGATCTTCTATCCCGCCGACACCTGTGATATTTATTTCTTTAATCCACATATAAATCCTTAAAGTTTCTTGATGCGAGCACGTTGAAGGTGCTTAACGCCGCATTAAGGGGTGAACAACGCTACCACCCGTTCTAAACCATTGTGTCGTAAACACTAAAGCCGATTCAAACCAAAACTGCCAAGCGTTGTGAATCCCTCTTGAATGCCTTGTTAGTTGCCAAGCCTAAAACTTTGATTTGAAGTCAATTACCGCTTTGCCAACACTACTTTTAAGTGTTTTAAGAAACTCAAATCAGGCGCAGTTTCCAAGCGCCTGTCACTGAAACCACCTAGAACATACAACGCCGTAGAAAACGGGCTAACAACACCAAAAATCGCCTTTAGACAGACAATGTTACAGAGCTAACTTTCAACATATAAACCGGTTTCTGAAACAGAAAATCCAACCTCAAAAGAAACCTGAGAACGATTTTCACGAACCCGAACGATTCAAAATTGAAGTACGAAACCCCACCAAAAACACACTAACTTTAACTCTAAACATTCTGTTTAAGCTGCGTTTGCCTCACTGGCAACTAACGCCTTGTTAAGGTGTGAGGCACGCAATACCTAAGCTTCCGCATAACACCTCAACCACTGAACCTAACGCATAGTGAAAATGCCACGCGTGCCGAATCACTCTTGAACAATTTGTTATGTACGTTGTACCGAGCGCACTGGTACCCAACCAATTTCACCCGTTGACCTCGAAACTCGATACCACTCATTGAGTTCAAACTGCACTGACAGCTTTTCACCAATGACTGTATTGAGCTCAACATTGTCATAGTCATAACGCAAAACACCTTCTGAGATTCCTTCAATCTTTTCGATATATTGAACTGGAGCCCAACCCTGCAGACCTTCACTACTGGTTATAAAAATCCAATTGGGAAACTCGTCGTCAATTGCACCGAGAGCCACTTTATCACCTTGTTTCAAATAAAACGGATTGGGATATTCTGAGACGTGTTTTTCCGTAGCGACTACTTCCATATTTTCTCCAAAGTACATAACGCCCTGTTAAGGTGTGAGCAACGCAATACCGATGCTTCCGCATACCACCTTAAACACTAAAAGCAACGCATAGTAAAAATGCCACGCGTTGAGAATCACTCTTAAACAGTTTGTTATGCCTATGCTAACCACCTAGAAAATCAAGTATTTTTTGTCCAGTACCTAGACCTCGTTTGTAAAACTCAGTGTGACCGCAACTACTGCATGATAAGAAATAAAAACGGTGTTTGTTGTAATTGAAAAATGTACTCCAAAATCCACCACTGGCTCTTAACTCACCAACCTCATATGACTCTGAACCACATTTATCACAGCAGTATTCGAACTTCGATTTCACTTTGTCATTCCCTAGCAGGTGGTTTGCCATCTGCTTGTTTGCAAGCTCTTTGCCTAAAGACCCGCACTTTTCACACTTCAATGATGAGTGCTCATTGCTATGCCCGCACCCAAAGCACTCCCATTTACTATCCATACTTCCTCTTATAGGCATAACGCCCAATTAAGGTGTGAGCCACGCCACCACAAAACTTAATATGGACGCCATAAACACTGAACTAAACCCAAACCAAAAATGCCAAACGTGGGGAATCACTCTTAAATTGTTTGTTAGGCAATTATAACCCATTGTACCTCATTGTTTTAAAATAGAGCTTCCCTTTATCGGTTTCCCAACAGTCAATGTGATACCCTGATTTTATTGACTCAATATCCCCAACTTGATGGCGATCATTTAAGTTTGGCTCATATCCAATATCAGTGAGATATTTATACATAAGTTGCATTGCTTCTTGTGAAGTTCTTGCATTTTTAAAGAAAAACGCAGTCTTGATCGTTTTACCATCACCAACTGGAACTGCTTTTTTTACGGAAAAGATACTACTTAGCTTAGCTTTTGGAATAAAGCAAAGCTCTACGTAGTGCTCTAATTGCCAAGTCAATGTTGGATTTACAAGCTTCTTGAAGCCTAAATGTTCAATTACTGAACAAATAACGTTTAACATTTTTTCAATGTTTTTATCTTCTAGTTTTTTCGACCCAATGATTCCCTTACCAAGGTCACCTGATGAAACCAAAAGGTTGCCACCATAATTTGGATGTACAAACTCACACAGATAAGCATACACTTTAGGAGCATCATTAACTTCATTACTTAGTGATTTAATGGCTTCATTAATATGGATTGCTTTTGCTCCGTCATCTGCGTAGGCTTTGCCTTGTCCGGAGTATGTTCTATGCAGTGTTTTTTCACACTTTTCGATAATTGTATTTATCTTTTCTAAAGAGCCCTGATCTTTTAAGTTATTGAGCATATCATTAATTGAAGACATACAATGATGATACACTGCCATTTGCTCCATTATGGCTCTTGTATTATTTGCCAAAGTAAGAGGATTCTTTGTTTCAATGCTACTTAAAACACCTTTAGCTAAAAGGTAAATCTTGTAATCAAAAAGCTCTATTAAATAGAACGCATCTTTTGATATTTTATATAATCTTTTAGATATTACATTTAATGGTGGAGTAAGATTTTTAAACTTTTTTTCTAATTGATTAGAATGCTCTCCAAATCTCCTGTCATGATCTCTCAGGCTATCATTACTACCTATATCTTCGATATAACTCTTTAATAGGGTTTCTGTTTTTTCAATTATATTCATCTTACATACTTAAATTTAAGTGCCTAACGCCGCGTTAAGTGGTGAGCAACGCTACCACCTTACCTAACTCATTGTGCCGTAATCACTAAAGCTGAAGCAAACCGAAAATGCCAAGCGTTGGGAATCCGTCTTAAACGCTTTGTTATGCAGATCATTCATCGGTATATTTAGGATCTAAAACTGCTTTGCAGAAACACTCGATGTTCATGAGTTTTTTCTCAAGGTTGCTAGTTGGTTTAAAACTAACCCATTGAAGTTTAACTTGAGAACCATTGAGAAGTTCCAACGCTTCTTCTCCAGATAACGATTTTGATTTGGCAAATTTACCCAGGTAAGTGTTTTCCTGAGATGGTTGAAAATGCTGTTTCAGCCTTTGGTACAGGTCCCAATTGCCACCTTTGCCTACTCCAGCTTTACCAATATACAGTGATCTTATGCCTTTGCCGGATTCCTCGTAGAAATGATAAACCCCTGCAGAACCTTGCAACTCTTTCGAGTATAACTTTGGTGACCACTCGTTATACATTATTGATTTTGCGCTAATTAAGTTATTAAGAACTTTACTAAGTGATTTTATTCTTTCATCAATGTTCATCTCAAAACACCAATGTCGTCCTTGCTGCATAACGCCTTGTTAAGGTGTGAGGCACTCAATACCTAAGCTTCCGCATACCACCTTAACCACTAGAACTAACGCATAGTAAAAATGCCACGCGTGCCGAATCACTCTTGAACAATTTGTTATGCGCGTTCTCCACGATTGAACGCAACTACAGTAGCGCGTAATTTAGTCAGCTTAAACTCTGTAAGTAACACTGTAACAAAAGACAATATAGAAACGGAGATAAGTGCAATATTTATCAAAGCATTACCACTAAACTCATAAATACCTGACAGACCAATAAATAGCAAAAGACAGGCAATTATCGATAGAATCGAATCATTAGTTTTCACTTTATACTCATCAGCAGGTATATCTTTTATTATCGAAACCGGATTTGAAAGCCCGTCAAGCCGAACTGCAATTTTTCCTTTTTTAATTTTGACTTTTAGGCCAGAACTTCTTAACGAATTAGCTAAATCTTCCATGATTGATTATCTCCATTTCTGCGAGCGCATAACGCCGCATTAAGGTGTGAGCTGCGCTCGGCTATACTTGAGCGAAGCGAAAATGCCGAGCGTTGCGAATCACTCTTAAATGCTTTGTTAGCCGAATATTTTTCGCCTGACTAAACTGTTTGTTTTGCAAGAATCATAGTATGAAGCAAGCTGATAGGATTTATCTGTAGGTGACGGTGCAAAAAAACTGATAGGCTCTTTAAGAGATATAATGAAGCACAAAAACTCTACAGCACCAATAGTTTTGTAAAAGTTCATTGGTACACCATAATCAGAATCTTTGAATGAGCCATGTAAAATTCCATGCCTATTAGTTTTATCTTCAAAAGCATACTTAGTAGAGCTAATATAAAAATTATTCTTTAAATAGTGCTCAAATGCTTCTAAAGCGGGAACTATTTCACTTACCATGCCAAGTTCATTACTTATAACATGTTCTCTACATTTTTTGGCTAGATCGGAAAACAAAACTCTTGTACCTTTTGTTACCATCCTCTTGCCATTCCAAAATTTCCGCTCAACTCCCCACTCATCTACTAACTTATTACCAACTCCCTCAACCACTGGCATTAAAGTCGTCACCGCCGCATAGTTTAGCCCCAAAAAATGAGCTTCAATGGATCCAGCAATAATATCCTTATACTCGCAAATATAAGGCACAGCAGGATAGCGCTCAGTAACCATAGCAGCTTGATTAAGGCTGGAATACAGCTCTTCGAGAAATGGTTCAATATTTGGCTTTTCAGTACTTTCGATTTCTTTTGCGATAGTACTGATATAGCCCATTGTAGAGTTAGAGGGTATAAACCAGCCAACACTTGTAAATAGGTCTCTATAAAATTCCACTGAACTCTCCAAATTCGGCTAAAGCCGCATTAAGGTGTGAGTGGCGCTTGGCTAAACTTGAGCGAAGCGAAACTGCCAAGCGTTGCGAATCACTCTTAAATGCTTTGTTAGGTTTGTGTCACTAGCTCCCACGAATGACACCTTTGATTTTCCACCAAACTTTGCCCCCTAACTATTCTTGCCCCACTCTGCAAACTTATCCATGCAGGGAAAGCAAAAGTAGCACCAGAAATACTAACAAGTATTAAAAGGTCTGTAGGCGTAAAGTCATACCAATGATTCAAAACAAATGGGCTCGCGACTAAAAAAGCAAACACAACGTACCACACGAGATACCAAATGATTAAAATAAGCCTTTTTCTTTTCGATTGATACTTAGGCTTAAATCGTAGATGCGTGTTTCCCCTAGATTCTATTTTCTCTAAGTATCCGCGAGCAAGAACATAATCCTTTAAACATTTAACTGGATTTTTTAATGTTAGAATGTACTCGATTTCTTCTACGGAAATATCCGGAGAACCTACCAACGCTTGATAACCCTTTTCTTTCACATAGGGATGTAATTCCTCTGTACTAATATCACTCAGCAACTCTTTAGCAAACCTGTATTCTTCTCTTAGCTTTGTTCGTTTACCACTAGCTACGTCGTATAGAAACTTGCTCAAAACGACAAAAGCAGATAGTGCTGCAGGGATTTTCAGCCAATCCGATATATCCATAAAGTCTCCAGAAAACCTAACGCCCTGTTAAGGTGTGAGCAACGCAATACCGATGCCTCCGCATACCACCTTAAACACTAAACGCAACGCATAGTAAAAATGCCAAGCGTTGCGAATCACTCTTAAACAGATTGTTATGTAGCTATTCGCCATTACCCAAATCAAAAAGGTTTATACCACCAGAACTATCTAGACTGGTATTCGTCACTTTACTATTAGGTTCTACATTTACTTCTGCATATAGTAAGTAGCTTTCAAATGATGGGACTTCAGATACGTTAAATAGGATCTTTCCAACAGACTTTTGAAAATCCAACAAGTCGCCTAGATCTTCATGTAGTTCCAAAGCCAACTCTTTACTGTATGGCAGCAACATGCCATAAGAAACTGACTTATAGAATCGGTCATTGCTGCGATTAATCTGGTTCAATACCCAACTAATCTCATGAAACGAATAGGTGTTCTTTTTCCCAAATTTAGCACACAGCTTAGGAGCTACATCTTTAGCCACTGACTGAACATAAGCCTTTTTATTCATAAACTTAAGCATATCTATCCTCCTTGCTACATAACGCCCTGTTAAGGGGTGAGCAACGCAATACCGAAGCCGCCGAAAACCACCTTAATCACTAAATTCAACGCATAGTAAAAATGCCACGCGTTGCGAATCCCTCTTAAACAGTTTGTTAGCTTGTTAAGCGTTTAAGTTGTTCATTTATATCACGAACCCATTCCCGCTGCTTTTCTTTTGAACGAGGTAACGGGTGGTAGAAAAGACCTTTTTTACTCTTGTTTCCAGCTATTCGATACGCATCAAACTTAGAGACTGCTCGGGATGTTAGAAAACGTAGTTTGTAATTAACCCCACTAGCAAAAACAACTGAGGATGTCTTACATTTTTCTAAAATCTGATCCAGTTCTTCGCTCCTATTCTCGGAGAAGATCGAGTGCCTGTCGCCAAACGAGCCAAATGAAAGCCCCTTTAACTTTCTTGTAAACAGACTACTTTTCGATTCTCTTACATCTGATAAATTTATAACAATAGCAGTGCGAAAGTTGTTATCGGCCATGACCTTCATAATTTGAGATTGAGTATTATCTGGCTTTGTCAGCACACATGATTTTGAGAATATTGTGACTTTAACATTCTGGTCTTTTGGTTCAGAACTACCTGGGTTCATCATAACCATTAGTAAATCAATCTGGGTGTCATCCGAAATATCATCTAAGTCTGTAATTAGGAGCACATCCCGAAAATTTAGTTCACTAGATGAGTAGAAATGCCCATAACACTTATAATTCATATTACTATCACTAATAAAATTGATTCTAATTTTGACGCGAATAGCCTCAAATATTGACATCGCAAGCTAACGCCCTGTTAAGGGGTGAGCAACGCAATACCGAAGCCGCCGCATACCACCTAAAACACTAAAACCAACGCATAGTGAAAATGCCACGCGTTGCGAATCCCTCTTGAACAGTTTGTTACATGATTGTCACTATTTAATCCCAAAGCCAATCAAACACTTTCTTAACGCCGTACCCAACACCAACAGCAATAGCGACAGGCGCAGCAGCTGAGGCAAGAGACCCAGTAGCAACAGCGGCGACAACACCAGTGGCAGCTGAACCTCCTACTGTACTAGCGGCTGTTACACCAGCTACAGTTCCTGCTGTTGTAGACACAGCTGTCTTCGCAACTGCAGAAGTTAAAGCTACCTCCGCTGTCTTGGTTGCGGTCATTCTAGTTGCTTGCTGTGCCACTACTGAAGCTGTAGTTTCTACAGCTTTTCTTTTCATGTATTCATGTCCTGCTGCCCCAGCTACTGAAACAACATTATTTACTTGCGAGCTAGATTTAAAACCATTAAAACACCAGTTAACAAAATGCTCGCAATTATTAAAAACTAAGTTGTAACTATCTTCTCCGAGCTTTTCGTAAGCTCTCTGAACCCTTTCTTCTGCAGTATAAACTGGAACCAAATGAGTTTTAATACTCACATTATGTCCTTGTGAGAATTCGCTAAGCGTCGTGATTTCAATACTACCTTTATCCAAAAACTCTGAAAAACCCGAATAGTGAATAACCATACCGTCTCCGATATATAAGCCATGATGGGTGTAGCCCAACCGGGGTGAAACTAAATGATCGCCTTCATTCATAACTATATCCTTAAGTTTTGTAGCACTCTTTAAACGCTAGCTCAGATATTAAAAAGCATGTAACGCCCAATTAAGGTGTGAGTAACGCAACACCGAAGCTACAGTATTGCACCCTAAACACATGACTCAACGCATAGTAAAACCGCCAAGCGTTACGAATCACTCTTAAATTGTTTGTTATATTCGGAACCTACGAAGAAACTCCATTACACCAGTTAACAACAACGTAATTTCAAGTGAATTTGTGCTAATCCATGAAACTGAAGCTACAAGCGTTTCCAAAGACGTCCAAATCAGAGTCATTTTTCCTTTATATGGTACCAACTGGTGTGCTTCATGTTTATTTAACCGATAAAGAACTTCAGTTACTTCTGCAACTCGCCAAGAACCAGAAGGTATACAGTCTTTATCCGCAATAATAATGAACTTATACGTACCTAAGTATTTATAGAACAACATTTCAGCAATCGATTTCTCGATTACTTTTGTCATTAACGTAGCAGGAATAAACTTACTCAAACCTCCAACCATACCATTGTCGGATTCACCAGCCTTACCCAAGGAAATAGGTCCTGATTTTGACAACTCAATAGAGTTTGTATCGGTCAATAATTCTACAATCTGGATGCCAAAAAACATTTCAATAATCAGAAACTTGAGGTTGGCGATAACCCCTAACTTTTTGTCCCATAGAGAGAATATAGAAATATACTCAGATTTATCTTTGGGTTTAAAATCAAAATTGCTCAAATTTTCTCCTTAGAATATAACGCCCTGTTAAGGTGTGAGCAACGCAATACCGAAGCCGCCGCATACCACCTTAACCACTAAACCTAACGCATAGTAAAAATGCCACGCGTTGCGAATCACTCTTAAACAGTTTGTTATATTTTAGTGCTCGATACCTTTTAGTAACCGAATTTCAGCGATAACATTGTCTTTTGAACTACGATAAGCACTTGCTAGCTCTGTTGGTATAGATTGATTAATTTCCGAACTCATCACGTTCCGCCCAATCATAATAACCTCAAGCACCTTTTGATCTAATGTATCAGGGAACTTAATCTTATTTTTATGATAAAAACGCTTTAGTTGATCTAAGTTGTCTTGAAGTTCATTCCAAAGTCGTCGATCAAGAAAACTCTTATTAATAGTTCCTTCAACATGCAAGATGTGTATATAGAGTTCATCTAAAACTTCATGCTCTATATGTGTCGGGGCTGGAAACTTATCAGAATTTTCATCCTTAGTGGGGTACAAGGAAAGAATCAAACCACCAACACCACCAATTAAAACAATTGCTGGTTCATAACCGCCCTCTTTCCACAACCAGACTGCACTCAATATAGTTGTAGCTGATGAAAAAATTAACGCTAATTGTTTCTTCATAGCCCCTCAAAAAATATAACGCCTTGTTAAGGGGTGAGCAACGCAATACTGATGCCACTGCATACCACCTTAACCACAAAACCTAACGCATAGTAAAAATGCCACGCGTTGCGAATCCCTCTTGAACAATTTGTTAGCTAAAAATTGCCGTCACAGCTAAATGAATACCTGTGTATGATTTGTAAACAGCTAAACAAGCCATCAAAGATGGAAAGATTAAATCAAAGCCATATAGGCTTACTAAGCGAATAAAAAACCTAGTGTTGAGAATACTTGTTTTATTGACTCGTTTGAGCCATTGATTGATAAATGGCTCAGCATCTTTGCGGAAGCTATCGATACCATCTTTAGTTCCTTGTATTAGCTGTGTTGCCCTACCAATAGCTTCACTATTGTATATTTGGTCTTGCATTCTACTGTCTGGAGATAGATTACTTAAGTCGCGTACAGAATAGTCAATATGCTCAATCGTAACTGAAAAGTGCCGTTCGATAGCTTCGACAAGCTCTTGATGCCCAGATATTAATGTTTTTTCTCGATCAAACTTCCATGCGAGTATGTCTATGGTGGCGTAAAGAATAAAAACAACAAAGTAGTAGATAACAATAATTGCACCAATCCCCTTAACTAACTCACTTTCTATTGCTTCAGTTTCCGCTTTGAGACCAAGAAACCCTGTGACTTTTAGATTTAAAATTGAGATTAGTAAACACATCACAGATGCAATCATTAAATTTCTGCGTGATTTTCTGGTCGTTTCAGTAAGAGGATCTGAAAACAATACTTTTTCGATCTCATTCTCTTCTAGCTTTTTATATAGCTTAGGACGATCAATTGACAATATATCTACCCCTTTTAGCTAACGCCTTGTTAAGGTGTGAGGCGCGCAATACCGAAGCTTCCGCATACCACCTTAACCACTAAAACCAACGCATAGTAAAAATGCCACGCGTGCCGAATCACTCTTGA
>NZ_JADDYH010000103.1:0-214 GCF_015163595.1 Vibrio sp. OPT41 | reverse complement strand
GGAATATTGCACAATGGGCGCAAGCCTGATGCAGCCATGCCGCGTGTGTGAAGAAGGCCTTCGGGTTGTAAAGCACTTTCAGTCGTGAGGAAGGTGGTAGTGTTAATAGCACTATCATTTGACGTTAGCGACAGAAGAAGCACCGGCTAACTCCGTGCCAGCAGCCGCGGTAATACGGAGGGTGCGAGCGTTAATCGGAATTACTGGGCGTAAA
>NZ_JADDYH010000102.1:0-295 GCF_015163595.1 Vibrio sp. OPT41 | reverse complement strand
ATTGGTTGCGGGGGCCGGATTTGAACCGACGACCTTCGGGTTATGAGCCCGACGAGCTACCAAGCTGCTCCACCCCGCGTCCGTATTGTGTCACCGTTAAGTACCGTGAGAACTATAAAACTGGAGCGACACACGAGGTTCGAACTCGTGACCTCAACCTTGGCAAGGTTGCGCTCTACCAACTGAGCTAGTGTCGCATTGGTTGCGGGGGCCGGATTTGAACCGACGACCTTCGGGTTATGAGCCCGACGAGCTACCAAGCTGCTCCACCCCGCGTCCGTATTGTGTCACCGTT
>NZ_JADDYH010000101.1:54626-87896 GCF_015163595.1 Vibrio sp. OPT41 | reverse complement strand
GAGGGAGTAATCGCGCTGAGTTCTTTTAGTTGTTGATTTCATAACACTCTCCAATTTTGGGGGTGGAAAGTGTCAACCTTATTTAGGACGGCACAGTAAAAACTAAAAAGGCCAACCCTTCGGTTAGCCTTTTTCATTCAAACTAAGCTCTGTAAACAGGAGCGACTTAGTAGTTACCTGAAGCAACGTTGCCATTGCCTTTTTCAGCTTGAATGCGCATGTAGATTTCTTCACGGTGAACTGAAACCTCTTTCGGAGCGTTAACGCCGATACGCACTTGGTTACCTTTAACACCTAGTACAGTTACAGTCACTTCATCACCAATCATCAGTGTTTCGCCTACGCGGCGAGTCAAAATTAGCATTCTTTGCTCCTTGAGTAATCTCTAAATTTTCTTGCTACAAAGCTATTATCCAACAAAAGTTATATTTTCGTAAACTACCTTGTTAGCGAAAATCAGCCTAAAAAGGCATGTTTTTGTTGAATGTTTAATGCTTCACTAGACGTAATGTAAGCATCATGCAGAATGTTTGCTGCTGTATCCACACATTCGGGTGCTAAAACTAGCATCATAGTGAGTGCATTCGTTGCGCTGAAATTGATCTCAATATCTCGCTTTGCCAACAAATCGCATGCGTGCTCTACCATTCCATTGGCCTCAAGCCCCACTGCGGTCAACAGGCTTACCACTTCACTATTACGGATTTTGTCGCTGAACACCAGATCGAACTTGGCACATGCATCTTGTTTTATCATGATACCTGCCCGTTCTGTTTCCTCGATCACATTCCAAATGTCGATACCCAACATCTGACATTGTTTTGTAGCACTAGATAAATGTTCTTTATCGACTTCGATTATGGCAAGGTCACGTTGAATGGCTATACCAGAGACGGCTTGATTGCCTAACTCCCCCTTTACCAGACTGCCTTCATTAACATCAAATGTCGAAAGCACGCGCAGTGGCACATTATTCTTCCATGCAAATTGCACTGAAGGTAAATGTAATACTTTCGCGCCTCGGCTTGCCATCGCTTCCATGGAAGGAAAATCGATAACCGCCAATTTTCGCGCGTTTTTCACTACACGTGGGTCACAAGTATAAATACCATCAACGTCGGTAAAGATTTGACACTCATCAGCGCGCAATGCGCCTGCCAGTGCCACTGCGCTCGTATCTGAGCCACCTCGACCTAATGTGGTGATATCCCCGTTCTCATTCACACCTTGAAAGCCTGCAACAATCACGATTTGGTCTTGCTCAAGCAATCCCAGAATTGTCTTAGTATCAATGTGTTTAATCGTTGCGTCATTGTGTTGATTATCCGTCACAATATTCGCCTGTGCTCCGGTAAGCGAGCGTGCAGCATGACCCAATTTATTGAGTGTCATTGCTAACAGTGCCATTGACACTTGCTCACCAGCAGAGAGCAAAACATCAAGTTCTCGAGCTGTAGGCACGCTATCTATCTGTTTAGCGAGGTCCATCAGTCTGTTTGTTTCGCCTGACATTGCAGACACGACAACAACAACTTGATTGCCATCATTTTTCGCCTTAATGATGTGTTCAGCAACTTGGTGGATTCTTTCAATTGAACCCACTGAGGTTCCGCCAAACTTTTGCACGATAAGGGGCTTTTTCACCAGTCTTCACCTTCCCAAGACCGAAGTCTCTTTAGAACTGCTTACATCTTCAGTATTTCCTTTTAGAAAAATTATATAAGCAGTAGTTACAACAAAAACCAAATAGCCTAAATGACTCGGTTAACTTTTGGTCAATTAAACCACTTGGCTGCTAAAAAAAAAATAACGCTCAATCAAAGAAACTTGATTGAGCGTAATTTTAGTAGTTAAAAGCTTATAAGCGCTCTTCTAACCAAGGCTGAACTGTTTTAATTGCCTCTGGTAGTGCGGCTACATCAGTACCACCAGCTTGAGCCATGTCAGGACGACCACCGCCCTTACCACCGACTTGCTCAGCAATCATCTTAACTAGATCACCAGCTTTTACTTTACCAGTTAGATCTTTAGTCACACCAGCAATCAGGCCAACCTTGTCACCTGTTACGTTGGCAAGCAGTACGACACCAGACCCCATTTGGTTCTTGATGTCATCAACCATAGTACGTAGGTTCTTGCTGTCAGCGCCTTCAAGAGCTGCGACTAGAACTTTTGTACCATTGACTTCAACCGCTTTGCCCATGATGTTAGCGCTTTCTGCTGCCGCCATCTTATCTTTTAGCTTCTGCACTTCTTTCTCTAGCGCTTTTGCTTTCTGTGCAGATTCTGCCAGTTTCTCTTCGTACTTCGCGTTTTGAGCTTCAATCGCGTCTAATGCAGCCTCGCCTGTTACCGCCTCAATACGTCGAATACCTGCAGCAATGCCGCTTTCTGAAGTGATTTTGAATAGGCCAATATCACCTGTGCTTGATGCGTGAATACCACCGCAAAGCTCTGTCGAGAAGTTACCCATAGACAGTACGCGTACTTCGTCGTCGTACTTCTCGCCGAATAGAGCCATTGCGCCTTTCTTCTTAGCTGACTCAATGTCCATCACGTTGGTTTCAATCGTGTGGTTGCGACGAATTTGCGCGTTAACTAGACGCTCAACTTCTTTCAGTTCTGCTGCAGTTACGGCTTCTAGGTGTGAGAAGTCGAAACGTAGGTTGTCTGCCTTCACTAATGAGCCTTTCTGCGTTACGTGCTCACCTAAAACTTGGCGTAGTGCTGCGTGTAGCAAGTGCGTTGCTGAGTGGTTTAGAGAGATAGCTGCGCGACGCTCTGCGTCAACGATAGTTGCTACTTCATCACCTTTCGCTAGAACGCCTTCTGCCATTACACCGTGGTGCGCGATTGCGTTACCTAGTTTTTGAGTGTCCTCAACGCGGAATACACCAGACTCAGTACGGATTTCACCAGCGTCACCACACTGACCGCCTGACTCTGCGTAGAATGGCGTTTCACCAAGTACGATGATTGCTTTGTCGCCCGCAGATAGTGAATCTACTTCGTTGCCTTCAACGAACATCGCTGCTACAGAACTAGAGCCTTTAGTACCTGTGTAACCACAGAATTCTGTTTGCGTATCAACTTTGATTGCTGCGTTGTAGTCAGTACCGAAGTTACCCGCTTCACGCGCACGTTGACGCTGTTCTTCCATCGCTTTCTCAAAACCTTCTTCGTCGATTGCGAACTCACGCTCACGTGCAACGTCGTTAGTTAAGTCAGCTGGGAAGCCATAAGTGTCGTAAAGTTTAAATACGGTTTCGCCGTCCAGTACTTTACCGTCTAGGTTATCTAATGCTTCGTTTAGAATCGCCATACCGCGCTCAAGTGTACGACCAAAGTTTTCTTCTTCGATACGCAGTACTTTTTCAACCACAGCTTGTTGACGCTTCAGCTCTTCACCAGCCGTACCCATGATGTCAGCTAGAACGCCAACCAACTTGTGGAAGAATGCACCTTGTGCGCCCAGCTTGTTACCGTGACGAACTGCACGACGGATGATACGGCGTAATACGTAACCTCGACCTTCGTTTGAAGGCATCACACCATCAACAATCAAGAATGAACATGAACGGATGTGGTCAGCAATAACGCGTAGCGATTGGTTCGATAGATCTTCATAACCAATGACTTCAGCCGCTGCTTTGATAAGAGTTTGGAATACATCAATTTCGTAGTTTGAGTGAACGCCTTGCATGATTGCAGAGATACGCTCGATACCCATACCAGTATCTACCGATGGTTTTGGTAGCGGTTCCATAGTGCCGTCTGCGTGACGGTTGAACTGCATGAATACGTTGTTCCAGATCTCGATGAAACGGTCACCATCTTCTTCAGGCGTGCCAGGACGACCACCCCAGATGTGTTCACCGTGATCGTAGAAGATTTCAGTACATGGACCACAAGGACCAGTGTCGCCCATTTGCCAGAAGTTATCAGACTCGTACGGCTTGCCGCCTTCTTTATCACCAATGCGAACAATACGATCAGCGGGTACGCCAACTTTCTTGTTCCAGATGTCAAACGCTTCGTCATCGGTTTCGTAAACAGTTACCAATAAACGATCCGCTGGCAGTTTAAGAACTTCGGTTAGGAATTCCCAAGCAAAGGAGATCGCATCTTCTTTGAAGTAATCGCCAAAGCTGAAGTTGCCTAACATTTCAAAGAATGTGTGGTGACGAGCAGTAAAGCCAACATTTTCTAGGTCGTTATGTTTACCACCAGCACGTACGCAACGCTGAGCCGTAGTCGCTCGAGTGTAGGCTCGTTTTTCTAAGCCTAAGAAACAATCTTTAAATTGGTTCATACCTGCGTTTGTGAACAGCAGGGTTGGGTCGTTATGTGGAACTAACGATGAACTTTCTACGATTTGGTGTCCTTTGCTCTCAAAGAACTTGAGGAACGCGTTACGAACCTCATCAGTGCTCATGTACATGCAGCTCTTCCTGAAAATAGTCGAGTTAGAATTTTGCCGTATTGTAGATCATGCAAACAGCTGAGACTAGTTTTCTTGAGGAAAAGAGGGAGTAGGAGAAAAAATTTGAAGCAAAACAAAAATCAGTGCGGACGACTGACCGTTAATCTTCGTCCTCAAAGCTCAGCGCGTAGCTGATTTGGTCAAAACTGTAGCCACGATATTGCAGAAAACGAACTTGTTTTGCGTACTCTTTTTGGTCTTTGGCTTTAATACCTTTGAATTTCTTTTCTGCCGCCTGTTTAGCCAGTTCAAACCAATCTTGCGGCTCTTCAGCCATAGCTTGCTCAATCACCGACTCCGCAACACGCTTCTGGTTTAACTCTTGACGAATTCGACGCTCTCCATGTCCTTTGTATACATGCTGTCTAATTTGACTCTTCGCGTAACGCAAATCATCTAAATAGTTATGGTCTAGGCAAAAATTAATTGCGATGTCGATGTCTGATTCTTCATAGCCCTTCATCGATAATTTTTGGTAAAGCTCATACTGACCATGATCGCGACGGCTAAGCAATTGGATAGCAGCCTCTTTGCTCGATAATGTCGGCGCCTGGCGTTTTTGGTACATGATGATCCTAAAAGTATTTTTGCTGTACAGGCTCTCAATGGCCTTTGTGATAATTCGATTTTTGATTTCAATAGATACAACAAAGCCCCGCATTGCAGGGCTTTGTCATTTATTAATCTATGAGAGATTAAAACTCTTCAGCTTGCTCTGGCGCTTCACCAGCTTCAGGCGCTTCCGCAAGTGCTGGCGCTAGCAACATTTCACGCAGTTTTGTATCGATAGTTTTAGCCACTTCAGGATGCTCACGCAGGTAGTTACACGCATTCGCTTTACCTTGACCAATCTTATCGCCATTGTAGCTATACCAAGCACCGGCTTTTTCAACTAACTTGTGCTTCACACCTAGATCGACAAGTTCACCTTCGCGGTTAAAGCCTTGGCCGTACATGATTTGTGTGTTTGCTTCTTTAAATGGTGCTGCAATCTTATTCTTAACAACTTTGATGCGCGTTTCGTTACCTACGACTTCGTCACCTTCTTTGATTGCGCCAGTACGACGGATATCTAGACGAACAGAAGCGTAGAACTTAAGTGCGTTACCACCTGTTGTTGTTTCTGGGTTACCAAACATCACACCAATCTTCATACGGATTTGGTTGATGAAGATACACATACAGTTAGACTGCTTTAGGTTACCCGTTAGCTTACGCATTGCTTGAGAAAGCATACGTGCTTGCAGACCCATGTGGCTATCGCCCATTTCGCCTTCGATTTCTGCTTTCGGTGTTAGCGCTGCAACAGAGTCGACAACCATAACATCGATAGCACCAGAACGTGCAAGTGCGTCACAGATCTCTAGCGCTTGCTCACCTGTGTCTGGCTGAGAAACTAGCAATGCATCGATATCTACGCCAAGTTTCTTCGCGTATACAGGATCTAGAGCGTGCTCTGCATCGATAAACGCACAAGTTTTGCCTTCACGTTGCGCAGCAGCAATAAGCTCAAGCGTTAATGTTGTTTTACCTGAAGATTCTGGGCCGTAGATTTCTACGATACGACCCATTGGTAGACCACCAGCACCCAAAGCGATATCAAGAGAAAGAGAACCCGTTGAGATGGTTTCTACGTCCATTGCGCGGTTATCACCAAGGCGCATGATAGAGCCTTTACCGAATTGCTTTTCAATTTGACCTAGCGCAGCGGCGAGCGCTTTCTGTTTGTTCTCGTCCATTACTTTCTCCGATTTATTCATCTTCTTTGGGCGACGAATAGTAATTCATTTTTCTTAAGCAGAAGAACTGCTCAGCAATGAAAGTTATTATACTGTTGATTCATACAGTGTCCATACCTGTATGAAAAAAATTTGGCTGACCTAAAGTCGTGATTTGCTCTAGCCCTTATCAATGCTGGGCTAAAACAATTTAAGAAATTCTAGAGTAGATGTTGATACAATTGAGTCAGCGCATGCTCGACCGCTTTTTTGCGAACTTCTGCACGGTCACCAGTAAAATGCATGGTTTCGACTTGCTGCCAACTTTGGTTATCAGCAAAAGCAAAGCAGACCATGCCGACTGGTTTCTCTTCACTGCCACCACCCGGCCCTGCAATACCACTGATGGACACACCGATGGTCGCATTGGAGTTTTTAATTGCACCCTGTACCATTTCAATCACAACTGGCTCACTCACTGCACCATGCGCTTCTAACGTTGAAGCTTGCACACCAAGCATCTCCATTTTCGCTTCATTACTGTAGGTGACAAACGCACGGTCAAGCCACGCTGAACTACCAGCAATGTCAGTAATGGCGGTTGCAACACCACCACCTGTGCATGATTCTGCGGTCGTTAAAAGATGCCCGTGTTTAGCCAATAATGCGCCTAAATCGGCACTCAATTTTGTTGTTTTTTCCATAGCCAAAATGCCCTTTGTCTCTTTTTACTTGATAGGGATTCACGTATCCTAAGCCGCTACGGAAATAAACAAAAGAACTTACCTGTGAAAGCTGAACAAAAACACACTCCGATGATGCAGCAATACCTCAAGCTAAAGGCTGAGAACCCAGAGATTTTGCTGTTCTACCGCATGGGCGATTTCTACGAACTCTTTTACGATGATGCCAAGCGAGCTTCTCAGCTTCTTGATATTTCATTGACCAAACGTGGTGCGTCTGCAGGTGAACCTATCCCAATGGCGGGTGTGCCATTTCACGCCGTAGAGGGCTACCTGGCAAAACTTGTTCAGCTTGGTGAGTCTGTGGCGATCTGTGAACAGATTGGCGATCCGGCCACCAGCAAGGGCCCGGTAGAACGTAAAGTTGTGCGTATCGTGACACCAGGTACTGTGACGGATGAAGCGCTGCTTTCTGAGCGTGTCGATAACTTAATCGCAGCAATTTACCATCACAACGGTAAGTTCGGTTATGCGACGCTGGATGTCACCTCTGGTCGCTTCCAACTGACAGAACCAGAAACTGAAGAAGCGATGACAGCCGAGCTTCAACGCACTGCACCACGTGAGCTACTGTTCCCAGAAGATTTTGAACCTGTACATTTAATGGCGAGCCGCAATGGTAACCGTCGTCGCCCAGTCTGGGAATTTGAGCTTGATACGGCTAAGCAACAACTCAATCAACAATTTGGCACAAAAGATCTGGTTGGTTTTGGTGTAGAACATGCGTCCTTAGGGTTATGTGCTGCTGGTTGTTTGATCCAGTACGTAAAAGATACTCAACGTACGGCTTTACCTCATATTCGCTCTTTAACGTTTGATCATCAGGATCAATCCGTCATCCTTGATGCTGCTACCCGACGTAATCTGGAAATTACTCAAAATCTAGCAGGCGGAACCGATAACACGCTCGCTGCAGTACTCGACCATTGTGCTACTCCGATGGGCAGCCGAATGCTGAAGCGTTGGTTGCATCAGCCTATGCGTTGCATTGAAACGTTAAACAATCGTCTTGATGCGATTGGTGAGATTAAAGAACAAGCTCTGTTTGCCGATCTTCAACCAACGTTAAAGCAAATTGGTGATATTGAACGTATCTTAGCGCGCCTTGCATTACGCTCTGCTCGCCCTCGCGATATGGCTAGACTTCGCAATGCAATGCAACAGCTACCAGAGCTAGAATCTGTCACCGCTTCTTTGACCCATCCGTATCTAACGAAATTGGCGAAGTATGCAGCTCCGATTGACGAAGTATGTGACCTGTTAGAGCGCGCGATTAAAGAAAATCCGCCGGTTGTTATTCGTGATGGTGGCGTCATCGCTGAAGGCTACAATGCGGAGCTCGATGAATGGCGAAAATTAGCAGATGGTGCAACAGAATATCTTGAGCAGCTTGAGCGAGATGAGCGTGAACGACACGGTATCGATACGCTTAAAGTAGGCTATAACAACGTTCATGGCTTCTTTATCCAAGTAAGCCGTGGCCAGAGCCATTTGGTTCCACCGCATTATGTACGTCGCCAAACACTCAAAAACGCTGAACGCTACATCATTCCAGAGCTTAAGGAACACGAAGACAAAGTACTTAACTCGAAATCTAAAGCGTTAGCACTTGAGAAACAGTTGTGGGAAGAACTGTTTGATCTATTGATGCCAAACCTTGAGAAGCTGCAAAACCTAGCTTCTGCTCTGTCTCAACTGGATGTATTACAAAACCTAGCAGAGCGTGCAGATTCGTTAGATTACTGCCGCCCAACGCTTGTGAAAGACGCAGGAATTCACATTCAAGCTGGTCGTCATCCAGTCGTAGAACAAGTAACAACAGAGCCGTTCATCGCGAACCCAATTGAGCTTAACCCAGCCCGTAAGATGTTGATCATCACCGGTCCAAACATGGGTGGTAAATCAACCTACATGCGTCAAACTGCGCTGATTGCATTGATGGCACATATCGGCTCTTATGTACCGGCAGAATCCGCACAGATTGGTTCTTTAGATCGTATATTTACTCGTATTGGTGCGTCAGATGATCTTGCATCTGGCCGCTCGACCTTCATGGTAGAAATGACCGAAACAGCCAATATTCTTCACAACGCAACTAAGAATAGTTTGGTGCTAATGGATGAAATCGGACGTGGTACTAGTACTTACGACGGTCTGTCTTTAGCTTGGGCAAGTGCGGAATGGCTCGCAACACAAATTGGTGCGATGACCCTATTTGCAACTCACTACTTCGAATTAACAGAGTTACCGAACCAACTGCCAAGCTTAGCGAACGTTCACTTGGATGCCGTAGAACATGGAGACAGCATTGCCTTTATGCACGCAGTTCAAGAAGGTGCGGCAAGTAAGTCTTACGGCTTGGCTGTTGCGGGCTTAGCTGGCGTACCAAAAACGGTCATCAAAAATGCGCGTAACAAGCTATCTCAGCTAGAGCAACTGGGGCAAAACAGTGACACACCGCGTCCAAGTGCAGTAGATGTGGCCAACCAGTTGAGCCTGATTCCAGAGCCTAGCGAGGTCGAACAAGCTCTGTCAGGTATTGATCCTGACGACTTAACGCCACGCCAAGCTCTTGAAGAGCTGTATCGCTTGAAGAAGATGCTGTAAACAGACTCACACCGACGAGCAAAAAAGAAAAAAGGCTATGGGGAACCATAGCCTTTTGTGTATCTAGTGAAATACGGATTACTTAATCGTCTTCTACGTTAAACAAGTTTTCCATATTCAAACCTTGTTTGATTAGGACTTCACGAAGACGACGTAAACCTTCCACTTGTATTTGACGTACTCGCTCACGTGTCAGACCAATCTCTCGACCAACTTCTTCCAGCGTCGAAGGCTCGTAGCCTAGTAGGCCGAAGCGACGTGCAAGCACTTCTTTCTGTTTCGGATTCAACTCTTCTAACCAATGAATCAACGATGATTTGATGTCGTCATCTTGAGTCGAAACTTCTGGATCAGAGTTGTTTGCATCAGGAATAATATCCAGCAGCGCTTTCTCACCGTCACCACCGATTGGCGTGTCGACAGAGCTAATACGCTCATTAAGGCGTAACATTTTGCTTACGTCTTCGACTGGAATATCTAATTGAGCAGCAATTTCTTCTGCGGTCGGTTCGTGATCGAGCTTTTGAGAAAGTTCACGCGCAGTACGCAGATAAATGTTCAGCTCTTTCACTACGTGGATAGGTAGACGGATCGTGCGAGTTTGGTTCATCAACGCTCGCTCTATCGTTTGTCGGATCCACCATGTTGCGTAAGTAGAGAAACGGAAACCACGTTCTGGGTCGAATTTTTCGACCGCTCGGATCAAGCCGAGGTTACCTTCTTCAATCAGATCGAGTAGTGCTAGACCACGGTTACTGTATCGACGAGAAATCTTAACAACCAAACGTAGGTTACTTTCGATCATACGTTTGCGTGCCGCTTCGTCGCCACGTAGGGCGCGTCTTGCGTAAAGCACTTCTTCTTCGGCAGTAAGTAAAGGTGAGAAGCCAATTTCGCCCAAATACAACTGAGTTGCATCTAAGCTTTTACTGCTCGCGTCAAATTCTTCACGCGCAGTCGCTTTGCTTTCTGTGGATGATGATCTTTCGAGTTCGTTATCAATGGTCTTCACTGACGCATTGTCAAATGCAAACTCTTCAACTTTGGTTACTGTGTTGCTGATACTCATAACGCCTCCCCCTGGCGAGTTAGCAAGACATGACAACTCAATATGTCGCTAAATGATGTCGCAAGTTGTTTTTCAAAGTTTTAAGGCAAATAGCGTTTTGGATTCACTGATTTACCTTGATAGCGAATTTCAAAGTGTAGTTTGACCGACTTTGCACCTGAACTACCCATGGTGGCGATTTTTTGTCCGCTTTTTACGCTTTGTCCTTCTGTGACCAGCAGTTTGTCATTATGTGCGTATGCGCTTAAATAATTGTCGTTATGCTTTACTATAATTAAGTTGCCATAACCTCGTAGCGCATTGCCTGAATAAACGACTGTGCCGGCTGCGGTTGAAACGATAGGTTGACCACGCTGTCCTGCGATGTCGATACCTTTATTTCCCTGTTCTCCCGCCGAAAAGTTCTTGATTACTCTCCCTTTTGTTGGCCACAACCACTTTGAGACTTTATCACTCTTTGCTGTGGTAGTTGGCGCTTTTTGCTTCACTTTTTGGTTATCTTTTGAACCAACATACTCCTTTGTTTTCGATTGTTCAACCTTCTTTGGAGGCTGTTTTTGTACGACTTTAGGCTTAGTCTCTGTAGGTTTTTGACTAGAGTTTTTACTCGAAGGTTTAGGTTTAGAGGCTGTTGATGTTTTCGTCACTGGAGCTGGGGGTGTCGTAACAACAGGAGCCACAACGGGTTCAACTTTTTGACCATATTTAGGGGCGACATATTTCGGAGCCCAAAGTTTTAGCCTCTGTCCTGGGTAGATAGTGTAAGGCTGAGTTAACTCATTGTAACGAACAAGATCATTTACATCTTTATCTGTGACATAAGCTATGAAGTAAAGCGTATCGCCTTTTTTTACCTCATAATAACTCCCTCTGTAACTCCCTCTTTCAAGGCTTGAATAGTCTTTTTTTAGACTAGAGACAGGTGCAGGGGAATGCGCTGCACAACCAACTAGTCCTGCAGCAAACACAAAGCTAATACCAATATGACGTAGTAACTTATTCACCTATCCCTAACCCTTAAGCTAAATCACCCGCAACCAGAGGTACGAACCGAACCATTTCTACAACGGTAGAGAGATATTCGTCTCCCTTACGCTCTATTTTTAATAACTGTTGCTCCGTATCTCCAACAGGAATGACCATTTTGCCGCCATCTCTTAATTGTGAGAGAAGAGCTTGGGGAATCACTTCAGCGGCAGCGGTAACAATGATAGCATCGAAAGGACCTCTCGCTTCCCAGCCCTGCCACCCATCAGCATGCTTAGTTGAAACATTGTAAATATCCAATTGCTTCAGGCGACGCTTTGCTTCCCATTGCAACGATTTAATTCGCTCAACGGAGTATACATGATCAACAATTTGCGCCAGTACCGCGGTTTGATAACCCGATCCCGTTCCGATTTCCAGAACACGACTCGCCGGCTCTAGCTCAAGCAACTCGGTCATACGAGCAACGATATAAGGCTGAGAAATAGTTTGTCCCTGACCAATTGGTAACGCATTGTTATCATAGGCTTGGTGCATCATCGCTTGAGAAACAAAGCTTTCTCGTGGCAAGCGTTGGATAGCATCCAGAACTCTTTGGTCTTTGATGCCACTGGAGATAAGAAACGCTATCAACCTGTCAGCATGTGGGTTACTCATTACTTCTCTTCCTTTAACCAACTATCCATAGCACGCAGCGACTCGTGAGCGGTGAGATCAACTTGCAGAGGCGTCATTGAAACTCGGCCATGCTCAATTGCATAAAAGTCCGTGCCCTCTCCTGCATCTTGCTCCTTTCCTGGTGGGCCTAACCAATAAATGTCATGGCCTCTCGGATCTTTCTGCTTGATCATATTCTCTGCGTGATGACGTGCACCTAAACGCGTAACTTCAATTTCACCTAAATTCTCTGATGGTAAGTCAGGCACGTTTACGTTCAGTAGACGATTCGTTGGAATCGGCGACGCTAAATGCTGTTGTACAATTTGACGTGCAATTTTAGCGGCGGATTCGAAATGTCGCTTACCCACTAGAGAAAAAGCCACCGACTGAACGCCAAGGAAATGACCTTCCATGGCGGCTGCTACTGTTCCAGAATAAAGAACATCATCACCCAAATTAGCGCCATGGTTGATTCCTGACAGAACAAGATCAGGCAAATCATCTTTCATTAGCTCATTCAGCGCGAAATGCACACAATCCGTGGGCGTGCCTTGCACTGAGTAGATATTTGGGGCAATTTCAGTCACGCGTAATGGTTGTTCTAATGTGAGTGAATTCGAAGCACCTGAACGATTTCGATCAGGTGCGACAATGGTCACTTCAGCGATATCTCTCAACTCATCAGCGAGGGCATGAATCCCTTGAGCATGAACACCATCATCATTGCTGATTAAGACCCTTAAGGGCTTCGGGTTTCGTGAATCCTGTTCCATTAGTATTCTCTTTCTACTTCAACCTCATTAACTAACTCACGAACAATAGAGGTCGCAAAAGATCCCGCATCCAGTGAGAAAGTCAGCGTAATGTTGTTACCTTCAACCGTCCAAGCTAAATCTTTTGGCTTCAGCGCAATATCGCGACGATCGTGGCGCATGCGATTACCACGAATCAGCGCCATGAGGTCAGGCTCTTCGTCTAAAAACGGTTGCTCTAATGCCAGAGCCTCGGCTTGAGTAGGCAGTGCATTATCGCCAGCAAGCGCAGCGGTAATTGCCGCTTCACCTTGTGCAAATTGTACTTGCAAATCAGTGATGTTGTTTGCATCAATCAACTGAGTGCCAGAATTCGTCTGTGCAATGTCACCATCAATGAACTTATCAAACACACCATTCTCTAGACGAGCTGAAACGATGCGGTTGAAAATCCACGAACGAGCCGCTGATAAATACATGCTGCGCTTGTTTTGATTGCGGGTACGAACGTTTTCGCGTCCCCATCGACGTGCTTCTTCAAGGTTGTTACCATCGTTACCAAAACGCTGACTACCAAAGTAGTTTGGCACGCCAACTTGTTTCACTTTTTCAAGACGTTGCTCTACATCCGCTATATCTGTCACTTCAGACAAAGTAACCACGAACTCGTTCCCTACTAGGTCACCAGGACGCAGTTTTTTATTGTGACGATCTGTTGCAAGGATTTCGATACTTGGGTATTGAGACAAAAACGCTGAAAAATCTGGCGTTTCACCTTTTGGTAAATGGACACTTAACCACTGTTCCGTCACCGCATGACGGTCTTTAAGACCCGCCCAGCTAACGTCTTTCGACTTAACACCACAGGCTTTTGCTAACTCGTTAGCAACGAAGCTGGTGTTCTCGCCCTTTTTACGGATACGAACCATTAAGTGCTCGCCTTCGCCCGTAAAGGCAAAACCTAAATCTTCGCGAACCTGAAAATGCTCTGGCTGCGCTTTAATTTTTGCCGATGCAACTGGCTTACCCGTTAGGTAAGCCAATGAAGATAAAATGTCTGACATGATGTGTTTCCGCTGATATCACAGCTTAGGGGAGCAAATTGCTAGTTATTGCTTAAACAGAAGTACAACGGCTTCCGTTGCAATGCCTTCTTTGCGTCCAGTAAAACCGAGACGTTCTGTCGTCGTCGCTTTTACGTTGATGTTACTAATGTCGGTTTCTAGGTCTTCGGCAATTGCCGCACACATTGCGTCAATGTGTGGTGCCATTTTAGGCGCTTGTGCCATGATGGTTACATCAGCATTGCCAAGACGGTAGCCTTGCTCTTTGACTCGACGGTAAACGTCTTTCAGTAATTCACGACTGTTTGCGCCTTTCCATTTATCATCCGTATCTGGGAAATGACGACCAATATCGCCGGCAGCAATCGCGCCCAGCAGAGCATCCGTTAACGCATGCAACGCTACATCGCCGTCTGAGTGTGCAATCAAACCTTGCTCATAAGGGATTGCTACACCACCAATAATGACTGGGCCTTCACCACCGAATTTATGTACATCGAAACCATGACCAATTCGAATCATTTTCTATCCTTTCTTTATTCGCCGCGCTCACGGCTTAGATAAAACTCGGCTAACGCGAGATCTTCTGGCTGAGTGATTTTTATATTGTTCGCATTCCCTTGAACTAAGGCTGGCTTCTCGCCTAACCATTCCAAAGCCGAGGCTTCATCGGTAATGGTTACACCCTGTTCTAATGCGTCAGCCAGTGCTTGAGTAAGCTGCTGAGTTTTAAACATTTGTGGAGTAAGTGCATGCCACAATGCTTCTCTATCTACCGTATGATCGATATCTTGTACTGCGTTTGCTCGCTTCATTGTATCTCTCACAGGAGATGCGAGAATGCCACCCGTTGAGTGGGCGCAGCAAACATCAATCAAACGGTCAATGTCGGATGTTAATACACATGGCCTCGCAGCGTCGTGGACTAATACCCACTCGCTTTCCAGATGCTCATTGACATAGTTTAGCCCTGATAACACAGAGTCTGCTCTTTCTTTACCACCAGCTACACGAATCACATCTGGGTGCTTAGCAATGGACAATTCTGGGTAATATGGGTCGCCGTCAGTAACGGCAACGACAACCTTAGAAATATTTGGGTGAGAAAGCAGTTTCTCTACGGTATGTTCCAGTACCGCTTTACCTTCGATCAATAAATATTGCTTAGGGCGATCTGCCTTCATTCTGCTCCCTACACCAGCAGCTGGCACAATTGCGATATGCGATGAGTTCATATCCAACATTTTAATGGTTTTCCTCACCTATAATGCGGTAAAAAGTCTCGCCATCTTTAACTAAACCGAGCTCATGACGCGCACGTTCTTCAATCGCATCAAGACCTTGCCTTAAGTCATCAATCTCAGCGAACATTTCATTGTTGCGAGCTTGTAGCTTGCTGTTCACTTGTTGCTGAACTTCAATTTCATCTTTTACTGTGTAGTAGTCAGACACTCCGTTTTTACCAAACCATAGAGTGTATTGAAGCAAGCCAAACAGTAGCGTAAGGGCTATAACAAAGATTCGCATATCGCTGCTAACATTCTGTACCGGAAGGAATTAGATAAGGAGACATATATAGCATAAATGCGAGGTTGCCTCTAGGGGAGAAAGGGAGACTCACACGCTCCTTACAAGAAATAAGCAGCAAAATGAAACAAAGAGACTTCTCTACTCTCTCCTTCCTCGTTCTATGGAATCACAAATGAACGTAAGCGAAAGACATCAAAAAGCAAAGCCTGTTCTCATATGTCAGATACAAAAACACCCCGCCAAAGCAGGGTGTTTCAAAAGCTTTAAGTTAAGCGGTTAATTCAATTAAGAATTAAGCTTGACCTTTAACTTCTTTAAGACCGTTGAAAGGAGCGCGATCACCTAGTGCTTCCTCGATACGGATTAGTTGGTTGTACTTAGCAACACGGTCAGAACGGCTCATAGAACCAGTTTTGATTTGACCTGCTGCTGTACCTACCGCTAGGTCAGCGATAGTTGCATCTTCAGTTTCGCCAGAACGGTGAGAGATTACTGCTGTGTAACCTGCGTCTTTAGCCATCTTGATTGCAGCTAGAGTCTCAGTTAGAGAACCGATTTGGTTGAACTTGATAAGGATAGAGTTAGCTACGCCTTTCTCGATACCTTCAGCAAGGATCTTAGTGTTAGTAACGAATAGATCGTCACCTACTAGTTGAAGCTTGTCACCTAGTAGTTCTGTTTGGTGCTTGAAGCCATCCCAGTCAGACTCGTCTAGACCGTCTTCGATAGAAACGATTGGGAATTGGTTAGCTAGCTCAGCTAGGTAGTGGTTGAACTCTTCAGAAGTGAAAGTTTTACCTTCACCTTTCATGTTGTAGATGCCAGCTTCTTTGTCGAAGAACTCAGATGCAGCACAGTCCATAGCTAGAGTAACGTCTTTACCTAGTTCGTAACCAGCAGCTGCAACAGCTTCTGCGATAACTTCTAGAGCTTCAGCGTTAGATTTAAGGTTAGGAGCGAAACCACCTTCATCACCAACTGCAGTGCTGTAGCCTTTAGACTTAAGAACTTTAGCTAGGTTGTGGAATACTTCTGCACCGATACGTAGACCTTCTTTAAGAGTCTTAGCGCCAACTGGTTGGATCATGAACTCTTGGATGTCAACGTTGTTGTCTGCGTGCTCGCCACCGTTGATGATGTTCATCATTGGTAGAGGCATAGAGAACTGACCTGCAGTGCCGTTTAGCTCAGCGATGTGCTCGTATAGAGGCATGCCTTTCGCAGCAGCAGCAGCTTTAGCGTTTGCTAGAGAAACAGCTAGGATAGCGTTAGCACCGAATTTAGATTTGTTTTCAGTGCCGTCTAGTTCGATCATTACTGCGTCGATTGCAGCTTGGTCTTTAGCGTCTTTGCCAACTAGAGCTTCAGCGATTGGGCCGTTTACAGCTTCAACTGCTTTAAGAACACCTTTACCTAGGAAACGTGCTTTGTCACCGTCACGTAGCTCAAGAGCTTCGCGAGAACCAGTAGATGCGCCAGATGGAGCTGCCGCCATACCTACGAAACCGCCTTCTAGGTGTACTTCAGCTTCTACAGTTGGGTTACCACGTGAGTCGATGATTTCACGACCTAGAACTTTAACGATCTTAGACATTAATGTTTCCTCTCGTTTCAAATATAAATGTCAATCTTAAAGGGCAGCAGCACAACCTTCGCCGCCGCCCGTATCCTTTTACTTCTCGAATTCGCCGCGTGCGTTTTGGCCCGCAGCCTTAACAAAACCTGCAAACAATGGATGTCCATCGCGAGGAGTCGAGGTGAATTCTGGGTGGAACTGAGCCGCTACAAACCATGGGTGAGCTGGGTTCTCAATCATTTCCACTAACTTCTTGTCCGCAGATAGACCTGATACTTTTAGGCCTGCTTTTTCGATTTGCGGACGAAGCACGTTATTCACTTCGTAACGGTGACGGTGACGTTCATGGATCGTCGCGCTACCGTACAGTTCACGAGCTTTAGTCCCTTTCTCTAGGTGACACAACTGTGAACCAAGACGCATCGTACCGCCTAGGTCAGACTTTTCAGTACGCTCTTCTACGCTACCTGATTCGTCTACCCACTCTGTGATCAAACCTACCACAGGGTACTTAGTCTCTTTGTTAAATTCTGTTGAATGTGCACCTTCCATACCCGCAACGTTACGCGCGTATTCGATTAGTGCAACTTGCATACCCAAACAAATACCTAGGTAAGGCACGTTATTTTCACGTGCATATTGAGCCGCACGGATCTTGCCTTCAATACCACGATCGCCGAAGCCACCTGGTACTAGGATCGCGTCCAAACCTTCTAGAAGTTCAACGCCTTTTGTTTCGATATCTTGTGAGTCTACATACTTAATTGTGACGCTTAGACGGTTTTTCAAGCCAGCGTGTTTAAGCGCTTCGTTCACAGATTTGTATGCATCTGGTAATTCAATGTATTTACCAACCATACCGATGGTTACTTCACCAGTAGGATTTGCTTCTTCGTAAATAACCTGTTCCCACTCAGAAAGGTCAGCTTCAGGAGCTGTGATGCCAAAGCGAGCACACACAAGGTCATCTAGACCTTGAGATTTAATCAACTGAGGGATCTTGTAGATAGAGTCTACATCCTTCATTGAAATTACTGCTTTTTCTGGAACATTACAGAACAGTGCGATTTTTTTACGCTCATTCGCAGGAATAACGCGATCGCTACGGCAAACTAGGATATCTGGCTGAATACCGATAGATAGAAGTTCTTTTACAGAGTGTTGCGTCGGCTTAGTTTTCACTTCGCCCGCTGCCGCTAGGTAAGGAACAAGTGTTAGGTGCATGAACATTGCGCGCTCACGGCCTAGCTCAACAGCTAGCTGACGAATCGCTTCCATAAATGGTAGTGATTCGATATCACCAACAGTACCGCCAACTTCAACGATAGCCACATCATGGCCTTCAGAACCTGCAATAACGCGATCTTTGATTGCGTTAGTGATATGAGGGATAACTTGAATAGTTGCGCCTAGGTAGTCACCACGACGTTCTTTACGAAGTACGTCGGCATAAACACGACCTGCAGTGAAGTTGTTACGCTTGGTCATCTTGGTACGGATGAAACGCTCGTAGTGACCAAGGTCAAGGTCAGTCTCTGCGCCATCTTCTGTAACGAACACTTCACCGTGCTGAGTAGGGCTCATTGTGCCCGGGTCAACGTTGATGTAAGGGTCAAGCTTCATCATAGTCACTTTAAGACCACGAGCTTCTAGAATAGCCGCAAGAGATGCTGCTGCAATACCTTTACCTAGAGAGGATACAACCCCGCCAGTAACAAAAATGTAATTTGTCGTCATGTTTAACCTGAAATTGGTTGAATGAGGGAAATGGAGTGCTTCTGGACGGGAGATAAATATACCAGAAGCTCCTTACCGCCACAACGTGAAATCTATCACACCGTAATTTTTTATTTTTTGCTTCAAATCAAAGTGAGCAAAGACAAACCAAAGTCCGTTTTCGTGTAACCAAACAAGCTGACCTTATATTATGTATTCTGCCAGTTTACCTCTGCCTCGATTCTTCTTGTTTTACTTCATCCCAAAAATGGTCAAGTTCTGATAAAGAACAATCTGTAAGTACTTTGCCTGACTGCTGGACCTTGCCTTCAACTTGTTTAAAACGTCGCGCAAACTTTACGTTTGCTTTTCCTAGCGCGACTTCTGGGTTTTTATCAAGGTGGCGAGCCAAATTGACAGTCGCAAATAGCAAATCACCGAGCTCCAACTCAACTTTCTCTTCATCGGGCTGAACTTGCAGTGCCTCTTCCATGACTTCGTCAATTTCTTCTCGTACTTTATCGACAACCGGGCCAAGTGAATCCCAATCAAACCCAAGTTTTGCACATTTTTTCTGAATTTTTGTAGCACGAGAAAGTGCCGGTAAAGAGTTTGGTATTGAGTCTAGGATACTTTCTTCCGCTTTGCCTACTAGGGCTTTTTCTTTTGCTTTTTCCGCTTCCCAGTTCGCGTTAATTTCCTCGTCAGATTCAAACTCAACATCTGAAAAAACATGCGGGTGGCGACGAGTCAGTTTTTCGTTCACGGTTTCAACGACATCCGAAAAGTCAAACAGCTCTTGCTCTTTCGCTAGCTGACTGTAAAAAATCACCTGAAACAACAAATCCCCTAGCTCTTCTTTTATATTGGGCCAATCTCGATTTTGAATCGCGTCCACCACTTCGTAGGTTTCTTCTATAGTATGCGGAACGATGGTGTCAAAGGTTTGTTTTAAGTCCCAAGGGCAACCGTTTTCTGGGTCACGCAGCTTCGCCATGATTTGTTCTAACTGTTCAATTGGATGACTCATTTTTTGTTCCTTTAAACCTTTCTATTAAAGAAAAAGGTGAGCAGCCAAAACCACTCACCTTCTACATTATATTTTCTCAGCAGCTTTCACTAAGTAATTGTTACTTTGACAAGGCAACAAATTTTCGCGACTCCTGAGCATAGCCTACTATGTGATGCCCTTGAGCCGGCACGTCGGAATAAGTGCAGCTAACGCAGATAAAAAGCCAAATATGACGCAAGTGTAACTCTGTAAATAGTTGAAGTTGTAGCTAGGCGACAAACAAACGAGACTCCATCACATGGTTCACCATGTGATGGAGCGAGTGCGTGCAGTCAACAACGCTACAACGATAACTATGACGAGAGTTTTAGCCGAGGCGTTTCACCGTCATGACATCCTTGATCTGTTCCACACGCTTCGAAACCCGCGAAAGCACCTCAATATTGGTGACTTCTAGGTCAAAGTCCATGATGGCAAGTTGACGTCTGTAGTCGACTCGGTTCTTCATACTGGTCACTTTGATCTTTTCGTTGGCGAACAGTGTCGTAATGTCTTTGAGTAGACCACCTCGCTCCATCGCTTCAACACGCACGGTGAGGATGTATGACCCCACAAAGCCGCTGCCCCAGACTGTATCGATGATGCGCTCTGGCGCATGATGGCGCAGTTCTTCTAGCTGTTCACAGTCACTACGGTGTACTGAAATCCCACGACCTTGCGTTATGTAACCAGAGATATCGTCACCTGGAATTGGCTGACAGCAACGTGCTAGATGTGTCATTAGGTTATCGACGCCTTCTACTACAACTGCGTCTTTTTTCGGTCGGCTTTGCGCGGGTGATTTATGCTCAGCTTCTTGCAGTTTTTCCAGTGCTTGCTGATCTTCTTCCTCTGCCGTTGGCTTGTTAACTAACGCGTTGATATGGTTAATTATTTGGTTGATACGCAAATCACCGCTACCTACACCAACATACAATTCATCTGGTGTTTTGACGTTAAACCGCTTGAGGGCGTAATGCTCTGCATCTTTTAACGTTGCGCCAATTTTGGCTAACTCATGCTCAAGGATTTCACGACCTGCTTCAAGGTTCTTCTCACGGCTTTGTTTTCGGAACCAGGCGTTAATTTTGGCACGCGCACGACCAGAATGAACGAAGCCTAATGATGGGTTTAACCAGTCACGTGATGGGTTAGGTTCTTTCTGAGTGATAATCTCGACTTGGTCACCCATATGTAATTTATGCGTGAACGGCACAATACGACCTCCGACTTTGGCACCGATACAACGGTGTCCCACTTCGGAGTGAATGTGATAGGCAAAATCTAGCGGCGTTGCCCCCATTGGCAAATCGACAACATCACCACGTGGTGTAAAGGCATAAACACGGTCATCAAAGACTTGGCTACGTAACTCATCGAGCATTTCGCCAGAGTCAGACATTTCTTCTTGCCAATCCAGTAGCTTACGCAGCCACGTGATCTTCTCATCATAACCGCTTCGGCTGCTTGCCCCTTCTTTATATTTCCAGTGCGCTGCAACACCCAGTTCCGACTCTTCATGCATTTGCTTGGTACGAATCTGGATCTCGATGGTTTTGCCTTCTGGCCCTAGAATTACTGTATGGATCGATTGATAACCGTTTGGTTTAGGGTTAGCAACGTAGTCATCAAACTCGCTCGGTAGGTGCTTGTATTTGGTGTGAACTACACCCAAAGCCGCGTAACAGTCTTGCAGTTTGTCTGCGATGATACGTACTGCTCGAACATCAAACAGCTCATCGAATGCCAAACTCTTCTTCTGCATTTTTCGCCAAATGCTGTAGATGTGCTTAGGTCGACCACTCACTTCGGCATTGATGCCCGACACTTCCATTTCGTGCGTGAGGTCTTCAACAAAGTCTTTGATGTACTGTTCACGAACGATGCGTCGCTCAGAAAGCTGTTTGGCAATTTGTTTGTAAGTTTCCGGTTGTTGGTAGCGGAAAGCGTAATCTTCAATTTCCCATTTCAGCTGACCGATGCCTAATCGGTTTGCTAGCGGCGCATAGATGTTGGCACACTCTTTTGCCGCCGCACGTCGAACTTCATCAGGCGCTTTTTTAACTTCAATAAGGTTACAAATTCGCTCCGCAAGCTTGATAACCACGCAGCGGAAGTCATCCACCATGGCAAGCAGCATGCGGCGTACGTTATCTACCTGAGATGACGCTGCACTGCCTTCCATGTTGACGTTGAGTTGGCCAATAGCAGCCATTTCTTCAACGCCGTCGATTAATTTTATGATTTCTTTGCTGTATTTCTCTTCCAGAATTTCTCTGTTAAAAGCACCACTTGAAACCAAAGGAAACAGTTGAGCAGCCACTAAAGTGGCTTGATCCATAGACAAGGTGATCAAAATTTCGATCATTTCTCGTCCACGCCACAACAACAGTTCTGCTTGCTCGTTATCAGCTAATACTGTCTGGCAATCTCGATATACTTCGATTAAGCGTGAGGCTGTGTTTTTCTCTTGTCCTAGGCTAGCCACCCAGTTTTCGAGTTCAAACTGTTCATCTTGGTTTAAATGCGCGCTTCTTACCGCAACCATCTCATCATCCTAATTATTATATTCGTGTGGTTTGACTAACACCGTCCAGGTTAGTTCTTTTTACCGCGCGTACACGCTGGCTTTATGACCACCCACCACAAATAAGGGGTCAAAGTCCTAAAGTTAGGACTTTTCAAACAATGCCATCGATTCTAGATGACTGGTATGAGGGAACATGTCCAGCATACCTAATTTCGTTAATTTATAGCCTTGCTCTATCAAGCTTTGACTATCCCTAGCAAGGGTAGCAGGATTACAAGAAACATAAACTACACGCTGTGCGCCAAGCTCAGAAACTTGATCGATGATCCCACTCGCTCCCGCGCGTGCTGGGTCTAATAATACTTTATCAAACCGCTCTGCGGCCCAGGCTTGGCCTTCAAAATCTTGCTCAAGGTTAGCGTGATAAAATTGCGCGTTATTGATTTGGTTCAAAGATGCATTGTTTGTGGCTTTTTCTACCATCTCTGCAACACCCTCTACTCCAACCACGTACTTAGCTAATTTCGCAACTGGTAAACTAAAGTTGCCTAAACCACAGAACAAATCTAACACTCGGTCACTCTTTTGTGGGTCTAACCACTCAACCGCTTGTTTGACCATTTGTTGGTTTACACCTTGGTTTACTTGAATAAAGTTATTTGGTGCAAAAGGGATTTTCACTCCAACTTCTTGATAAAAAGGCATATCGCCTTCGATAAGGTCTAATTGTTCTGTCGATGGCATTAAGTACAACGATGCGCCATGACGTTTTGCCAACTCCGTTAGAGATTGAGTTTCACTCGTTGTCAGAGCGCTCAAGTGGCGCAGCGTAATACACGGCCCATTATCACCAAGTACCAGCTCTACATGACCCAATTGTTCAGGCTTTTTGAACGCTTTTAGCGCTGAGTAAATCTCTGGCAGCAAAACATTCAGTTCCGGTGCCAGCACTGGGCAATCGGTCACTTGCGCAATTTGCTTACTCTGCTTTTTACGGAAACCAAAATGTAGCTGACGTGTTTTTTTATCAACAAACAAGCTCACTCTCGCACGGCGACGGTAGGCCTGCGAATATCCCAATAACGGGGCATCTAGTTCAATGTCACTGCCTGAAAATTTTCGCATTAGCTGACGCAACGTTTGCTGTTTGTACGTCAATTGTTGGCCATAATCTAGATGCTGCAAATCACAGCCACCGCACTCATGATAATGTGGGCAAAATGGCTCCACACGAGCTTCACTCGGCTTAAGGATTTTAATCAACTTACCGCGAGCGTATTTGCTCTTTTCTTCCACCAATTGAGTGACCACCTCCTCACCCGGCAGTGCTCCATCAATAAACAATGGCTTCTTTTTGAGGTAAGCAATGCCTGCGCCGTGGTGATCTAAACGCTCTACTTGCACTGCTTGGTGCCGAGTATTGAGTTGGGTTTTCTTTTTCGGTTGAAAGATGCGTGCCATGCTCTATGCCTGATTTATGTGTAATTGCTCTTCGGCTTCACTATTCTTGATTGCAGCCGTTGTGTGATTCGAGTGACTTGATTATGCTTACCGTTTATTCGGTGACGTCACTTCTTTGCTCAAGGCTTTATCGTGCGCTTGAGAAATAATGCGTTATTTTCCCATATCCAGACTCCGATGTAATTAGATAACATGACCAGATATGGCTTACGAGCACGTGTAATTACACTAACTCTCGCTCCCACTCTCATTATTGGTTTATTACTGAGCGGCTTTTTCTCATTTAACCGCTACCAAGACCTTGAGAAACAAGTTATCACCACTGGTAACAGCATTATTGAGCCGCTGGCGATTGCCAGTGAAACTCATCTACTATCAGAAAGCCGAGAGGCGGTACGTCGCTTGATCAGCTACGCGCACCGCAAAAACTCCAAACTGGTTCGTAGTATCGCGGTATTTGATGAACATCATGAGCTCTTTGTGACCTCTAACTTTCATCCTAATTTTGAAGCCTTGATGTTTCCCAAAGATAAACCGATCCCGCAACTGGGTAATTCGGAAATCTACGAAAACTCACTGATATTGCGTGTCCCCATTTTGTCAGAAGGTCACTACTTAGCGGAGTTGTCGAACGAAAGCCAAGGCACAAAAGCGATTGGTTACATCGCCGTCGAGTTAGATCTCTCCTCCTTGAGGCTGCAACAGTATCAAGAAGTCTTTTCTGCGTTTTTAGTTCTGGTTCTCGGTCTTGGCTTAGCAAGTGTGTTTGCTTCACGTCTAATGCACGATGTGACCCAACCTATCACCCACATGAAGAATGTCGTTGACCGCATTCGCCGCGGTCATCTGGATGTGCGTATCGAAGGCAAAATGCACGGTGAGTTAGACCAGCTAAAAAATGGCATCAACGCCATGGCGGTATCGTTATCAGAATATCACGTAGAGATGCAGCACAGTATAGACCAAGCCACGTCCGACTTACGTGAAACGCTTGAGCAGCTAGAAATTCAGAACGTTGAGCTGGATATCGCGAAGAAACGCGCGCAAGAAGCGGCCAGGGTTAAGTCAGAGTTCTTGGCGAACATGTCGCACGAGCTGCGTACTCCGCTCAATGGGGTGATTGGCTTTACTCGTCAAATGCTTAAAACGCAGCTTTCTAACAGCCAAACGGATTACCTACAGACGATTGAGAAGTCGGCGAACAACCTGCTGAATATCATCAATGACATTCTCGACTTCTCGAAACTTGAAGCGGGTAAGCTGGCGCTGGAAAACATTCCTTTTGATTTCCGAGAAAGTTTAGAAGAGGTAATTAACCTACAAGCCACAAGTGCACATGAGAAAGGGTTAGAAATCACCCTAAAAGTGGACCCTAAAATTCCACCGGGTTTAGTTGGGGATCCACTACGTATTCAGCAAATTTTGACGAACTTAGTCGGTAACTCAATCAAGTTTACCGAGCGAGGCAACATTGATGTTAGCGTAGAAATGCGCTCTCAATCAGGAGACTCCGTCGAACTACAATTCATGGTGCGTGATACCGGTATTGGTATCTCTGAGCGTCAGCAAGCGCAGTTGTTCCAAGCCTTTAGCCAAGCAGATGCAAGTATTTCACGTCGTTACGGCGGTACTGGCCTTGGTCTGGTCATCACTCAGAAACTGGTGAGCCAGATGGGCGGCGAAATCAGTTTAACCAGCCGTCTACACCAAGGTTCAACCTTCTGGTTTACGGTGCGCTTGCACTCAACCGAGATGCCAATGAGCGAACTGATTGAAGTGGAACTTCTGACTGGGAAGCAGTTACTGCTGATTGAACCAAACATGCAAGCCGCATCCGTAACCCAACAGATTCTGAGTCAGGAGGGTATTTTAGTAACCTACCGCTCTTCGCTACCAAACAACGAAGAACAATATGATTATGTATTGTTGAATTTAGCGGCCAACCAGACTCACGATGCGGAAGTTATTACACCTTGGATAGAACAAGCGAAACGTATGGCTCCGAGTGTTCTCCTAGGGACACCGAGTACCGAATTGGCGCTTGCGGACCAAATAATGACAGAGCATCACGTCCAGTGCCTGACGAAGCCATTGTCTCGCCGTAAGTTGCTACAAAGCCTGATTAGCGAACATGTAGAATCGCCACCTGTATTAAGCGCTCCAATTACGCCAAGCGAAGGGGACCGTTTACCTCTGACTGTACTAGCAGTGGATGACAACCCTGCAAACTTGAAGCTGATCTCTGCACTGCTCCGCGAACGAGTAGAAACCGTCACCGCCTGTAGCAATGGCCAGCAAGCGGTGAACCTGGCGACAGAGAAAAAGTACGATTTAATCTTTATGGATATCCAAATGCCACAAATGGATGGGGTGACCGCTTGTAAGCACATTAAAGAGCTGGAGTTAAATAAAGACACGCCAGTGATTGCGGTAACGGCGCATGCCATGGCAGGGGAACGAGACCGCTTGCTCTCAGCAGGAATGGATGACTACTTGACCAAACCTATTGAAGAGCATGTGCTGCAACAGGTTTTGGTTCACTGGAACCCAAATGCTTGTACAGAGAGCATTGGCAAAGTCGCCCCTTCATACGTTGATGAACCTGAAGGAAGCGCACCACAACCCGTTTCTTCGCCTCAGCAGGATGTGATTATTGATTGGCAAGCAGCCTTAAAACAGAGCGCGAATAAAGAGGATCTCGCTAAAGACATGCTGCGCATGTTGATTGAGTTCATCCCTGAAGTAGAAGCAGTCGTTGACCAAGCTCTGGAGCAAGAAGATATCTCCCGTGATGACCTAATTCATGTCATCCATAAGCTGCACGGCAGTAGTTCATATTGCGGCGTTCCAAGACTGAAGTCACTCTGTGCGACGCTTGAGCAAGCACTGCGCTCAGGGGTCAGTCTTGAGGAAGTTGAGCCTGAAATGTTCGAGCTGCAAGATGAAATGATTAAAGTAACAACAACCGCAAAGTTATACCTTGAACAGTGATCTATTGAAGAGAAACAAAAGCCAGAGCAAATGCTCTGGCTTTTTAGTATTTTGTTTAAGACTTACAAGCTAGGATTCAAAAATGACCGTCGCCACAGCGTAATGACGCTCATCGGAAATGGACAGGTGAATGTGGTTAACGCCCATCGCATCCGCTATTTGCTTGGCTGTGCCCGTCAATGCGAGCACTGGTTTTCCAAGCTCATCGTTCGAGATGGAAAAGTCGTGAAACGTGACCCCTTTTGCGATCCCTGTTCCCAATGCTTTTGAGGCCGCTTCTTTAACTGCAAAGCGCTTAGCAAGATAACGACCTTGCAGCTTAAGCTGTGAGAATTTGGCCATTTCTTCTTCTGAAAGAATCCGCTGAGCAAAAGGTTCACCACTACGAGCTAACGCTTTTTCAATACGCTCAATTTCTGCAATGTCGGTCCCTAACCCTATAATCGCCATCTAGATAGCCCTATGACTGGCGAGCCTCAATCATCAGTGCTTTCATGTCAGCAACCGCTTTATTTAAACCATCAAATACTGCGCGACCAATGATTGAGTGACCAATGTTGAGTTCGTAAATTTCTGGTAATGCAGCAATTGGTGCGACATTGTGATAAGTCAGGCCATGCCCGGCATTAACAATAATACCTAGGTCATGTGCATAACTCGCACCAGCAGCAATCTTCTTCAGTTCAGCTTGCTGTTCGTCTTCTGTCGTCGCATCTGCATAGTGGCCAGTATGTAGCTCAATAAACGGAGCGCCACACTTTTTCGCAGCTTCAATCTGTTGACGGTCAGCATCAATAAAGAGCGAAACTTTAATGCCGGCATCTGTCAGCTTTTTCGTCGCAGCTTTAATTTTTTCAAGCTGCCCTACAACATCTAAGCCACCTTCCGTCGTCAGTTCTTCACGCTTTTCAGGCACTAGACACACAAACTCTGGTTTAGTTTGCAGCGCAATCTCAACCATTTCGTCCGTCACTGCCATCTCTAGATTCATACGCGTTTGAATGGTTTCACGCAGAATACGTACATCACGATCCAAAATATGGCGACGGTCTTCACGTAAGTGGATAGTGATACCGTCCGCGCCTGCACGCTCTGCAATTTCAGCAGCGTGAACAGGATCCGGGTATTTTGTACCACGTGCATTACGTAGAGTGGCAATATGGTCGATATTGACGCCTAAATAAATTGAGCTCATTTTCCGTTACTCCGTGCTCTGGGGGTCTGAATGAAAAATTCACGACTTTTTAAAGGTTTGCCGCCAAGATACGGCTTTAAGGCTATACGTGTAAAGCGTTTTGCCGCTTTTAGCTGCTCTTTAGTGACGAACCGCCGCTCACTGATAGCAATCAGTTCATTCCCTAAAAACGTGAGGTTATCGCGCCTAACCGAAGCAATAAACCCTTTCTGTTCCCGGTAACGATAGGTCATTTCTGGATCGACGGGCTCGCCGGTACCTGCACAATGCAAAAAATCCACGCCATACCCCATCGCAGACAGCAAGGCTAACTCAAAACGACGCAGTGCAGGCTCAGGGTTCTCGTTGTGCGCCAACTCGGTTAAAGCATGCAAATAATCATGAAATAGTGCTGGCATCGGCACTTCAGCCATCAAAATACGGCCAATCAGTTCATTGACGTACATGGCTGAGTAGAGATTAATGCCCGTTAACGGCAAACCTAGACTTATCGGCTCGGCTTGACGCAAAGTTTTCATTGAGCCTTTCCCCGACCATTTAAGTAATAGCGGGGTAAAAGGTTGCAATGCGCCTTTTAAGTTCGAACGCTTACTGCGCGCGCCTTTGGCCATTAAAGTCATTCGGCCATATTCCTCACTAAATACATCAAGGATTAAGCTCGATTCACTGTAAGGGCGTCGGTGCAATACAAAACAGCGCTGTAAACCTTCGGAAGACAGATTACTCATCTAAGTCATTGTGCCTAAAAAGTGTGAAATAAAAAATAAGGAGCCGAGCGGCTCCTTATTTTAATCGATACTGATTTTTCATCGATGTTGGAGCGAAGCACCTTCGCAGCCAAGATTATAAATCGTCTATATAACCCAACGATCGCAACGCTCGTTCGTCGTCTGCCCAGCCAGATTTCACTTTTACCCAAGTTTCTAGGTAAACCTTACGACCGAACAATTCTTCCATATCTAAACGCGCTTCGCGACCAATGGTTTTAATCTTCTCGCCGCCTTTGCCAATCACCATTTTCTTCTGGCCATTACGCTCAACAAGAATCAAGGCATTGATGTGGAAACCGTCGGTTTCAGGGTTGTAATCAAAACGTTCAATCTCAACCGTTACTGAGTATGGCAGCTCTTCACCAGTAAAGCGCATCAGCTTTTCACGCACAATCTCAGACGCCATAAAACGCTGAGAACGGTCAGTCACGTATTCTTCTGGGAAGTGATGCGTTGCTTTAGGTAAGTGATTACGCACGTGCTTACGCAGTACGTCAATGTTCTTACCTTGCTTGGCAGAGATTGGCACAACATCCACGAAGTCCATCTTCTTAGACATCTCCGCCATGTGTAGCATCACGTCGTTACGATCTTGTACGTTGTCGACTTTGTTTACACAAAGCACAACTGGGAAGTTCGATTTTTGAAGTTTGGTCAGCACCATCTCATCGTCTTTAGTCCAATGCGTACCATCGACTAAGAAGAACACAAGGTTTACATCACTCAATGACGAGTTAGCTGCACGGTTCATCAAACGGTTGATCGCACGCTTTTCTTCAATGTGAAGTCCAGGCGTGTCGACATAAATCGCTTGGTAATCGCCGTCCGTATCCACACCCATAATACGGTGGCGTGTCGTTTGCGGCTTACGAGAGGTGATCGAAATCTTCTGACCCAAAATCTTGTTCAAAAGTGTCGACTTACCTACGTTTGGACGACCAACAATAGCAATAAAGCCACAGTGTTGGTTTTCTGGCGAGCTTGGCTCACCTTGTGATGCGAAAAACGCATCGATATCGAATTCGTTATCAGCCATTTGTCAATTGCTCAAGTGCTGTTTCAGCAGCCGCTTGTTCTGCCTTGCGGCGGCTGGTGCCTTTACCGATTACAGGCTTATCCACACCTGCTACTTCGCACTCAACCGTGAACTCTTGGTTGTGCGCTTCACCTTTAATATTAGTCACTGTGTAGACAGGCAGCGGTTTTCTTCTGCCTTGTAGGAACTCTTGTAGGCGAGTTTTCGGATCTTTCTGTGAAACGCCTGGTTTGATGGCTTCAAGGCGTGACTGATACCAACTCAGTACAATGCCTCGCACAACTTCAAGATCACTGTCTAGGTAAATTGCGCCAATAATGGCTTCAACCGCATCGGCTAAAATAGAGTCTCGGCGAAAACCGCCACTCTTCAATTCACCTGGACCTAATTTTAAATAATCTCCTAGATCGAATTCACGACCCAGTTCCGCCAATGTATGTCCGCGAACCAAAGTAGCACGCATGCGGCTCATGTCACCTTCGTTCACTTTTGGGAAACGATGGTACAGATCATCAGCGATGACAAAACTTAAAATTGAATCGCCCAGAAACTCAAGACGTTCATTGTGCTTACTGTTGGCGCTGCGGTGCGTCAGCGCCAAATTGATAAGCCCGGCATCTTGAAACTGGTAGCCGAGCTTTCTCTCTAGTTTATCAATTGGAGAATTCATACTCTCTCGATATTTGAATGGTTAGTGAATGCCACCGATGCGGTTAAAACGCACACCAGTTGGAATCCATGAAGGTAGAACACTATCTGCGCCACGATCAAACTCGAAGCTGATCCAGATCGCGACAGCTTTACCGACTAAGTTTGCTTCTGGAACAAAGCCCCAGTAACGGCTGTCAGCACTGTTGTCACGGTTATCACCCATCACAAAATACTGACCTTGTGGTACAACCCACTCTGTCGTGCCGCTGCGTGGGAAATATTGCTCCACGCGGTTACGCACAAGAGGATTAACCAAAATATTGTGCTCAACGTTACCCAATTTTTCATCCAGTTGGATCATTGGAATACCGTTCGAGCTAAACTGACTTTCTTCAACATTGCTCAGTTTAACTGGCTTACATGCCGATTCGCCTTGGCTTTGCACGCAAAGCTGCTTATCACTTGAATAACGCACGATATCACCAGGTAAACCAACTACACGCTTAATGTAGTCCACGCTTGGTTGTGGTGGGTATTTGAATACCACGATATCACCACGCTCAGGCTTACCAGTTTCCACTAGCTGAGTACGCCATACTGGGTCTTTTAGACCGTACGCGTACTTCTCAACTAAAATGAAATCGCCAACCAGCAAGGTAGGCATCATTGAGCCTGATGGGATTTGAAATGGTTCGTAGATAAAAGAACGTAATACTAAAACGAACGCGATCACAGGGAAAATAGAGACGCTATTTTCAACCCACCAAGGCTGACGCTCAACTTTTTGCAAGGTCACTGCATCCAAACCATTAGACGTCTGAGCTTGAATCTCAGCCAGTTTTTCCTGACGCTTTTTCGCGAAAACCAGCTTTTCCAATAGCCAAACCACGCCAGTTACCAAAGTCGCAATAACCAACATCAGTGAGAATGTATTCGCCATTAAATTCCCTTATCTAAAAATACGAAAGTGAAAGAGCCGAAACCCTTTCACTTATTTTAATATCTAACGTCTTAAGACCGACAAGTGTGAGACAAAGTTCAACTTTAGTCTTTACCTACGTGAAGGATGGCTAGGAACGCTTCTTGAGGCAGCTCAACGTTACCGATCTGCTTCATGCGTTTCTTACCTTCTTTCTGTTTCTTCAGAAGTTTCTTCTTACGACTTACGTCACCGCCGTAACATTTCGCAATAACGTTCTTACGCAACTGTTTTACCGTTGAACGAGCGATAATGTGGTTACCAATTGCCGCTTGGATTGCGATATCAAACATTTGGCGAGGGATGAATTCTTTCATCTTCTCTACCAACTGACGACCGCGAGTCTGAGACTGATCTTTGTGTGTGATCATCGCCAATGCATCAACAGTGTCACCGTTAAGAAGAACGTCTACACGTACCATGTTCGAAGCTTCAAAACGCTGGAAGTTGTAATCCAAAGATGCGTAACCGCGTGATGTTGATTTCAGACGATCGAAGAAATCCAGTACCACTTCAGCCATTGGAATATCGTAAGTCACAGCGACTTGGTTACCGTGGTAAACCATATCAACTTGACTGCCTCGCTTTTCAACACACAGTGTGATTACGTTACCTAGGTACTCTGAAGGCACAAGGATGTTACAACGCGCAATCGGTTCACGAATTTCTTCAATGTCATTGATCGCTGGTAGTTTTGCTGGGCTATCAACATACAGCAGATCGCCATCCGTCTTCTCAACTTCGTAAACTACCGTTGGTGCTGTGGTGATAAGATCCAAGTCGTATTCACGCTCTAGACGCTCTTGGATGATTTCCATATGCAGCATGCCAAGGAAACCACAACGGAAACCAAAGCCAAGTGCCGCAGAGTTTTCTGGCTCGTAGAATAGCGATGCGTCGTTTAGGCTTAGTTTGCCTAGTGCGTCACGGAAGTTTTCGTAATCGTCAGAAGATACAGGGAACAGACCTGCGTAAACCTGAGGTTTAACTTTCTTAAAGCCAGGTAGCGGTTTATCACAACCATTCTTCGCTAGAGTCAGCGTATCACCAACAGGGGCACCAAGAATGTCTTTGATACCACAAACAACCCAACCTACTTCACCAGTACGAAGGGTATCGGTATCTACTTGTTTTGGCGTAAAGATACCAAGGCGGTCTACACCCCAAACTTGGCCCGTACTCATCACTTTGATCTTATCGTTCTTCTTCAGTTCGCCGTTTTTAATACGCACTAGAGAAACAACGCCAAGGTAGTTATCAAACCATGAGTCAATGATCAGCGCTTGTAGTGGCGCATCTGGATCACCTTCCGGTGCTGGAATCGCTGACACAATGTTCTCTAGAACGTCATCAACACCAATGCCTGTCTTCGCAGAACAGCGGGTTGCTTCCATTGCATCGATACCAACGATTTCTTCAATTTCTTCCGCTACACGCTCAGGATCGGCTGCTGGTAGGTCAATCTTGTTCAAGATTGGCACAACCTCTAGATCCATTTCGATCGCGGTGTAACAGTTAGCCAGTGTTTGAGCTTCAACACCTTGACCCGCATCCACAACCAATAGCGCACCTTCACAAGCCGCTAGAGAACGTGATACTTCATATGCAAAGTCAACGTGCCCCGGAGTATCGATGAAGTTCAGCTGATACGTCTCACCGTCTTTAGCGGTGTAGTTTAGCGTCACACTCTGAGATTTGATG
>NZ_JADDYH010000101.1:0-54532 GCF_015163595.1 Vibrio sp. OPT41 | reverse complement strand
GGTTAACCCGCCACAAACTTGGATTAGACGGTCTGATAGGGTCGACTTACCATGGTCGATGTGGGCGATAATCGAAAAGTTACGAATGTGCTTCATAGATTTAGGGTGACTAACTCTTTACAAATAGGGACAGTAAGAAACGCCATCTACTGACGGCATTTCAATCAAGTTGGCAGATTCTACCGAATTTCGTTAACGGGCGCACGTAATTTAAAGTACATACCCAAATAACCTTTAGTGGAGGGGGACAGCACTTACTGGATTGGCTCTCCAAGTACCCGAACGAGGGTAACTTGGCGCTTAGATTCATCTTCTAACGGACGAGAAACACGTTTTGCGATCCACATTCCACCAGCGGCAAACAATACCGATGCCAATATGATGATGCCTTCCCCGCCGGCTGTCAGCGGCGCTAATAGGAAGTGACCAAACATCGCACCGATAATCAAACCAAACAATGGCAGTAAATAAACCGCCATTGCTGATTTTATTAGGCTCGACTCAGGAAAACCAATCTCGACGACTTGACCTATTTTCACCGATTTATCCGTGCGCAGGTGCCAAGATAAACTCTTGTTACCAATGGCTTTAGTAACAACGCCCGTTCCACAGCTTTTCTGTGAAGAGCAACTACTGCAACTGGTCTGCTGTTCGCAACTTAAATCAATTTCGTATTGCTTGCCGCGACGATGCACGTCTGTCACGGTAGCCAACGCGGTCATCATTGTTATTTACTCTTTGTTACATTAAATGTGACAGATTGGGCTATACGCTGTGCTGTGGTCGGTGGAATGTCTCCTACAACAGAGATTTCATGTTGACCGCTCACAAAACTGTGTAGCGTTCTTCTGCCTTGGCGAACCAACTGCCCTTTTAACGAATGCTCATCCTTGTTTGCTACGTAAACAGAGAAGCTAAACAGACCATCAGAATACAGCTGGCTCTCCACCATTTGGTTAGTAACGGCCATACGATAGCGGTTGAGCTCGTTCGGCTCGAAACCCTCAGGGATCCAACCAACCTGCCAATTACTGGTCCCAATATCGCCTTTTGGCATGGTGAGAACAGCAGGTAATTGAACATCTTGCAGGCCACTCATTAACTCTGCGATTTTTGGGTTTACCGTGTAAGAAATAGTGCGATATTGTTCAAGCATTTCACCATCGCGGTCCACAAGGTCGGCACGTAACGGCAATTTACTCTTTTCATCGATCCATAGTACGTATGAATAGCGCAGACCGTCTTTAGGAACAATACGCAGCACTTGTGTTGCCACACCAGCTTCACGAGCTCTACCCACTTTTACATAGTCGTAATACAAGTTTAGCTCATCGATATTGGTGTTGAGCATAGGCATAGTCGGAGCGACCATTTTACCTGACTCGATGGTGAACGGTTCTAAACCCGTTTCGATATAACTTACTTCAGTTCCGCGACGAATCACTTCACGCACTGGGCCACTTAAGTAGACAAGATGAGCATATTGATCGTCACCATGCGTGGCATGACGATACAGCAACGGCTCAATGCTGTTCTTTTTGATAAGGATATAAGAGAGTTCGTAACTTAAATTCTTACTCGCCTCGCTCATTTGATGCAATAAAGCCTCCGCTGGCTTATCACCAGCAAAGGCTTGAGAAGACATCATACTGAACAGAGCGCAAGCGCTGATCAGAAATTTTTTCATTCAATATCCGGATTCAGATTTGCATCTTGTTGAGATGCATCACTGTTAATTCGTAACTGCAATTCGTAGTCTCGCAGCATAGCATGAACACGCTTGCGCTGCTCTTGCATATTTGCCTCGCCTACAGAACGTTCTACAGACTCACGAGTCAAACTCACTGGTTCTGCGCTGCCAGCAAACGGAACCGTCTGCAATACAGGTAATTGATCTGTTTGCGGCGACATTGAATCGCTACCACCGTACTGCTGTACACCTAAAATAACAACAAGCGATACACATGCAGCAACAGCAACTTGACCAAACTGCGTCAACCAACCTGGCAACTGACGTTTTGCTTTTTGCGGTTCTGGTTGCGACTCTTTTGGCGTATCCGCAATTGAGATAACATTTGCACTGTGCGAATCAAACGCACGGTGTGCAGGTTCATCTTCTAACGCTAACGCCACGCTTTCAGCAATATTCCACTCAGGTTTTGCTGGCGCTTCGCCTCGCATCACATCACCAATCAGGTGATAGTTCTGCCAAGCATCACGGCTCTCTTGGTCTTGCTCTAACTCTTGAATTAAAGCCTTATCGACCAATTCTCCATCCATGAGAGCTGAAAGTTTTTCTTTGTCAGCCATTATTTTCACCATAGTTATTACTTGTACTAGCGTTGCAAAAGAGGTCTGATTTTCTTTTCCACCGCCTCACGAGCACGGAAGATACGCGATCGTACCGTTCCTACCGGGCAATCCATCACTTCTGCAATTTCTTCATAACTCAAGCCATCGAGCTCTCGTAATGTCATTGCGGTTTTTAAATCTTCAGGTAAAGCTTCGATTGCACTGAACACCACCCGTTGCAATTCTTTGGACAACGTTAAGTTCTCAGGGTTCGATATTTCTTTAAGTGCACTACCTGTTTCGTAAAATTCAGCATCTTCAGCATCGACATCTGTCGCTGGAGGTCTACGCCCTTGAGCAACAATGTGATTTTTCGCAGTATTCACTGCAATGCGATACAGCCACGTATAAAACGCACTTTCCCCACGAAAGCTAGGGATAGCTCGGTAAGCTTTAATAAACGCTTCTTGTGCTACATCTGGTACATCGCCAGGATTACTAACGTATCTGGAAATAAGATTACATACCTTATTCTGGTACTTTGTTACCAACAGGTTGAATGCTTGCTTATCGCCATTCTGAACTCGCTCAATCAATACTTGATCGGTCAGCTGCTCGTTCATTCGAGCGGATACTCCTATTTGTTATGCCCCTACTCTTCTCAGATATGGGTACTAATTATGCAAAACGTAGTATTGACACCACTGCTTACTTGAGCACTATTGTGACCCTAACGTGAATGAGAAAGTTCCATGGTTTCTCAAGTTTTTTGTCATTGTTTTTTCACAGTGTGATGTCTGTACCCAAATGACCACCGCTGCCTGACTTTAGTCTAAGTTTGACAAGCGAGCATCTTGGAGGGAAATGGGTATAATGAATGATCTCTGTCCCAGATTGTGCTGGGTCGAGCATGGAAAAGCAATGGCATTGACAAACTATTACTTTTCATTTGCATGGCTAATGGCTATCTGAACACCGCGTTACAAATTATAACTTAGGAAGCATGCTCATGCTCTGCATGAAAAAGAAGAGTGGCTCAGTCACCGCCGTAACACGGACGTCGATAGGTCTCCCAACTTAGCCCTTAGCGACAGATGTCGCGATAATGGAATGCACATGGTGTGCAAATAATACACAAGGTAACTTTGTTACCTTAGCTTGGGATTATAAAAGTTATATGAACACAAATCGTGAACATGAGTGTGATGTATTAGTGGTAGGGAGTGGCGCGGCAGGTTTGTCGTTGGCTTTGCGCGTTGCTAACCACTGTAAGGTGATGGTGCTGAGTAAAGGACCACGCAGCGAAGGGGCAACCTACTATGCTCAAGGCGGTATCGCTGCCGTATTTGATGAGTCAGACACCATTGATTCACACGTTGAAGACACGCAAATCGCCGGGGATGGTATTTGCGATGAGGAGACCGTAAGGTTCATTGCTGAGCATTCAAAAGAGTGTGTACAGTGGTTGATTGACGGTGGTGTCCCATTTGATCGTGAAGAAGATGACTCTGACGATGAACCTCGCTACCACTTAACTCGTGAAGGTGGTCATAGCCGTCGTCGTATTCTTCACGCGGCAGATGCGACAGGTATGGCGATGCAAACCTCCCTGCAAGATAACGCTCATAACCATCCAAACATTCATGTTCTCGAACGTCACAATGCTCTGGACTTAATCACCGAAGACAAAATTGGCGGTGATAAAAACAAAGTTATCGGTGCTTATATTTGGAACCGCAACGAAGAGCATGTCGAAACCGTGCGAGCCAAATTTGTGGTTCTCGCTACAGGTGGTGCTTCAAAGGTTTATCAATACACCTCTAACCCAGATGTGTCGTCTGGTGATGGTATTGCGATTGCTTGGCGTGCAGGGTGTCGTGTGGCGAATATGGAATTTAACCAGTTCCACCCTACGTGTTTATATCACCCAGAAGCACGTAACTTCTTGCTGACTGAAGCGTTGCGTGGCGAAGGTGCTTACCTGCGTCGTCCAGATGGCTCTCGCTTTATGCCGGATTTCGATGAACGTAAAGAGCTTGCTCCGCGTGACGTCGTGGCTCGTGCTATCGACTTCGAAATGAAGCGTTTAGGTGCCGACTGTATGTATCTCGACATCAGCCATAAGCCTGCTGACTTTATTACGAAACACTTCCCAACCATTTATTCACGTTTGATGGACTTGGGCATTGACATGACTAAAGAGCCAATCCCAATCGTACCTGCTGCACACTACACTTGTGGCGGTGTCATGGTGGATAGAAATGGCTGCACCGATCTGAAAAATTTGTATGCGATTGGTGAAGTTAGCTACACCGGCCTGCACGGTGCTAACCGCATGGCATCAAACTCACTTCTCGAATGCGTGGTTTATGCTTGGTCTGCGGCAAAAGATATTCTAAAACATCACACTAACGTTGAGCTACCCTCACAGGTGCCATGTTGGGATGAAAGTAAAGTAACCAATAGTGATGAAGAAGTGATCATTCAGCACAACTGGCACGAGCTTCGTCTGTTTATGTGGGACTACATGGGCATTGTGCGAACTGACAAGCGTTTAGAGCGCGCCTTACGCCGTATCCAACTGTTGCAACAAGAAACACACGAGTACTACAGCAATTTCCGAGTGTCGAACAACTTATTAGAACTGCGTAACCTTTTACAAGTAGCAGAGTTGATGGTTCGTTGTGCGATGCAGCGTAAAGAGAGTCGAGGTTTGCACTACACGCTTGACTATCCGAACCAACTGGAAAACAGCGGACCAACGATTTTGGTTCCAGCTAAACAGCTTTAACTTTACAAATTAAACTAGGGAGCATTAGCTCCCTGTTTCATTTCCCATTGGCGTAATACCAAAGATAATTGACGATACTGCTCATCGTCACAGCTATCACGCCAAATCGTAACACTACGGCCAGATTGCAATTGGAATGTTATCTTGAATGGTGATGCCGATGTATCAACTCGCTGTAAATGACCCTTTTCGGACTCAATATCTTCCGAGTATTCGCCATACTCAAGGGCATCAAACCTAACCGAGCCATCGCAGTGCACATACCAATGCCCATGACTTGTAGGTTGAACAAGGCCTTGGCTTGAGAGAGCCTTAACAATCAGTAATAACAAATAAGTCGATAATACGAGCGGAATGCTAGAGAAGATAACAGCCCAAGTCATCAATAAGAAAAGTACAACATTGAAGACTCGGGCAGTCAGAGAGGGAGAAGCAGTAAAATTAACGAACTTTGCTGAGGTTATGGGCGACAATTTTATCAACCATTGCTGCATGACCTAAATTTTCGCTACGGCCATGCCCCATTACCCAAGTAAACAGATCAGGATCATCGCATTCAAGTAAAGAAACAAAGTCACGCTGCTCTTGTTCACTCAGAGTATCAAAGCACTCTTCAAAAAACGGCATAATTACTACGTCAAGCTCAAGCATGCCTCGACGACAAGCCCATTTAATACGCGCTTTTTCTTCCGGAGTGTACATTCACTATTCCTTCATAGATGTCTTGTTGTTAGTGCGGAGTGTAACAAGGGATGTGCTACGTCACTAGTGTGCGGGTCACAATACGATAGTGAAAGCAGACAAATGTTGATTCGTAAATCGCTCCCCTAGTATCTCAAGGTTATTTGGGTATAACATAGCGGAAAAATATCTTCAAAAGGCATTGTAATTATGGAATGGCAAACTCGTTTTTCAGCATTACCTCTCTCAACTCAAGACGCACTTCCAGAGTTATCTATCTCACTGCTGGATAACTTCGGCATGATCACCATGATCGGTGATGATAAAAAATCATACTTACAAGGTCAGGTTACCTGCGATGTTGTTTCTTTAGAACAAGACCAATCAACACTGGGCGCACATTGTGATGCGAAAGGAAAAGTGTGGAGCGTGTTCCGCCTTTTCCATCATCATGATGGCTACGGCATGATCCAACCAAAATCGGCGATTGACGTAGAACTTAATGAAATAAAGAAATACGCTATTTTCTCTAAAGTAACGATTGAAGCTTCTGATGACGTTATCTTAGGTGTTGCTGGCGTCAAAGCCGACGAATTCATTTCAACAATGAGCAAGACAACTGGCAGCGTTCGCCCAGTTGACGGTGGCACAGCAGTGCAAGTTGCACAAGATCGCTGGTTACTGATATTAAGTGCGCCAGAAGCACAGCAAATCGTTGAAACTACCGACGCTGTCTTTACGACAAATGAGCTTTGGAATCGTTTCGATATTGAGGCAGGTTTACCATTTGTCTCTGCATCCGCGCAGAATGCTCACATTCCACAAGCACTTAACGTGCAAGCTTTAGGAGGCATAAGCTTCACAAAGGGCTGCTACACGGGACAAGAAACGGTAGCACGAGCGAAGTATCGCGGTACCAATAAACGTGCGATGTATATCGTAAAAGGTGCAACTTCTGCTCCATTCAGTGACGAACCAATTGAGCTCGAACGCAGCGTAGGTGAAAACTGGCGTTCAGTAGGTGCTTTATTAAATCACTACCAGTTCAGTGACAATCACGCGATTGGCCTGATCGTGCTGCCTAATAATCTCGATGAGGACACTCGTCTTCGTTTGGTTGCGCAACCAGAATGTGAATGGACAATCGAATCACTGCCTTACAGTCTTGATGATGAGTAATACAATCAATACTCCTTTGATGCAATTTCTCAAAGACCAACACATTCCGTTTCGTCTGTTACCGCATCAAAGACCAGCAACCACCATTGAGGATGCCGCGCACCAACGCGGCATTCGCCCCTCTCAAATGGTGAAAGCAATCTTGCTACGAGACATGGGTAATCAATATGCACTCGCCTGTGCGCCAGGTGATCGTAGCGTTGATCCCAAAAAAGTGCGCTCGTTACTGAAATGTCGCCGGATGACTTGTGTTGATCAAGCCGATGTTGAGTCCATCACTGGTTACAAAATTGGTACTGTCACTCCTCTGCTACTAAAACGTCATATGCCAATCGTGTTCGACCCTAGCTTACTAGAAGAACAGGAAGTCACGATCAGCAGTGGCGATCGCATGGCTGGACTGGCGCTTTCTATCCAAGATCTTATCCAATTGTGTCAGCCGACCGTAGCTGAGATCTGTCGTTAATCGTCTAAAAACAATGTAATGACACGTAGTGTTTCTATCACTGCGTGATCTCGCTCATATCTACAAAAATAGACATGAGAATTTTTAATCACATATAAAACATAAATAGTCACAAAGATAAAACTCGTATATGCTGAATTTGTTGGTTAAGTTTCAAACAAGCACTTAACCAATATAAAGTGAGTCAGCTAGCTGAGTGACAGCATTCATGCAGTTAGTTATCCACTTTTGTGTAATGCATCTGTGACTATTCGCCCGCTGAAGCGGGCTTTTTTTTACGTGGAACTTTTTCTCTTTCATTTCCTCTAATCGTTAGAACGTAAAGTGTGTTACGCGAAGCACGACCTTAATAGAAACAACTAGCAAACAACCGTTTTCGTTCTATTCTTAATTCTGTAACAAAACTATTGCTTAATGCGTCACGTAAAAAGGAGTGTATTGGGTAAGGGTTCCTTTAGAGAGGTTATTTTTGGGGTAATCCTCACGCTATTTAAGAGATGACACTGTCAAATTGTCTAAGACAACACAATTCTCTGACGCAACACCCTACATCTGTATTTAATACTATTGCTGTCACAATAATTTTCGCGTCCAGAACGTAGAATACCTAGGCTAGGTTAGATAAAAGGAAAGTAAATATGAGACTGTTTAAGCGCTATACACCAAGTATGATTGCTAAACATATAAGTCGTCTTTTTAAAGGAAGAATTTATATTTACGGGGTCGGTAGATTCGAGTTTGATAACGGTAAGTTAATACTGCCGGAGAAAGCAGAGCAACGCCATTTCCGAGCGGTCAAAGAGATCAATCAAGAAATAATGAAACTCCGATGCGCATATGCTTAGCAAAATGTTGATAAAACAAAGGCTGGATTAACCAGCCTTTTGTGTATTTGAAGTTCGCTTTGCACTTACTGACGCGCCAGATCCGGCAAGTGTCCCTTTAAACCAAGCGCGCGCTTCATGATCTCATCTTTCGCTCCCGGCAGTTGCCCCGCTAAACTTAAGCCAATGCCACGAACGAGCTTCTTAGCTGGGTTCTCGCCAGAGAACAAATCTCGAAACCCTTGCATAGTAGCGATCATCTTTGCCGCTTCCGCTTTTCGCCAACGCTCGTAGCTTCTTAGGTTGCGTTTACTACCGATATCTTGTCCCTGCTTCCAAAGTGCTAACACCTCTTGAGCAAGACTGGCCGCATCTAATAAACCCAAATTCACACCCTGCCCCGCTAATGGGTGAATGGTATGGGCCGCATCACCAACCAGCGCGACTCGCTCGACGACAAAATCTCGCGCATAGCGCATTTTCAAAGGAAACGCAGCACGCTCTCCCACTACTTCACATAGACCAAGTCGAGCATCAAACTCACTCGTCAACGCTTTATTGAAATCATGTTCACTCATCGCCACTAACTGCTCTGCTCGATTTGGCTCCGTGGACCAAACAATAGAGCACATATTTGGTTGCGACATTGGCAAAAATGCCAACGGTCCGTGAGGAGTAAATATCTGGCGCGCAATGCTGTTGTGTGGCATAGCAGTTTTGACATTCGCGACCAAAGCATGATGACCATAGTCCCAATGCGTTAATGGAATATCCATTTGATGGCGAAGCCACGAATTCGCCCCATCGGCTCCGACCACTAATTTAGCGGTCATGGCTTGGCCATTATCGAGCGTCAGCCAGCTTTCTTGCTCACCGACCGCGAGAGTCGCGCAACGTGCAGGCATAAACATAGTGACGTTATCGAGCTTTTGGACTTGTTCAAGCAGCGCAAGTTGAATCACACGATTCTCAACAATGTGCCCTAAATCAGGTTGTGCCATACTTTGTGCATTAAATTCAATACTGGCAAAGCTATCTTGTTCCCATACTTCCATGCCATGGTAAGGTGAAGCTCGGCGCTGTTCTATGCCCTGCCAAGCACCAAGTTTACGCAAAATCGTCTCACTAGAGCGGCTCAGCGCAGACACACGAACATCGGGCAATTCTTTCAACGAATCATCTGGCACTTTACCTTCAATAACGGCGACACGCAGATCACTGTCTTTGAACGCGGCAGCAAGTGCCAACCCAACCATCCCTCCGCCGATGATGGCGATATCTACACTTTGCATCATTGCTTTTTATTACCTAATTCAGTGCGGCCGTTCATCGTTTTACCAAGCCAAGTGTATGGCGTAGTAGCGGCTGCTTAAAAATAGAAAGGTTATCCATCGCTGCTAAGGCAGTATTTCGGCCAATTCGCATCGCGGGTAAATCATTTGAAAAAACATGCACCAAGGCACTGGTTAGCCAAATAGTTTCGCTTCGATCTGCTTCTCTACGTTGACTAAAGCGCATCAGGCCTTGATAAAGACCCACATCCTCACTTTGGTGCACAATTTCTTCTGCTAGTGAGACTACATCGCGAATACCGAGATTAAAGCCTTGTCCAGCTATCGGGTGCAGCGTTTGCGCCGCATTTCCAACAATCGCAAAGCGATGTGAAATATTTTGCTTTCGATGGCGAAGAAGCAATGGGTAACTTGCACGACGCCCCACTTTTTTCATCGCGCCTAAACGCCAACCAAAATCGTTCTGTAAATGCTGGAGAAATGCTTGATCAGATAACTCAAGAACGGCTTGGGCTTCTTCAGGGTGCAAACACCAAACTAAGGACATTCGATTGTCACTCATTGGCAATAAAGCAACAGGGCCATTTTCAGTAAAACGTTCAAAGGCTCTACCTTGATGAGGTTCTTGAGTCACAATATTGGCAATGACAGCCACTTGTTCAAAATCTTGCTCAGAAAGTTCTAGACCAATTTTCTGACAACAGGTCGAAACAGCACCATCTGCAGCCACCAGCAGTTTTGCTTCAAGTTGCTCACCACTTTTCAACGTCACATGGGTACAGTTTTGCTCGCGCTCGATATCGGTAACGGAGTCAGGACAAAACAGCGTAATTGATTCGCTGCTGTCTAATAATTCTTGATATACACGCCCAACATCGGCTAATTCTACAACATACCCTAGAGCTTCAACCCCAACCTCTTGCTTGGTAATCTCCGTCATCCCAGCATGAGAACGGTCAGAAACGTGGATATGTTCAATGGGTGTGACAAACGGTTCTACTGACGTCCAGAGCTGTAGTTGACGCAACAGATTGACAGTACCGTAAGACAATGCGATTGAGCGAGAGTCAAAACCAGGGTGCATATCTGATTGTGCTTTAAAAGGCTCAACGACGGCAATGCGGAGCTTTCCCTGAGACAAATGGTCAATCGCCAATGCTAACGTTGCACCAGCCATGGCACCACCAGCAATGACTACATCATATTGCTTCATACTAACCTCTGGACGGTCTACGATTAGTGAATAGTAGGTTTTTTGTCGCTGCTTTCAGGACGAACACCAAATTCAGCATGAATCGTTAGTACGCAAGCTTTGATGTGCTCAATCACTTGCTCTAGCAATTGCGCTTGTTCACCAAGATCGTCATCTTCATCGATGCCTAATTTGGCAATCTCTTCTAGGTCAGCCAGTGCTTCTTTAGCGTCATCAGATGCTTTATTAAGCGCAACGCCTGCTAGACCTAACCCAGAAATAAAGTGGTTTACAAAGTCGGACACACTGTCGGCTAATGCGAATAAGCCTTCTTCGCCCGGCTCATCTGGCAATAGTAAAGACAGCTCCATTGATGTGCCAGTAAGCTCATTAACAGTAACGTTGAATATGCTCTGAGCAAAAGTGAGTGCTGTCGAGGGCCACCCCATCCCATCATTGGTGTAGTCAAAAAGAATCGGCTGCCAAGTTTGATCATTGATCGCCAATCCACCACTTAACATGCCAACAAATAAGCCATGTAACTCCGCCGGTGTCACAGCCAGGCTTGCCGATTGCAGTTCAGCAGCAATAGATTGGTATTCAGGAAGGGTGATTTCACTCATAACTTGGCTCATTCTTGCGTAATAATGTATTGGTATATCCTACCATCAAGGTTAGTGGTCTGAAACGGCTATCAAATTCAATTTTGGACAGCATTTGTTCAATTTGCCCAATTCCTGTGTGATCTCGTCATCATTTCTCTTTCTGTGATGGGAAATGCTTGAATCTTAATAGCGGTTTTCCTATAGTTTGCTCCTCGGTAGTTGTATGAAGCAACACCTTAGATAGCGCGAATATAGAGTTTATTCATCATGAGCAATCAAGCGATCGACGTTGAAATATTAGGCAAACTTACACGTGTGAATTGTCCGACAGGACAAGAAGAGTCTCTTGTTGCAGCGGCAAAAGATCTGGATCGCCGATTGAAAGAAATGAGCGAACGTACTAAGGTAACCAATGAAATCCAACTGCTGACCTTTGCTGCATTGAATATTTGCTATGAGTTGCACACCAAGTCATACGAATCCAATGGTCAACAGCAAGAAATTACTGAGCGAATGGAAAAGCTCACCGCGTCTTTAGAGAACGCACTAAGCAAAGTTACGCAAGGACAGCAGTAAATACAAAATTTACCCTGGGGTGTGCGTCAGCAGGATTTAAGTCCCTGAGCCGATAAGCAATACCTAAGGGTTAGTATTTGGTAACTATTGAGCAAGCTCGGCATGCACCGAGAAGCCTACGGTTGTCATTGCTGATCCGCCTTGAACCAGCTGGTTCAAGGGCCACAATCCTCAACGGCACCCTGGGGTATTCTCTCTATGTCAGACCTCTCTCGACAAGACTTCCGCAAACTGATTCGTGAAAAGCGCAACGCTCTGTGCAGTGATACGCAATACCAAGCGGGAATCGACCTTATTACTCAATTTTCCCAACTTCCTGAAATCGATCAGGCGCAACATATTGCCATCTACCTTTCTGCAGACGGTGAGCTTGATACTAAACCGCTCATTGAATGGTTATGGCAACAGGGAAAATCGGTTTATCTGCCCGTCATCCATCCCTTTTCTAAAGGTCAGTTACTGTTTCTTCAGTATATAAGTGATGAACAGCTCGTCTACAACAAGTACGGCATCTTAGAGCCCAAGCTCGATATCAGACACCTCAAACCCGTTCGCCAGCTTGATTTAATCTGCACGCCTTTAGTTGGGTTCGACAGTATCGGACACCGCTTAGGCATGGGCGGAGGGTACTACGATCGTACTCTGTCACGTTGGTTTATAACTGGAGAGGGTGCTAAACCTGTCGGTATCGCTCATGACTGCCAACATGTAGAACGCTTACCAATTGAAAGCTGGGATATTCCATTACCTAAGATCGTGACCCCAAGCCAAATATGGCAATGGGAAAGTGACAAGTAAGCCGCTATAATCACGCCCGCAAACGTTAACGAACATCTATTCAGGAGATTGGCATGACTCAAGATGAAATGAAAAAAGCGGCTGGTTGGGCAGCACTAAAATATGTTGAGAAAGGCAGCATTGTCGGTGTTGGTACTGGCTCTACCGTGAATCACTTCATCGATGCACTAGGCACTATCAAAGATGATATTAAAGGTGCAGTGTCTAGCTCTGTCGCTTCAACTGAGCGCCTTAAAGAGCTTGGTATTGAAGTATACGAGTGTAACGATGTAATGAAGCTGGATGTGTATGTTGATGGCGCAGATGAGATCAACCCAGCACGTGAAATGATCAAAGGCGGCGGCGCGGCTCTGACTCGTGAGAAAATTGTCGCAGCAATCTCTGATAAGTTCGTATGTATCGTTGACGGCACTAAAGCAGTTGACGTACTTGGCCAGTTCCCATTGCCTGTTGAAGTAATCCCAATGGCACGCTCTTACGTGGCTCGTGAATTGGTAAAACTAGGTGGTGATCCAGCTTACCGTGAAGGCGTTGTGACTGACAACGGCAACGTGATTCTGGATGTGCACAATATGCAAATTACCAACCCGAAAGAAATGGAAGACAAAATAAACGGCATCGCTGGTGTCGTGACTGTGGGTCTTTTCGCTCATCGTGGTGCAGACGTAGTGATCACTGGCACACCAGAAGGTGCAAAAATTGAAGAATAAATAACAGCCCAAAATGAACCTATCTGGTTCACTTTTCTGTTATTTCATTACATACGGTGCTGCAAGGCACCGTTTTTTATTCCTTTCTATAATAAAATTATCTCTTATTCCGTAATTTTCTTACCCAAAGCAATTTTTTTTTGTTACTTTATTGAACAGAAGACGCACAGGGAAACGTTTGTCTTCCTACAAAACTGTTAATTATCCCCTTTTTAATAGTTTTGCCCAATGTGCGCCACATTAGCCCACCTTTCCATTTTAAGGACGAGAAAAAATGGCCAAAGTTTCACTGGAAAAAGAAAAGATTAAGATCCTCTTGTTAGAGGGACTCCACCCTTCTTCAGTTGAAGTTCTTCAAGCAGCTGGTTATACCAACATTGAATACCATAAAGGTTCCCTTCCGGAAGAAGAACTAATTGAAGCAGTAAAAGACGTGCACTTCATTGGTATCCGCTCCCGTACGAACCTATCCGAAGAGGTAATCAATGCGGCGAACAAGCTGGTTGCAATTGGCTGTTTTTGTATTGGTACTAACCAAGTAAACCTAGATGCAGCAGCAAAACGCGGTATTCCTGTCTTTAATGCACCATTCTCTAACACTCGAAGCGTGGCAGAGCTTGTACTTGGGCAAATCCTTTTACTAGTGCGTGGTATTCCTGAAAAGAATGCACTTGCACATCGCGGTATTTGGAAGAAAAGTGCAGACAACTCTTACGAAGCTCGTGGTAAGTGCCTTGGCATTATCGGATACGGTCACATTGGTACGCAGCTTGGTATTATTGCCGAAAACTTAGGTATGCGCGTTTACTACTACGATATTGAGAACAAACTGTCCCTTGGTAATGCGACGCAAGTACATACCATGAGTGAACTATTGAACAAATGTGATGTGATTTCTTTGCACGTTCCCGAAACACCGGAAACGAAAAACATGATGGGTGAAGCTGAATTTGCTCGAATGAAACCAGGTTCCATCTTTATCAACGCGGCACGTGGCACCGTTGTGGATATTCCTGCACTTTGCCATAGCTTAGAAGCTGGTCACCTTGCTGGCGCTGCAATTGATGTATTCCCAACTGAACCAAAAACGAATGCTGACCCGTTCGAGTCTCCTTTACAAAAATTCGATAACGTCATCCTTACTCCACACGTTGGTGGTTCAACGCAAGAAGCACAAGAGAATATCGGCTTAGAAGTGGCGGGCAAACTGGCTAAGTACTCTGATAACGGCTCGACACTTTCAAGCGTAAACTTCCCTGAAGTGTCATTGCCAGAACACAGTGGAGAGTGCTCTCGTCTGCTTCATATCCACAAGAACCGTCCTGGTATTCTAACTCAGATCAACACCATCTTTGCTGAAGAAGGCATTAACATTGCCGCGCAGTACCTACAAACAGCCGCTGAAATAGGCTACGTAGTGATCGACGTTGAAACTGAACGAGCAGAAGAAGCTCTAACAAAGCTCAAAAACATTGAAGGCACAATCCGTGCTCGTATCCTTCACTAAACAGTGAAACAGAAACGACAAAGGCAGGGGTTGTAACTCCCTGCCTTTTGCTTTTTACTGTTTGCTAAGCCTTACTTTAGCTTATAAATGACATCGACTTGATCGCGAATGATCATGGTTGAATCTTGGTAGCTATTCGCTCCTTCTTTACTATCCATCGCCATTGAACGCATTAACACAGGCTGAACGTGCATCTGTCTGTAATTGATCTGCCATACATCGCCCAACTTTTTCTCAAAACCAGTCGCTAATGACCCTGCTTTTTCTCTTGCGTCCTTAATCGCAGCCATTCGTGCCTTTTGCTGATACTCGGCTTGGTTGCTTACCTTAAGTTGAATATTATCAACCTGATTAATTCCCGCTTCTAACGCCATATCTAGGTATTGGTTAAGGTTTTTCAGATCCGTCACCGTGACATCAATACTGCGAGATGCTCGATACCCAACAAGTTCTGCTTTTCCTGATTTAGGGTAATGGTACTGAGGAGCAAGGTATAAATTCGAGCTAGTAATATTGTCTTTTGACAAGCCGGCATCCGATAAGCTTTTTAGAAACTCTTCAACGGTTTTATCTACGGACAATTTCGCTTGTTCGGCCGTCATTGTCGTATCGACTACTTTTACAGAAAACGTAGCCATATCAGGTGTGGCCGTCACTTCGCCATACCCCGTTGTCGTAACATGAGCAAACTCTGGCGTATTCGCCAAAACTGAAGCACTGGTAAGGCTGAGTGCTGAAGCCAGCAAAAATGAATACAATTTCATTCAATAAATCCATCCATACAAAATTAAGTACTTAATCTCAGATTCCAACATCACTATCATGGCTGAGAAAGCGTGTGGTTTCATAATAGAAACTTCCGCCGATTATCCAAGCACCCATAGTGACTTCTAACACAACTTTGACTATGTAACATTGGCGTAATTTTTAAACAAAACACACTTAAGTTAACGATATGCAGCTCTGACAAACTTATTGAGGTAGATGCTGCTGCGCATACCCCACTATCGCGTGTGAGATTTCTTGTAATACCCCAGTTTCTAACTGCCAGTGGTGCCAATAAATCCGATGGGACATTAAAAAACCTGGAGTCACATCAACCAACACACCTCTGTCTAATTCGTCGGTAATTTGCAAGCGGGGGATCAAGCAATAAGCAACACCAGCTAACGCCACTTTTAGAAACGCTTCAGAACTACTGATGTTGTGATGAATAACGCTGTCAGGATTGACGTTAAAATGCTCGGTAAGAAATGTTTTATGTAGATCATCATATTGGTCATATGAAACGGCCGGTGCTTTTGCCAATGTCTGATTATTTACGCCTTTAGAAAAATAACGCTGATAGAACTCTGGGCTCGCGACACAAACATAATCGATGCGACCTAAATAGTCTGCTCTGCATCCGGGGATTGGCTGGGACTCCAAGCTGATCGCTCCTGTCACTTCGCCACTTTTGAGTTTTTCAATAGAGCGGTATTCACCATAGATAGTCAGTTTTAGTTCAACTTGACGCTGCTTCATAACATTTTGCAGCGCTGGCAGTAGCCATGTTGCAAGGCTATCTGCATTAGTCGCTAAAGAGAGTTGCACAGGTCGCGTACTGGTATCATTTTTTAATTCGGGGAGAATTTCATGCTCTAGCAAGCGTACTCGCCGATAAAGACCCAACAATTTTTTACCAATTAGCGTTGGCTTAGGTGGCTGGCTTCGAATTAAAACAGGCTGCGCGAGAAACTTCTCTAACTGCTTGATACGTTGAGAAATGGCGGATTGAGAAACAAATAAATGCTCGGCAGCACGCTCAAAGCTACCCTGATAAACTATAGCGTCTAATGCCTCAATCCATTTGTAATCTAACCCTCGCATACCTTTCCTCTCACTCTTGATCAAACGCCTCCCGTTAAATTAGTCTATCTAATGTAAGATTAAAATCATTAATTATACTTATTTAGATAAACGCTTTATCTTTCCCTTTTCTGTAAATGTATTTGTTATTTTGAAGTGAGGTGAAGTGTGAGCTTGTGGGTTCTATTGCAAGGTTTTGGTTTAGGAGCATCAATGATCATTCCGATCGGCGCGCAAAATGCGTATGTTTTGAATCAAGGCATAAAGCGTAACCACCACCTAACAACCGCCACTATTTGTAGCGTGCTAGATATGATTTTCATCTCTCTAGGTATTTTTGGTGGTGGTGCAATTCTGTCTCAAAATGAAATCTTACTGACGTCGGTGACACTTGGTGGTATTGCTTTCTTGAGCTTCTATGGACTGCTCTCATTAAAAAGTGCTTTTAAGCCAGAGAGTGAATCGGAATCAAAAGGGGAGATCGTAGCTCGAGGTCGTCGAACGGTTATTCTAGGTGCGTTAGCCGTCACTGTGCTTAATCCGCACTTATATTTAGATACAGTCGTTATTCTAGGTTCGATCGGTGGACAATTTGAAGGCCATGATCGCATTGCTTTTGCACTAGGTACGATTATGGCTTCCTTTGTTTGGTTCTACACTTTATCGATAGGAGCCGCCAAACTAGGTCCAACACTCTCTAAACCAAAAGTGAAAAAAACCATCGACATTGCAATCGCAATGATGATGTTCACAATAGCGTATATCTTAGCGAGTGAGCTTATTGATAAGTATTGGTAATCATAAGGTAGTAAGGCAGCAGAGACATGGAGTCACTAAAACGTATTTATAACAACAATAGAGAGCGATTCAACGCGCTCTCTATTCCTTTTCGGGAATGGCAGCACGAAGCCACCTTAGACTTTGAGACAGATATACGCATTGCGAGAGAGCTTGGTTGGACGGGTACGCATACCAAAAGCCTCTTTTTAACACTCAAAGGACAAGGTTACGCAGTTTATCTGACAGATAAGGACTCGCGCCTCGATGCCAAGCAGATTAAAGCGATTACAGGTAAACGTCCCTCTATTTGTAATGACGATGAAATGGTCGAAGTGTTAGGTTGCGTACCCGGCGCGGTTTGCCCAATAGGCTTACCGGAATACATCACTATCATTGTTGATACCAATCTCTATCAACATCAAGAGTTGCTCTATACGCCTGGCTTACCTGAGTTCACATTTGGATTTGCAGGTAAACATCTAAAACGCCTCTTACTTGCTGGTCATCACACCCTTTACGAAGTATAAAAAAGCGAGGCCTATTGGCCTCGCTTTTGAATATCGACTGCTTTTGATTAAGCGTCGACTTTGTTCAGGTGAACATCCATTTGTGGGAATGGAATCTCGATACCATTTTCATCCAATGCTTCTTTAATACCTTGCATTGCATCAAAGTATACGCCCCAGTAATCTGCAGTTTTCACCCATGGACGAACCACAAAGTTAACTGAAGAGTCTGCTAACGTAAGTACACCAATTGTGATATCTGGGTCTTTCAAGATACGTGGATCTTTCTCTAGCGTCTCACGAATCACTTTCTTCGTTAGTTTAAGGTCTGCTTTGTATGAAACACCAATCACTAGGTCGACACGTCGTGTCGCATGGCGAGAGTAGTTAGTAATGGCACCGCCGATAACTGAAGAGTTAGGCACAACAACCATTTTGTTGTCTGGTGTTTTTAGAACTGTTTGGAAGATTTGAATTGCTTCAACACTACCCGCTACACCACCGATTTCTACGTAGTCGCCTGATTTGAATGGACGGAACGCAACAATAAGTACGCCTGCTGCAAAGTTTGATAGTGAACCTTGTAGTGCAAGACCAACAGCAAGACCTGCCGCACCAATCACAGCAACAACAGAAGCGGTTTGAACTCCTAATCGACCAAGAGCCGCGATTAGCACGATTACAAATAGCAAGTAACGAACAAGACCGTGAATAAATTCAACGACGGCCTTATCCATGTTTTTCTTTTCTAGTACTTTAGAAACACTACCAGCGACTGCCTTAACGATAAGATTACCGATAAACAGAATAAGCACCGCAGAGATAATGTTCACACCGTACTGAACCAGTAGATCTGAATTGTTTGTCAGCCAAGTTTCAGCCTGAGTTAGACCATCCGTTAAAGTGGTATCGATACCCACCGATTCACCTGCCATAATTCTTATCCTCAAAAATAAAGAGATATAAATCCAATTGCCGTTAATTTATGAACCTTGTTTTTTTAAAGGCTCTTTTCTAAAACAACATCCCTATTGCTCCACTGAACAGTGTCAGATTTTTGGCACAATATCCCAACTCTGACTTTTTTCAAAGTCAGAGTTTCGCAAAGATATGCAAAACAAGACTTTATCAGAGCTTTCTGACACTGACTTGTTACAGGTTACGCAATGCACTCTGATTTCGCCACTCTTAAGACTGATATTCCCATGTTTTCTTTAAAAAAAACGTTAAAGGTGAGATATCTCACTAGCAAATACAACCTAACGCATAAAAATATCGGGAGAAAGCAGAGGGGAAGAAAATGATAGATATAAAAAAAACCCGCTCAAAGAGCGGGTTTTTAAGTAACTTAATCAGTAACGATTATAGTACGTCAACTGCGTTAAGGTCAGCAAATGCTTGCTCTAGACGAGTAACCATTGAAGCTTGGCCTGCACGTAGCCATACGCGTGGATCGTAGTACTTCTTGTTTGGTGCATCTTCACCAGTTGGGTTACCGATCTGACCTTGTAGGTAATCGTGGTTTTCAGCTTCGAACTTACGGATACCATCCCAAGTAGCCCACTGTGTATCAGTATCGATGTTCATTTTGATTACACCGTAGCCGATAGATTCACGGATTTCTTCTAGAGAAGAACCTGAACCACCGTGGAATACGAAGTTTAGAGAGTTCGCTGGAAGACCGAATTTCTCAGAAACGTGCGCTTGAGAATCACGTAGGATAGTTGGAGTTAGTACAACGTTACCTGGCTTGTATACGCCGTGTACGTTACCGAAAGATGCTGCGATAGTGAAACGGTGGCTGATTGCGCTTAGTTTCTCGTATGCGTATGCAACGTCTTCTGGAGAAGTGTATAGCTCAGACGCATCCATATCAGAGTTGTCAACGCCGTCTTCTTCACCACCAGTACAACCTAGTTCGATTTCTAGAGTCATGTTCATTTTAGCCATGCGCTCTAGGTACTTAGCAGAAATTTCGATGTTCTCTTCTAGAGACTCTTCAGAAAGGTCGATCATGTGAGAAGAGAATAGTGGCTTACCAGTTTGCGCGAAGTACTCTTCACCAGCGTCTAGTAGACCGTCGATCCAAGGAAGTAGTTTCTTAGCTGCGTGGTCAGTGTGTAGGATTACTGGAACACCGTAAGCTTCAGCTACAGCGTGAACGTATTTCGCACCAGCAACAGCACCTAGGATTTGAGCTTCTTGACCTTCAAGTTTTAGACCTTTACCAGCAAAGAAAGCAGCGCCACCGTTAGAGAACTGAACGATAACTGGAGCTTTAACTTTTGCAGCTGCTTCAAGTACTGCGTTTACAGAGTCAGTACCCACACAGTTTACTGCTGGAAGTGCAAAGCTGTTTTCTTTTGCAACTTCAAATACTTTCTGAACGTCATCGCCAGAGATAACACCTGGTTTTACGAAGTCGAAGATCTTAGACATGGATGTAATCCTATTTATCTGTCGTTTTTAAACAAAACTTGTTAAGTTGAAAATCTTGCAAACGTTTGCTCACAACTGAGGCTATTCTAGCAGAGTTCCTCACACGTTGCAGCAAACAAGAAAGCGGGAGAATCACTCCCCCGCTTTGCTTTAATTACTTAGCGCGTGCTTCTAGCATTTCTACTGCTGGAAGAACTTTACCTTCTACGAACTCAAGGAAAGCGCCGCCGCCAGTAGAGATGTAAGATACATCCGCTTTGATACCGAACTTGTCGATAGCTGCTAGCGTGTCACCACCGCCTGCAACAGAGAAGCCTTCAGAAGCTGCGATAGCTTCAGAGATACCTTTAGTACCTGCTTCGAAGTTCTTGAATTCGAATACGCCTACTGGACCATTCCATAGGATAGTCTTAGCGTTTTTAAGGATTTCAGCTAGTTCAGCTGTTGAATCTGGACCAAGGTCGAAGATCATGTCGTCGTCTTGTACTTCAGAAACGTGCTTAATTTCAGCTTCTGCGTTCTCGTCGAATGCTTTCGCACATGCAACGTCAGTTGCTACTGGAATTGCACACTCGTCCATTAGCTTCTTAGCTGTTTCAACTAGGTCTGCTTCGTATAGAGACTTACCAACGTTGTGGCCAGCAGCTGCGATGAATGTGTTAGCAATACCACCACCAACAACGAGTTGGTCAGCGATTTTAGATAGAGACTCAAGAACCGTTAGCTTAGTAGAAACTTTTGAACCACCTACGATAGCAACCATTGGACGAGCTGGCTTGTCCATTGCTTTGCCTAGCGCTTCTAGTTCGTTCGCTAGTAGAGGACCAGCACATGCTACGTCTGCGTGCATACCAACGCCGTGAGTAGATGCTTGAGCACGGTGAGCCGTACCGAATGCGTCCATTACGAATACGTCACATAGTGCTGCGTATTTCTTAGATAGCTCTTCGTCGTTTTTCTTTTCGCCTTTGTTGAAGCGAACGTTTTCAAGAACAACAAGTTCACCCGCATTTAGCTCTAGGCCATCTAGGTAGTCTTTTGCTAGCTTCACTTCGCAATCTAGTGCGTCGTTTAGGTAGTTAACAACTGGTTGTAGAGAGAACTCTTCAGCGTATTCACCTTCAGTTGGGCGACCTAGGTGAGACGTAACCATTACTTTAGCGCCTGCTTCTAGGCAGTGCTTAATAGTTGGAAGAGATGCGATGATACGTGCATCCGAAGTTACTTTACCGTCTTTTACTGGCACGTTTAGGTCAGCACGGATAAATACACGTTTACCTGCAAGATCCAGGTCAGTCATCTTGATTACAGACATGATGTGTCCTCTCAAATATTTAATAATTAAAGTTTTTGAAAACTCGGCAACCCTGCCAAGCCTGTTAATTCTTCAAACTGGTTATAGATATGGAGATATTATGGATTTATTTCAAGGCTAGAAATAAAAATTCTCCATCACTTCTTCGTCATTACTGTTCCACTTGCGAAGAAGCTTGCATTGCTAAGGCAGTATCCAGCATCCGGTTAGCAAAGCCCCATTCGTTGTCGCACCAAACGAGCATTTTTACGAGTTGCCCGTTACTCACTCTAGTCTGGCTTCCATCCACAATCGCACTATGGGGGTCGTGGTTAAAGTCGATGGAAACGAGTGGCGATTCAGTATAGTCAACAATGTTACGTAATGTACACTGAGATGCGTTAACAATGGTTTGATTTACGTCATTAACTTTCACATTTGTACTAATTGTGACACTTAAATCCATTGCAGTGACGTTAACCGTTGGAACACGAACAGAAATTGCTTCGAATTTGTTGGAAAATTTCGGGAAGATCCTTTCAATCCCCTTATGCAACTTAGTGTCCACCGGAATAATAGATTGGCTTGCAGCACGGGTACGGCGTAAGTCGTTATGATACGCATCAATTACTTGTTGATCGTTCATGGACGAATGAATTGTGGTAATGGTGCCAGACTCTATGCCGAAGGCTTCGTCTAGTACTTTAATGATGGGAACGATACAGTTGGTGGTGCAAGAGCCATTGGAGACAACACGGTGCTCGTCTTTCAGAGTTTCGTGGTTCACGCCATAGATAATCGTATTATCTAGGTCGTTTGCGCCCGGGTGCGAAAACAGTACTTTCTTCGCGCCTGCTTCTAGATGCGCTTGCCCATCCGCTTGCGAACCAAATACGCCAGTGCAATCCAAGACGATATCAACTTCTAAATCACGCCAAGGAAGTAATTCGATTTCGGAGAGATGGAGAATGCGAATGGAATCATATTCACCGCTGTCATGATGAACATGCAAATGTTCTTGGTCATGGGAAATTTTTTTACCAAAGCGACCATGACTGGTGTCATATTGCAGTAGGTGTGCCATCGCCTCTGGCTGTGCTAGTTCGTTTACCGCCACAACCTTGATCTGCTGGTGTTTTCCGCTTTCATACACCGCTCGCAGAACATTACGACCTATACGTCCAAATCCATTGATCGCAACCTTTAGCATTTATCCTTCGCCCTACCAAAAATTTCGTGTCACAGATACTACCTGATCAGGCTGACAAACGCACCTGTTGAATCAAAGTAAAGCAGGATTAAAAAAAGGTCGAGACTATGCTCGACCTTATTACAACGATAGATAATTAAAATGCGACGTCTAAACCTAACCAGTAGCGACGACCATCTTCAATATATCCGTATTCTTCGTAACTGATTTCCTCGTCCAGCAAGTTATAGATAGCGCCTTTAATACGAGTATTGTCGGTTAACTGGTATGTCACACCGGCGTCCACAAAGGTATAAGCTGGCTCTACGATACTGTTTCTTGATGGGCCAGTAACCGGATCCATTTCTTTACCTCGGTACGTGACTTTCGCCCAGCTCTCTAGATCTGTTGTCGTTTGCCAAGTCACATCCACATTAAACAGATGCTTTGGTAACTGCTGCAGCGGCATGCCTTTGTATTCACCTGTTTTTTGCTCTGAGTCGGTAAATGTGTAGCTCGAGCTGAGGTAAATGGTTTCCGTTAATGGCGATGCTAAGGTCGCTTCAATACCTTGTGTGACCGCTTCGTCCACGTTAATGCGGTACGTTGGATCTGCACCCCATTGGTTTGGTCCATCTGTACAGATGGTATCTGGACAAACAACACGTGTGATCTTGTCTTTGAACTCATTATGGAACGCAGTCAAAGAGACATCTAAACCAGAGTCACCTTGATACAAGACACTGATTTCTTTGTTTAGCGACGTTTCAGGGTCAAGGTCTGGGTTACCGTAGATATTACCGCCGCCACTGACTTGCGCCCAACCAGGAGTAATTTCACGTAATTGCGGAGAACGGAAACCTGTTGCCACACCGCCTTTCACAGTCCAAGACGGGTCAACTCGCCATACACCATAGACACGCGGACTAAAGTGCGCGCCATAGTTTTCGTCATGATCTAGACGGCCGCCAAGCGTAACGCTAAACGGATCAGCAATTCTCCATTCATCTTCAATGAAAACAGCCCACTGCGTATTCGATGTTTCAGTCTTCGATGACGCTTTGTTGGAGGTGAAATCCTCAAGCTCTGCATGAGTAGCGTCCACACCCGTCGTCAACGTATGGTTTCCAATACCAGTCACCAAGCTCGATTTGAACGTGGTGTTGGTGATCGTCATCTCACGAGATTTGTTCTCGCTCTCTTCTCGCTGTAAGTAAGTATCTGAAATTCCCACCGAATCCCAATCACCGTTGTGGCTTACCGTTACGTAATTACGACGATATTCATTCAGTGAATCTTCACACCCACCACGACACCCAGTGGTCGGCACTGAAAGGCCCACATTACCACGACGACTTTGTGCCGAGGTGCCACCTTCTAATTGCACCGAGTGGCGCTCATTAATCTGGTAAGTCAGCTTTGAAGAGATACTCTGCATATCTTTATCTTCATAACCGTATTCGATGTCATCTTCTTCTCTGGTTGTGTACTGACCATATACTTGGAGAGATAAATTTTCAGCCAACGGACCATTAACGAAAAAATTCGCGCTCTGCTCTCCACCTGAGCGGCTATTCTCTTGTATTACCGTGCCCAGTTGAACATTACCCGTCCACTCTAGCGCATCTTTTCGTGTGATGACGTTAATCACACCACCAATCGCATCAGAACCGTAAAGCGTCGACATTGGGCCACGAATAACTTCGATTCGCTCAATCGCTTGAAGAGGAGGTAACCAACCTTGTTCGATACCAGGACCGTCACTATTTGGACGAGTTTCACGCGTGCTTTGACGTTTACCGTCGACCAGTATCAAAGTGTATTTAGAACCCATACCACGGATACTAATGTCGGTGGTATCACCACCACCTGTCACGACGACACCTGGCACACTTTTTAGTGCATCAGTCACATCGCGGTAATAACGAGAGTCCAACTCCTCACGTGAAATCACACTAATACTTGCAGGCGCGTCCGCTTGAGATTGCTCATAACTTGATGCAGTTACAACCACTGTTTCCATTTTAGAAACTGCATCATTGGCAAAAACATGAGGGACACTGACGAAGGCTAAAATACCAGTTGCGGTAATAACTGGCAGTCTAAGAGTAGACATCTACATCTCCATAATTGATAATGATTATTATTTTCGAAAGTGAATTATTCACAAATAGAATGAGATGCATAGTGAGAGTTATGGAACGGTTCTTTCCATTTATGGAACTCGTACATAACGCAGTAAGGAGTAAAAGAAATATGCACGACTTAGCATCAATTAGAGCCTTTGATGCGCTCAATCAGCATAAAAGTTTGACAGCCGCTGCTAAAGCCCTTAATCAGCCAAAATCAACGCTAAGTCGTCGCTTGGCACAATTAGAAGAAGACTTCGGTCAGGCTCTAACCGCCAGACAAGGTAATCGATTAGTTCTGACAAGAGCTGGAGAAATCTTTGCCCACTACAGCCGCCAGATTCTTGAGTTAAGTGAAGAGAGTTATGATGCACTTCAAGGTTTAACGAACCAAGTTTCAGGGCCACTGCATATTGTTTGTCACACTGCCTTAGTTAGAAGCTGGCTCGGCGGCGTACTCAATCGTTTTCTTGCTGATAATCCCGATGTTAGAGTTCAACTTACCAGTGACTTTTCTGAGGCGCATCATGACCCAGATTTGTTCATCTGGCTCGGTGAACGTAAAGAGCTAGACTGGCGAAAAGAAGTGCTGGGGGTATTTCGCTATACGCCTTTTGCCTCTCCAAATTATCTAAAACAACATGGGCCTATACCGCACCCCAAAGAACTTGAAGCACATCCATGGATCGATTTTGGTTCAGTGCAAGAAAATGGATTGATGCTAGCACACCCTCAACACGGTGAGTTCTTTTTAGAGCCCTTTGTTAGTCGCTTATACAGCGACAACATAGCAATGCAAATAGACAGTATCGCGAATGGTCATGGTATTGGACTGCTGCCGACTTGGACAGCATGCGGCTATGAGAAACATCACCCAGGGCGAATCACACCTTGCTTAGAAGGTTGGCTTTCTGAGCCTATTTCCATTAACTGCTATACACCAGCAGGACGACCACCACTGCGCTTATCCGTACTTTTAGACTGCATTCACCAAAGCATTCCACAAGGTTGGAAAACCTGACAAAAATAAAAAGGCCATCATAATGATGGCCTTTCTAACTTTAGCGTTTAACAATCGTCGTTTACGTTCGACTGTTTAGACGGTCCTGCAATTACGCTAGCAATTCTTTTGCTGTGTTCACTACGTTTTCAGTCGTGAAGCCAAACATCTCGAATAGCTGACCAGCAGGTGCAGATTCACCGAATGTTGTCATACCGATGATGCGACCGTCGAAGCCTACGTACTTGTACCAGAAATCCGCAATGCCCGCTTCAATAGCGATACGTGCCGTTACGTCTGATGGCAGTACAGATTCACGGTAAGCAGCGTCTTGTTTGTCGAATGCATCTGTTGATGGCATTGAAACAACGCGTACTTTCTTGCCTTCTGAAGTTAGTTGCTCAGCGGCTTTCACTGCAAGCTCAACCTCAGAACCTGTTGCGATAAGGATTAGCTCAGGCTTACCTTCGCTATCTTTCAGGATGTAAGCACCTTTCGCGATGTCTGCGACTTGTTCAGCAGTACGCTCTTGTTGCGCTAGGTTTTGACGAGAGAAGATAAGTGCAGTTGGTGCATCTTTACGTTCAATCGCTAGTTTCCATGCAACTGCAGACTCAACTTGGTCACATGGGCGCCATGTGCTCATGTTTGGAGTTACACGTAGAGACGCCATTTGCTCAACAGGTTGGTGAGTTGGGCCATCTTCGCCAAGACCGATCGAATCATGCGTGTAAACTTGGATGTTCTGAATTTTCATCAGCGCAGCCATACGCATTGCGTTACGAGCGTATTCCATGAACATTAGGAATGTTGCGCCGTAAGGAACGAAACCACCGTGCAATGCGATACCGTTGATGATAGCAGTCATACCGAATTCGCGTACACCGTAGTGGATGTAGTTGCCAGAGAAGTCCTCCGTTTCTAGAGACTTAGAACCAGACCACATGGTCAGGTTAGAAGGCGCTAGGTCAGCAGAACCACCCATAAACTCAGGAAGCATTTGACCAAACGCTTCTAGTGCATTTTGCGATGCTTTACGTGATGCAATGTTCGCTGGGTTTGCTTGAAGATCGGCAATGATTTGGTTCGCTTTTTCTTCCCACTGTGCAGGAAGTTCGCCGTTTAGACGACGTTTAAGCTCTGCCGCTTCAGCAGGGTAAGCTGCAGCGTATGCTTCGAATTTTTCATTCCAAGCTGCTTCTTTCGCGGCGCCCGCTTCTTTTGCATCCCACTCAGCGTAAACATCTGCCGGGATCTCAAATGGGCCGTACTCCCAACCTAGGTATTCGCGAGCCGCTTGGATTTCATCGTGACCTAGTGGTGCACCGTGACAGTCGTGCGAACCAGACTTGTTAGGAGAACCGAAACCGATAATTGTTTTGGTACAGATAAGCGTAGGACGTGGGTCCGCTTTTGCTGCTTCAATTGCTGCGTTGATCGCGTCTGAGTCGTGACCATCGACTGCTGGGATTACATGCCAGCCGTACGCTTCAAAACGCTTAGGTGTATCGTCAGAGAACCAGCCTTCAACGTGACCGTCGATAGAAATGCCGTTGTCATCCCAGAACGCGATCAGTTTGCCTAGACCTAACGTCCCAGCAAGAGAGCATGCTTCATGCGAGATGCCTTCCATTAGACAGCCGTCACCCATGAACACATACGTAAAGTGGTCAACGATATCGTGACCTTCTTTGTTGAACTGTGCCGCTAGTGCTTTCTCTGCGATCGCCATACCAACAGCGTTAGTTATGCCTTGACCTAGAGGACCCGTTGTTGTCTCGATACCAGGCGCGTAGCCGTACTCTGGGTGACCTGGGGTTTTTGAGTGCAATTGACGGAAGTTTTTCAGATCGTCAATAGATAGCTCGTAACCGCTTAAGTGCAGTAGAGAGTAAATAAGCATTGACCCATGACCGTTTGACAGCACAAAGCGATCGCGGTCGGCCCACTCTGGGTTTGAAGGGTTATGGTTTAGGTGAGAGCGCCAAAGAACTTCAGCGATATCAGCCATACCCATTGGTGCGCCTGGGTGGCCTGAGTTAGCTTGTTGAACACCATCCATGCTTAGAGCACGAATTGCATTGGCAAGATGTTTACGAGACGACATGTCTGCTCCTGAGTACATTAAGCGAAACGAAAAGTAGGTCATAATTCTCTCAAAGCCCTGTTGGGTGTGCAAACGTTTTCCAGTCCAAAACCTCACAAATATTGCACCTTTCGCGCCAAATCGTTCGAAGTTCTTAAAATTATCAATAAATCAGGCAAACGTTTGGTTATAACAAAAACCAAAAAAGAGCTTGTAATTCGAGCAATCAAATTTAGAATAGACGTCTAGATGTAGATACACCTACAAAAATTAGTATTAATTTGCGCTGGAGAGTTTATCATTCCCCAGTTTTAAACCAGATATAGTGGAGCTAACATGGCTAAGCACCTGTTTACTTCTGAGTCAGTATCAGAAGGTCATCCAGATAAAATTGCAGACCAGATTTCTGATGCGGTTCTTGACGCGATTCTAGAGCAAGATCCAAAGGCTCGTGTTGCATGTGAGACTTACGTTAAAACCGGTATGGTAATGGTGGGTGGTGAAATCACGACTTCAGCATGGGTAGACATCGAAGAGTTAACTCGTGAAACCGTTCGTGAAATCGGCTACGTACATTCAGATATGGGCTTTGACGCAGATTCTTGTGCGGTACTAAACACAATCGGTAAACAGTCGCCAGATATCAACCAAGGTGTTGATAAAGCTGACCCTAAAGAACAAGGTGCAGGCGACCAAGGCATCATGTTTGGTTACGCTTGTAACGAAACTGAAGTACTAATGCCAGCGCCAATTACTTACTCTCACCGTCTTGTTCAAAAGCAAGCAGAAGTTCGTAAAAACGGCACACTACCTTGGTTGCGTCCTGATGCAAAATCTCAGGTAACATTCCAATACGATCAAGGTAACATCGTTGGTATCGACGCGGTTGTTCTTTCAACTCAACACTGTGATTCAATCTCAACTTCAGACCTGCGTGAAGCGGTAATGGAAGAGATCATTAAGCCAGTGCTACCTTCTGAGTGGATCAACAAAGAAACAAACTTCTTCATTAATCCAACCGGTCGCTTCGTAATCGGTGGTCCTATGGGTGACTGTGGTCTAACTGGTCGTAAGATCATCGTAGATACCTACGGCGGCGCAGCTCGTCACGGTGGCGGTGCGTTTTCTGGTAAAGATCCATCAAAAGTTGACCGTAGTGCAGCATACGCAGCACGCTACGTAGCGAAAAACATCGTAGCGGCAGGCATGGCTGACCGTTGTGAGATCCAACTTTCTTACGCAATCGGTGTTGCTGATCCAACGTCTATCATGGTGGAAACGTTCGGTACTGAGAAAGTATCTCACGACATCATCATTGAAGCGGTTCGTCAATTCTTCGACCTACGTCCATACGGTCTACAAGAAATGCTTAACCTTCTTCAACCTATCTACAAGAAGACAGCGGCTTACGGTCACTTCGGTCGTGAAGAATTCCCGTGGGAAGCAACAGACAAAGCTGCACTTCTACGCGATTTCGCTGGCATCAAATAATCAAGCCAAGCAAGAATCAATCAAGCCCTCGCCTATGGTGGGGGCTTTTTATTTTCAGCAACTTTTATCTAGTCATTTCGACTCATACCGCCCTGCCCCACAAAGCAGTCCTGTTTCTCCCTCATTTTTATACCGAATAAATTTTAAGCAATTATTTGTAAATTATCCCATCTCCGCCAATAGTTAAAATATTGTTAACTCCAATTTAAATAGAGACGTCGGATGCTGGCGACTGTGGAAGCAACACTTAAGTAAAGACATGAGTCAGGCATCTTTATGGCCGATACCAAACTAAGCCAATGCTCAGATGTAAACTTGAAAAAGTCGCTTCAAGTTTGACTGAACAAAAACCGCTGTCAGTTGGTATAAGCGGATAATGTGGGAATAAATCAAGGAGGAGTTATGCCTCGAACTGTTAATCCATCGGACTTCCACAACAAGCGAAAGGAAGTGCCAGACAACGAATACGCCAGAACCATACCGTGCAATACGGTCAATCTTTCTGCACCTTTTCATTGGCTAGCATTAGGTCTGCATGATTTCGTGCGAATGCCACTTATTAGTGCTTTCTATGGCATCTGTTTTATGGCAGCTGCGATAGGCATTGTTTTGCTCGTACAGTGGCAAGGCACACACTTGGTCGTCATGCCCAGTTTGATTGTTTACATGTTAATCGGTCCGTTTCTCGCGCTGGGCTTGTATGATGCCAGTTGGGAGAGAGAGCGCGGACACAAAGCAAGCTTGCTCCATTCAATGAAAGCGATCGGTCGTAACTCAACATCTCAATGGGCGTTCGCCGTGTTACTCGCAGTGTGTATGATATTTTGGATGCGCATTGCCGCTCTACTTCATGCGCTCTACCCTTCTGTTCAAGGGGCACCTTTAAGTGAGTTCCTACCCTTCCTTGTCATCGGCTCTTTAGTTGGCTTTGTTTTGGCTTGTGTGGTGTTTAGCATTTCAGCCTTTTCTATTCCGCTCATGATGGAGCGTCGCGTAGACATGATGACCGCTGTATTTACCAGCTTTAATGCAGTGAAATCCAACATTCCAGCAATGATTGTTTGGGCAGCGATCATCTGTGGCGGTATTCTTATCGGCTTTGCGACCTACGGGATCGGAATGTTGTTTACCATGCCAATTCTAGGCTACGGTACATGGCACGCTTACCATGCCACCATCAAGAAAAAACACACACCATAATTAACTGATGCTATGATCTGGCCCTCGCAAATGCGGGGGCTTTTTTATTTGATTTATCGAGGTGAATTGTGGATATAGAACTCAGCTATAAAGCCAAGCAAGTGATGGCGGGCTGTATCGCGATGGCGGAACAAGCTTTCAAACGTTCTTTCCCGATTCCAACAATCACCTTCGACGTCCGTGGGAAAGCGGCAGGAAAAGCCTACCTTCAATTAAATCAAGTACGCCTAAACCCTGTTTTATTTCGCGAAAACACCCAAGCATTCTTAGATGAAGTCATTCCTCATGAAGTAGCACACCTGATTACTTATCAGGTTTACGGGCGAGTTAGGCCTCACGGTAAAGAATGGAAAGGCGTCATGGAAGCCGTATTTAACGTACCAGCCAAAACCACTCACAGCTTTGAAGTAAAATCCGTTCAAGGTAAAACCTTTGAGTATCGTTGTGGTTGTATGACCTACCCTCTATCGATTCGCCGTCATAATAAAGTGCTGCGCAAAGAGGCGACGTACTCTTGTCAAAAATGCCGCCAACCACTTAACTTCACCGGTATTCAGTTATCGTAGCCCTTACCTCATAGTGTTACTTGCGTTCCCAAAATAAAGATCGAGTTGATCAAAACCTTCCCTTCGCCACTTATTGTTAACTTACTCATCACTAAAGCTATTTTATGCGTGTTATCATGAATAAAGTCATACTTTATAAAGACTTTTATCATGAAATACTTATTCTCTCTGTTGCTTATCGCGCTTTCTAGCACTGCGATTGCCGCGCCACCGAGCTCATTCTCTGCAGCCAAACGTGAGGCGGTCAAAATTTATCAAGACCACCCAACAAGCTTCTACTGTGGCTGTAACATTCAATGGCAAGGCAAGAAAGGCTCACCCGATTTAGCCTCTTGCGGTTACCAAGTCCGTAAACAAGAAAAACGGGCTGCACGAATCGAATGGGAGCACGTTGTTCCTGCGTGGCAATTTGGCCACCAGCGTCAATGCTGGCAAGATGGCGGACGTAAAAACTGTAAGAAAAAAGACAAAACTTTTCGTTTGATGGAAGCAGACTTGCACAACCTAACTCCTGCTATTGGTGAAGTAAACGGTGACCGTTCGAACTACAACTTCAGCCAATGGAACGGTATGGATGGCGTGAGTTATGGTCGCTGTGAGATGCAAGTGAACTTTAAGCAGCGTAAAGTCATGCCACCAGACCGTGCGCGTGGCTCAATTGCTCGTACCTATCTATACATGAGCAAAGAGTACGGTTTCAAACTGTCGAAGCAGCAAACGCAATTAATGAGTGCTTGGAACAAAACCTATCCTGTCGATAAATGGGAATGTGAGCGTGACGAGCGCATTGCAAAAGTACAGGGCAATCACAACCCATTTGTTCAAGAAGCCTGCCGCGCACTGTAACCTCCGACCTCGAAGCGTTTCAATTACTGATATTGAAACGCTTCTTGCCCCTTGTTTTTTCGGTGCAAAGCATCCATGTTAGGGTTTAAGTTTATTCTCTTGCTGGAAATCTCATGCGTACCCCTCGAATTTATCATCCAGAATCCATTCATCAACTTGGCTCACTTGCTTTAAGTGACGACGCAGCAGGCCATATCGGTCGTGTTTTGCGCATGAAAGAAGGCCAAGACGTTCTCCTTTTTGACGGCAGTGGCGCAGAGTTCCCAGCGGTTATCAGTGAAGTCAGCAAGAAATCAGTTTTGGTTAACATCACCGAGCGCGTAGAAAACAGTATTGAATCCCCTTTAGATCTGCACCTTGGTCAAGTCATTTCACGTGGCGATAAGATGGAGTTCACCATCCAAAAGTCTGTTGAACTTGGCGTCAATACCATCACTCCTCTGATTTCTGAACGTTGTGGTGTCAAGCTTGACCAAAAGCGTTTTGAGAAAAAACTCGCGCAATGGCAGAAAATCGCCATCAGTGCCTGTGAGCAATGTGGGCGTAATGTCGTGCCCGAAATTCGTCCAATTATGAGCTTGGAAGAGTGGTGTAAAGAAGAGTACGATGGTTTAAAGCTTAACCTTCACCCTCGTGCTAAATACTCAATCAACACTTTGCCAACCCCGGTTGAAAAAGTGCGCCTACTGATCGGTCCTGAAGGCGGTTTATCGTCTGAAGAAATCGAGATGACTCGAGAATACCAATTTGAAGAAACGCTACTCGGCCCTCGCGTTCTGCGTACCGAAACAGCGGCTCTGACAGCAATTACAGCCTTACAAGTTCGTTTCGGCGATCTTGGTTAAACGGAGAAAAATAATGATCAAACTCGGTATCGTAATGGACCCAATCTCGTCCATTAACATCAAAAAAGACTCTAGCTTTGCCATGATGCTTGAAGCGCAACGACGCGGCTATGAAATCCACTACATGGAAATGAATGATCTGCATCTCGATCAAGGCGTTGCCATTGCAGATACTAAAGTGGTAGAACTAAAAGAAGATCCAAACGGTTGGTACGAGTTCAAATCAGAGCAAACTATCAAACTGTCTGAGCTAGACGCGGTGCTAATGCGTAAAGATCCTCCGTTTGATACTGAATACATCTACGCGACTTACATCCTTGAGCGTGCAGAAGAACAGGGTGCACTGATCGTTAACAAGCCTCAAAGCTTACGTGATTGTAACGAAAAGCTGTTTACAGCATGGTTCCCAGAGCTGACACCTACAACGATCGTGACGCGAAAAGCAGAAAAAATTAAAGAATTTCGTGAAAAACATGGTGATGTCATCCTGAAACCGCTTGATGGTATGGGTGGCGCGTCCATCTTCCGTGTAAAAGAAAACGATCCAAACGTCTCTGTAATCATCGAGACATTGACTAACCACGGTCAAAACTACGCAATGGCACAAACCTTCGTGCCAGACATCAGCAACGGTGACAAACGTATCCTAGTAGTAGATGGCGAACCTATGCCTTACTGTCTAGCACGCATTCCTGCTAAAGGCGAAACGCGCGGCAACCTAGCCGCTGGTGGTACTGGTGAAGCTCGTCCGCTAAGCGAAACCGACCTCAAAATTGCGCAAACCGTTGCTCCGACACTGAAAGAAAAAGGCCTTATCTTTGTTGGCCTTGACGTAATTGGCGACAAGCTAACAGAAATCAACGTCACCAGCCCAACCTGTATTCGCGAAATTGAAGCAGCTTTTGATATCTCAATCACAGGCAAGCTGATGGATGCGATTGAGCGTCGAGTAAAAGGCGAATAACTCAAACTGTATTACAGTTAATAGAGAGCGTAGTACATTAACTTAAGCAAACTCATGCACATACCTAGATGGTAAACTGTATGATGTTTGCTTAAGGACATTTACGAGAGTTAAGGGTCAGTATGAGTATGAATCTCACAAATCACTTTTTGGTTGCCATGCCTGGGATGAAAGATCCGTACTTTCAAAACAGCGTGATCTACGTTTGTGAGCACAACGAAGACGGCGCTATGGGGCTGATGATCAATGCTCCTGTTGATATCACCGTCGGCAACATGCTCAAGCAGGTGGAAGTTCAGCCAGTACACCCGCGCCTATTTGAAGCCAGTCTAGATAGACCAGTTTACAATGGCGGCCCAATCTCGGAAGATCGTGGCTTTATTTTGCATAAACCCAAAGATTACTACGAGTCCAGCGTCCAAATGACCGATGACCTCGCGGTAACCACTTCGCGTGATATTCTGTCGGTGTTAGGAACAGAAGCAGAACCAAGTGATTACTTAGTGGCACTTGGCTACTCCGGTTGGAGTGCAGGCCAATTAGAAAGTGAGCTGGTCGAAAACTCTTGGCTCACCATTGAAGCGACGCCTGAAATTATCTTTAATACACCAATCAACGAGCGTTGGAAGAAAGCGGTCGAAAAGCTGGGCATCGACCCAAGTCACCTTTCAGCAGACTCTGGACATGCTTAGTCCAAATATACAGTTACATTAGACAGAGACACCTTATGTCACGCACAATTATGGCTTTTGACTTTGGAACCAAAAGCATTGGTAGCGCTATTGGCCAAGAAATTACTGGTACAGCTTCCCCATTAAAAGCCTTTAAAGCCAATGACGGTATTCCAAACTGGGACGATATCGAAAAGCAAATCAAAGAGTGGCAACCAGATTTGCTAGTGGTCGGTTTACCGACCGATCTGCATGGTAAAGACCTTGAGACCATAACCCCTCGTGCACGAAAATTTGCTAAGCGTCTGCAAGGCCGATACGGATTGCCAGTTGAACTGCATGATGAGCGTTTATCTACAGCAGAAGCTCGTGCGGAGTTGTTCAGCATGGGCGGCTACAAAGCCCTATCGAAAGGTAATGTTGACTGCCAGTCAGCAGTGGTGATTCTAGAAAGCTGGTTTGAAGCCCTTTGGGGTGAGTAAACACTTCAAGCACAATGAAAAAAGGTTGGCTCCTGCCAACCTTTTTTGTTTCTGGATTGGATTAATCCATATCGATCTTAACGTTCGCCAAACTGCCCGTAGAGAATGCTTCACCACGCTGCGTTTTCAACATCAAGCGCAGATCATTTGCCGAGTCGGCACTATGTAGTGCATCCTCTTCGCTGATCTTACCTTGCATCACTAACTTATAAAGAGATTGATCGAACGTCAGCATACCAAACTCATTTGAGCGAGCCATGGTTGACTTCAACTCATGTAAATCTCCGCGACGAATCAAATCCGACACACGTGGGCTATTTAGCAAGATCTCAAATACACCATGACGTCCCTGCCCATTTTTATCTCGGATCAGCTGCTGACCAACCACGCCTTTCAGATTCATCGACAAGTCGAACAAGAATTGTTCTTTTTGATCTTTCGGTACCAAGTGAAGAATGCGCTCTAAAGCTTGGTTTGCATTGTTGGCGTGCAACGTTGCCATACACAGGTGACCCGTTTCGGCGAAGGTCATCGCGTATTCCATTGTTTCACGGCTACGGATCTCACCAATCAAAATCATATCTGGTGCTTGGCGCAGCGAGTTTTTAAGCGCAACTTCATAGCTTTCCGTATCTAACCCAACTTCACGTTGAGTCACGATACAGCGCTTGTGTTCATGCACGAACTCGATCGGATCTTCGACCGTCAAAATGTGCCCGGTTTTATTACTGTTTCGATAGCCTGTCATCGCCGCCATAGTGGTCGATTTACCCGAACCAGTAGCACCGACCACCAGCACCAAACCACGCTTAGCTATCGCCAAATCTTGCAACACTAACGGTAACTTTAACTGCTCAAAAGTAGGAATATTAGTTTCAATACGACGAATCACTGCGCCTGGTAACTCGCGTTGAAAAAAGGCACTCACACGGAAGCGACCACAATCTCTCACAATGGCAAAATTCGACTCGCGACTTTTACGAAATTCCTGACGCCGATCTGGTTCCATAGCGCTGTCGAGTAATGCAGCCACATCGCTCTCGGTAAGTTTTTCCCCTTGCGGACGCAATTCGCCATCCACACGAAATAGAATTGGCGCTCCAACCGTGATGTAAAGATCCGACGCTTTCAGCGCCAGCATGCCTTCGAGAAATTTATCTAGATCCATCTTCCGTATTCACCATTATCTGTATGAACGTTACGAGAATTGCTGCACTTCTAATCCGATCTTACTATCGACCTCTTCACGAGCAACCATGCCTTGCGCCATTAACTGACGAGCATTTTGCTCCATGGTTTGCATGCCGTGAGCCGCACCTGTTTGAATTATCGAATACATCTGCGCGACTTTGTCTTCGCGGATCAAGTTACGAATCGCAGGCGTTGCCATCATAATTTCATGGCATGCAATACGGCCACCACCATTACGCTTCAGAAGCTTTTGCGCGATAACCGAACGAAGGGACTCAGATAGCATCGAGCGGACCATATCTTTATCACTACCAGGAAAAACATCGATAATACGGTCAATGGTTTTTGCCGCCGAGCTGGTGTGCAACGTCCCGAAAACTAAGTGACCCGTTTCTGCCGCCGTTAAGGCAAGGCTGATGGTTTCTTTGTCACGCATCTCACCAACCAGAATAACGTCTGGGTCTTCGCGCAATGCACTACGCAAAGCATTTTGGAAACTATGGGTGTCACGGTGAACTTCACGCTGGTTGATCAAACATTTATTGTTGTTGTGAACAAATTCAATCGGATCTTCAATTGTGAGTACGTGCTTGTTGTGATTACGGTTAATGTAGTCAACAATGGCTGCTAAGGTCGTCGATTTACCTGAACCTGTTGGGCCAGTGACCAGAACTAAGCCTTTTTCAGCGTTCGCAATTTTTTTGAAGATCTCTGGCGCTTCTAGCTCTTCCAGAGTTGGAATGCTACTTGGAATGGTACGGAATACTGCCGCACAACCGCGAGATTGGTTGAAAGCGTTGACACGGAAACGGCCAACGTTATGCAACTCAAAAGAGAAATCGACTTCGAGTTTTTCTTCGAATTCACTGCGTTGGGCATCGTTCATGATTTCGAAAACCAAACGATGCACTTCTTGGTGTGTAAACGCTGGAATGCCTAGTTTTCTCACATCCCCATCAATACGAACCATTGGTGGGACACCTGCAGAAAGATGTAGATCCGAGGCATTATGTTTTACACTAAAATCCAGTAACTCAGTGATATCCATTTAAAATCCTTAAGTCTAAAGTACAGCTATGAGTAGTATTCAACAAAATATTGAACATATCACCTCTCAAATTCGATATGACGAGCAAAAATGTGGTCGAACTCCAGAGTCAGTGCAACTTCTAGCGGTAAGCAAAACTAAACCTGTCGAGGCAATTCTCGAAGCCTACCAAGCGGGACCAACCGCCTTTGGTGAAAACTACGTTCAAGAGGGCGTCAGTAAAGTTCAGCACTTTGCCGAGCATTATCCAGATAATCGAATCGAATGGCACTTCATTGGCCCGATTCAATCCAATAAATCGCGACTTGTTGCTGAACATTTCGATTGGGTTCACACCATCGATCGAACCAAGATTGCTCAACGCCTGAATGAGCAGCGGCCAAGCGAACTTAAACCGCTACAAGTTCTGATTCAGGTTAACACCAGTGGTGAGGCATCTAAGTCTGGTGTCACTGAAGCGGAAGTATTCGAGCTGGCGGAGTTGATTTCTCGCCTACCCAACCTCACTTTAAGAGGGTTGATGTCGATTCCTGCCAACGTGTCTGACTACGAATCACAGCTCCGTGAATTTCAGAAGTTGGCTACGTTGAAGCAAACACTCGAAGCACAGTTCCCAGAAATCGATACATTATCAATGGGAATGAGTGGTGATATGACCGCTGCAATCGAAGCTGGTAGTACAATGGTTCGTATTGGAACCGCTATTTTCGGCGCACGAGACTACAGCTAAATCAACAAAACGCTCACTCGCGACATAAGTTATGTCGTCAATCGTTAGAGCGTAAATGCGCAATCATCTTACTCGCCAATAGGAGCAGTAAGTAACAGCGGCGCCATTATACACCTGAGCGCACAACAAATTCTAAATATCATGATGGAAATCAGACAAATGGAACATAAAAAAATCGCCTTCATTGGTGCTGGCAACATGGTGAGAGCCATTGTTTCAGGCTTGGTTGCTAACGGATACCCAGCGCAAAACATTACCGCGACGGCTCCTTCAGAGGCTCGCCGCCTTCTGCTAGAACAAGATTTTGGCATCCGTACCACCAGCGATAACATCCAAGCTGCGACCGAGGCGGATGTGGTGGTATTGTCTGTGAAACCGCAAATGATGGCGGATGTCTGTAAACCACTGCAATCGATCGATTTCACTAATAAACTGGTGATTTCTATTGCCGCAGGCATCAACTGTTCTCGATTGGATGATATGCTAGCCACCAAATTGAACTTGGTTCGTGTTATGCCAAATACGCCATCACAACTTGGGTTGGGTATGAGTGGGTTATTCGCACCAACTCATGTAACCGAGCACGACAAAGCTTTTGCCGCAGAGTTAATGGAAGCGGTCGGTAAAGTATGTTGGGTTGAGCAAGAGTCAGGTATCAATAATGTGATTGCCGCAGCGGGCAGTGCTCCAGCATACTTCTTCCTGTTTATGGAAGCGATGCAAGCAGAAGCGATTGCGCAAGGCTTTGATAAAGAGACTGCTCGACTATTGGTTCAACAAGCTGCATTGGGCGCGGCCAGTATGGTGGTTAGCAACCCAGAAACTGAGCTATCGACCCTGCGTGAGAACGTGACATCGAAAGGTGGGACAACGGCAGAAGCACTACGTACATTCAACGAACATCAACTTTCAGATATTGTCGCTAAAGCCATGCAAGCTGCTGTGGCTCGCGCGGAAGAAATGGAAAAACTGTTTTAATTATTTGGATGAACTCCGTTTAGTATCATCCATCACTTGTTAAGGGTACCTTATGAATTCAATGAGTTTTCTCATCTCAACCCTATTTGACCTGTACATCATGGTCGTAATTTTGCGAATTTGGTTGCAAGCTGCACGCGCAGACTTCTACAACCCATTCTCGCAATTTATAGTAAAAGCGACTCAGCCGGTCATTGGTCCACTGCGCCGCGTTATCCCTTCCGTGGGGAATATTGACCTAGCAACCGTGTTGTTTGCCTACGTGTTGTGTGTGCTTAAATTTGTCGTGCTTATCCTAATAGCTTCGAACGGTTCCGTCTCTTTCAGCGCTGACTTCTTATTCTTGGGCTTATTATCATTAATCAAAGCCGCAGGTGGCCTATTGTTCTGGGTACTATTGATCCGTGCAATTTTGAGCTGGGTAAGCCAAGGCCGCAGCCCTATCGAGTACGTATTCCATCAACTGACCGAGCCAATGTGCGCTCCAATCCGTCGTATTCTTCCGGCTATTGGTGGTCTTGATTTAAGCGTACTGGTGTTATTTATCGGCTTGCAGTTCGCGAACTTCTTAATGGGCGATATCATTGGTCCAATTTGGTTCCAGCTATAATGTCAGCTGCAGTTTGGCAAGATGGTGAGGACATCATCCTGAAGCTCTATATTCAACCTAAAGCTAGCCGCGATAAAATCGTTGGCTTGCATGGTGAAGAGCTAAAAATCGCCATTACTGCTCCACCTGTCGATGGCAAAGCTAATGCACACCTAACTAAGTTCTTAGCCAAGCAGTTTAAAATCGCTAAGGGCTTGGTTCACATAGAAAAAGGTGAATTAGGACGGCACAAACAAATTCGGATAGAATCGCCTACCCAGATACCGACAGAAATTAAAGCCATCTTATGATGGCTTTTTATTTACGATTTTGTACCACACTTACTAATACCAACGACTGAGTACGCATTTTTTACCCCCTGACCAAGGTAAAATTGCAGCTATGGTTGTTTTATAACAAGTGCTTTGAGGAAGTAACAATGAGCAAATGGATTACCGCATTACTGATTAGCCTGTTGTCGTTACCAAGCTTCGCCGATCAGTTTAAAAATATGAAAGATATCGAAGTACACTATGTCGCGTTTAACTCAACATTCCTAACACCCAAAGTCGCACGTAGCTACGATATCAAACGTAATGGATACCTCGCTGTGGTTAATATTAGCGTGTTAGATAGAGCTTCATTGGGTAAGCCAGCATTAGAAGCAAAAATTGCTGGACGCGCGAAGAACCTTATCGGCCAAACTCAGACCTTGACCTTTCGTGAAGTCAAAGAAGGCAATGCGATATACTATTTAGCCGAACTACCAATTACCCACGAAGAAACTTTTACTTTCGATATTGACGTAAAAGCTGGAAACAAAGGCTCAGGTAAGCTTAAATTCACCCAGAAGTTTTATGTTGAAGAGTAATTGGGTTGTGATGTTCCAAAAGCTTTTGGATCTAAGCAGGCTAAAAACCACTTATTAATTAAAGAATATCTAGAGGAGAACGATTTGTTCTCCTCTATCACTATTAAAAGAGATTCCCATGAAAAAAATTGTGCTAGCAACTGGTAACCAAGGCAAAGTTCGTGAAATGGCAGATTTATTGTCTGACTTCGGCTTTGAAGTATTAGCGCAAAGTGAATTCAATGTATCGGAAGTAGCTGAAACGGGTACAACTTTCATTGAAAACGCAATCATTAAAGCTCGCCATGCCGCACAAGAAACAGGGCTTCCTGCCATTGCAGACGACTCTGGATTAGAAGTCGATTTCTTAAAAGGCGCTCCGGGCATTTACTCTGCACGTTACGCAGGCGAGAGCGCATCTGATCAAGAGAATCTAGAAAAATTGCTAGCGGCAATGGAAGGCGTACCAGAAGCAGAGCGTACAGCACGTTTCCACTGCGTATTAGTCCTCATGCGTCACGAGAACGACCCAACGCCTATCGTCTGTCACGGTAAATGGGAAGGCCGAATTCTAACTGAAGCACACGGTGAAAATGGCTTTGGCTACGACCCAATCTTCTTTGTTCCTGAAGACAACTGTGCGTCAGCCGAACTTGAACCTGCACGTAAGAAACAACTGTCTCACCGCGGTAAAGCGCTCAAGTCGTTGTTTGCTCAACTGTCTGAGCAAGTGTCTCAGTAATCACGAGCGAATTAGACCATGTTAACGCCCCCAGCACTCAGCTTGTATGTACACATCCCGTGGTGTGTGCAAAAGTGCCCGTATTGCGACTTTAACTCTCACGCGCTCAAAACCGAGATTCCAGAAGAAGAGTACATCAGTGCCCTTTTAGAAGATTTGGATACCGACATTGAGAAATACCGACTTAACGAAGCGCCACGTCCACTGCATTCAATCTTCATTGGTGGTGGTACGCCGAGTTTGATTTCGGCAGAAGGCATCGAGCGTCTACTTAAGGGCATTGAAGCGCGTATTCCGTTCAAGCCTGAAATCGAAATCACCATGGAAGCGAATCCAGGCACCATCGAAGCAGAGCGTTTTGTTGGCTACCGCAAAGCTGGTGTAACGCGTATCTCTATCGGCGTGCAAAGCTTTGAGCAACAAAAGCTTGAGCGTTTGGGGCGTATTCACGGCCAAGACGAAGCCGTCAACGCTGCTCAGCTGGCGCACCAAATCGGTTTGAACAGCTTTAACCTCGATCTCATGCACGGCTTACCTGATCAAAGCATCGAACAAGCCTTGGCAGATTTGGACAAAGCGATTGAGTTGGCGCCGCCGCACTTGTCTTGGTATCAGCTGACCATCGAACCAAACACCATGTTTTACTACAAGCCACCAACGCTACCTGACGATGATGACTTGTGGGATATTTTCGAGCTCGGACACCAAAAACTTGCAGCCGCGGGTTATGTGCAATATGAAATCTCCGGTTACAGCAAGCCGGGCTATCAGTGTCAGCACAACCTCAACTACTGGCGCTTTGGTGATTACCTTGGTATCGGTTGTGGCTCTCATGGCAAACTCAGTTTTACCGACGGACGTATTATTCGAACGACAAAGGTAAAACACCCGCGAGGCTATTTAGCGGCTTATCAAAATATGGTCAAACCTTATCTGCATACGGAACATGTCGTCGCGGATGAAGATCGTCCATTCGAGTTCTTTATGAACCGATTCCGCTTAATCGAAGCCTGTCCGAAGCAAGATTACGTGGACACCACGGGCTTACCGCTTAGTACGATTCAAGAAACCATCAGCTGGGCGATAGAAATGGGCTACCTGAGTGAAACGCCTACCCACTGGCAAATTACTGAAAAAGGGAAGCTCTTCCTTAATGATTTGCTCGAAGCCTTTATGGCCGAAGAAAGCGAAGAGTAACGCAACCCCAAAACAAAAAAAGCCTCTCAATTGAGAGGCTTTTTATTTAGAAACTGTGCCGTCCTAAATAAGGTTGACACATTTCCAACATTAGAAAATTGAACGGCCAATTCGCTCGGAGAGCAGCTCAAGCGCCTTAGTACCCGCAAGCGAGTTACCTGAAGGATCAAGCTCTGGAGACCATACTGAAATGGTCATTTCACCAGGTACTACCGCGATAATGCCACCACCAACACCAGACTTACCAGGCATACCAACGCGATAAGCAAACTCGCCCGCGCCATCATACAAGCCACACGTTGCTAACAGTGCATTAAGTTGTTTGGTTTGCACAGGAGAAACTACAGGCTTACCCGTTTGTACCGATGTGCCCTTGTTTGCTAAATAGCTAAACGTTTTAGCCAAATCGACGCAACTCATCTTCAGCGCACAAGCGTGGAAGTAGTTTTGTAGTACTGGAATCACTTCATTTTCGAAGTTGCCAAACGAACGCATGAGATATGCAATCGCCGCATTACGATCACCATGCATCATTTCGGATGCCGCAACGACTTTGTCATACACAATATGGGTATCACCAGAAAGCTGACGCACAAATTCCAACAGGCGCTGACGAGGTGCAGATAAGCGAGTTTGTAACAAATCTGCCACTACTATCGCTCCAGCATTTATAAATGGATTACGAGGAATACCTTGCTCCATTTCTAGCTGGATTAGCGAATTAAATGCCTGCCCCGAAGGCTCTTTTCCCACTCGAGACCAAATTTCTTCTTGCTTGTACAAGCACATCGCTAACGTCAAGCTCAATGCTTTTGAAATAGATTGGATAGAGAAAGGTTCATCGGCATCACCCGCCTTAATAACCTCACCTTCGTTGGTGTATACCGCAATACCTAACTTGTTGCTGGGTACTTTTGCCAGAGCAGGAATGTAATCAGCCACTTTACCTTGGCCGATTAAAGGGCGTACTTCCGCCAAAATATCTGTCAAAATTTCCACTGTCGGTTTCATTCTCTACCTTCTATTTACAAGAGAACTCGTTGAGCTCAGAGGTAAAAAAAGCCAACGTGTCGTTGGCTTTTCCATAGGGTTCGTTCGACTCAAGTCGATTATGGTTTTACTGCCACAATAATATTGCGGTTGATAGATTGATCAACACGGTGAAGATAACCGATGTAAGGCTCTTCTGAAAGTACCTTCCAACCTTGCTCTTCAAATAATGCCGCGACATCTTTCCATTTCAATGTAAATTCATTGAAAGACAACACCACTGAACCTTGTTTTTTCAATACCACTTTCCATGCAGGCAGAGCCTCTTTTAAAAGCTCTAGTGGACTGCGGTTCAGTTTGCTGTCCTTGGCATTTTTGCTGCCGTGCTGCACGCCATAAGGCAAGTCAGACACCATCACATCAACTGAGTTCTTTTTCACGACTTGATCAGCGATACGAGTATCAGCCGAATACAGCTTCATAAACTGAAGATGGCCTTGGTTGTAATCTTCTTTATTTGCTGCAGCTTCAACCACGAAACCATCCGCCACTTTCTTGCCACCCGCAGTGCGCTTTTCTTTGCTCACTTTGTGCTTAAAGCGGCCATTCTTCATGAACTTAACAATAAAGGTCTGGATCTCTTGCACCCACTTGGCGTTGATCTCAACCCCTACCACGTTCAAACCGTGGATCAAGCCTTCAAATAAGGTTGTACCTTTACCACACATTGGATCCATTAAGGTCAGTTGTTCACTTCCCGTATTGGACGCACTAATGCCGATATTCACCATCAAACGGGTAAACTGCTCGTTTGTTTTCCCGGTGTAGCGCAAAATCTGGCTCATACTTTCCGGGAAAGTGTTAAATACGGGCGCTTGAACTGGTCGAAGTAAACCATCTTCGCGCACTTCAAATAGCGCATAGTAAATCGAAGAGGCTGCGATTCTTCGCGCCTGCTCATCGGTTAGCGCTTCCTGACAAGAAAACACCAACGCAGCAGGTAAGCCAACGTCTTTACTACCAATTTCTGTCACATCCACGCCTTGTGAAGCTAAAATTGCTTTTAGCTCAGAACAGGCAATGGTCATTGCGCTATCAAAGTAAATTCGGTTATGACCCGGATTCGCTAATATCGCGTAATGGTACATCCCATGAACTCCTCTGGTTACGCAATACGCTTATATTTGATATCCCAAACACCGTGACCAAGACGGTGACCACGAGCTTCAAACTTCGTTAGCGGGCGATCGTCTGGACGAGGAACGAAATCACCATCTTTAGCAATGTTTTCGAAACCTGGCGCTTGGTTCATCACTTCAATCATGTGCTCTGCGTAGTTTTCCCAGTCGGTCGCCATGTGGAAAATACCTTCATTAGGGATAAGCTTCTCACGCACCATTTCCGCAAAACCTAATTGAACAATACGACGCTTGTGGTGACGCTTCTTATGCCAAGGGTCTGGGAAGAACAATTGCAGTGTCGATAAGCTGCCATTTGGGATCATGTGTTCGAATACTTCTACCGCATCGTGACACATTACACGCAGGTTAGTAATTCCCGCTTCGCGAGCATCGGCAAGACAAGCACCAACGCCTGGGCTATGAACTTCGATACCGATGAAGTTTTTCTCTGGCGCGTTCTTTGCCATTTCAACCAATGAAGCACCCATACCAAAACCGATCTCAAGCACTACTGGGTTATCGTTGCCAAACACCTCTTTCCAATCGAGAAGTTCAGCTTTGAAGTCAATACCCATCGTAGGCCAGCATTCATTCATCGCGCTCTCTTGACCTTTAGTCAAACGCCCTTCACGGCGTACAAAGCTGCGGATTTTGCGGATCAGCTTTCCGTCTTCGTTGTATTCGTTAGTGGTTACTTCACTCATTGATTTTGCCTGCACATTGATTAATCAAAGCGGGGATTATCCAAAGAATTTACTTAGGTGCAAGTATTTGTTGAGCTCTTGGTCTATGGCAACCCAAAAGCAACGACACACCTCTTTATATCCCTACTGTTTATCCGTTGTACTTCTTGCCCATTATGTGGTGCAATTTTGCACCTAACCAATACTAGAATACAGAGCAAGTCGTGACACCTTTCGCCAGTGCCATCCTAGAATGGTATGACGCATATGGAAGAAAAGATCTTCCGTGGCAACAAAATAAGACCGCATACAGTGTCTGGTTGTCTGAAATTATGCTTCAGCAAACTCAGGTCACTACGGTTATTCCGTATTACCAACGTTTCTTGGAGCGCTTTCCAACCGTGATCGATCTTGCCAATGCTGAGCAAGATGAAGTCCTACACCTTTGGACTGGCTTAGGGTACTACGCCCGAGCCCGTAACCTTCACAAAGCAGCACAAGAGGTCGCCTCTACATACAATGGTGAGTTTCCTCTTGATATAGAGAAAATGAACGCCCTACCGGGGATTGGTCGCTCTACCGCTGCCGCCATTTTATCGTCTGTGTATAAACAACCACACGCGATTCTTGATGGTAACGTGAAGCGCACCCTATCCCGCTGTTTCGCAGTTGCAGGATGGCCAGGACAAAAAAAGGTTGAAAACCAGCTGTGGGAAATTGCCGAAACGCACACCCCACAAACGGATGTAGATAAGTATAACCAGGCAATGATGGACATGGGCGCAATGGTCTGCACACGCAGCAAACCCAAATGTAGCCTCTGCCCTGTTGCTGATCTGTGTGTGGCAAAGCAACAAGGTAATGTGCTCGACTACCCGGGCAAAAAACCGAAGAAAGATAAGCCAATCAAGCAAACTCGTTTCGTGATGCTTCACCACAACACCGAAAATGGTCATGAGGTGTGGTTGGAGCAAAGACCACAAACAGGCATTTGGGGTGGCTTATTCTGCTTCCCACAAACCGAACATGTGGATGCAGAAAGCGACATTGAATTGCTACTGGATCAACGCGGCATTCAAGCCAGCAATATCAAACAGAAGCAAACACTGATTACCTTTCGTCATACATTCAGCCATTACCACCTAGATATCACGCCAATTTTGATTGATTTATCAAAGCAACCGGACGTGATAATGGAAGGCAACAAAGGTCTTTGGTATAACTTATCTAAACCTGAAGAAGTCGGTTTAGCCGCGCCAGTAAAACTATTGCTGGAAACGCTACCCCACGAACTTCGTTAATTGAATACAAGGAGTCATTATGAGCCGCACTGTATTTTGTGCTCGACTAAAGAAAGAAGGCGAAGGTCTAGACTTTCAACTTTACCCTGGTGAACTAGGTAAACGCATTTTCGACAACATCTCGAAAGAAGCGTGGGCTCAGTGGCAACACAAACAAACCATGTTGATCAACGAGAAGAAACTCAACATGATGGATCCAGAACACCGCAAACTGATCGAAACAGAAATGGTAAATTTCCTCTTTGAAGGAAAAGACGTTCATATCGAAGGTTACACACCGCCGAGCGAATAAAGTCGCTTGAGTTAAACAATGACATCACAACCATTTGTGGTGTCATTTTTCTATTACCTTCAATAACTCTGATACTTATGAAAAAAATTGTCTTTATCGCTGCCGCACTTTTAATGGCAGGCTGTAGCCGTGAATTCGTCGAAAAGATTTATGACGTCAACTACGAGCCAACAAACCGTTTTGCCAATAACTTAGCTGAGCTACCAGGACAATTTGAAAAAGATACTGCGGCGCTAGATGCCTTAATCAATAGCTTTTCAGGCAATATTCAAAAGCGCTGGGGTAAAAAAGAAATCAAGTACGCTGGCAAGAGTAATTACGTTAAGTACATCGATAACTACCTTAGCCGCGCCGAGGTCGACTTTCGCAAAGGCGTGATCACGATAGAGACCGTATCACCGACCGAGCCCCAAAAACACCTAAAAGACGCGATTGTCACCACCTTATTAACACCAGACGATCCCGCTCACGTCGACTTATTCTCCTCTAAAGGTATCACGTTAGAGGGGCAACCATTCCTGTATAAACAAGTTGTCGACCAAGACAATAAGCCAATTCAATGGTCTTGGCGGGCAAACCGATTTGCGGAATACCTCATCGCAAATAAAATAAAAACCAAAAATGTAGATTTCAAGAAAGCGTATTACGTCGAAATTCCCATGGTTGAAGACCACTTTTCAACTCGCAGCTACCAATACGCCGATATCGTGCGTCGAGCTTCCAAGAAATACGACATTCCAGAAGACTTGATATACGCCATTATTAAAACCGAGAGCAGTTTCAACCCATACGCGGTAAGTTGGGCAAATGCATATGGCCTAATGCAAGTTGTACCTAAAACAGCGGGACGAGATGTGTTCAAACTCGTGAAAAAGCGCTCGGGCCAACCAAGCCCTGAATATTTGTTTAATCCAGAAAACAACATAGATACCGGTACTGCGTATTTCTATATCTTAAAAAATCGTTATTTAAGAGAAGTCCGCCACCCTACCTCTCTCGAGTACAGCATGATTTCAGCTTACAATGGCGGTACTGGAGGAGTTTTAAACACATTTCATCGCAGTGATCGCAAACGCGCAATGCAAGATCTTAATTCATTGCAACCCAACCAAGTTTATTGGGCGTTAACCAAGAAACACCCGAACGCAGAAGCGCGTCGCTACCTAGAAAAAGTTACAAATTTCAAAAAGGAATTTAACTCGAAGCAAACTTTGTAGTGACAGTTGAATAAAAAGCGTTCGAACAACCACTTTTTTGAAATTATTTAAAAAAAGTGGTTGACGCAACGCGGGAAAATCCGTTTAATAGCGCTCCGTTGCCCGGATAGCTCAGTCGGTAGAGCAGAGGATTGAAAATCCTCGTGTCGGTGGTTCGATTCCGCCTCCGGGCACCACAATTTGATTTGTTGGTGTCTTAACGAAATGTTATAACACGGACAAAAGCACAAAGAATAAAGTGTGCCGACTTAGCTCAGTAGGTAGAGCAACTGACTTGTAATCAGTAGGTCACCAGTTCGATTCCGGTAGTCGGCACCATTCTTTTGCCTCGATAGCTCAGTCGGTAGAGCAGAGGATTGAAAATCCTCGTGTCGGTGGTTCGATTCCGCCTCGAGGCACCATATTTGGTGCACTTGCTTCATAAGCAAGACACAAAAAAGAATAGTTCCTCCTTAGCTCAGTTGGTAGAGCGACGGACTGTTAATCCGCAGGTCGCTGGTTCGAGCCCAGCAGGAGGAGCCAATTTCTAGAATCTTACTTAAGTGAGATTTTAAAAACAGAAGAGATAATCTCTTCTAAAAAGAATACAGTGTGCCGACTTAGCTCAGTAGGTAGAGCAACTGACTTGTAATCAGTAGGTCACCAGTTCGATTCCGGTAGTCGGCACCATTCTTTTGCCTCGATAGCTCAGTCGGTAGAGCAGAGGATTGAAAATCCTCGTGTCGGTGGTTCGATTCCGCCTCGAGGCACCATATTTGGTGCACTTGCTTCATAAGCAAGACACAAAAAATAATAATTCCTCCTTAGCTCAGTTGGTAGAGCGACGGACTGTTAATCCGCAGGTCGCTGGTTCGAGCCCAGCAGGAGGAGCCAATTTTAAAGCCGCATCACTTGATGCGGCTTTTTTGTATCTGCTTTATACGTCATTTCTCGCTTTCCCATTTATCTGCACTTCATTTCTAAACATCAGCGAACATTAAATCCTTTCTTCAAAAACACTTATTTCACGCTAAAAATTTAATCCTCATCGTAATTTTAATACGCATTAGTATCCGAGCATATTCATCTTCACTAAGATGCCCGAGTTATTACATTTCTTCTTTTAGCTATGCCTTGCATAGTGATAACACTTTATTTGTGAGCTAAATATGAAACTAAAAACTCAAGCCTATTTATTATCTGCGATCATATTGCTAGCTCTCCTAGCTCTGACCGCAACGGGCTTATGGACACTTCGCGTCGCAAGTAACCTTGATAACAAAGCTCGAGTTACTGAGCTATTTAAAAGTGCGTACAGCATACTTACCGAAGTAGAAAAGATGGCTATCGAAGGCAAAATGCCGGAAGACGAAGCGAAAGCATTAGCCACTCGCCTACTTCGTAACAATATCTACAAAGACAACGAATACGTTTATGTCGCAGATGAAAATATGATGTTCATCGCCGCACCACTAGACCCTCAACTGCACGGAACCAGCTTCCATGACTTTAAAGATGGCAGTGGTAATAGCGTAGGCCAACTCATTCTAGATGTATTGGGGCACAAAACAGGTCAGATCGTTGAATATACCTGGAGCCAAAAACAAGCTGACGGCAGCATTGAAGAAAAACACTCGATAGCAGAAAAAACACCACACTGGGGCTGGGTTGTCGGTACAGGTATTGGCTTTAATGAAGTTAACGCACGTTTTTGGTCGACAGCACAATGGCAGCTTGTGCTGTGTCTGATTATCGCGGGAAGTATTCTAAGTGGCCTGATCATTTCGATTCGCAAAATGCTTAATCTACTTGGTGGAGAGCCTAACGACGTGCGTAAAGCAGTTCAAGCTGTCGCTCAAGGAGACATTCAGACCAGTTTTGATACTGTGGCACCGAGAGGAAGTATCTATCGTGCCGTGCAAGATATGAGTCAATCACTAGCTACCATGGTGACAAACCTAGAGAAGTCTATGCATGCACTGCGCGCAGAGTTGTTTGCCGTAGAGGCTCGATCAAATACGATTGCCGATCTTACCGTATCTCAGCAGCAATCAACGGCGATGATTGCCACTGCGATGACTGAAATGGCATCTTCAGCCAACCATGTTGCCAATTCAGCAAGCGACACCGCAAACAATACGGACGAGGCTGACAAACAAAGCCAACATACTCAGAAACTCATTCATAACACGGTTGAAAACATTCAAGGTTTAGCTTCTCAATTAAATACTGCGAGTAAAGCGGTCGCCGATCTAGATCAGGATGTAAATAATATTGTAAAAGTGCTCGATGTGATTGGTGATATTGCAGAGCAAACAAACCTATTGGCACTCAATGCAGCCATTGAAGCAGCACGAGCTGGAGAACAAGGCCGAGGCTTCGCAGTCGTTGCTGATGAGGTACGCAACCTAGCAGGACGCACACAAGACAGCACAAAAGAGATTCAGTATATGATCTCCAATCTGCAAGAAGGCTCTCGCAATGCCATTCACACAATGGAAATATGTGCAGAAACCAGTGAAAGCACTGTTACAGAGTCTAAGAATGCCTCTGAAGCTCTACAGCAAATTGTAACGGCGTTAGAATCTATCACCACAATGAGCCAGCAGATCGCTACTGCTGCCGCTGAGCAGACGCAGGTTAGCGATGATATTGCGCTACGCATAAACCTTATCGATGAAAGCGGAGGCCAACTCAACTCTGTCGTAACCGAGAGTCAATCAAGTACTCAAAGTTTAGCTTCACTAGCGAATGAGCTAGAAGGTTGGGTAAACAAGTTCTCAGTAAAGCACTAGTTTAAAGTCAATTGTTCAATAAAAAGCACGTTTTCAGACGTGCTTTTTTGTTTTTATCGCCTTTATTTTGCAAGTGAACACACTATCAATGTTAAAACATCGCTTAAAGCATGGCGCATTGCTGCTAAAAACGCATAAAAACAGCCCACTCCGAGCACAAATTCATCAAACGATATTTTATTTTAATTTTATTGTTGACCTGAAAGCCGAAAAGCCTTTTAATACACCTCGTCGCCCGGATAGCTCAGTCGGTAGAGCAGAGGATTGAAAATCCTCGTGTCGGTGGTTCGATTCCGCCTCCGGGCACCACAATTTATTAATTGTTGGTGCTTAGCACGAACAATGTTAAAGAATAAAATGTGCCGACTTAGCTCAGTAGGTAGAGCAACTGACTTGTAATCAGTAGGTCACCAGTTCGATTCCGGTAGTCGGCACCATTTATTCTCTTAGAAAGACAATTCCTCCTTAGCTCAGTTGGTAGAGCGACGGACTGTTAATCCGCAGGTCGCTGGTTCGAGCCCAGCAGGAGGAGCCAATTTTCATTATTAAGTTAATAACTTATTAATGACATTGTGCCGACTTAGCTCAGTAGGTAGAGCAACTGACTTGTAATCAGTAGGTCACCAGTTCGATTCCGGTAGTCGGCACCACTTATTAAAATTTGTTCCTCCTTAGCTCAGTTGGTAGAGCGACGGACTGTTAATCCGCAGGTCGCTGGTTCGAGCCCAGCAGGAGGAGCCATATTAGAAGAAGCCGCATCACTTGATGCGGCTTTTTTGTATTAGTTTAAAGCTAAGCTCTCTCCTACTACTCCATAACGAAATAACATAAGCGCTTTGATTATTAAAAACCGCTTACCGCAAGCTAGCTATCGACTCACTAAGTAACCAGAAAATATTAACCACAAACGCGTGTGGCAAATGGTATGCCTTTCAACTAAAAAAAAGCTAGGTAAAAACCTAGCTTTTTAATTCAATCGGCCATCTCTGAAATCAGCTTAAACCACCAAGACAAATATACTTTGTCTCCAGATATTCATCGAGTCCTTGCTTAGCACCTTCCCGTCCAACACCCGACTCTTTAACTCCACCAAATGGAGCCACTTCAGTAGAGATGATCCCTTCATTCACTCCAACCATGCCGTACTCTAAACCTTCACTAAAAGTCACAATACGCTTCAAGCTATTCGTATAGAAATAGCAAGCCAAACCATATTCTGTATCGTTCGCCATTTCGAGAACTTGATAATCATTTTCAAAGGTAACAATAGGCAACACAGGCCCGAATAGCTCTTGCTGAACAATCGACATATTCTGCGTCACACTATCCAAAAGAACGGGCTCCATAAAGCGACCAGGCCGTCTCTGTGGAGAGTTAGCAATAGAGGCTCCTTCTTGTACAGCTTGATCGATCACCGCCTCTAGTCGATGCTTAGAGGCCATCGTAATAACAGGACCTAATGTGACACCTTTCTCTAAACCATTTCCAAGCTTTAGTTTGCTTAACTTCGACAATACTTTATCAATAAAAGCTTGTTTTACATTTTTATGAACATATAGCCGATTGGTACAAACACATGTTTGCCCTGCATTACGGAACTTCGACGCGACAAGCCCTTCCGCAGCCTCATCTAAGTCTGCATCTTCAAACACGATGAAAGGCGCATTACCACCCAACTCCATCGACACCGCCTTGACTGAATCACTGGCTTGCTTCATCAAAATTTTCCCAACGCGCGTAGACCCCGTAAAAGAGATCTTCTGAATCCTAGGATCAGTACTTAGTACTTGACCAAACTCAGCAGCCTGCTCCGACACCACGACAGAAAGCAGTTCTTTAGGGATACCAGCCTGATAAGCTAATTCAACAACAGCAATTGCAGTGAGAGGGGTAAGCTCTGATGGCTTGATCAACATGCCACAACCTGCCGCTAGGGCTGGTGCTGCTTTTCTTGTAATCATCGCAATAGGGAAGTTCCAAGGTGTAATTGCAGCGCATACTCCCACAGGCTGGCGAATTGCAGATAGACGTCTATCTGTCGTGGGGGCAGGAATAACTTCGCCATAAGCACGTTTTGCTTCTTCTGAGAACCACTCGACAAAAGAGGCACCATACATCACTTCCCCTTTGCTCTCAGCTAAAGGTTTACCCTGCTCTAAGGTAATAATCGTGGCTATGTCTTCTGCATTATCAAGAAGTAGTTGATACCACCCCCTCAAACGACGAGAGCGCTCTTTGGCACTTAATTTAGCCCAACGGACTTGCTCCGTTTTGCACTGACCAATGAGATCATCTAACTCATCAAGAGTACTAGGCTTTAACCGAATTAACTCTTGCTCAGTTGCAGGGTTGATGACCACAATTCCCTCTTCGGAAGACCATTGCTTAAATACAGATTTCAGCGTTTCATTTTTTATTTGTTGCATCATCAAACATACTCCTCAAGAACTCCTCTTAGGTTAATCGCTACTAGCAAGTTCAGCAAAGAAAACAAAGTTTTCTAAAAGGCATTAATTTTCGAAAGACTTAGCTCTCTTCCTCACTATATTTCGGGAAATTGCGCAATCCACGCAACGACGGTTTCGCTCTAAATATGGGAGCAATGAATGTTTGAGAAATAAGAAGTAGAAAATTATTGTTTAAGAGAGACGCTAACAAAACACGCAGTACGGAAGACTATTCATTCTATTACGGTTGAGGGCGAGTGTTATAAAGACTCATTGTTCAAATGGCCAATCTTTCAACGAGGACATGATACAAACTCGGAGTAATTGGAAGTGCAGGCAGCAGGCTCATCTTCCTGAGAAACTCATGTGCCAAAAGGGTAAAGAAAGTCGTATTGTCTCGCCTTCAATGTGTAAATGCATTTCTCGGGGACACGACCAAACGAAAAAGCCCCAGTCTTTCGACTAGGGCTTAATATAAGTGGCGGAGTGGACGGGACTCGAACCCGCGACCCCCGGCGTGACAGGCCGGTATTCTAACCAACTGAACTACCACTCCGCAGTGGTATCACTCGCTTGTAATCAGCAAGTGTCCGCTTTGTCTTCACTTTTCGAAAAAGTGAAAATAAAACTAAAGCCTGGCGATGTCCTACTCTCACATGGGGAAGCCCCACACTACCATCGGCGCTATTTCGTTTCACTTCTGAGTTCGGCATGGAAATCAGGTGGGTCCAAAACGCTATGGTCGCCAAGCAAAATTCTTTACATTTTGTTTTAGGCTTTAATTTAAAACATAAAACAAACAATAAATGGTGCTGATACCCAGAATCGAACTGGGGACCTCATCCTTACCAAGGATGCGCTCTACCGACTGAGCCATATCAGCACATTATTTGTGTCCGTGAGGACTAAAAAAGCCCGCTTTTACAAACGGGCTCTCTTAACTTTTGTCTTCGCCTTTTTAAAAAGGAAAAAACTAAATTTAAAGCCTGGCGATGTCCTACTCTCACATGGGGAAGCCCCACACTACCATCGGCGCTATTTCGTTTCACTTCTGAGTTCGGCATGGAAATCAG
>NZ_JADDYH010000100.1:650-719 GCF_015163595.1 Vibrio sp. OPT41 | reverse complement strand
GAGTTGGGTCTTAATCTCGGCGATACCGAAGTCGGTGACTTAGGCACCTTAGAATACAACACAGGCTCC
>NZ_JADDYH010000100.1:0-640 GCF_015163595.1 Vibrio sp. OPT41 | reverse complement strand
CGAACTTCAAAGTGACGCTGTCGAATGCCTCCGAGTCCACTGTTCAAGTCGAGCTAGGCCTGAACTTAGGTGACACCGAAGTTGGAGACTTAGGCACCCTAGAATACAACACGGGAAGTGGTTGGGTTGCAGTGCCAAACGATGGCGTAGTAACGGTGCCAGCAGGGCAAACTGAGTTTGATGTGCGTATCGCTTCCATTGATGATGCGGTGTACGAAGGCCCTGAAGATTTCAGTGTGACGGTGACTGGCATTGGCGCAGTGCAAGGCAGCGATACGGGTACGGCGACGATAGTGGACGACGGCACGGGTCCAGGACCTGATCCGGATGATGACCGTCCAAGCGTGACTATTTCAGATGCTGGCACCATTAATGAGGGTGACACGGCGAACTTCAAAGTGACGCTATCGAACGCGTCTGAAGCGGAAACGCAAGTGGAATTGGGTCTTAATCTTGGCGATACCGAAGTTGGAGATTTGGGCACCCTAGAATACAACACGGGAAGCGGTTGGGTTGCAGTGCCAAACGATGGTGTAGTAACGGTGCCAGCGGGGCAAACTGAGTTTGATGTGCGCATTGCTTCTATTGATGATGCTGTTTATGAAGGTCCAGAAGATTTCAGTGTGACGGTGACTGGCAT
>NZ_JADDYH010000099.1:0-751 GCF_015163595.1 Vibrio sp. OPT41 | reverse complement strand
TTTTTTAATTCTCGTTCTTACACATTCAATGTTCTTTCATTGAGTCCATCAAAACCCCTTGGGTGTTGTATGGTTAAGCCTCACGGGCAATTAGTACAGGTTAGCTCAACGCCTCACAACGCTTACACACCCTGCCTATCAACGTCGTAGTCTACGACAACCCTTTAGGATACTTAAAGTATCAGGGAGAACTCATCTCAAGGCTCGCTTCCCGCTTAGATGCTTTCAGCGGTTATCGATCCCGAACTTAGCTACCGGGCAATGCGTCTGGCGACACAACCCGAACACCAGAGGTTCGTCCACTCCGGTCCTCTCGTACTAGGAGCAGCCCCTTTCAATTCTCCAACGCCCACGGCAGATAGGGACCGAACTGTCTCACGACGTTCTAAACCCAGCTCGCGTACCACTTTAAATGGCGAACAGCCATACCCTTGGGACCGACTTCAGCCCCAGGATGTGATGAGCCGACATCGAGGTGCCAAACACCGCCGTCGATATGAACTCTTGGGCGGTATCAGCCTGTTATCCCCGGAGTACCTTTTATCCGTTGAGCGATGGCCCTTCCATTCAGAACCACCGGATCACTATGACCTGCTTTCGCACCTGCTCGAATTGTCATTCTCGCAGTCAAGCGGGCTTATGCCATTGCACTAACCTCACGATGTCCAACCGTGATTAGCCCACCTTCGTGCTCCTCCGTTACGCTTTGGGAGGAGACCGCCCCAGTCAAACTACCCACCAGGCACTGTCC
>NZ_JADDYH010000013.1:53488-63834 GCF_015163595.1 Vibrio sp. OPT41 | reverse complement strand
ATCAAATGAGGCCTCATACGGCTTTAAAATACAAAACGCCCGATGAAGTACATCGAGCGTTTTAGTTAAAAAGTGTCAACCCATATCAGGACGGGTCACTCTATTGTGAAGAACAACGCTTAAAAGTCTTCTAGATATTCATCTAAATACTCTTCTTCTTCGATGTTAACTTCTTCTACCGTTTCAACTTCTGCTTTAAAGTTTTGACGTTGGATATAAACATCGCGAGTTAGAATATATGGATCCGGCGACGAGTCTAGCTGCGCTTCTTGCGGTACTAATAAAGCACGCTTCTCCATTCCTTCAAACGCCCACTTACCCAAACTCGCCCAGAAGTTGAGATAAGAGAGGGGTAAATACGTACTATCTACGGTATCTGTCACTTCACGTAAGGTATACGGACCATAACCTGGAACCATGAAGTAAGGACCATTTCCAACACCATAGTGGCCTACTGCATCACTGAACGCTTTCTCGTCGTACTTCGTAATACCCGCGGCACTTGCAATATCGAATAAACCGAAAATACCGAACGTCGAGTTAATCCAAAAACGGTTAAAGTGGTCCACGGCTTTCGTACCATTACCCATGATTAAGTTATTAACCATGCTTGCTGGCTCATCTAAGTTCGATAAGAAGTTAGCGATACCAGAACGAATAGGAACTGGCGTGTATTCTACATACGCAAGTGATACAGGACGAACCAAATACGGATCTAAATATTCGTAGTTGAGTTCCCACATGGTTCGGTTAAAGCCTTCCAACGGGTCATACACATCAGAAGTCGTTTGATTTGTTTCTTGTCCTGTTACTGCTTCATCAGGCGCACTTGAACAGCCAACCAGTCCAACGGCTAACAGCAACAAGAAGGTAGATTTACCCTTGTTATACATTTTATTTTCCATAACGACTATTAATGTACCTAAGTCACCCCGATTAACCATTGTACGTATGTTGAGCAGGATACATAGTAAAGATGACTCAGATATGGGAATAAATAAAGGCCAGCAATCGCTGGCCTTCGGTATTCTACTCGATCGTTTAGAGTCATACCACTAAAGGCAACTGACTCTACCTCGTTGTCATGTTTCAGAGACAGATGTTAACAATTAATACTGCTGATCAATGGTCACTTCTACTGGTGCGCCAAATTCAACGACGTCACTTTCTCCGTGCCAATCTTGATCACGCGTTGCTACGTTACCGTCAGAATCTACACGCACACGGACGATGAGCTTATCGAGTGAAGATAACTTTTGCCCTTGCATCATGGCATTGCCATCATCTAATACGACTGTGCGAGGGAAAGTACCTAGCGGATAACGAGCAGCAGCCACAGGCATTGGGGAGCCATCTGAACGATGTACTGACACAATCAGAACTGCGTTTGGATCCAACTGAGCATTTGGTGCCACATTAATTGTCACAGCTACACTCTTATCCGGTGAAACCGCTTCGCCCATTTGCTTACGAGCACTCTCAATACTTCGTGACAACATCTCGTATCGGCTATCTTCTGGACCAATCATTTGCTGCATGATTCCCCAGTACTTTATGGCTGCCGGGAAGTCTTGACGCTCAAACGCATCGAACGCTAACAAAGAAAACACACGCAGGTCGACATAGTCTTGCTGCATCAGCTTGCCGAGTAATGAGCGAGCCGTCGCTTGATCCATTTCCTCTTGAGACAGCATCAGAGCTTGTGCATAACCCAACATCACATCAGGATCTTTGGGCTCTAGGCGGTACGATTTTTCCATCGCATCGATAGCCGTGGTGACATCACGATTTGCTAACGCAATACGACCTAGCAGTAACCAACCTGTCGAGTCTTCCGGCTGGTAATGTAAGCGAGTTCGAAGGGCAAGGGTCAAATCCGCCATTTCATCGTCACTCAGCGGCTCAGAAGAAGCCGACATCAGCTTTTTCGATAACTCAGGTAGATTTGCAGACACTTCTTGCCATTGAACAATATCGTCTGACGCGCCAAATTTATAATACAAACCATAGCTCAGCACCACCGTCAGAATTACCGATGGAACTAAAACCGCGATTGGAGAAACCTTGGTTTCTTTTTGCGCTTTATCACCAGGGATATCGTCAAGCAGTGATTGCTTTAGATCAGAAATCAGTTCGTCTTCACTTTCAACCAGACCTTCGTCAGTTTCTTCTGCAAGCTCAGATAGTCGGTCTTTATAAAATGCCTTGTTGAGCTCATCGCGTAACACATCATCATTGTTCGCTTTTTGTTTAAGCAGCGGCAAAGCCACCAGCGCACAAGCAATAAGCGTGAGAGCAACGGTGGAAATCCAAAATAGTGTCATTACTTCTTATCTCCGTTGTTCTCTTCTTCAAGCAATGCTTTTAAACGAGCTTCTTTTTGCTCATCCCATTGCTCGTCACTGCTCGCTTTTGCCTTAACTTTAGATTTACGGCTACGCAGTACAATCAAACCAAAACCACCCAGTACTACAGCGAGTGGCCCTAGCCACAAAATCGCAGTCGCGACCGTAAATGGTGGGTTGTAAGTCACGAAGTTACCGTAACGGGCGATCATGTAATCAACAATCTCATCTTTGGACTTACCTTCTTTGGTCATTTCGTACACCTTATGGCGTAAGTCCTGAGCAAGTTCAGCGTTAGAATCCGAGATCGTGTTGTTCTGACATTTAGGGCAACGGAGCGTATGGCTTAACTCTTTGAACTGCTGTTCTTGTTCCAAATTATCAAACTCGTACACTTCAATGGCCGCATGAGCAGCAAGAGATAATGTCATCGCAGCAAAAACGGCAAGAATTAGCTTTCTCATTGCTTCGCCTCCTCAACCAATTTGTTGTAAAGCGGCTCCAGTGTTTCTGACCAATTACGTGGGTTTACATCCCCTACATGGCGATAGCGAATCACACCATTTGCATCAATAATGAATGTTTCTGGAGCACCATAAACGCCAAGGTCAAGGCCAAGCATACCACTGCCATCAAATAGGCTGATCAAGTACGGGTTGCCGAGATCATTCAGCCAACCTATTGCTTTATTACGATCATCTTTGTAATTCATACCGATGATCTTAACGCCCTTACCCGCCAATTCGTTTAGGTATTTATGCTCTGCATAACACGTTGGGCACCACGTTGCCCAAACGTTCAAGAGCAACGGTTCACCTTTAAAAATTGATTGGTCGTACTGTTTTCCAGGCTCAGCCAGGTCTTCTAAATGAAACTCAGGAACTGGCTTGCCAACCAAAACCGACTCCAATTTAGTTGGATCATCGCCCTCTTGGTTACGCATTAATTGGGTTGCGAAAATGCCCGCTAGAATCATGAAAGCGACAAGCGGAATAAATAAGATTTTCTTATTCATGTTATGCCTCCTGCTCTTTTGACTTCGCATTTTTCTTCGGCGATTTACGGAAGCGGTAGCGTTTATCAGAAATCGCTAGTGCGCCGCCTAATGCCATAATCAAAGAGCCAGCCCAAATCCAACGAACGAACGGTTTATAGTAAATACGAACAGCCCAAGATCGGTTGTCGTCTAAACGTTCACCCATTGCAATGTATAGGTCGCGGCTAATACCGCGGTCAATGGCTGCTTCAGTCATCATAGACTTAGCCGTACGGTAGAAGCGCTTCTCTGCGTGAAGCGTATTCACGTATTTGCCATCGTGTGTGATCTCAAAGTCTGCGATGTAGCCATCGTAGTTTGGACCATCTTTATCACGCAAGCCTGAGAAGTAGAAATCATAGCCTTGAATTTGGAAGTGTTCGCCAGGTGCTAAACGTACATCACGCTCGATGCTGTAGTTCTGTACCATCGCAATACCGATAACAGATACCGCCAGACCAACATGACCCAACATCATTGCCCAGTGGCTACGTTGCAGCTTGCGAACACCTTCACTAAAGCTATGACGGTGCGTTGCGCGCTCGTACAGTTCAAAGCCATGCATCGCAATAATCCAAATCGCCATCACCCAACCAATGTAAGCCATGGTTGAGAAGAAATCGGCAAATAGGTACACGCATAGCGCGGCCAAGGCGAAAGCAAGAACACCTGAAACGAGCATTGGTTTCACAAGTTTAGATAAACTGTCTCGCTTCCAGCGAATAAGAGGACCAATACCAAGCAGAAAAGCAAATGGCATCATTAACCACGCAAATAGCATGTCAAAGAATGGCGCACCGATAGAGACCGACCCCAAACCAAGCTGCTTGTGTACGAGCGGCAACAGTGTCCCCACTAACACCACAACAAGAGCGGCGATAAGTAATACGTTGTTGGCTAAGAGCGCATTTTCACGTGAGACTAAGTCGAAGTTACCTCGTACACGCACTGCTGCCCCTTTTACGGCAAACAGCAATAAAGAGCCACCGATAACGAAAACTAGGAAGCCTAGAATAAACATACCGCGCGACGGGTCAGACGCGAACGCGTGCACCGATACTAAAATACCGGAACGGACTAAGAAGGTGCCCAACAAACTCAACGAAAATGCAGAGATTGCCAATAGTACCGTCCACGCTTTAAATGTGCCGCGTTTTTCTGTCACGGCAAGAGAGTGCATTAATGCGGTACCCGCTAACCAAGGCATGAATGATGCGTTTTCTACTGGGTCCCAGAACCACCAGCCACCCCAGCCAAGTTCGTAGTAAGCCCACCAAGAACCTAGTGCGATACCAAGTGTTAAAAATACCCATGCAGCGGTTGTCCAAGGACGAGACCAACGAGCCCAAGCCGTGTCAAGGCGTCCAGTCATTAGGGATGCGATCGCAAAAGAGAACGCAACCGAGAAACCAACATAGCCCATGTAAAGCATTGGCGGGTGAACAATTAAACCAGGGTCTTGAAGCAGAGGGTTCAAGTCACGTCCGTCAACCGGGAAGAACGGTAACGTACGTAGGAATGGATTTGACGTTAGGATGATAAACAGTAGGAAACCCACTGAGATCATGCCCATAACAGCAAGTACACGTGCAACCGACTCTTGCGGCATACCACGACTAAACGTCGCTACAGCGACAGTCCAAGCAGCTTGGATTAACACCCATAGCAACAGTGAACCTTCGTGTGCACCCCATACTGCGGTTAAACGGTAGTACCAAGGAAGCTGACTATTCGAGTTGCTCGCTACATACTGTAACGTGAAGTCGTTGGTATAAAATCCCCAACATAAAATGGCGAAAGAGAACAACAGCATCAGGAACATAGACCAAGATAGCGGTCGCGCTGTGTTCATGAGCATGGTGTTATTATTCGATGCTCCCCACAATGGCAATACGCTCAACAGCACTGCCATTGCAAGCGAAAGAATGAGAGCAAAGTGACCGATTTCAGCAATCATTGGCCGCTTCCTTGTTTCTGTTCGGTGCTGTATTGAAGCGGTTCATGCGTTTTCTTCATCGCTTCTGCAATTTCTGGTGGCATGTATTCTTCATCGTGCTTCGCTAGGACCTCAAATGCCTCAACTGTCGTGGCATCTTTCAGTACACCTTGAGCAACAATACCCTGCCCTTCACGGAACAAGTCAGGAAGAATACCGTCATAGGTAATCGTCACTTTCGGACCGACATCGTGCAGGTCAAAACTCACTTTCAAAGAATTAGGATCTCGACGAACTGAGCCCACAACCACCATTCCACCGATACGCAGACGCTGGCCTACTTCTGGCTTGGTGCCATCTGGCTTACCATTAACCAATTCCGTTGGAGTGTAGAAAAGGTCCATATTTTGGTTAAGCGCATAAAGTATCAAACCAATGGTGGCACTAATACCGATAAAGATCGCTAGTACAATACCTAGCCTCTTTTTACGTCTCGGGTTCATAAGGTGTTCTCCATGTTCTTCGCTGCGTCGATACGAGCTTGACGGTCAATTTTTGCTTTCACTTCTTTCAATAATGCATCACCGCGGCGAAGGCTAGTGATCAGAAGAATCAGCATGGATAAGAAAGTAATACCAAACGCACTCCATACGTATGATGCGTAGCCACCCATGGCAAAAAAGTCGCTCAGAGATTCAAAATGCATAATCAGTTACCTCACTGAGTTTGTTCTGTTGCGAGTTTGCGCACCCAAGGGCGGTGACTTTCTTTACTGATGATTTCGTTACGAAAACGGACCATCGTCACGGCACCAAAGAAGAACGCAAAGCCAAAGATGTTCAGCAATAACGGCCAAAGCATGTCGGATGAAATAGAAGGTTGTTCAAATTTCGTGATCGTCGCACCTTGATGAAGCGTGTTCCACCATTCCACGGAAAAGTGAATGATAGGTAGGTTTACTACGCCTACGATCGCTAAGATACCAGCGGCTTTTGCAGCGGTTTTTTGATCGTCAAACGCATGGTAGAGCGCAATCACACCAAGGTAGAGAAATAGCAGAATCAATTCAGATGTAAGACGGGCATCCCATACCCACCAAGTGCCCCACATAGGCTTGCCCCAAACAGCACCTGTAAGTAGAGCAATAAAAGTAAATACTGCACCAATCGGAGCCATCGCAAGTGCCGCCATATCAGATAGGCGAACTTGCCATACTAGGCCAATAAATGCAGCGATCGCCATCGACATATAAACGCCCATAGACCAAATAGCTGATGGGACATGAATGTAGATGATTCGGAAACTGTCACCTTGTTGGTAATCTGAAGGCGCAAATGCAAGCCCCCAAACCGTACCAACCGATAAGCATACGAGGGCCAATACAGAAAACCAAGGCAGAAACTTACCACTCAAACGATAAGCTGCTTCTGGCTTGGCATAAGGATGTAGCCATTTCCACATGTTTTGTTCTCACTCTTACTTCAGGGACACTGTCTAAAGGGTTGAGACCGTAGCAGTGCTTTAATAATAATTCTTTGATCAAGCGCCGCTTCATTGGCACTTTATTGAGTTAGTTGACACTAACTCGTAATGCGGCACTGATGGCAAAAGGCGTTAATGTCATCGCCCCCATTAGCATCGCACCTAAAATCGCTAGTTGACCGTTATACGCCATACCGAGTGCGGCAGCATCAATTGCCGATGTTGCGAAAATCAAAATTGGGATGTAGAGCGGAAGAATAAGCAAACTCAAAAGAACGCCACCCTTTTGCAACCCAACAGTCAACGCCACACCAATGGCGCCAATAAAACTTAGTGTTGGTGTACCGATCATCAAGGTTAATACAACCGATAGCCAAGTATTGAAGTCGAGCGAAAGTAAAACCGCCAATAATGGGCTAATTAAAATCAGAGGTAACCCTGTTAACAACCAATGTGCTATGACCTTTGAAACCACTACAAGTTGCAATGGAATCGGCATTAGCATCATTTGTTCTAGTGCACCGTCTTGAAAATCATCACGAAATAGACGCTCTAATGATAATAAGGCGGACAGCAATGCGGCAACCCAAACGATGCCCGCTGCAATACGTGCTAACAAATTAGGCTCTGGTCCAATACTCAGAGGAAAGAGAGTAATGACAATAATAAAGAACCACAGCGGGTTCAGAATGTCTGCCTGACGGCGAAATGCGATTAGGAGCTCACGACGAATGATGGTGGTCATCGAGGAAATCATATCAGTCACCCAGCTTTATTTTTCTAAGTTTCGGGCTGTCCGCAAACATATCTTGATGCGTCGTCAACACAACAATACCGCCATTATCAGCATGACTTGCGAACAAAGATTCAAGCACCTTGACACCTTGCTTATCAATGGCAGTCAACGGCTCATCTAAGATCCATAAAATTTGCTTACTGAGCCATAACCTTGCCAATGCGACTCGTCGTTGCTGACCTGCGGAAAGTTGTGCTACAGGCACATCTTCTCTACCAGCTAATCCTACTTGAGTCAAAGCGATAAAGATTTCTTCGTCTGAAGAGCGATTATTTTGAATAGATTGATAAAAACGTAAGTTTTCTAATGCGGTAAGCTCTCGTTTCACTCCTGTTTGATGTCCTAAGAAAAGCAGATCTTGATGGAAAACATCACGAGATTTTTCAACCTCTTCGCCTTTCCATTTAATGACACCTTCTTCTCTATCACCTAACCCTGTCACAATCCGTAGCAATGTAGTTTTACCAGTACCATTACGCCCTTCGATCTGGACCAATTCACCAGGCTTAATTTCAAACTGCAGGTTTTCAAACAGAACCCTTTCATCACGGATTGCTGTCAGGTTAGACACTTCTAACATAGAGCTTCAACTAAAAAATGAACGAGCCGCTATATTAGCACAGCTTAGTTATGACAAAACAGGATAAGAGGGCTAGGTTACATGTAAGTTCATGTATTTTTGTTAATTAATCATCACACTTTAATAAAATTAACTATAAGTAGTTATAAGCGCTCATTTTGAATTTGAGAGGCCAGAGCTAAGAGCAAGATCGACTGAAGGTTATCTAGGGTTGTATTTAAGAAGAGCATTAGCGGCTAAAAACAAAAAAAGAGGCGTAATAACGCCTCTTTTTTATCGCTTGATAACCTTTAGCGTCGACGACGTCCACGCGTTGGATATTCTGCGTCATCTGATGGCTGACCACTTAATGGTGGAATCTTCTCTTTCCCCGCCAGTTTCTTCTGCAGTGAAAGCATCAACTCAGCTTCGGCTTTTGGTAGTTCGCACTCTTCAATCAGCTCGTTGATATCAGCGCCAAGCTGTACCATTTTAGAAGCGCGACTGTACAAGCGACCATCAGTATCAGCGTGTTCGAGTTCGCGAATTCTCTCGTTTAAGTGCTGAATAATGTCCTGTTGCTCCGTCACTTTTTGCCCAAGACCAACGACAACCGAGCGCACTTCGAGTAACTGCTTACTCAACTTTTGCACTTCTTTATCTGCGTGTCGAGATTGAGCTCGTTGTTGGTCTAACTGCTTTTGTAACCCCGAGCGAATCCGCAGTTGCAAAACAACCAATACTAACACGATAAAAGCGACGCCACCCGCAAGGAATGGAGCAGATAAAAGAGTCTCTTCAGCCATCATCATTCAGCCATTAAAGGTGAGCCATCTCGTCCCACTCGTCATCTGTTAGCAGCTTGTTCAAATCCACAAGGATAAGAAGCTTGCCGTCACGGTTGCTCACACCCTGGATGAACTTCGCACTCTCGTCGGTACCAACTGAAGGCGTCGTATCAATTTCAGAAGAACGCAGATAAACAACTTCTGCCACGCTATCTACTAAGATACCAATCACTTGACGCTCAGACTCGATCACAATAATACGAGTGTTGTCAGTGACTTCGCCTTCCATCAGGCCAAAACGTGAACGTGTATCGATAACAGTAACTACATTACCGCGTAGGTTGATGATACCAAGTACATAATCTGGTGCACCTGGAACAGGGGCAATTTCAGTATAACGAAGTACTTCACGAACTTGCATTACGTTGATGCCGTACGTTTCTTCTTCTAGCTGGAACGTCACCCACTGAAGAACTTCGTCATTCGATGCATCTTTCTTCACTTCTACTTCAAAAGCTTGAGACATAGTTAATCCTCGTTAATGTCGTTCCCGACTTAAATCTAATTCAGTGATTTGACATCTAAACCGGCGTTTAGCATGTCAATGAGCGCCTGGACATGAATTAAGGCACACATTTTTTCTTTTACCATGCCCGCTAGCCAAGGGCGTTTACCCGCCTGCTCACGCCAGCGAACCTTGTCGATATTAAGCGTTTCAGTCCCCATTAATTGGTTACTGGCCAACCCCCACATGCTCTCACCAAGCATGACGACATATTGGTAGTTATCTTTATAGCTATCATCACGAAGCTTATCTGCCATCACCCATTTCGCGGTATCGACGACATCAAACTGTTGCTCGCGATTTGTTTGTAGCCCCAAATACCAGGCGGGTTTTCCTATCAAATGGTTAAGCTCGCTAATGCGATGAATACCACCTAACTCATCAAGAGGTACAGCAAACGTGACACCATTCACATCAAAGTAAAGAACTTGGAAGTCCTCACTTCGCTTCGTACTCTCCCAGGCCGTTGGTATATCGGAATCTGCTTGTGTTTCGAGTTCAGTATCGACGTTCGATTCTATATTGATACTTTGTTCGATCACTGCGTGAGGTTCATCCACCTCTGGTTGAGCTTCTTCAAAAACTGGCTCATCAATCACCCAGTCCTGTATTTCCTCAACACCCTGAAGCTCAGGCACCTCACTAAAGGTTTGTACCTCAGGCTCAGCCGCTTTTATCTCTGCTGCAATATCAATCGTATTTTGTTCAAGAATACTATCAATATCCAACTCAGCCACTGGGTTGCTTGCTTCAAGCTGACTTAATAGCCTTTGAACATCTTCCAGGTTTGGAGCTTCCAACTCTGGCGGATATGTTTCTTGAAACTGGTACGTTTCTGG
>NZ_JADDYH010000013.1:0-53383 GCF_015163595.1 Vibrio sp. OPT41 | reverse complement strand
TCTGGCTCTGGCTCTGGCTCTGGCTCTGGCTCTGGCTCTGGCTCTGCAGATGATACCTCTTGAGCCAACAGGTCAAGGTCTTCCTCAAGAGTCGTTATTTCAGTTTCATCATCCAGTAATGCATTAAAGTAGTCATCAAGTGCTTGTTCACTGGACAGCACATCATTACTGCTCATCGAACGCCAACCTCTCCAGGTAAATCAGTAGCTGTTTATAGGCAAACACACCACGGCTACCAGATGCAAAATGCGAAGCTGGCAAGTGCTTTAAACTGGCATCGCGGAACTTGGTATCAATAGGCACCGCTGAGGTCCACACTTGATTTGGGTAATCTTTTTTCAGTTGCATCAATGTCTGCAATGACGCTTTCGTGCGCTTATCGTACATGGTTGGGACGATAGTCACTTTGAAACCGCCCGGGCGAGATTTTTGCATAATGGTTAGCGTACGCATCATGCGCTCTAGACCTTTCATTGCCAAAAACTCTGTTTGAACAGGAATCAAAATTCGGTCACTGGCTGCCAACGCGTTCACCATCATCACGCCAAGGATTGGCGGACAGTCAATCAACACATAATCATAGTCTTGTGAGACAGTTTGCAGCGCCCGTTTTAAGATTAATCCCATACCACTGCGATTACCCATTACGCGATCAAGCGTGGCAAGGGACATATGCGCGGGAATGATATCCATTCCTTCCAGCTCTGTTTCTAAAATCAACGGTTTAACCGTCTCACGAGAAAACGTCTTCAACTGGAATAAATCAAATAGGCTCGAAGTTACTGCATCAGGATCATAACCGAGATAAGTAGTCAGTGAGGCGTGAGGATCAGTATCAACCATCAATACTCGATGGCCTTTCTGGCTCAATAAGCCCGCCAATGTCACTGTTGAGGTGGTTTTACCCACGCCTCCTTTCTGGTTAGCTACACTCCAAACAATCATGATGAATCCTAAGCTAGGCCAACTTCCACCAACATGCGTTCAGCGATGCGGTCAAGCGGTAAATCTTCTGAAGAAATGCCTGCTTTAGCAACCGCTTGGGGCATGCCATAAACAACACAACTTTCTTCATCTTGTGCCCAAATAGTTGAGCCTGCAGACTTCAACATGCGAGCGCCCTCACGACCGTCTGCACCCATGCCTGTCAACACTAAAGAGAGCACTTTGTCGCCATATACTTTTGCGGCAGAACCAAAAGTCACATCCACACATGGTTTGTAGTTCATGCGATCGCCGCCATCAATAATGCGAAGACGAGCAGCGCCCGCTCGTCCATCCACCATCATTTGTTTCCCACCTGGTGCAAGGTATGCCACACCGGGCTGTAACACATCGCCATCTTGTGCTTCTTTCACTTGAATCTTACACAAGGTGTTCAAACGACTGGCAAACGCAGCAGTAAACGTTGCTGGCATGTGTTGAATCAATACAATCGGATGCGGATAGTTCATCGGCAAGCGCGTCAGAATTTTTTGTAGAGCAACGGGGCCACCTGTTGATGTGCCAATTGCCGTCAGTTGATACTTCTTACCAGAAGCACGGTACTTTGTCGCAGCAGGTCGAGTTGGTGTTGGAGTCACAGGTGAAGCCGTTCTTGAACCTAATGATCGAGTAGTCGTGCTGGTACTCGCTGTTGGGCGAGCGATAGGTCGACGCATGAAAGCGCGCTTCGAGGCAATCTGAATCACACGCTGTTGAAGTAATGACACCGCTTCTTCACGGTTACGCGCAATGTCCTCAAACTTTTTCGGTAAGAAGTCCAATGCGCCCGCATCTAGCGCATCAAGCGTAGCTTTCGCCCCGTCGTGGGTCAGGGACGAAAACATTAGAATTGGCGTTGGAGCAGCGGCCATTATTTCACGTACAGCTGTAATGCCATCCATCACTGGCATTTCAATATCCATCGTGATGACGTCAGGTTTGAGAGATTTGGCTTTCTCAACCGCCTCTCTACCATTTACCGCAACGTCAATCACTTCTAGGCGCGATTCTGAGTTGATGATTTCGCTCACGCGACGTCGGAAAAAACTCGAATCATCAACGACTAGTACTTTAATCGCCATCTTATTCCTTTTAATAACGTCAGCTTTGCTTAAAGGCGTGAAGCCGCAGCATATCGCTTAAGTAAATCAGGCACATCTAGAATTAATGCAATATGGCCATCGCTAGTAATTGTCGCACCAGCCATACCTGGAGTGCCCTGTAATAGATTATCGAGTGGCTTAATAACCACTTCTTCTTGACCAATAAGCGTATCCACAACAAAACCAACGCGTTGGTTACCAATCTGTACAATCACCACGTGACCGTGACCAGTACGCTCTTGGACGTTTTGCGATTTGGATGCTAACCAGTTTTGTAAGTAAAATAGCGGGATAGATTTCTCACGTACAATGATCGTCAGCTGACCATCTACCACGTTTGTACGGCTAAGATCTAAGTGGAAAATTTCACTCACCGAAGCCAGTGGTAGAGCAAACGGATGACCGCCAACACCAACCATCAGAGTCGGTAAAATCGCTAACGTTAGTGGTACTTTGATCGTAATCTTAGTGCCCTTGCCTAGCTCAGAATCGATATCGATTGAACCGTTTAAGGTATTGATCGCCGTCTTAACCACGTCCATACCCACACCACGACCAGAGATGTCAGAAATTTTATCTTTACTTGAGAAACCAGGTGCGAAGATAAGGTTGAAGCACTCTTTATCTGTTAAACGTGCCGCCGCATCTTCATCCATCATGCCACGCTTCACCGCGATGCCACGCAGTTTGTTCGGGTCCATACCGCCACCATCATCTACGATGGATAGTTCAATATGGTCCCCTTCTTGCGATGCTGACAAAATCACTTTACCTGTACGTGATTTGCCGGCCTTCGCGCGTGCGTCTGGCATTTCAATACCGTGATCAACCGAGTTACGCACCAAGTGAATCAACGGATCGGCCAATGCTTCTACAAGGTTTTTATCGAGATCGGTTTCTTCACCGCGCATTTCTAGCACGATGTCTTTATTTAGGTTACGAGCCAAGTCACGGACAACGCGTGGGAAACGGCCAAACACTTTCTTAATTGGCTGCATACGCGTTTTCATTACCGCGCCTTGTAGATCCGCAGTTACCACATCAAGGTTAGCGACCGCTTTGGACATCTCTTCGTTGTCGCTATTCAAACCAAGGCTTAATAGGCGGTTTCGAACCAATACGAGCTCACCCACCATGTTCATGATGGTATCAAGCGTCGAGGTATCAACACGAACGGTTGCTTCAGCCTGAGGTTTTTTAACCGCTGGTGCTTTGGCTTCTTCTTTTACCGCGACTGGTTTAGATTCTGGCTTTGGTGCTGGCGCTGCTTGAACGGGTGTTGGCTTAGCAACAGGCTCAGGTTTCGCAGGGCTTTGCTCTACGTTTGCTGAAGCTGGCTTCGTTGCCATATCCAATTCTTCTAGCGTTGGACCTTTACCTGAACCATGTAGCTCATCGAGTAACTTTTCGAACTCTTCGTCCGTCATTAAGTCACTGTCTTGATTTGATGAAGATGACACTGGAGCGGAAGGCTCTGCCGCTTTAGGTGGCTCTACTGGTACAGATGCAGCAGCCTCTGCCGTAGAAGGGCTTTTTCCTACACCGTGCAGTTCATCGAGTAAGCGTTCAAACTCATCATCAGTGATATCACCACTTTCAACTGATGGTGCACTCGATTGAGGCGGTTCAGATGGCGTTGTAGGTGTCGCAGACATTGAGTTGCCTGGCGCTGAACCTTTACCATGAAGCTCATCCAGTAGCTTTTCGAATTCGTCTTGGGTAATTTCATCAACAGAGCCGACACTTGATGGTGCTGACGGCGCAGCAGGTTCTTCGATGATAGGCTCGGGAATAATAGGCTCTGGAGTAGCCACTGGTTCTTCAACTACGGTTGCCGCTACTTCATCTTCTGACTCAGGTTTGCATAGACGATGAAGTTCTTCAAGAAGCTCAGGGTCCGCAGCTTCTAACGGCTCACGATCTTGAACAGCCTGGAACTGGGTATTAACCGTATCCAAGGCTTTTAGCATCGTATCCATTAAGTTTTGCGTTACCGTGCGTTGACCGTTTCGTAAAACGTCGAACACGTTCTCCGCACCATGACAAGTATCGACTAGCTCTGCCAATGAAAGGAAGCCGGCACCGCCTTTTACGGTATGAAACCCGCGGAAAATAGCATTAAGTAAGTCTTTGTCTTCTGGGTTATTTTCCAATTCAACCAACTGCTCAGAAAGCAGCTCGAGAATTTCCCCAGCCTCAATGAGAAAGTCCTGAAGAATATCTTCGTCTAAATCGTAGCTCATACGTTACCTTTAAAATCCAAGACTGGACAACAAGTCATCGACTTCGTCCTGCGATGAAACCGCATCTTCTCTCAGTTCTGGATGAAGAATCGGGCCTTCGGCTTCGCTTGTTTGTGTATTCTTTTTATCTGCCGGTTCTGACAAAACTTGAATGTGTTCTTCAAGTTTATTTCCAGAGAATACGGTTAGGATTTCCACTAAGCGGCCTTCAACTTCATTAACCAACGTAATTACGCGGCGAATGATTTGGCCAGTTAGGTCTTGGAAGTCTTGCGCCATGAGAATTTCGGTCAATTGGCCGCGCAATTCAGTGCTGTCACCTTCGACTTGCACTAATAGCCCGTCGATTCGGTGACACAGTGCTTTAAATTCGCTTAATTCTATGCGCCCGTGCATGAGTTCATTCCATTGAGGACGAACTTTTAGAAGGCAATCATGCAGGTTGTCAGCGATAGGAAGGCAGCAGTCGACCGCATCCATTGTTTTGTTGGCTGCAAGCTCTGTCTTCTCGATCACATAATTGAGACGATCCCTAGCGTTAGGGATTTCGTCTTTCGCAATTTCGGTCATGCGCTGATCGAGACTGAACTGCTTGAGTGATTCGTGAAGGTCTCGAGTTAACGCTCCAATTTCTTGCAGCATTGGGTTATCGGCACCTTCGTAGATCGAGGCAACAAGCATATTGGCTTGGTCTTGTTCCCCGTTTTCTAGCATTTGAACGAGTGACTTCGCCTGCTCTAGTGAGATCATTCTGAATAGACCCTTTTACGTTTAGTTCTTCTTATCACTTTGAAAACGCTAAACGAGTCATTTAATAGGTATTTAATAATTGGTATGAATGACTCGAATAACAAAGAGAAAGAGAGAGTTATAAACGCTCGAAAATTTTATCTAATTTTTCTTTTAATGTTGCAGCAGTAAATGGCTTAACAATGTAGCCGTTTACACCTGCTTGAGCAGCTTCAATGATCTGCTCACGCTTCGCTTCAGCCGTGATCATTAGAACTGGCAGATGCTTAAGTTCTGCATCCGCGCGGATGTGTTTAAGCAAATCGATGCCTTGCATACCTGGCATGTTCCAGTCAGTTACAACAAAATCGAAGTCACCTTTTTTCAGCATTGGTAATGCGGTTAAACCATCGTCCGCTTCTTGAGTGTTATTGAAACCCAAGTCACGAAGCAGGTTTTTAACAATACGGCGCATTGTTGAGAAATCATCAACAATAAGGATCTTCATGTTTTTATTCAAAATTGCCTCCACTGAATCGTAAAATCAGTGTTTTTAGTCATTTTGTGTCCACGCACTGAGCTTGGTACGTAAACGTTGCATCGCTTGACTCAGTATTTGACTTACGCGAGATTCGCTTACGCCTAACACATCGCCAATTTCTTTCAAATTGAGTTCTTCATCATAATAAAGCGAAAGAACCAAAGCTTCACGCTCTGGAAGCTGTTTTATTGATTCAACCAGTGCTTTTCGAAATGATTCATCAACTACCCCTTTGAATGGGTTGCTGTCATCGGTTTCATCCGCCGGTGAAATCACATCATCAGAAACGCCTAAATCTTCAATACCGACTAATTTTGAGCAGTTGATATCGGTAAGAGCACTATGATATTGATCCAGTGTCATACCGAGATGCGTGGCTACTTCAGAATCAGTAGGATCTCGATTTAATTCGCCTTCCAGCTCCGCAATCGCTTGGTTAATCTCTCGATTATTTTTATGAACAGAACGCGGTACCCAATCGCCTTTACGCATGTCATCTAACATTGCGCCACGAATACGGATACCTGCATAAGTTTCAAAGCTCGCACCTTTAGAACCATCATAATTCTGCTGAGCTTCGATAAGACCGATCATGCCGGCCTGAATTAAATCCTCTACCTGAACACTCGGCGGTAAACGGCCTAGTAGGTGGTGAGCAATGCGCTTAACCAACACTGAATAACGTTCAATGAACGCCTGCTGGCTATTAAATTTGCCATGTTGGTCATAGGTTATCGCTTTATTCACCAAAAGGGTCCTCTGCGAATTCGGTACGATTTAGCAACCTTTCCACAAAAAATTCCAAGTGTCCACTTGGTGTTTTCGGTAGTGGCCACGTCAACGCTTTGTTTGCTAGTGAGCTGATAGCTAAAGCGGCAGGCGAGCGTGGGAACGCATCAACGACAATTTTTTGTCTTTTTACAGCCTGTCGTACTTTATCATCTAATGGAATACATGCTACGAGTTCAAGGCTAACATTCAAGAATCGCTCTGTGACTAGTGTCAACTTTGCAAACAATTCTCGCCCTTCACGGTAGCTTCTGACCATATTTGCTACAACTTTAAAGCGTTGAACTTGGTGTTCTTTACTCAACAGCTTGATTAATGCATAGGCATCTGTGATTGACGTCGGTTCATCACACACAACTACAACCACATCTTGAGCTGCTCGCGAAAAACTGATTACCATGTCAGAGATACCAGCAGCGGTATCAATCAGCAGGACATCCATTTCGTCTTCAAGACTACCAAATGCTCGGATGAGTCCGGCATGCTGAGCGTGAGAAAGCTCTGTCATGCTCTGTGTGCCAGAAGTTGCAGGAATTATCTTTATACCATAAGGCCCTTCGACAATCGCATCTTTTAGCTCACATTCACCCGCTAAGACATGTCCTAGATTACGTTTTGCACGAATTCCGAGCATCACGTCCACATTGGCCAGACCTAAATCAGCGTCGAGAACCATCACCTTCTTGCCTTGGCGAGCCATACAAATCGCCAGACCCAGTGTTACGTTTGATTTCCCCACACCACCTTTGCCGCCAGTAACAGCAATCACTTTGGTCAACGATGGTTGTGTTAAGCGACGGAGGCCGCTTGCTTGATCGTGTATCATATTCTCAGTCATAGTAGTCCGCCGCCTTAGAGTCCTTCACTGTCACTGTTCCAAAAGTGAGGTTCGTTCTCTGTCGACTTCTCTAACAGTTCATTTGCTTTCGCAAGCATATATTTTGGTTGCGCTATCACAATGTCTTCTGGTACGCGCTGACCATTAGCGATGTAAGCTACTGGCATTGCGTTTTGAATCACTACACTGATGAATTCGCCTAGGCTTAATGACTCATCAAGCTTCGTCATAATACAACCCGAAAGTGGTATACGTCGGAAGTGATCCAGCGTTTCTTGTAGAACACGACGTTGTGCGGTAGCCGGCAAAACAAGGTAGCTGTGGATCACTTCTCCGCTCTCTTGCATTAGAGTGTCGAGCTGCTCGGAAAGCCTCACATCTCGTTGCCCCATCCCTGCCGTATCGACCAAAATCAGTCTTCTGTTTCTTAGCTGATATATAACATCGGCTAACTCGTTAGAATCTTTAGCAACTCTTACGGGACAACCCATGATTCTTCCGTAAATTGAGAGTTGCTCATGTGCACCTATGCGATATGTGTCTGTTGTCACAAGGGCCACATTGTCGGCACCGTATTCCATGGCTGCGCGTGCTGCGAGTTTCGCTACGGTTGTTGTTTTCCCAACCCCCGTCGGACCCAACAATGCGACTACGCCACCACGTTTTAAAATGTCCTGTTTAGGAATATTGATTTGATCCGCCACCAGCGACAATAACGCTTTCCACGCTCGCGCTGGCTTTGTATCTTCCGGGATATAACAGGCCATCTGGTCTGCTAACTCCGGAGAAACGCCCATTCGCTCTAAGCGCTTAATCAGCATAGCTCTTAGCGGCTCACGGCGTTCTACTTCTTGCCACATCAGGCCAGAAACTTGGTGCTCCAACAGACGACGAATTGACGTCATCTCTTCGCGCATGCTTTCTAGCTCATCGGCCGATTCGTCACGCTCATCACTTGGGCGACGTCGGTCATAGCGCGTCGGGTCCAGCTTGGGCGTCGGACGTTCAAATCGATTGTCCTGTGCGATTAGCTTCGCCAAAGGTGAATCTGGTTGATATGGCGCTGGCTTTTCTTGGTTGTAGCCGTCGCGATGCTTATTTTGGCGTTGCAGCAAAGCAGAGAGCGAATCTTCATTTTCTGCTACGTGATCGTCAGCATCTGCTGCACCACCGCTATATTGCTTAAGCATATTAGCGAATCGCTGCGTCATTGAGCCTGTTTTTTCATTGTTACTGTTATTACTGTTCAGGCTAATTTTATCTTCATCTAAATGACGATCTTGGTAACGATCAGCAGAAGACGATGACATTTGACGATGTTCGTTATAGCGATTCGATTGAGAAGCACCGCGATTTTGCTGTGACGCTGCGCTTGCTTGAGACGGATTAGATTCACTATCTATCGCCGCAACAATCGCTACTCCACCAGCCACTTTCTTGTTTGACATGATCACCGCTTCCGCGCCTAAGTCCTCTTTCACTTGGAGCAGCGCCGTTCTCATGTCTTTGGCAAAAAATCGCTTTATTTTCAAACTATGAATCCATTAATGATGCGTGAGATCAGTTACCCACGGCTTGCACAATTCTGATCTGTTTTTCATCCGGGATTTCTTGGTAAGACAGTACCCGGAGATTAGGTATTGTGTTCTTCACAAATTTCGCCAACGTCGAGCGTAATACACCGGAAGTAAGCAGAACGGCAGGTTCGCCTTTCAGTTCTTGTTCCTGTGTCGCTTGGCTTAGTGAAGACTGCAATCGCTCAGCGAGTCCCGGTTCAATCCCCGCGGATTCGCCTCCTGATGCTTGCATAGTTTGATGCAATATTTGTTCCAGTTCGGGTATCAAGGTGATCACTGGTAACTCAGGCTCTATACCATTGATTTCTTGAACAATTAGACGTTTAAGACTAATTCGAACTGCTGCCGTCAATATGTCAGCTTCTTGACTCTTACTTGAGTACTCAGCCAAAGTTTGAACAATCGTGCGAATATCGCGGATTGGAATGGCCTCGTTTAACAAGTTTTGTAGGACTTTCACCACCACACCTAATGGTAATTGGTCAGGAACAAAGTTCTCGACCAACTTAGGCGCGCTGCGTCCCAACATTTCTAATAAATTCTCTACTTCTTCATGGCCAATTAGCTGTGATGCGTTGTTGGTCAATAGCTGGCTTAGGTGCGTCGCTAATACCGTTGATGAATCAACAACCGTATAACCCAGAGCCTGCGCGTGCTCACGCTGATCTTCTCGGATCCATACGGCTTCCAGTCCAAAAGCAGGGTCAATGGTTGGTTCACCATCAATCATGCCATACACCTGACCTGGGTTAATCGCTAGCTCTTGATCCGGACGAATCTCTGCTTCGCCCACCGCAACCCCCATCAATGTAATTCGGTAACTGTTTGGGGTCAGCTCAAGATTGTCACGAATATGAACCGCTGGAATTAGGAACCCAAAATCTTGCGATAACTTTTTACGCACGCCTTTTACGCGCTCTAGCAGTTCCCCACCTTGGTCTCTGTCCACCAAAGGGATTAAGCGATAACCGACTTCCAAGCCAATAATATCGACTGGCTGGACGTCATCCCAAGACAGTTCGCGCTGTGAGGAAGGTTCTGTACCTTCGTCTGCTGTTGCTGGTAAAGCGGGCTCTTTCGCTTTCTGCTTCTGCCGTTTGTCGATGAAATATGCCGCTGCACCGGCCGCGACTGCCAGGCTCAAAAACGCAAAGTGTGGCATGCCCGGTACGATGCCCATCACACCAAGAATAGCCGCAGTAATCATCAGCGCTTTTGGGTTGTCGAACATCTGGAAGACCAGTTGTTCCCCCATGTCTTCATCGGTGTTTTGGCGCGTCACCATCATTGCCGCTGCAATCGACAGCAATAGCGATGGGATTTGTGCGACCAAACCATCACCGATTGTCAGTAAGGTATAGATTTCAATCGCTTCACCGAAACCCAATCCATACTGCGCCATACCGATCGACAGACCGCCGACGATGTTGATAAACAGAATCAAAATACCGGCAATCGCGTCACCTTTTACGAACTTCGAGGCACCATCCATCGAGCCATAGAAATCCGCTTCTTTGGTCACTTCAAAACGACGAACTCTTGCCTGCTCTTGGTCTATCAATCCGGCATTCAAGTCGGCATCAATCGCCATTTGCTTACCCGGCAACGCATCAAGCGTAAAGCGAGCACTTACCTCAGAGATACGACCCGCACCTTTGGTCACCACCATAAAGTTGATGATCATTAAGATGAGGAAAACCACTAGGCCGACCGCGTAGTTACCACCAATAACGACGTTACCGAACGCCTCAATTACGTTACCTGCCGCATTACCGCCTTCATGACCATGCAGTAAGACGACACGAGTCGAGGCAACGTTCAAAGCCAAGCGGAGCAACGTGGCGATCAGCAATACCGTTGGAAAAGCAGCGAAGTCCAAAGGGCGACGTGTGTAAACGGTCACTAACAACACCACCATCGACAGCGCGATGTTAAAGGTGAAGAACATATCCAGCAAAAATGCTGGAATCGGCAGTACCACCATCGCTAGGGTGGCCAAAACCATCACCGGAGCACCAATAGCTGGCATTTCACGTTGAGGGATTCGTGGCAATTTATCTGCAAACGGCAGGCTTAACTTCATACTGCGAGAGATCTCAATCGATTGAAGCGTCACGTAAGCTCTTACTATTAATACGCGACCGCTTTAGCCTAAAAGTTTAGGTAGGGTTGATAATTAAAGCGTTTTAAGCAATCTATGTACCATAATTAGCGCCAAAATAATGACTAAACACTCAAATAGAGCTTAGCTTTTGATCAAACGAGCTTTTTTAAGGCTTTACCGCTTTTCGTATCAATGACGGTGCTCGGGCGGGATTGGCAAATCATAATCTTGAATTTTCGGGCGCTGTCCACCTCGTTTTCGGTATTGCTTCAATTGGAATACAAATGCCAAAACCTGAGCGACGGCAGTAAATAACCCATCGGGGATCTCTTGCTCGAGCTCTGTCGTGTGGTACAACGCACGAGCCAAAGGTGGTGCGGGCACAATCGTAATGTCATGTTCGCGGGCGACTTCTCGAATCTTCATCGCCATGTGGTCAGTACCTTTAGCGATCACGACTGGCGCACGGTCTGTCTTCTGTTTATAACGAAGCGCTACCGAGAAGTGCTCTGGGTTAGTAACAATAACATCAGCTTGAGGAACGTCCGCCATCATTCGACGTTGAGCCGCTTCCCTTTGCAACATACGAATACGGCCTTTCACTTCCGGCTTACCTTCAGTCTCTTTGTATTCGTCTTTGACTTCTTGCTTGGTCATTTTTAACTGATCGGCGTGCTGCCAAATTTGAAATGGAATATCGATGGCAACCACAATCAATAGCGAGCAACTGATCAGCAAAATAAAGTTCAGCAAAATATCTAAAGCATGGAAGATGTTTTGCGGATACACATCCATGCTCAATTGAATCAGATCGGCCTGCGATGCTTGGATCAAATAGATGGCGACACCAGTGACCAGAACCACTTTAAGGATTGATTTGATCAACTCTACCCAGCTTTGCATGCCAACCATTCGCTTTAAGCCGCTAAGTGGATTCATTTTCGACAGCTTGGGCATGGCCGCTTGGGCAGAAAAACTGATTCCTCCCACACCTGCTGCTCCAATCATGGCGGCGGTAAACAATGTCGCTAACACCAAAAATAGTGGGAACAACAAATCACTCATCGCGCCCAAAGCGATATCAAACAGTTTTGCAGTATCGAAAATCTCTTCTCGTTGAAGATCAAATAAACGGCTCATGATGGAAAACAATGAACGTGCTAACGCCTCGCCAAACCACATCAATGAAATGGCGCCAACGATCAGCACAGATGCTGATGCAAGCTCTTTAGATCGAGCGACCTGCCCCTTTTCTCTGGCTTGTTGTAACCGTCGGGGCGTGGCTTCTTCGGTGCGTTCCTGACCGTCTGATTCTGCCAAATCTTAGCACTCCAAGCGAATGAGCCGACAAATCTGCGCCTCACCCACTGTCCAGAACATTTCATAATGACTGTATAGACCAGCCAGTATGTACCAACAAAGTAATAGACCCACCATCAAAGCAAAAGCAAAACCAAGCGAGAAGATATTCAGCTGTGGTGCGGCACGGGTCATTACACCAAACGACAAGTTAATGGTCAGTAGTGCAATAATGCCGGATAGAGACATACTCAATGCAGTTTGGAACATAATACCAAGCCAGCCTGCCATTTCACGGAAATCAACCGCGTTGAGCGAGCCGGAGCCAATCGGCAAAGTTTTAAAACTGAACACCACCAATTGCAGCATTTTTAAGTGTCCATCGGTGGCAAGGAAAAACATTGTCGTTAAGAACATGAATAACTGGCCAAGCAATGGCGTGTTCTGACCATTTGCGGGATCAACCATAGAAGCAAAGCCCAAACTTGATTGCATACCCAATATTTGACCAAGTAGGACAAAGGTTTGAATCATAAATTGAGTAACCATACCCATCGCTATGCCGATGATCATTTGCTCGGCAATGGTCATGAAGCCACGAAACGAGAGTAGCTCAATGTCCTGAGGTACGGCGGGGATGGCTGGCATGACAGCGAAAGTGATGGCTAAACCGAGGTAAAGGCGGATTCTTGGCGAAACAAATCGGGCCCCGGTTACTGTCATCACCATCAACATGGATGAGATACGAACATAGGGCCAGAAGTAGTTTGCGATCCAATCTAAGACAACGCTAGTGGGGTACTCCATAGGCGCCTCTAATAAAGCACCTGAGGTAAGCGTTCAATCAAGCCATAGAAATATTCCATCAACATTTGCGTCATCCAATGCCCAAACAGCATCAGGGCCAAAAGCGTGACAATCAAACGCGGTAAGAAGCTCAATGTTTGTTCGTTGATGGATGTCGCAGCTTGAAAAATCGCAACTACAAGGCCGATAAGCAAGCTTGGGATGATAATAGCGCAGACCATGATAAGCACCATCCAAAGTGCTTCACGGAAAAGCTCGACAAACATTTCTGGTGTCATGTCTTATCCTCTATCTGCGCTTATCTAAAGGGCAAAGCTGCCCGCAAGTGTCGAGAGTATCAAGTTCCAACCATCGACCAATACGAACAACATCAACTTGAACGGCAACGAAACAATCATTGGTGACAACATCATCATACCCATTGCCATCAGTACCGAAGCGACTACAAGGTCAATAATCAAAAACGGCAAGAAGAGCATAAAGCCAATTTGGAATGCAGTTTTTAGCTCTGAGGTGATAAAAGCCGGAATCAACACCGCCATCGACACATCTTCTGGATTCTCGACTTGCTCTCCTGACATGGTTACGAACGTCTCCAAATCTTTGATTCGGGTCTGCTTAAGCATAAATGCTTTCATTGGCGCTTGTGCAGCATCAAACGCTTCTCGCGCCGTAACTTGCTCGTTCAAATAAGGCTGAACAGCTTTGTCGTTGATTTCGTTCAGGACAGGAGACATAACAAAAAAGGTCAAAAACAGCGCAATACCAATAATAACCTGATTAGAAGGCGTTTGTTGCAAACCCATTGCCTGACGCAATATCGACATCACCACCACAATTCGAGTGAACGAGGTCATCAGAATCACCATGGCAGGCAAGAAGCCAAGCATGGTCATTAACGCTAAAATTTGTAGTGTAACCGAGTAGTCTTCACTGCCATCAGGGTTCGTGGTCATGGTGAATGCTGGAATACCACCGCCACTAGAAACGGACATAGCACGGCTAGCACCAGTATCACTTTGCATAGCCTGAACTGTAACACCACTTCCATCGGCTAAGTTATCTGGCAGCGCTGACTCCTCTGCTTCAGCAAAGGTAAATGAAGAAAACAGCACGCCGACAAAAAGTAACAACGTACTCAGGAGCAAACGAATTGGATTACCCTTTGTCATGTTTTTTGATCAGCTGGCTAAATTGAGTCGCAAAAGCATTGGTCGCCAACTCTTCCTCTTTCAGTGGCTTATCTAACTTGGCTAAAGTTTGGATCGATTGGCTAGTAATCCCAACCAAAAACTGTTCTTCACCCACTTGAACTACTGCGATTCTTTCTTTTGTACCCACTGGCAACTGACTCACTATACGCAAGCCCTTTTGTTGTCCCATCGCTGGCACTTGCATACGTTTCAGCAACCAAGCCAGCAAAAGAATCACGCCGATTACAAGCACAAGCGAGCCAAGTGTCGTCGCAAGATCCAGATTATTTGGTGCGGCAGCAAATGCATAAGGAGCACTTAGCATTAAGCTCAGTGCTCCAGTGATTTGCTTCAATCGCATTTTGATTGAACGACTCATCTTAACGCAGCTTCTTAATTCGTTCAGTTTGGCTGATCACATCCGTCAAACGGATACCAAACTTATCGTTGACGACCACGACTTCGCCGTGAGCAATCAAAGTACCGTTAACCAATACGTCGAGCGACTCACCGGCTAGACGATCCAACTCAACAACCGAACCTTGGTTAAGCTGCAACAGGTTCCGAATGCTAATTTGAGAACGACCGACTTCCATCGAAATCGTCACCGGGATATCCATAATAGTGTCGAGTTTACGACGCTCATCTTCGCTAATTGGGCTTGAAGTGTCTTTTAGCTCTTCCAGTGGCGCAGCCAATACTTCATCTACGTCTACAGAAGGGGCAGACGGGTCTTCGCCAAGAGCGGCTGCCCATTCGTCTGCTAGCTTTTGATCGTCACTTGGTTCCATTTTTCTATCCTGTGTTACGCCTTACTCATGCCATAGCATGTCTGTTTAATAAGGTATCTTAATGGTCTATATCGTCTTCATTCTCAAGCTCGGACATGATGTCTTTACCTAAGAAAGCTAAATCTGTTTTGACGACATGTGGGCGCTCAATTTCCTCAGAAATTTGCACCGCTAATTTGTCTTCCGAACGACCCATTTTTACGCGATAGGTCGGTAGGTCTTCTACAAACATCGTCGCATGTTCTGGCATTTCAATCGGGATGATGTCGCCCGGTTGCAGCTCCATGAGATCACGCAAAGAAATGTCTTTTTCGAGCAAGTTCACGCGGAAGTTAACCGGACAATCCATGATCTCTTCACGTAGTGCTGAGCTCCAGCGAACGTCCGTTTCCATCTTGTCGGACTGAACACCTGCATCCAATAGTTCACGGATAGGCTCAACCATGGAGTAAGGCATAACGACATGAAAATCGCCGCCACCGCCGTCAACTTCTATATGGAATGAACTCACGACAATCACTTCTGTCGGGCTGACAATGTTTGCCATGCTTGGGTTTACTTCAGAGTCGAGATATTCGAACTCTACCCCCATCACTGGCGACCACGCTTCTTTATAATCTTCAAATACAATTTTCAGTAACAACTGAATGATGCGGCGTTCCGTTGGGGTAAATTCGCGGCCTTCGATTTTGGCGTGGAATCGACCATCACCGCCAAAGAAGTTTTCTACCAGAATAAAGACTAAACGAGCCTCCATGGTGATCAACGCAGTGCCTTTTAACGGACGAAAACGCACCATGTTCAAACTGGTTGGCACGTACAATGTGTTCTGGTATTCACCAAACTTCATCATCTGCACGCCATTGATCGACACCTCTGCCGTTTTACGCAGCATATTAAACAGACTAATACGCATGTGCCGTGCAAAGCGCTCGTTGATAAGTTCGAGCGTCGGCATTCGACCACGTACGATTCTGTCTTGCGACGAGAAATCAAAATTGACGGCACCCTCAGTGTCGTTTTCTATCGGTTCATCGACGTCATCAACATCGTCAACCCCATGCAATAGCGCATCAATTTCGTCTTGGCTTAATAGATCGGTCACGTTTTACCTATTGAATAACAAAATCTGTAAACAGTACTTTTTCAATCACTGGCTTACCGACCGCAGCATTCAGCGCTGCTTTGATATCTTCGGAAGCACGATCGCGCAATTCCACTCGTCCTGTAGGAGAGCGCAATTGATCAACCGTCGCGGAAGCAAACGTTGATAGCATAGAGCTTTCAATCAGTGGCGAATGATACCGCGCCAACTCTTCATTTTCTGCACCGCGAACCATTAACTGCGCTTTAATTTGAACCAGCCTATCGCGGCTATCCCCAGTAACGTTAAATACAAATGCCTGAGGAAGATTCACATACGCGATGGGCGCAGCATTCGATGCCTTCACTTGAGCCTGTTGAGACGATTCAGCCTGAGCAGGTTCATCAGAGCCCATTAGAAAAAATGCCGCTGCCCCGCCACCAAGTAGTAATACTACAACAGCGATGATGATGATAAGTAACTTGCTTTTTCCTTTCGGCGCATCGGCCCCTTGTAACTGTTCTTCTGCCATTCTTGTCTCTTATTGTTCTTTTGAGTTACCAAGACGTTTTAGTGAGTTGCTTGGTAACCGTATGCCATTGCCGTTAAACGGCCTTTTATGCGTAAAAACTAATTCCATCACGCTTTGAAGCGACATTCAAATCCAGATTGACATCAGATTCAAAACCCTCTTCGGACTGTCCAGAAAAACCGCCACTTTGCGCGCTTTGACCATGTTGTTCAGCAGTATACCTACCTTGCTGTTGCCCGCTGTTTTGTTGCTGGACGGAAGAATCAGCCAGCTGCATACCTTGTTGCGCTAGCATTTCTCTCAAACGAGGGAGCGTCTGTTCAATAATGTCACGAGCTTGCGGGTTGTTCACTGTAAAATGTACATTGGCAACGTCGTTATTCATGGTCATACGAATTTGCATACGACCTAACTCTGGTGGATCAAGACGAATATCGAGATTTTTCAGATTCTTCGACATCATCATTTGCACTTTTTCCGCAACTTGCTCGTTGGCTAGCTCTTTAGTTAGTTGCAACGGAAGCTGAGCTTGTTGTGCAGCATCAATACGCGCTTGTTGCTGCACATTAATTCCTTGCTGACCTGCCATAGCCTGAAGCTGTCCAGCGAAGCCATGTTGGAGGTCCGGCTTATCTTGTTTATCCGCAGTCGCCTTTAGCGCACCAGTCGCCAATGCTGCGTTCATTACTTTCTGGCTAATCTCTCCGTCTTTCACACCTTGAAGCGACGTCGGCACTTGCGCGGCTATCAACGTATCAGGCGTTGGAGATAATGCGACTTTTTCTCCACTATGAGCAGTTTGTGGCTGGGGTACTTGAGCCGCTGTATGCTGGATTTGCTGAGACACTGCCATAGGTCCAGCCTGGCGAGTTAAATTATGTTGTACTTGTTGCTCTGCGAGAATCTGTTTAATGTCATTAGGGAGCGCAACAAATTGGGCAAGGTCTTGATCAGGAATATCCGCCGTGATCCTTCCTTGTTTCAACCCTTCAATGATCTGAGCTTCTTGCTGAGTCAGTGGTTTTCCTTGCGCCAACTTAGTATCTATAACTTCAAGTTCATCCAAGGATACTCGTGGAAGCGCGTCGATGTTGGAACCATCAACGTCTGTTAACAACGGCGACAGATCATTAGCTACTTCACCACTGACTGCGCTCTTAGCCGTCGGATGGCTGGCTTGTTTCGCTAGCTCTTGCCAAGCAGCAAACTCAGGCGAAAGTTTGTCGACATCGATAGGTTGACCATTCTTATCTAAAATTGGCTCTAAGTCTTGTCCTGGGATCATCTGTGCTTGTTCAAGCGAATGAACTGATGGCGTTTCATTCAAAGCAAGCTCATCAAGGTGTGTCGAAACGGTTGCTTGCTCGTGGAACGAATGCACTAAATTCGCGCTCTGAGGCAAAACTTTGCCACTATCGATGGATGCATTACTCGCATTCAGGGTTTGATTCGCTTGTTCAATTCGACCAAGAAGCTGTTGTCCTTCGCCCATCGTGCTTTTTACGTCCATTGTATTTGATGGGTTACTCGTATCAATTGATGTTGATTTCACTTTTTCAATAGCTTCAACATCATGCTCCAAAGGTGTGCTGTTACTCGCCTTTTGTAAACTTACTTCTTCACTTAAGGTTGCATTCTGTTTGTTTGCTGATATTTCATCAAAATCATGGGTCCCGTCACTGACGGATCCTTGGCTTTCTTGCGCCAACAATTCGTCCGAGACGTTAGCAGAAGAAGTACTGCCTACATCCGCTCTTTCTTTTTCTTCAACCACTGTCGATTCTGTTGCTACTTTTTCGGGCTTTTGTTTACCAGCAAACGCATCGGTTAACGTTTCTAAAAATCCCTTGCTTTCAGTGCTCTCTGCGGACGCTTTAGCGGACACATCAGAAACTGGCGTCTTGGTAGTCGCAGATACATGGGACAAATTCACACTCATTTAGAAACTCTCGTTCTCGTGGCTCTGAGCGTATCGCTGACAGACAGCAATACTGGCGGCAAACAAAGGTCAAAAAGACCCGACACTGACAGCTAAAATGCAAAAATCACACCACAATATTGAGCCAATTCTCGGTAAGCTAATAGATGGCATGTTTATGGAACAAACATCAACAGTACTATCCGAGAACCTGGTTCCTAACATGATGTACAGCTACTTGATTGACTTTGAAAAACGATAAGCGTAAACAGACACTTTGCTTAACAATTAAGGAATCACTTTGAAGATCACAGAATTACGCCAATATAGAATCAAAGCAGGCAAAACAAAGCAATGGCTAAGTTGGATGAAGGAAGAACTGTTGCCCTATCAACGCTCACAAGGCATGCGTGTACTGAATACTTACGTCCACACTGGTGACGATGGACATGACTATTTTGTTTGGCTTAGAGAGTTCGACAATGAACAAGCACGCCAGACTCTCTACGAAAAAACATACAACGAGTGGTGGGTTCGCGAGATTCGACCGAAGGTATTTGAGCTAATTGAACAAGACTCAATCAAAGTTACCTTACTTGAATCGGTAGAGATGTAGTCAACTGCAACACCGTAATGCAATATCGAACCGATAACGTTTAGAAACGATGTGGTTTTCGACTGTAAAGTAAGGTGGAAAACTCGTCCATTTGCTTTTGTTCGCGCTTAGCTTCAGCAAGTTGTTTCTCTTTTTCGCGTTTGCCTATCATCCACTCATAGGATTTGCGTTCTTTACGCACGGTTAACCAATATTCTTTACAGTTTTCAACCTGCTCTTTGAAATGACTTTCTGCTTGCTTTTGCTTAGATAAAGTTTCATCTAGCTGGGTAAGGAATCGATTTAAATGTCCATATTGACTTGCCGTTAGGCCCGCCTGACCACGGTCGACGAGTTGCTGGCAATAATCAAGCCGATACTTTTCAATTTGTTCAACCTGACGGTAATAATCTTCGAGTTCAGAACGCGCTTTGTTCAGTGCAAGCACAGCTTGGTCTTCACGATCCTTAGTTTGCTCAAGTAGAAACTCCATCGCATTATTCATGCGCTATCACCCACCCAAAATGTTTCTAAGCATATTGACGCACATATCGTATGGCACCGATTCTTTCATGCTCTGCTGCAAGTATTCGTCTAACTTCGGTTTCAAAGTAAATGCGCCATCAATAGCAGGATCGGTACCCGGTTTGTACGCTCCAATCGAGACCAAATCTTGATTCTTGCGACAAATAGACAAGACCTGTCGCACGGCTTTTGACATCAGAACGTGCTCTTCGGTCGTGATTTGCGGCATAACACGGCTCACCGACTTCTCGACATCAATCGCCGGATAATGGCCTGCATCCGCCATTTCACGAGAAAGAACAATATGGCCATCAAGAATGGCTCGCGATGCATCCGCTATCGGATCTTGCAAATCATCCCCTTCGGTCAAGACGGTAAAGAACGCCGTAATCGAGCCTTGTTCGGCACTTCCATTACCCGCTCGCTCAACCAGCGCTGGCAGCTTGGCAAATACAGAAGGCGGGTAACCTTTCGTCGCTGGCGGCTCACCAACAGAAAGTGCGATTTCACGCTGTGCTTGTGCAAAACGAGTCAACGAGTCCATCAATAGCAGAACATCTAACCCTTGGTCCCGGAAGTATTCAGCAATCGTTAATGCCGTTTGGCACCCCTTTAAGCGCATTAGAGGTGAAGCATCGGCAGGCGCCGCGACCACCACTGAGCGGCGACGACCGTCCTCACCCAAGATCTCTTCGATGAACTCTTTAACTTCACGTCCACGCTCACCTATCAGGCCGACGACCACAACCTGTGCGGTGGTGCCTCGCGTCATCATGCCAAGCGTGACCGATTTACCCACACCAGAACCTGCAAACAGACCGATACGCTGACCTTTACCAACCGTCAACAAACCATTGATGGCTTTTAGGCCAACATCGAGCGGTTCAGAAATTGGTTTTCGAGCCAACGGGTTGATCGGCTCGGCATTAAAAGAGGCACGATGATCGGTATACAAAGGGCCAAGTCCATCAAGTGGATTCCCAACCCCGTCTATCACGCGCCCAAGTAACTCCATGCCGACAGGCAAACCAGCGTCACTGGTTAAAGGGGTGACTCTCGCGCCAGGTAAAATGCCCGTAATTTGTTCGCTTGGCATTAAAAATAGGTTGTCACCTGAAAAGCCGACAACCTCGGCTTCCATCTGACCTGACATGGTTTCCACTAAGCATAAACTGCCAATTGGTGCGCGACAGCCGGTCGCTTCCAACGTTAACCCAACCACACGCACCAGTTTGCCAGAGGCGACAGGGCGCGTCGTAAGGCCTTCAACTTTGTAGTTTTTTAAGCGGTCAGCGAGTGCTTGCATGGATTACTCACCCTCTTGATGACGGTTTGCGCCACAAAAGCTGTGCAATACGCTTTTGACGCGTTCTTCCATGCGATAATTAATGCTTGATTCACCGGCTTCAATCTGGACATCACCTCGATTGAGCGATGGCTCAGCAACTAACGTCCAGTTGCGACAATTAAGGTCTTCTTCACCATAAGCTGAACGAATAATCGCGACATCCTCTGGATTCAGGTGCAAGGTAATAGGGTGGCCTGATATTGGTAGCGCTTCGACCGACTGCTTCACTGTATCTAAAATAATTTGAGGGTTGGTTTGTACTTCAACGTGCACCACTTCTTTAACTAAACAGAGCACCATATCCACCAGCTGCTTTTCAACCTGAGCATTCATCAACTCCAAAGGTTGAGCAAACTGATTGGCCAAGTTCATAAAAGTTTCAACTTGCTGCTGAATGTATTCTTGCCCTGCAGTTACCCCTTCAGCTTTTCCGAGCTCGAGACCTTCAGCATGGCCGGCTTGCAACCCTTCTTCTTTACCTTTGTCGTAACCTTGCTTAAAGCCAGCTTCCTGACCTTGATGTAAGCCTTCTTGATAAGCACCTTGCTTAATCAGTTCAATTTGCTCTTCGGTTAGCGCAAGTGGCTGCTCTTCTTCAGGCTCATCAAAATTCGGCACCCATCCCGGGTCATAGTTGAACGCGGTTTGTTTTGCTTGTTTGGCTTTAGGCTCGCCATAATCAGGCAGCCCCCAACGTTGGGGTTCGATCATCGAATCATCTTCATCAGGACGGATAAATCCACGTTTTCTATCGCCAGCCATGGGTTACCTATTGTGTGTTCGATTAAGAAGTGAGGGTGCTCCGCAATAGGATAATTGCGAAGCAATAGAAATTATAAGAATTCGTCAGCACCGCCAGATAGCATAAGCTCACCAGCATCCGCCATTCGACGGGCAATTGCTAAGATTTCTTTCTGAGCGGCTTCTACATCTGCCACTCGTACTGGCGGCATCGCTTCTATGTCATCACGCATCATATCAGCAGCACGTTTAGACATGTTCTTGAAGACTTTCTCACGTAACGAGTCATCTGCACCTTTGAGTGCTTTTTGCAACACGTCTTGTGGTACGTCACGCAGCAACTTCTGAATACCTTGGTCGTCCACCTCGACTAAGTTTTCGAAGACAAACATTAGGTCTTGGATTTGCGTCGCCATGTCTTCGTCCTGATCGCGAATTTGTTCCATCAACAAACCTTCGACGTTGTTGTCTAGGTAGTTCATGATCTCCGCTGCTGCTTTCAGGCCGCCAATTTTGGCTGCTTGTGCACCCGCTTGACCCGCGAACTGTTTCTCCATGATTTCGTTCAGCTCTGCCAATGCTGATGGCTGAACTTCTTCAAGGTTGGCAATACGCATCATCAGATCCAAACGCACGCGCTCAGGGAACTGAGACAAAATCTCTGCAGATTGGTCTGCTTCTAAATAAGACAGTACGATAGTTTGAATCTGTGGGTGTTCATTGACAATAATGCTCGCCACTTGGCGTGGGTCCATCCATTTCAAAGAATCCAAGCCTTTTGATCCCGTACCAAGTAGGATCTGGTCAACCAAGTTGTTGGCTTTGTCTTCACCAAGAGCGGCAACCAGTGCATTACGCATAAAGTCTTCGCTGCCCATACCAATGTTGGTGTATTTCTGGATATCCTCCAAAAACGCACGATGAACAGCAGATACCTTGTCTTGGCTGAGATCCTTCGCGCGAGCCATCGCACTACCAACACGCTGAACCTGTTTTGGTTCTAGGTGACGGATAATGCCAGCTGCATCTTGTTCATTAAGGCTCAGTAGCAAAATTGCCGCTTTTTCTTCGCCAGTAATGGTTGAAACATCCAGCTCTACTGGCATTCCCGCGGCGTTGTCATCTTGAGGTACGATATCGTTAGCCATTGTCATTCATCCAGTTTTTCACTACTTGAGCAGCCAGTTCAGGTTCATTCGCAACCAGAGCGCGAACCGCTTTCAATACATCTTCATCTTTATGAAGGTTTGGCAAATCAATACTTGAGCCAAACTCGAACAGTTCGCTGCTTTCGATGTCACTGCCAATCAAGCTAGTTTCACCATCCGCACCAATCGGCAAGCCGTCTGGTCCGTACATTTCGTCTTCATCATCGCTGGTAGGGTTAAGCAATTTCTTCATTGCTGGGCGAACCAGAACCAACACAACCACAATAATCACTAATGCACTTGCGAACCAACGAACCCAATCACTGAAGTTAGGGTGCTCCCAAATTGGTGGTTCTTCTAGCTGCTCAGCCTCTGGCTCAGCAAACTTTACACTCAATACATTCAGTAAATCGCCACGACCTTGATCAAAGCCGACGGTACCAATTAATACTTGGCGAATGGCATTGATTTCAGATTCGGACATTGGGGTATAAGTCACTTCACCCGTATCAGGGTTAACTTGACGACGGTCTTTAATCGCAACAGAAACGGTCTGACGAGCCACCGTCCCGGTCTGCTTTCGCTCGTGGCTGATGGTGGTATCTAGCTCAAAGTTACGCGTGGACTCTTTACGAACTGAACCCTGCCCCATGACAGAACCATCTTTCATTTGAGCCACATCTTGCGGAATTGAGGCATCCGCTGGAGGCTGATTACTCAACGCACCCGGAATACCCGCAACCATGTTACCGTTATTGTAATCTTCGAGTGCGTACTCACTGCGGGTCGCAGGGGTGTTCGGATCAAAGCGTTTGCGAGTTTGTTCAACCGCACTGAAATCCATTTGTATATCAACCTGCGCCGTATAGTTGCCATAACCTAAAATCGGTAATAGTACGGAATCAATTTTTTCGCGCAGCGCTTGCTCTTGGCTGCGTTCTAATTCTTGTTCTTTGCGTCGTGCCGCAGAAGCGGGATCTTGGGAGCCTGAGCTGAGTAAGCGGCCATGCTGATCTGTGACGGTAATTCGAGAAGTTTTCATTCCCGGCACGGCACTAGCCACCATGTCGACAATAGAATCCACTTCTTGCTGCTTAAGGTTCGTGCCTGTCGACAATGTCAAAAATACCGACGCAGAAGCTTCTTGGTTATGACGCACAAACACGCTGTGCTTTGGCAGTGCCAATAACACTCGTGCTTTGCGAACTTGCTTCATTTCTTCAATTGCTTGAGCCAATTGGCGCTCTCGACTGAGTTTGAGACGCTCTTGCTCGAGACGTTGTGAAACACCAAAACCCATGTCTTGCAGCAAAATATCATCGCCCGCTTCTGTAGCTTGGTTAACGCCGGAACGAACCATGCCAAGTTTGATCGAGTTGTACTCACTCGATTCAACAGAAACAGTATTGCCATCAAGCTTATAATTGATTTTCTGCTGGTCCAGATAATCCAGAACGGGGATCAATTCTTCGGTCTCATACGCACCAAGTGGGCGCATCTCCGGTTCTTTGACCCAAAAGAACAGCATCACGATCAATGCAACACAGATGGATATCGACAGCACAAGCACAACCTGACGAAGTAAATCGAGGTCGCCCACTGCCATATCGAATTTTGACGCACTACGCTCCTCTAGATCTGGATTTTGACTCTCCACATCCACATCGGAACTTGCTACCAGTGCACCATCTGAGCCGCCTTCAGTGACGGTTAAATCTGTAGACTTGTCTGCCACACTTATTACCTAAATTACACTGGCATGTTCATGAGATCTTTATATGCCTCAACGAGTTTATTGCGAATTTGAACCGTCGCATCAAAAGCGACACTAGACTTGTTACGAGCGATCATAACGTCAGAAAGGGATACATCGGCATCACCACGATCAAAACGGGTTTGTAAATCACCAGATGCTTTTTGAAGTGTGTTCACGTTATTGATGGCTTTAGTTAGGAGATCGTTAAAATCCGCTCCAACTTTCGCCCCACTTGCAGTAGGAGCCGTATTGGTTGCTTCTACCATCATGGCGCGCATTTCTGCCTGAATACCATCAATTTTCATTAGCACCTCTAAGCCAAAAGATTGACTATTAACAAAACTGATTATTGACACAGCAATTAACGTGCCATAAGACATTAGCAATCAATTTACTTACACTTTTCGTCTTATGGCCGTTGTCTGTGTTAATTCGGGATATCTATACCAGCATCACGCATTTTGGCAAGCTTATAGCGCAAGGTTCGAGGGCTTATACCCAGTTTCTCCGCCATTTCTTTGCGTCGACCATTACACTCAACCAAAGTCTCCAAAATAATGGCGTATTCTTGATCGCGCAGCTCGCTGCCTAAGCCTTCTCCACCAGTTACTGGGCGGCTGACACTCTCAGCTTGAGCAACTGGCTTAACATTGGGCACGACCATATCTGCATTTTGCACCACGTGTTGCAAGCTATTGGCATCTTGCCAATCTACGCCCTCGAGCAAAATGTGCTCTGCATCGATGTCGCCATTTTCACTTAATATCAGCGCTCGTTGAACCACGTTATCCAATTCACGAACATTACCCGGCCAAGGGTATTGCAATAGTTTTTCTAACGCAACGGCCGAGAATTGAGGCACTGGCATGCCCATTTTGCTGCAATGACGCTCAGCAAGATGCTTGGCAAGCGGTGCAATATCGCCTTTACGTTCTTTAAGTGCAGGCCACGCAATTGGGAATACATTCAGGCGGTAATATAAGTCCTCTCTGAAGTTTCCTTCTGACACGTATTGCTTAAGATCACGGTTACTCGTCGCTAACACACGAACATCTAACTTGATGCTTTTGCGACTGCCTAGGCGCTCTACTTCTCGCTCTTGCAAAACACGCAACAACTTCGCTTGCAGGTTCAGGTCCATTTCGCTGATTTCATCAAGCAAGATTGTGCCACCTTGCGCTTGTTCAAACTTTCCTGGGCATGCCTGAACAGCACCAGTAAATGCACCCTTTTCATAGCCAAACAGTGTTGCTTCGAGCATATTGTCAGGAATCGCGGCACAGTTAATTGCGACAAAAGGACCATTTTTACGATTTGACGCGTTGTGAATATAACGCGACATCACTTCTTTACCTGAGCCACTCGGACCTAGCACCATAACATTCGCATCTGTACGTGCCACTTTATCGGCCAACGCGAGTAAGCGCAGACTTTTCTCATCAGCAACGATAGCATCACCGTTGTCATCACTTTTTATCGGTGCATAACGACTGACCATATTTAGCAACACTTCTGGTGCAAATGGTTTCGCCATGTAGTCAATCGCGCCATCTTTCATTGCAGACACGGCATCTTCAATGTTGGCGTACGCCGTCATTAGCAATACTGGTAAGTTAGGCCAATTCTGCTTGATGCTTTTGAGCAGAGCTAAGCCACCCATACCCGCCATTTGCACATCAGAAACGACGATATCAACCGTATTCGATTTCAGCTTCAACAGTGCATCTTCAGCACAGTCCGCTTCCAACCACTCATACCCTGCCAGAGCCAGAGTATCGACTAGGGCTTCACGAAGACCTTCATCGTCTTCTACGATCAGCACTTTGCTTTGCGCCATTATGATTCTCCAGAAATTGTTATTACCAAAAGCCGCTTATTGCGCTTCTGTTTGCACTCGCTCTAGCGGAATGCACATGGTGAAGCAGGCTCCATCACCCTGCTCTGAAATAAGCTCCAATCGACCGTCATGGGCACGGCAAACCATTTGAACAACTGCCAACCCTAATCCAGTTCCTTGAGAACGTGTGGTAAAAAATGGCTCCATGATTTTGGCTTGCAGTTCTTCGGGCACACCCGGTCCGCTGTCTTGCACAGAAATGCGTAACTCACCATTTACCGGGCGGAAAAAAATATCGACTTGCGATTCTTTACCAGACATTTGAATCGCATTCATGACCAGATTACTTAATGCGGATGCAATGGCGTTCGCATTGCCTAGTAGCTCAGTTTGTTCTTCTTCCACTTCTAGGCAGTAATCAATACTGTTGTTTTTTAGCGCGGTTTCGACCATCGGCTGGTATTCCGCTACCAACTGGGCAATCGTGAATGGCTTAATGACTTTATTATCACCACCTTTAGCAAAAAGCAGCATATCATTAACCTGCTTTTCCAAATCGTGCAGTCGATCCATTAATTTGGTTTGGAAGCGATCTTTTGTCGCTGGAGGAAGATTTGGCGCTCCCAAATTGGATGCATATAACATAGCGCTCGACAGCGGCGTTCTTACTTGGTGAGCAAGCGACGCAACCATACGTCCTAACGACGACAAGCGCTGTAAATCACTGACACGAGCTTGAAGTAAACGGGTTTCGGTTAAATCGGTAATCAGGATCAATTGACCTGTTGTGGACGCCGAGATGGCGAGTCGAACTTTACGGCCATTACGTAATGAAACTTCATGGCCATCATCTTCACGTGGGTCAAACACCGCCTGGATAACGTTGAACCATTTTTCGTTAACCAGTGGAATCTCAAGAATTCGGTGCGCTTCTGGATTTGCTTCACGCACTACTCCGTACGTATCGAGCAAAATCACTCCAGCAGGCATCACATCGAGCACCTGTTTGTAGCGCTCAACCTGATTCTCTACGGAATCTAAATGGGATTGATTGGTGTTGTTATCCATTACTGCCTGTCGAAATATCGCCGCTAAAACTAAAATAGCTTGGTAAGCAATTAGCGTACCAAGCTATTTTTTATATTTATCAGGACGTTAAGCTATCGACAATAAGTTGACACTCAGAGATAACGGTTTTGGATGCCAGAAAAACGATGTTAACTAGCACAAGTGATAATTCAGATATCGTCTTAAAACTTCACTTTACCTAGCGCTGTAAGTTGTACTTACGCATTTTTTCCACCAGCGTAGTACGTCGCATACCCAGCATATCGGCCGCTCTTGCTACAACGCCACCCTGCGCTTCTAATGCTTGGCTGATCATATTAACTTCTAAATCAGCCAGCAGCTCTTTCAAATTAACCCCTTCCGGTGGCAGCGCTTGCGGGGCGTTCATGCTGTGATCAAGGTCGTCTTGATCTTCAAAGCTAAAATCTTCAGAGAAGATATCTTGGAATACATCACGCTCTTGCTCTTCCACCGAAACAAATGGATTGCTCTCTGGTTGGAACTCTGGGATGTCACTGTAGCGATATTTGGTTGGTAGATGGTTTACATCCACTAAGCTATTTGGATACAGAATAATCATTCGCTCAACAAGATTAGCCAACTCGCGTACGTTGCCCGGCCAGTTATGCTCCATCAGTGAGTTGATTGCACGAGGTGTAAAACAGATAGGTTGTCCGCCCTCCGCCTCTAAACGTGTCATCAGTTCTTGCAGCAGCAATGGTATATCTTGTTTGCGCTCTTTCAGCGCTGGCATCTCAATTGGAAACACGTTCAGACGATAGAACAAGTCTTCTCGGAACGTACCTTCTTCAATCATATTTTCTAGATTACGGTGTGTCGCCGCCACAACTCGAACATTTACCTTGATGGTACTATTGCCACCTACACGTTCAAAGCAGCGTTCTTGCAATACACGAAGCAACTTTACTTGCATCGACATTGGCATATCGCCAATCTCATCAAGAAAGATAGTGCCACCATCTGCGAGCTCAAATCGACCTTTACGGGCAGTTAACGCACCAGTAAACGCGCCTTTTTCGTGACCAAATAATTCGCTTTCTAGGAGCTCAGGCGGTATTGCACCACAGTTAATAGGTACAAATGCGCCATCGCGGTATGAAGAGTGATAGTGGATGTTACGCGCAACAACTTCCTTACCCGTACCGGACTCACCTAAGATCAACACGTTTGCTTCCGTGTTTGATACTTGCTCAATCAGGTGTCGAACTTCTTGAATACCTCTACTTTGACCAACTAAGCTGCGAAAAAGCGTGTTTTTGCGTGCACTAGCAACAACATTCACTCCTTTTCGCCCCAGAAAATCTTTGCAGTGGCGTAACGCTTCACTAAGCTGTGGGTAATTAAGCGGCAGCTCTAGTTCACCAACAAAATTTGGAAGATCATCAACAGGCAAAGGAAAACGGCCCATGACTAGAAGAGGGATGTGGTAAGCGCTGTTTAAATGAGAGATAACCGTACTCGCCGCTTGACCTGCTGGAATATTACCAACAATACAGCACGACCATACGCTAGACCAATCAACATCGCTGAGCTGATCAGAACTGACCGCTTCGCAATTTTCTCCAACAAATTCCAATATATTGCTTAAATTTAAACGACTTGATGCGTCATCATCAATTACAAGCAGCTTTGCCAAACCATGCATAAGTAAGAATGATTGCCTTTATTTTAGGTGCGTTGCGGCCAAACCTTGATTTGCGCAATTGGGTGCTAAAGAAGGCAGAACCACCACACTCAATTTACGATAGACAAAATAGGAAAATCAGCAACAAAAAAGCCATTAGGGCTACTAATGGCTTCTATTTTATTTGAATATAAAAATAAGGCAACCAAGCAATGGAGAGGTGTGAGCTTGATAGAAACTTTGCTACACAACTCGTTGCGCAATTGACAAATATATTCGTCTAGTATCTTAACGCATTGTTTTGACTATTAAATACCAACTTCAGCAGCGGTAAGATTATGAAACTCTGTTGGGATTTGGTCCCAAGCGGACTTGATCTCACGGATAATGTCGATAACGTCGTCGATCAGCTGAGGCTCATTTTGATGGTTAGCAGCAGAAATTTGCGTGATCATAAACTCATACAGTGAATCTAAGTTTGAAGCAATATCACCACCGTCATCCATAGATAGACAGCTGCGTAGCGCGATAATGATGTCTAACGCTTTACCTAAGCGCTCACCTTTTGCTGGAATATTGCCTGCTTGCATGGCTGCTTTACCTTGAATAAGGCGCTCAATCGCACCAGCCATAAGCATTTGAATGACTTTGTGCGGAGAAGCCGCGCTAAGCTGGCTGTCGACTGATACCTTTTTGTATGCTTGCAAAGAACCGCGCATAGTAATCCTCTTTTAAATAAATTTTTTGTACTGCTGAAGTGAACGCTGGCCATAACGAAACTTATGGAGCTCTTTTCCGACCTTTGACGTTTCCGATTGCATCAGCTCGACAATTCTTTTGGTACGAGTTAGCAATGCTTGCCACTCTGCATCCTGCTTAACCAAAGGATTTTGATGAATAATTGGTAACAGGTTTTGCAATAACCGTTCCCTGATATCGACCAAGCGAAGAATTTCTTCAGCATTAAAATCAATTTTTTCTAATTCTTGCGTAATTAGTTGATCTATATCACTAATTTCCATGAGTTCTTTTTGCATTTATTAACCCAACGCACTCATCAAAGCGCCTAACTGGCCTTGCATTTTACCGGTCGCATCTTGCATCGCGGTAAACTTCGCATGAGTACGCTTCTCTAGGCTTTCCATGCGGCGATCTAATGCCGCTTGATCGTCACTCAAACGGTAGTTTTGTTCTGTGAGACTTTTTTCTCGAGTACGAATACTGCCTGTAATACCTGTGATACCGTGAATCGCATCTTCTACTCGTTTAGCAAAACCTGTGTTGCCACCGAAGAACTTTTCTAACTCGTTGAAGTTATTGTTCAACTGGCGGTCTAGCATGTCATAGTTGATTTCTAGGGTGCCTTGACGTGTGGTCGTAATGCCAAATTCTGTTAAGGACTTTAGGTTTTCAGGTGCTTTATCGATTCGAGTAGAAAAGACCGATTTTAATCGTGAATCTGCACTGCGTACGGTGCTGTCACCTGACAACGGCCCTTTTTGGCCAGTTACCGGATCCACACTCGCCAACGCTTGGGAGGTTTGATAAAACGAGTTATACGCTGCCACAAAGTTTTCGATATCGTTGCGTACACTTTGACGGTCGTACTCGACACCAATTTCAGCAGGCGGTTTATTCGGTTCTGATTTGCCTTTTAGCGTTAAATCAACACCTTCGATCGCATCTTCAATCACATTGTTGTGGCTAGATAGCTTTGCCACTCCATCAAGCAGAACTTCTGAATCTTGCCCTGCTTGTACTTCTGTCATTCCAAGGTATTCTTCAAAAGCAGATTGTGCCTTTGCGATTTTCGCTTCTGCTTCATCAATTTTTTCCAGACGCTCACGTTCTTGAGGATCAAGTTTAGCGCGATGAATTTGCTTAGCTTGCGCTTCGGAAAGTTCACCACGTGCCACTTTTTCGTCTAACGCTTGCTTTTCACTCGCAATTTTTTGCTCGATTTCCGCTTTTTCTTGCTCAAGAAGCTGCTTAGCCTCTTTCGTCGTAACGTAAGAATCGGTTAGGGTGCCCGATGCGGCATTATTCCAGCCTGGTACATCTGGTGCCTTCTCTATTGCCTTTTCGTCGAGTTCGAGCTCTGGTTCTTCATAAGAGTCCAACAAAGTACCTGACGCAGTTTCTGTCCACCCTGGAATTCTGTCTTCAGGGCGTAAACTCGCGCGTCGGTTGGCTTCATCAATGGCTTCTTGACCAGCTTTGGCTGCTTCTGCACCCGCCGCAGAGATTGGCGCTTGCGATGCATCATCTTGTACATCGTCTGCCGCTTTTTGCTCTTCTGGAGGTAGAGGATTGCCGTTTGCATCCAGCTCTTCTGCTGGTTGTTCCGGAAATTTAAGAGGACCTAAGACATCTTCCGCCGCTGAACGAGCTTCTTCAAGCGCGTTGACGCGGTCTTCAAGTGTTTGGTATTCGAAATATTTAAGAGGGTTGCCTTTTTCTGCCTCCACACTGACTCTGATTTGATGATCCTTACCAGAGAGGTTAGAAGCAAGGATAAGGCGTGGACCTTCGACGTCGTTAATAAGAGATGCACGAACGCCAGGGTTATCTTTAGCGCCATTGATGCCACGTACGACATCGATGAGCTTAGATCGGGAACGAACATCGATATTAAAACGCTCATCACCAAGCGAAATCTGCAGCTTACCAGGGCCAAATTTTGCGTCTTCTGGCAATACGTCAGAAGCGACTTTATGGCTCTGAGCAAGCTGCAACACATCGATAGCATATTTGCCAGCGATAGCATCTGTGGTTGCCGTGGCAGATACGATATTGTCATTGGTCGTTTCGACGGTGCGAACGGCAAATGCTTTCTCCTGACGAAAGTTCGCCATGAGATTTTTCATCGTATCCAATGATTCTCTGAGTCGTCCGTAAGCACTGATACTGGCATTAATTGTCGTGCGTTCGTTGTCGATGCGTTGCTGCTTTGGTACGCGTTCGGCATCCACAATTTTGCTGACCATGGAATTAATATCCATGCCGCCAGACATCCCCAAAGGGCCTAAACTCATCAAATCACCTCTAAAAACGACTTACACTTTTTCAGTCAACAACCCGCTGTTGGCTGTGTGCTCAGCTAGGCGACGCAATACCACTAGCATTTCTTCATCAGGAATTTGACGAATCACGTCACCGGTATTGGCTTCATAAATCGTCACCACATCTCGTCCGGATTCTTCATCCACTCGAAATGCGACTCCTTTGTTTATGGACGTTACAAATTCATTCATTTGTGCGACCAATTTTTCACGTTCTTCTTTGTTCAGTTCTTGACGGCTTTCAGCCATCTCGATCGCAGCTTGAACAGAGAAGTCGTATTCGGTGTTTTTCGCTTTTTGCGGCGAAATCTCACCATTTGAATTTGCTGGGCTAGACGTGCCTATATCATTGCCATTTTTATTTGCAAACTTTGTGCCATTTGGCGTGCCGTAAGGCTGGATGTTCGATGCGTAGGAGGATATATCCATTACAATCTCCCTTCCACCTTATGGGCTAACGATAGAATCTATCGCTTTGGTGCCCCAGCACTAAGGTGTTGACCTCAGGCTGGGTTTACCACTTAGCCCAACAAGCTTAGCGCTGCAGATGGAGACTGCTTCGCTTGAGCCAGGATTGAAGTACTTGCTTGCTGAAGAATTTGCGACTTAGTCATCGCAGTGGTTTCCTTCGCGTAATCAGTATCTTTAATACGGCTTTTAGACGCGTTAACGTTCTCGTTAATGTTGTCTAGGTTGCTGATTGCGTGGTTGAAGCGGTTTTGGAAAGCACCGAGTGAAGCTCGTTGGCTGTCTACGGACTTAAGAGCGCCGTCGATAACCGCTACTGCTTCTTGAGAGCCAGCTACTGTGGTTACGTCGATGTCTTTCACTGTTACGTCTTTCGGACCACCAAAGCCGATCTCGTCTGCTAGGTTGCCAGAAAACTCAACATCACCTTCAACTTTTTGAGAAGAAGCAAATACTTGTAGTTTGCCATCTTCGCCAACAGAGGCTTTTACATCATCGTTTTGACCGTTGATGTATGTCGCTAGCTGTTCAATATCATCGCCTTGCTTAGCGCTGATTGATAGCTCTTTCTCTTCACCCTGCTTGTTGGTGTAGCTCATTTTGAACTCTGTTTTCTCACCAACAGTCCAAGATGCGTCTTTACCCTCTTCTGCTGCGTAGCTCTTACCACCCATTGCTGAAGTGTCTGAGCGTAGGTTACCCATAGAAAGCATCACTGCTTCACCTGAGTCCGCACCGATTTGGAAAGATTGAGTACCGTAAGTACCGTTTAGAAGCTTGTTACCACCGAAAGAGGTAGTTTCAGCAATACGGTTTAGCTCGTCGTTTAGCGCTGTTACTTCTTCTTGGATCGCTACACGTTCTGCTTTTGAGTTAGAGCCGTTCGCCGATTGAAGCGAAAGATCACGCATACGTTGTAGGATGTTGGTAGATTCATTCATTGCACCTTCAGCAACCTGTGCAATAGAAATACCGTCGTTTGCGTTTTTCACTGCCATATCTAGGCCACGGCTTTGTGCATTCAAACGGTTTGAAATCTGTAGACCTGCAGCATCGTCTTTCGCGCTATTGATTTTGTAACCCGAAGACAAACGCTCCATAGATTTTTGTTGACCGTCAGCTGCCTGGTTCAGGTAACGCTGTGCAGTCATCGCAGAAACGTTAGTATTAACGTTAATCGCCATAATTGATCTCCTTAAGGCTTTAGTGAATGTACCGTCGTGTCTCTCACCTCACTTAGGTACATCTCATTTCTCTCAGTCCCTTTAACGGCGACGTATGCATATCCTTTAGGAGAAATTTTCAATTTTTTGCGATTATTTTCTTTGGCTTACTGAAGTGTGATAAAGCTCTAATATTGCCGTTGATGAATACCTTCGCTCTTTTAAAGGCAGAAAAAAACCCAGCCGAAGCTGGGTTTACTCGCTCATCTCTCACCACGAGCCAATGAGGTTCTCGTCTTAGGTTTGAAATTAACCTAGCAGACTTAGCGCTGAGTTTGGCGCTTGTTTCGCTTGCGCAAGGATTGAGCTTGACGCTTGCGATAGAATTTGTGATTTGGTCATTGCCGTCGTTTCTTTCGCGAAATCTGTATCTTTGATACGGCTCTTCGACGCGTTCACATTCTCGTTAATGTTGTCCAAGTTGCTGATTGCATGGTTGAAACGGTTCTGGAATGCACCCAGCTCTGCGCGGTGGCTGTCTACGTATTTCAGTGCCGCATCGATGATTGCAACAGATTCTTGTGCGCCACCGACTGAGGTTACGTCAATAGTATCTACCGTCACTTTTTTACCTTCGCCCAAACCTAGTTCACCAGATAGACCGCCTGAAAACTCGACCTCGCCCTCAACTTTGTTGTTGCCAGCGAAGATTTGCAGTTTACCGTCTTGGTCTACTGACGCTTTCACTAGGTCAGTTTGGCCGTTAATGTAAGTCGCAAGCTCTTCGATATCGTCACCCGCTTTTGCGCTGATGTTGATTTCTTGCTCTTGGCCGTAGCTGTCCGTTAGGTTGATTTTTAGGTCGTTCTTACCTTCAGCAACGTTCCAGTCTTTACCTTTACCACTTTCAGCTTGGTAGCTCACACCGCCCATCATTTTGTTGTCTGAGCGCATGTCTTTTAGCTCAAGCATCACTGCTTCACCGTTATCCGCACCGATTTGGAACGATTTCGCACCGTGTGTGCCGTTTAGTAGCTTGTTACCACCGAAAGAGGTTGTTTCTGCGATACGATTTAGTTCGTCGTTGAGTGCGGTCACTTCTTCTTGAATCGCAACGCGCTCTGCTTTCGAGTTTGAACCGTTTGCTGATTGCAGAGACAAATCACGCATACGTTGAAGAATGTTAGTGGTCTCGTTCATTGCACCTTCAGCAGTTTGTGCAATTGAGATACCGTCGTTCGCGTTGCGAACCGCTACATCCAAACCACGGCTTTGTACGTTCAAACGGTTCGAGATTTGTAGACCCGCAGCGTCATCTTTTGCGCTGTTGATTTTAAAACCTGAAGACAAACGCTCCATAGAAGTTTGTTGAGCTGAGTTTGCGTTGTTTAGGTAACGCTGAGCGGTCATCGCTGATACGTTAGTGTTTACATTCACTGCCATGGTGATTTCTCCAATTGATTTTCCGGTGTAGCGGTTTCCGACGTCTCGGAAAACCAAGTAGTTCTCTCAAAGTTACTTTTATTAACGGCGCATGCCCTGTTTTCTTTAGAGAAAATTTTAGATTTTTTTGAAAATAATTCGTTTGGAGGGGTAATCGTGACAAAGCGGATAAAAAAGCAAAAAAACTTTCATTTTTCGCTAAAGCTTCTTTTCGAATTGTCGATACAGGCAGGTTTTGCGTTAAATTCGGGCAAGGCCATTCATCAGCCAAGCAAGGTCAATGCTAGGTTTGGCGCTTGTTTTGCTTGCGCCAGAATAGAAGTACTGACCTGTTGTAAAATCTGCTGCTTCACCATTTGCGTGGTTTCTTTCGCGTAGTCAGTGTCTTGGATACGACTGTTGGAAGCAGCTAAGTTTTCGTGGATGTTATCGAGATTATTGATCGCGTGATTAAAGCGGTTTTGATACGCGCCTAACTCCGCACGACTGCCATCTACCGTTTTCAAAGCATCATCTAAAATGCCGACCGCCATCTGAGCGCCACCGACCGTGCTAATATCAATACTATCTACCGTTCTATTTACGGTGACATACTTGCCAATTTCTAACTCATCAGCCAGGCCACCACTGAAGGTTGGTCCAGGGTATTTTATGGCGTCCTTGTGGGACATGAGTAACTGCAGTTGCCCCTCCTCATTAACAGACGCTTTCACTTTATCGGTTTGCCCATTAATGTAAGTCGCGAGTTCTTCTATATCGTCGCCAGCTTTAGCTTCAATACGGATCTCCTGCTCTTCAAAATTGTTATCACGGTAGCTGATAACAATTTCATTATTTCCGTTTTGAACCGTCCAATCTGAACTGACTCTTTGATATGAGCTCATTGAAAAGCTACCTAAAGATTCCGGCTGCATGGTCCGCAGGCCAATTTGTACCGCTTCACCAGCCGTTGCTCCGATTTGAAAAGACGATGTACCGAATGTGCCATTCAGCAATTTACGTCCGCCAAAGGAGGTCGTTTCTGCAATACGACTTAACTCATCATTTAAAGCAGAAACTTCTTCTTGCAGTGCAGTGCGCTCCGCTTTGCTGTTTGAACCATTGGCTGACTGTAGCGACAAATCACGCATACGTTGCATGATATTGGTCACCTCATTCATCGCGCCTTCCGCAGTTTTCATGATGGAAATGCCGTCATTCGCGTTACGTACCGCGACATCCAAACCACGCATTTGCGATTGCAGACGGTTGGAGATTTGCAGACCCGCCGCGTCATCTTTTGCGCTGTTAATACGCTTCCCTGAAGACAAACGCTCCATGGATTGGTTCAGCATGTCAGTTGCACTGGTCAAATGACGCTGTGCGACAAGTGCTGCTACATTGGTATTAACGGTGATCGCCACGAGACACAGACTCCAAATAAATTAAGGCTTTGGATACTTATCGACCAAGTAACAGAAAAGTTTAGTGTTTTTTGAAAAGAGATTGGAATAGAAATAGAAAACAAAAGCCCTCTAATTGGAGGGCTTAAGAAATAAAGTCTGAGAACTTACTTGATGGCTAGCTCTGCGAGCATTTCTTGCGAAGGAGCGAAAAAGTACGCACCTGTTACCGCTGTTGTGAAACGAAGCATTTGGTCTGTTTTACCATCTGTTACGCCGTACATACTTTCTAGCATCACTTTAATGTTATGAAGTGTATTGCAGTAAGAGATGAACAACAGACCGTGAGCTCCGGTCACCGTCCCGTATGGTAAGCTGTGGCGAACAATCTTCAAACCTTTACCTTCTTCTTTGATATCAACCCGACCAACGTGCGACGCAGCAGGAACATCTTCTAGCTCGATAGAGTCTGGTTTGGTACGACCAATCACTTTTTCTTGCGCTTTGACATTCAATCGATTCCAAGCGGCAAGGTTATGTTCAAAGCGCTGAGCCATAACATAACTGCCTCCAGCAAATGGGCCCTCTTTTACTAGAGCCACATCAGCGCGAGCCTCCCCTTTCGGGTTTTCTGTGCCATCAATGAAGTCTGTCATATCACGAGCATCAAGGTAACGGTACCCATATGTTTCGTCCACAATGGTGACATCTTGTGCCGTCTCTTCTAGGAACTTACGCAACACGTAAAAATGCAAGTCGTGACGAGTCGAGTGACAGTGAATCAGTACATCTACGTCTGTTGCTGGAGCAACGATGTCACCTTCGCCAAGTTGAGTAAAATCAATAAGCTCTTCTGGCGCGTCTACATTAAGGTGTTCCCAAAACGATTTTGTGAATGCGATAGAAAGCGTCAGCGCTGCACCCGGCTGGGTAATGTTTAACTCTTCCACCAACTTTGGTAGTGCTTTCAGTTTTTCTAATACGTTTTCACGGTTTTGGTTCACTTTGAGTTGAGTGTACAGTGCAAATGGCCCGGCTTCTGGCACGATCGCCGTTTGAGCTTGTGACATTGAGGTTTCCTCTATTACTTTGCCCCAGAGTGGGAAGTTATTGTTTTTAATTCTTTGAATGCTGCTGTTCATCGTGCGCCAATTGTGGCACATGAAAACAGTCTTTTACCCATCTTCCATTTAGAAGATAGATCATAAACCAAGCTAATAAGGTAATGGTAAGGGCGTTTGCCCAATTAAACACTCCATGTTCTAGGTACACATGATACATGGTCTGAGCAAGTTGAATACCGCACAAGATCAAAGTGATCTCGCGACCATAGCGAGTAATTCTGTTTACCCATCCTCTGTCGGGATGACGAAGCCCCATTAACCACATAAGAAGCAAACTTGGAATGCCCATCGCCAAACCTAAATACAACGTACTTGAATCTGGGTAAACAATAGCGAGTAGCTTACTGCCACTATCACGACTTACACCAGCCATGGCAAACACCACCCATGAACGCACAAGAAACATCCATCCCACCCATAAAATGATCGGCGCCTTTAAAAATCCATGAGCGTCATATTGGTCAAACGAATAGCGCACAACATCTTCTTCTTTATGTGATAAAAACGTCACTTTAACCTATCGTTTCAGAGTTGCAAGCCAACAAAGATGAGAACTGAAGTTCATTTCAGCACCTTACACAGGTAAACTAAACAAAGATTTACAGCGACGTTGATGAGAAACATGAAAAAAAGAACTCCTGCCACCCCTGTGCCTTCTCAAGAAACACAAGCCGAAGCGATGAGAATTGCTAAATCCACGCAAAAGCCCGGCCAAACTAAAGAGCAAACCAAGCTCATCGCTCAAGGTATCGAAAAAGGCATCGCGCAATATAAGAAACAACAAAAAGAGCGCAACCGCCAAGCCGATAAAGCGAAGAAAAAACAGCAACGTGAAAAACAACGTCAGCATGAAGAGATTATCGAACAAGACAATATCACCGACGATGCGCCAAACCATTCATCAAGCAAACTGCCTTGGACACTACTTGTCCTGAGCTGGATTGACTTTGCTGCTTACATAGTATTGGGGAAATAGCTAATGAAACGCCTGTTACTTGGACTTTTTGTCGTGCTTCTAACGGGTTGCACGATGCCTTCTCACCTTACTCATGCTCAAAGTCAAGATGTTCATATTCGCATTGACGCGCAATTCGACCCTGAGCGATGCGAATACAAAGGCGAAGTCACCGGAAGTGAAGGCCATTGGTATAACTACATTTTCATGACTAATGACGCGATGATGCAAGGCGCGATGAACGATTTAAAAAACAATGCAGCGGCTATCGATGCGGACACCGTTTTTATGGTCTCCCCACAAGATTTTATCACTTCATTTAGCGTGCTGGGTTCCGCTTACCGCTGCAATGGATGAGGCCTGAATATGAAAAAAGCCAGCAATTGCTGGCTTATGCACGAAATCCAAGACTGCTAGCGATATCTCTCTCCCGCTCTAGAACCCATTGGCTATCAAAAGGCCCCCAATCTGAAAGTTGATAATAGCCGTCATTATGACGTCGGCCATCTTGAACGAATATGAGTTCAATGCCGATCCCAGGTAACGCCTTGAGTACATCTTGAATAGTACGACGAGGCCACCCCGTTTTTTCGATCAACTTTGGCACATTCGGCCTTTCTAGGTTTTCCACCAACAAGGCCAAATATAGCCGCCTTGCAAAAACAGGACTCAATTCCATTGACACCTCCTAAAATTGTGCTGATTCATTATTTCGTTTTTGCTCAGCGAGGTGTTGCGTTTGATCAATAACTCGACTTTTCCATTTAATTTAGACGAATTTTTATTCGATTTATAGCGCATTCATCGTAAATAAGTTATGTGACATTAGTTATCTCAATCTATCTGAAAATATTTTCCACCGCATTTTGTCAGTTTGATTGCTTCTTGATAGGATGCTTTAACAGCCCAAATCACTTAAGTGCGTCTTAACCGCGCCAGTGAAAAATAGAACAAAGAAAAAGGAAACACTATGTCGATTACCATGTTTGGTATTCCCAACTGCGATACGATCAAAAAAGCCAAGAAATGGTTAGAAGCCGAGGATATTGCTTACGACTTCCATGACTACCGTAAGCAAGGCATTGATGCAGAAATGGTAAGTGAATTTTGTCGCGCTTTAGGTTGGGAACAGGTGCTCAATAAACGTGGCACAACCTACCGCCAATTAGCGCAAGAGCAGAAAGACACACTTAACGAGGAAAACGCCATCGCTCTTTTGGTAGAAAACCCTGCGATGATTAAACGCCCAATTTTAAAAGTGAATGATCAACTTCATATCGGTTTTAAAGCTGATCAATACGCTAGCATTTTCAACTCTTAAATAAAGGAATACTCAAGGATGACAGACAGTCCAGTATTGGCACTTGCTAAAGATCTGATCAGTAGACAGTCCGTAACGCCGGAAGACGCAGGTTGTCAGGATTTGATGATCGAGCGCTTAAAAGCACTCGGGTTTGAAATTGAAGTGATGGTATTTGAAGACACCACGAACTTCTGGGCTCGACGTGGTTCAGAAGCGCCGCTATTTGCGTTTGCTGGCCACACCGATGTGGTACCAGCTGGCAAATTGGAACACTGGAATACACATCCGTTTGAACCGACCATTATTGATGGTTACTTGCATGGCCGCGGCGCAGCTGACATGAAAGGGTCGCTAGCTGCTATGGTCGTTGCTGTCGAACGCTTCATTGAAGAAAACCCAGACCACAAAGGCTCAATTGGCTTTTTGATTACGTCAGATGAAGAAGGACCATTTATCAATGGTACCGTTCGCGTTGTAGAAACGTTGATGGAACGTGGTGAGAACATCGATATGTGTATTGTTGGTGAACCATCCAGCACCGACGTGGTTGGCGATGTAGTGAAAAATGGACGCCGTGGATCCATCACTGGTGATTTAACGGTAAAAGGAACACAAGGTCACGTGGCCTACCCTCACCTAGCCAGCAATCCAGTGCACGAGTCTCTACTCGCGATTCATGAACTCGCGACGACAGAATGGGACAAAGGGAATGATTACTTCCCACCGACTAGTTTCCAGATCCCGAATGTATCGGCTGGCACTGGTGCGTCTAACGTTATTCCTGGCGAGTTCCATGTTCAGTTCAACCTACGTTTTAGTACTGAGCTTAACAATGACGCAATTGTTCAGCGTGTTACCGAAACATTGGACAAGCATGAGCTGGACTACGACCTAAAATGGACATTCAACGGAGACCCATTCCTGACCGATACGGGCGCACTGCTAGACGCGGTTGTAGCTGCTGTGGCCGAAGTCAATGATACGAAGCCAGCGCTACTTACAACTGGCGGTACGTCTGATGGTCGTTTTATTGCTCGAATGGGAGGTCAAGTCGTAGAGTTAGGCCCTGTTAACGCTACGATTCATAAAGTGAACGAGTGTGTGAAAGTCGACGATCTTGAAAAGTTGACGGACATGTACGAAAACACGTTGAAACACCTATTGGCGAAGTAATCAGCGAGAACACAATGACACCAGAGCAACTCACCGGAATCACTGATTCCCATCTTCAATCCACACTAGTGGGGCAAAAGGCATTTATGCTTCACCCTAAAGTAGTCAATGACTTATTGAAGATGATTAATGCCGCAACCGAAGCAGGTTTCAAAATGGAAATCGCCAGTGGTTTTCGTGACTTTAATCGCCAAAAAGCCATCTGGAACGGGAAGTTTTCTGGTGAGTTGCCAATTCTCGACATCAACTCCCGCCCTTTGAATAAAGCAGAGTTAAATGACAAAGAGAAATTGATGGCCATTTTGCGCTGGTCGGCATTGCCCGGAGGAAGTCGTCATCATTGGGGTTGTGATTTTGATGTCTATGCGCGCAATTTATTGCCTGCTGACACAAAACTCAAGTTGGAACCTTGGGAGTATCTCGAAGGCCACCAGCAGGCGTTCTACCAATGGTTAAAAGCCAACCTTGGTCGGTTCGGTTTCTTCTTTCCTTATCAGCACGATTTAGGTGGCGTTTCGATTGAGCCTTGGCACATTAGTCACCGCGCTGTCGGGCAGCAATGCCTCGAGCAGTTGACGCTTGATGTACTCAGAAGCCAGTTGATTAAACAAAATCAGACCGACAACATTGCAGGGATTGACGTCATACTGAATAATTTGGATAACGTCGTTGCCAAATTTATTCACAATATCACGCCGCCGGAGGCTCTATGATAGAAATACTAACCAATCCTTGGGTCATTATTATTGTAGTGTTGAGCGTGGTCATTGGTAATATTGCCGCACTCAAATATACCGCAAAAATGAAGTTTGGTCAGATGGATAAAAGCCGTAAGAACGATTTAGATAAGCTGAACACATTGGATAAACAGCGCTACGCTGAAGAAGATAAAAACAAAAACGAGCCTCGTTAGTTACTCACCAGCTTCATCTCGACACATTTAATCTAAACATCAAAAAAGGGACCACTAGGTCCCTTTTCTATCATTAAGTAAACACGCCGCGTTAAGCTCGCTTTGTTTACTGCTTCACTGTTGCAGCCAATACAGGCGCTAGTGATTTCAAAAACTCTTCTTCTACTGGCTTGCCAGAGGAGTCGGTGATATTGATAGACGTACGGTTGCCTAAATCACCAAGTAAGAATGTGTACTTACCAGCGGCTAACTCCACTGGTTTAACGCCGATATCATTCCAGAATTCATCATCCGGAGATGCATATTTCGCAGTGATTGTGCCCTGAGACTGGCTACGCTCTTCAATCTTAAAGCCCATCTTAGGTAGAATATTAGGCAGACGTTGCCAAAGCATGTTGTATTGCGCACGCGCGATAATCACAGGAAGTCCGCTGCGGTCTTTACCCATTGTGATTGGGATCTGTTTAACCAACTCTTGCGCTTTACGCTGTGCTTCTTCACGCACTTCTTGATCGTAGCGAGCGGTGACCAAGTTCGTCATGAACACATTGTAGCGCTCACGGTTGGTCGCCGTTACTTCTTTCACTTGATTGCCTTCACGCCAGTCAATAATGCTCACCTTAAAGCCGTGTCGACCATTTGCTTCAGCGCGTACGATTTCATATCGGCTGCCAATTTCTAGCTCTTCATCTGGCGAATCCCAAGTCACCCATCCTGTCTCGATGCGAGAGTCTGTTTGGCTTTCAACTGGAATCTCGTTGGCCGCGACCATGTTTTGCACCGTTTGCCAAACTTTATCTAGTTCATCTTTACGAAGTAGCCAAAGTGTCACTTCACCATCACTACTGCGGTCCAAACGTGCACCGGGAATAAGCTCTAGGACTTGTTGAGGTGGACGAATGTCGACATCTTTACCGACACCACCAGCGTAGTTACCCTGAGGGATCTCGTAGTTAGGGTAAAACTGAGGCTGTGCACCCTGTGGGACATTCCACTCACCCAAATTGGGGGAGTTCAAATACTCGAAGTCATCTTTTGCTTGACGACGTTGATTGGCACCACCTGAACAGGCAGTCAATACGAATACAGCTAATGAACTTAACACTAACTGGCTTGAAAGCTTCATCTATACTCCTAAAACACCGAGGGCGCTTTGGCCCCCAGTATGAACTTCAATCCTAGTAACTCAATCTTAATAGCTCAATCTTAATAAATATGGGCGTCTGTTAGCGCCTGCTCGACGATCGGCTGCGATTTTTCAGAAAGCGTAGTTAAAGGAAGACGCAAACCACCTTCTTCAATCAAACCAAGCTTTTGCGCTGCCCATTTTACTGGGATAGGGCTTGCTTCGATGAAAAGGTTTTTGTGTAGAGTCATCAAGCGTTGGTTAATCGCTTCTGCTTCTTCGTACTTACCTTCACTTGCCAAATGGAACATGTCTGCCATGTCTTTAGCTGCAATATTGTTCGTTACCGAGATAACACCATTGCCGCCAAGTTTCACAAAATCCAGCCCTGTCGCATCATCGCCACTTAGTAAGATAAAATCTTCGCCACAAAGTTCACGATGAATTGCAATTCGTTCCAAATCGCCCGTTGCATCTTTTAGAGCCACGATATTATCAAGCTTTGACAAGCGTGCCACTGTTTCTGGCTGCATATCAACAGCAGTACGGCCTGGTACGTTGTACAAAATTAGAGGCACATCACTCGCTTCGGCAATTGCCTTGTAATGTAGAAACAAACCCTCTTGAGTTGGTTTGTTGTAATACGGTGTCACACTCAGGAAGCCAGCAATACCAGAATCAGCCAGTAATTTGCTAAATGTTACTGCCTCATGGGTAGCATTTGCACCCGTGCCAGCAATCACAGGGATGCGACCGTCGGCAAACTCAACAGTTTTATTAACGACCTTTACATGCTCTTCAATGGTCAGTGTCGCTGACTCACCTGTTGTGCCTACTGCCACAATACCGTCTGTACCCGCTTCAACGTGGTACTCTACTAGCTTTTGCAGACCATCAAAGTCTACTTCGCCATCTGCTTTGAATGGCGTAATCAGCGCTACGATACTTCCTGAAAACATGTTTATCTCCCTCATTTAACTCTTTCTGCATGGTACTGTAATGCGATTGAAAAACACAAGAGCGTAAACTCGCTTACAAAGTACAAATGAATGAATAATTACCAGTTGTTAGAGGTCTAGCAACTTAATTGCTCTATTTGGTTTGATTAACGGCAATATTGATAATCGTGTTGGGCTTTCGAGTGACTTTAGAATCTATCAGTGATTTGGAAAATACTGAAGAGCACAAGCAAGGAAAATATACTCTTTGGTCTTGTTAGCCAAGTCAGATCTAAGTGAATAAAACGGCCAGACAATAGGCAAGCACATCATGCAAACGTTTTGTTTATCCTGTAGCCTGCATTTACTGTTTATTTCCCACCGCTCCCCTCAACATCCTCCTGCTTTTTATAGACTAAAAAAGAACTGGCTCGATATTTCTTCGCAATATCTGTGCTAACATCTCTCTATTGAAGAAAGGACAAGAAGCTCATTTATGAAGCAACATCTGGTACTTACAGCAGTTGGAACGGACCGTCCAGGCATTTGTAACCAAGTCGTACAGCTCGTTACTCAAGCTGGTTGTAACATAGTCGATAGCCGTATCGCTATCTTTGGCAGCGAATTTACGCTGATCATGCTCCTGACTGGGAACGCCAGCAGCGTGACTCGAGTTGAAACGCAATTGCCCCTGCTTGGCCAAGAACATGACCTTATTACGATCATGAAACGCACAGCGGCGCACGAACTGCTCGATAACAGCTACACCATGGAAGTGTTTATTGAGTCTGAAGACCGCCCTGGGTTAACTGAAAAATTTACTAAGTTCTTCGCTGATCAGCAGATTGGTTTAGACTCTCTTAGTGCGCAAACCATCAGCAAGTCGAAAATTCAACTCGATTCTGACCAGTTTCACATTGCGATTACTGCATCTGTAAGCGCGGATTTTAATTTGATGCAGTTACAAGAAGACTTCGATGAACTTTGTAAGTCGCTCAACGTACAAGGTTCTCTGAATTTCATTAAAAACACACTATAAAGTAAAGGAAATCAAAATGAATACGCTGACAGCAGGCTCGCCAGCGCCAGCCTTCTCTTTGCTCGACCAAGACGGAAATACCGTTTCTCTTGAAGACTTTAAAGGCAAGAAAGTACTTTTCTACTTTTACCCTAAGGCGATGACGCCGGGTTGTACTACACAAGCAAAAGGCCTTCGTGACATCAAAGCTGAACTCGATGCACATAACGTGGTAGTACTCGGCGTAAGCATCGACCCTGTAAAGCGCCTAGGCAAGTTCATCGAGCGCGATGATTTAAACTTCACTCTGCTTTCTGATGAAGACCATGCCGTTGCAGACCAGTTCGGCGTTTGGGGCGAAAAGAAATTCATGGGCAAAGTATACGACGGTCTTCACCGCATTAGCTTTCTGATCAATGAAGAAGGCGTGATCGAACACGTGTTTAACAAGTTCAAAACCAAAGATCACCACGAAGTCGTATTAAACTACTTAAACGAAAACGCTTAAACGCTATTGTTTTTCTACAAACAAAAAGCCCAGCAAACTGCTGGGCTTTCTTTTAACTATCGTACCTTTGGTAACAACTACTCTTGTTCGATAGGTTCGTTTTCTTCCGTGCTTGGTAATGCATGCCATACGGCTTTGACTAATGTCGCTAAAGGAATGGCAAAGAACACCCCCCAAAAACCCCAGAGCCCACCAAAGACTAATACAGCCACAATGATAGCAACTGGGTGTAAGTTTACTGCCTCGGAAAACAGAACAGGAACCAAGACGTTACCATCAAGCGCCTGGATAATACCGTAAGCAAGCAACAACCAATAAAACGGAGGCGTTAAACCCCATTGGAACAAACCAACGATAGCAACAGGTACAGTAACAGCCGCCGCACCGATATAAGGAATCAAAACCGATAGACCAACGGCTACGGCAAGCAACGCCGAGTAACGAAGATCTAAAAGGGCAAAAGTTACGTAGCTCACACCGCCCACGATTAAAATCTCTAACACTTTACCGCGAATGTAATTTGATATCTGCTCGTTCATTTCATGCCAAACTTTATTCGCCAATTTACGGTTTTTCGGCAGAATACCGCTTGCGATTCGCAGCATTTCTTCTTTGTCTTTAAGCAAAAAGAAGATAAGGAGTGGCACTAAGATCAAATATACCGCTAGCGTTGCAATGCTAACTAATGAAGCAAGCGACCCTTTGACGACACTTTCACCCAGCCCCAGTGCTTGGTTTTTGGCGTTCGTCACCACGGTTTCTACTATTTCTAAATTGGCTAGTTCAGGATGGCGCTCTGGCAATGTGACAATAAACTTTTGTAGCCCGTTGTACATGTTCGGAATATCGTTAATTAGATTACCGACCTGAGTCCAAATCGTCGGAACCAAGCCAAACAACGCAATTAACATTAACCCGACAAAGACCAAGATCACGATAATAACCGACAAAGTGCGCGGCACGCCCATACGACACATTTTGACAACTGGCCATTCAAGTAGATAAGCCAAAACGATCGCGACAAGTAATGGCGCAATCAAGTGTCCAAAGAAGTAAATGGTGATAAAGCCAAACAGCAAGATCGCGACGAGACTTACTGCGTGAGGGTCAGAGAAACGTCGTTTATACCAACGACTAACCATTTCAAACATCTTATGCGGATTCCTTATTGAAGACAGTCAATGTGTAGTGCTCTGATATAGATTGGCAATCAACCGAGTACCCTTGGGCACTAAGATAGTTCACAATGTCTCGTTTAGAGCTGTTGTCCACCACTTGAATGACAAGTTGATGATACTGCTTTGCTTCTCCTTGAAAGACCTCAGCAGCATGACGCTTTGCAAGTAACAGTGCCATAGGACAACGTTGCTCACGCAAATCAAGTAACATGGATTCCATTGTATTGCTCTGCACTTATGATAGGGTTGTATTGTAACGGCTTTTTGAGCTGGTGCTAGCACTTCTGACATGATTTAACCACATGCTGAAATAGCTCGGATATAAAATAATTTACGAAACCAATTCATTTATTTCCGGTCTTACTGTTAGCTTATATCCTCACGGATAACCAAAACGTATGTGGCGCTGTTAATAGGCTCTCGACCTGTAACCACATGCTTATGTATTTTGGAGAACCTTGTAAACGTATGTTAAAACGCACTCGCTCGCTAGTTTGCTTATGTCTTGCTGCTGCCATCAGTTCGCCGACAACTTATGCCAATAGCATTGACTTGCCAGACATTGGCACAGCTGCTGGTGGCACGCTTTCAATAGACCAAGAGTTGATTTATGGCGACGCCTATATGCGTATGCTCAGAGCCAGTAAACCTATCGTTAATGACCCTGTCATCAATGAATATATTGACTCTCTTGGGCACAAATTAGTGGCCAATGCGAATGATGTAAAAACGCCGTTCCACTTCTTTATGATTCGCGACCGTAATATCAACGCGTTCGCGTTTTTTGGTGGCTATGTAGCGCTGCATTCTGGGTTGTTTCTTCATGCTCGTTCAGAAAGTGAGCTGGCCTCTGTTGTCGCTCACGAGATAGCGCACGTCACACAACGTCATCTTGCTCGGAGTATGGAAGAACAAGCACGCCGCTCTCCGGCCACATTAGCCGCACTTGCGGGGGCACTACTGCTTTCAATTGCCTCACCCGAAGCGGGGATGGCTGCAATTACAGCAGCAACCGCGGGCAACATGCAAAGTCAAATCAACTACACTCGTGCAAACGAAAAAGAAGCGGATCGCTTTGGTATTTCGACACTAGCAAAAGCCGGTTTTGATGTTCAAGCAATGCCAAGGTTTTTTGGCCGTCTTGCTGATGAGTATCGTTACGCGAGTAAACCGCCACCAATGCTCCTGACTCACCCTCTGCCTGAAGATCGAATTACCGATAGCCGTGCGCGAGCAAGAACCTATCCTCCAATGCGTGTTGTGCCTTCAATAGACTATCATCTAGCTCGCGCGCGCATTGTGGCTCGTTACGCTGGCATTGATGGACAAGCCGCCCTGAGCTGGTTTGAGCGAACTCAAAAGAAAGCCTCTGCGGACATTACACCTGCTTTTGATTATGGTCGAGCACTCGTGCATTTAGACAATAAACGCTTATCTCAAGCGGAACCAATTTTGAAAAAGTTACTGGAACAAGACCCAAGTAACCCGTTTTACTTGGATGCTATGACGGATTTATACATCGAGAAGAAGCAGCCAGAAAAAGCGACCGAGATGCTCCGTAAAGCGTTATCTCGTAACCCTCAAAATAAAGTATTAACCATTAACTACGCCAATGCGCTACTTGAGGACAATAAAAACGATCAAGCCACGCGAGTTCTTCAAAGATACACTCATGACTATCCTGAAGATACAAATGGCTGGCACCTAATATCGAAGAGCTACCACGCGCTAGGGCGTAGCGATGAAGAATTGGCTGCTCGAGCGGAAATTTTGGCATTGCGAGCAAATTGGAATAAAGCGATTCAATATTATAGTGAAGCAAGTAAAATGGCCAAGTTGGGCAGCTTAGAGCAAGCGCGATACGATGCCCGTATCGACCAACTCATGATCCAAAGAGATCGATTCATGGCATTACAATAACGAAATGGAGAAAACCATGTCAGTCGTGATTTATCACAACCCTCGTTGCTCAAAGAGCCGTCAAACACTTGAACTACTTGAGCAAAATGGTGTTACACCGGAAGTCGTCAAATACCTAGACACACCACTTAACGTGGATGAACTAAAAGCGCTGTACGCCCAGCTTGGCTTTTCATCTGTACGTGAAATGATGCGCACTAAAGAAAGTGAATATAAAGAGCTTGGCTTAGGCGAAGACTCCGTCAGCGATGAGCAATTATTCGAAGCAATGGCGAAAAATCCAAAGTTGTTTGAACGTCCGGTAGTCGTTGCTAACGGCAAAGCAAAAATTGGTCGCCCACCAGAGCAAGTGTTGGATATTTTATAAATGGATTGCCAGATCCTTATTTTGTATTTCAGCCGTCATGGCTCGACAAAACAACTGGCAAGACAAATAGCAAGAGGAGTCGAATCGACTCCTCAATGCCAAGCAGTTTTGCGTACAGTTGAAGAATTGTCACCTCACTCACACTCCCCTTCTGATCCAATTGTTACTCTAGAGGAACTGAAAACGTGCGACGGTCTAGCGTTTGGCAGTCCCGTCTGGTTTGGCAACATGGCAGCGCCTTTAAAGCACTTCTGGGATCAGACTACATCTTTATGGGTCAGTGGTGACTTAATCGATAAGCCTGCTTGTGTCTTTGCCTCTTCGTCCTCGATGCATGGTGGTCAAGAAACAACGTTACAAAGCATGATGACCCCTTTATTGCATCACGGGATGATGGTTTTGGGCATTCCTTATTCCGAGCCAGAGTTACACACTACGCAGTCCGGAGGCACTCCGTATGGCGCCAGCAGTGTAGGCCATGAGGCAACCCTAAGCAGTGAAGAGATTCGCCTGACACAACAATTAGGCAAAAGGCTGGCAACTGCAGCGTTAAAACTAAAAGTCTGTTAGTAAAATCAAGGATAGTTAATCGATGTCTGACTCTTTAGACCAAACACCACTCGGTACACAGGCTAAAACCTATCGTTACCTGGCTTTATTTGGCAACTTAGCCTTATTAGCCTGGGTCGCTATTTGGCAGCTTGCGTTATCCCCTCACCCTCACCTCAGCAGCACAACACTTGCTATTGCTTGGTGTATTCCGCTACTACTTCCGTTGCCTGGTATTTTAGCTGGTAAGCCTTACACTCATGCTTGGGCTAACTTTGTTCTTATGCTGTATTTCTTGCATGCTCTGACCATCCTTTATGTGGATGGGGGTGAACGCTGGCTTGCGGCAGTGGAACTGATACTGACTTCACTCGGTTTCGCTGGCAATATTTTGTTTGCTAGAGCGAGAGGCAAAGAGCTAGGTCTTAAGTTGAAACGCCTCTCTCAAGTAGAAAAAGAAGAAAAAGCGAAATTCAATAAATAACGCCAATTGCAGTCAATCACTGATCATTGGTTCGAATACGAATTTAGAAAACAAAAAGAGTCGCTATTGCGACTCTTTTTTATGCTTACCACATTGGTCTTTGATCCTTGCGTTTCACGCCTGGAACGCTACCAAGGAGATTACGATGCCGAGCGCCACTCGTAGATCAAGTCATACTGTTCTCGGGCAGGCTCCACAATCATCGGCTGAGTTGGCTGTGTTTCGTCACTTGCTTCTGCCACAATATCTACTGGTACTTCAGGCTGCGCTTCTTTTGGCGTCGCGGCGTCTTTTGCTTCATTACTCTGAACCAATGGCTCTTCTTCTTGAGTTGAAGCTGGGGCATCAACTTCACCTAAAGGATCTTCAAAAACCATTAATTGAGAAATAGAAGAAGCTTCTTTCTCAAAAGCTTGTTGTGATGCCAAAAGGTGGATGTTGAGCGTTAACTCGTCCCCTTGAACACGCTTAATCTCTGTACCCGCAACCGAATTAAGTTGTTTTAACGCATTCTCTAAACGGAAGAAGTCCGTGGCAGAGGTTACATTAAGGACTTTCACTGCTAGCGCTTTTGAAGACTTTCCTGAAACCACAACTGCACTCTTACTTGCATAGTAGTCTGCGATGCCATCCACCATTTCTGCAATAGCATTAGCACCTGATACAGACCCGCTACGCGGAGAACGTTGCGCTTCTACAATTCTCGTTGGCGACTGGTCGTAGAGTGTCCAACGAATTTGTTCACCTTGAGCCCGTACAACCAAAACGGCGTCAGCTGGGTAGCGCTGGCTGGCTTGACCAATTGGCTCAATAAAGCCGCCCCAAAGATCAGAGACATTAACACCGGTTACATCATCAAAATCCCCAACCGGGATAGTGATTGGTAGGCCTCTTAATTTCGCTGCGCTACGAAGTGCTGCAACATTTGAAGATTCAGAATGTTCCCACGCAATGTTACGATCGTAACCCTGTTCTTCAACCATCCAAACTAAAATATTGGCACGATTTGGCGACCAAGATGGCAATTGTGCTTGTGTTAAAAGAGAGCTGATTTGGTCGTTGTTAAACAACATTTTTAAGCTCGCTTTTCCATCAACCTGCCCATAGCTTAGTTGAGAAATGTAACGCGCACTTGAGCTAAGTGCCTTTTTAATCACTGGATTGCTTAAAGAGGATTGAGAACCGGTCGCTCGAACAATCACATCCTGCATACCTTGTTGACGAGCCAAAGACTCACCGTCGTTCTGCTCACTGTCGATAACCACTTCGGCACGATAGATATCCACCTGAGTTAATGCATATACTGGTAGGGACAACCAACCTATCAGTAAGAGAGCTAAATAGCGCATAGTTTTTATAATCCTCTGAACAAGAACCCGAATAATAAGCAACTATCAAATCTTGAGCAAGGCAAGTACTGAGTAAATTGTCTGTATTATGACCAGCTTTGTTAACTCGGGCCTCAACCAGCACTTCAGTGCTATTTTTTATAATAAACTCATTGCTTATTAAGCTATCTCAACAAGTTAGGCTGTCCATTTTTCATCTTCACGCAAGACACGTAAAAGAGGACAATTTGCAAGCAAGCAACTCTCAAAAGTGCTATTTATGGGAAAAATTCAATCGAAAGTTTGATCTATGCAACATTGCAAACGATTGCAGGATGATAGTATTCGCCGGATTTGTCTGCGTATCTTGAAAATAGGGAATTATTATGAAAAACGCGTTACAAGGCGCTCAAATGCTCTTTGTCGCTTTTGGTGCTTTGGTGCTTGTGCCGCTCCTAACTGGCCTTGATCCAAACGTAGCCCTCTTTGGTGCCGGTGTCGGTACCCTCCTCTTCCAATTAATGACTAAACGTTCTGTTCCCATCTTCCTTGCCTCTTCTTTTGCGTTTATTGCTCCTATTATGTTCGGTATCCAAACTTGGGGTATCGGTGCAACGATGGGCGGCTTGATGGCAGCGGGCTTAGTTTATGTGGCTCTAGGGGCTATGATCAAAGTGCGCGGTGTTGGATTTATCCATAAAATTCTCCCGCCCGTTGTCGTTGGCCCTGTGATCATGGTTATCGGCCTTGGCCTTGCCCCAACAGCAGTGAACATGGCGGTAGGTAAAACTGGTGATGGAGCTGCACAGCTAGTTAATGGTGATGCTGCGATCATTATCTCGGCGGTCTCACTGCTCACAACCATTGTACTCAGCGTTTTTGCAAAAGGCTTTTTGAAGCTCGTTCCTATTGTTGGTGGTATTCTTGCTGGTTACTCTGTTTCTCTATTCTACGGGGTGGTTGATTTCACTCCCGTAGAGCAAGCGGCTTGGCTAGCCATGCCAAACTTCACCGCGCCAGAGTTCAATATCAACGCAATTTTGTTCATGATTCCTGTCGCTATCGCACCTGCGGTTGAGCACGTAGGTGACATGCTTGCTATCTCAAACGTTACAGGTAAAAACTACCTGAAAAAACCAGGCCTTCACCGCACAATCGCAGGTGACGGGGTGGCAACTATCGCAGCTTCGATGGTGGGTGCTCCACCAAACACCACTTACAGTGAAGTAACAGGAGCGGTAATGCTAACCAAAGCATTTAACCCTGTGATCATGACTTGGGCAGCAATCACCGCAATCGTACTTGCATTGGTAGGTAAGCTAGGTGCGGTTCTTCAAACGATTCCAGTTCCTGTCATGGGCGGCATCATGATTCTGCTGTTCGGCTCCATCGCAACGGTAGGCCTCAACACACTGATCAAGAATAACGTTGATTTACATAAGTCTCGTAACCTAGTGATTGTTGCCGTAACACTTGTGTTTGGCATTGGTGGTATGGCTTTCGGTATTGGTGAGTTCAGTCTACAGGGTGTGAGCCTATGCGGTATCGTGGCAATTATTCTTAACCTTGTGCTACCAAACGATTTAGGTGAAAACCACGTTGTGGATAACGCACAAATGGAAGAAGAAAGCGCGAAATAGTTCGTTTGCGCCGCTTTATTAGGTGGCGTGTCTTACTCTTCTCCTCTTGTATGACCCGTCCTGATATGGGTTGACACTTTTTAACTAAAACGCTCGATGTACTTCATCGGGCGTTTTGTATTTTAAAGCCGTATGAGGCCTCATTT
>NZ_JADDYH010000098.1:0-515 GCF_015163595.1 Vibrio sp. OPT41 | reverse complement strand
GGTTCAGATAACTCGTTTCCGCTCGACTTGCATGTGTTAGGCCTGCCGCCAGCGTTCAATCTGAGCCATGATCAAACTCTTCAATTTAAGGTTTTGTTTGGCTCAATGAATACTGAACATTCCTTTCGCTAATAAATAGCAGAAGTAATGTTTGAATTGACTGTGCTGAATCTTTCGATTCAATGGTCACTTCGTATCATTGAAACCTAATTTGATACCGAAGTATCGAATTGGATTATCATCAACGAGTGCCCACACAGATTGATAGGTCTATATTGTTAAAGAGCTTGGCTTTCAGTGCCTTAGCACTCAAGCGAGGTGCGTATAATACGCTTTCCACTTTGAAAGTCAACATAAAATTCTAAACTTTTGTTTAAAACCTTATGTTGACTCGTCTGTATTCAGACAAGTCGGAAATAAAGCCTGGCGATGTCCTACTCTCACATGGGGAAGCCCCACACTACCATCGGCGCTATTTCGTTTCACTTCTGAGTTCGGCATGGAAATCAGGTGGG
>NZ_JADDYH010000097.1:0-203 GCF_015163595.1 Vibrio sp. OPT41 | reverse complement strand
TTTGATTGTTCGATTTCAGACTCGGTTTGCCACTTGCCGTTGTAAAGGTATTCACGCTCAGGAAGTGGGGCATTTGACGCCCTTAAATCAAATACCTCTTCGGTTTGATATTCTCTACTACAAACTGGAATACTAAAGAGCCTTGATTCTGGCTTCGATTCAAACAGCTTTTTGTGGTCATCTACCTCTGTACAATCCAGCTT
>NZ_JADDYH010000012.1:0-113224 GCF_015163595.1 Vibrio sp. OPT41 | reverse complement strand
GCGAGGGAGTAATCGCGCTGAGTTCTTTTAGTTGTTGATTTCATAACACTCTCCAATTTTGGGGGTGGAAAGTGTCAACCTTATTTAGGACGGCACAAAGCTAACTCGCTCGGCGCTCACTACTCAAATGCTTTTTTATCTATATAAAGTCATCCAAAAGGCAGAAAAACACAAGAGCACAGTGCTCTTGCCAGAAGCACTTGGCGGGAAAAGTGTTTCACAAAGGAGCGACAGAACGTTGGCTTCTGGTCAAAAAAGCTCCCTAATAATGCCCCTCAATAACCGAACTCGCAGCAGCAGGAGAATTGATACCTTGTGACTCGTATCACTGATAACCGAAATCATCGTGTGGTGAGATGGCTTAACTGCAATACTGGCAAGATGACAATATGACTCTCAAGTCAACACCATTCAGCATCGGCATGCACTATCCATCTCAAACTCAGCTAAGAAGCACGTTGCCATCGAAGAAAAGAGTCACAATATCACTGGGCGATGTTGAAGCATCGACACCTAACACACTTGTATGCGTTCAGCGAACTATGAGAGGATTCATCTATATCCGTGTAAAGGGAATAACAGTGCTATACCACCTAAATTAAATCATTGTGCCATAAACTAAGACTAATACTTGAGCCAAAAACACCAAGCGTACGAGTCCCTCTTTAATAGTTTTTATGTTTGCTTGTTCAGAAGCGTCTGAATGGTTTAGCAAACACTTGAAATTTATCGGCGTAAACTATTTTACCAGGGCTTTCTGTTCTTAATTGCTCAACTGCGACGCCCTTACTTTCAACTAAAAAAACGAACTCACGTATTTTAGATATATGTTTAGAGGAAGACTCAAGAAACCAACTGATATACACCTCTGATTTCTTAGACTTTTGTGTGTTTAAGTAGTCTAAAGGAGATTCAAGGTTTTCGTCGAACCACGCCATCACCTCAGCAATATGTTCAAGTTCATAGTCATAAAATACTTCTTGTTTCTTCATACAACTAATTGCCTGAAATATGCCCTTTCTCTGATTTGAATCTTCATCGATCTGATCAACGACAAATCGTACATACATGTACACCTCCCAAACCATTGTAGCTCCAAAAAGTAGACAGCACATAACTACATACTTCCTCACTCAACGGGACTGAACATAATTTCCAGCGATATTGCTTTCCACGAGACTACAAGTTATTGCTAGAGTGAGGAATTAATTATTCGACAAAAATGAGCTCAGGACAAACTGAGCTCATTTTTAGTTTATAAGAATGGATGCTTAGAAGAAACCAAGTGGATTAACACTATAGCTTACCACCATATTTTTGGTATTTTGGTAGTGATCTAGCATCATTTTGTGTGTCTCACGGCCAATACCAGATTTTTTATAGCCACCAAATGCAGCATGTGCCGGATAAGCGTGGTAACAGTTTACCCAAATTCGTCCAGCCTCAATATCACGAGCCATGCGATATGCTTTGTTACTATCTCGGGTCCAGACACCTGCACCCAGGCCGTACTCGCTGTCATTTGCTATTTGAAGGGCTTCTTCCATAGTTTTGAAAGTAGTGACAGCAACAACAGGACCAAAAATTTCTTCTTGGAAGATGCGCATATCGTTAGTGCCTTTCAACAATGTTGGCTCTACAAAATAACCATTTTCTGCCGAGCTCTCCCCACCCGCAAGAAGTTCAGCGCCTTCTTCAAGACCAAGACCAATGTAGCCACGAATCTTATTAAACTGCTCTTCTGAAACTTGAGAACCAACTTGTGTGTCAGTATCTAATGGATTCCCTTGCTTAATCGTTTTCATTCGGTCAAGCAATTTAGCCATGAATCGGTCATAGATAGACTCTTGAATTAACAAACGCGATGGACAAGTACATACTTCACCTTGGTTAAAGAAAGCAAGAAGTACGCCTTCAACACACTTATCAACATAACTATCTTCATGGTCGAAAATATCTTCCATAAATATATTTGGTGACTTACCACCTAACTCGACGGTTGAAGGAATAAGACTGTCTGCTGCACATTTTAAGATGTGTTGCCCCACTTCTGTTGAACCTGTAAATGCGATTTTTGCAATTCGGTCGTGAGTTGCAAGAGCCTGACCAGCTTCTGCGCCCATACCGTTTACGACATTAACAACACCAGCAGGTAAAAGATCTTCTAGTAATTCCATCAGAACTAGAATCGACGCTGGTGTTTGTTCCGCAGGTTTCAATACCACACAGCAACCAGCAGCAAGCGCCGGGGCCAATTTCCATGCTGCCATTAACAGTGGGAAGTTCCAAGGAATAATTTGACCAACAACGCCAACAGGTTCTGGAAAATGGTAAGTAGCAGTATGGTTATCTAATTCAGCTGCAGTACCCTCCTGAGCTCTAATGCAACCCGCGAAGTAGCGAAAGTGGTCAACAGTTAATGGAATATCCGCAGCTAGTGTTTCTCGAACTGGTTTACCGTTGTCCCATGTTTCTGCGACAGCTAACATTTCTGAGTTTGCTTCAATACGATCTGCAATTTTAAGTAGTAGGTTAGAACGCTCGGTAACAGATGTCGCTGCCCAAGTCGATTTTGCAGCATGTGCTGCGTTTACAGCTAGATCGATATCTTCCTTTGTGGATGCAGGGATCTGACAAATAACTTCGTTATTTACAGGTGAAGTATTAGTAAAGTAATTCCCAAGAACAGGAGCGATCCATTGCCCACCGATGAAGTTAGCGTATTTTTCTTTAAAGTTAACCACAGCATTTTCTGTATTTGGTTTTGAATACAGCATGTATATACCCTCCGATTTTATATTTAATTAGCATGCCGGAAATTATGCTTTAATTATCTAAAACTCAAATATAAACTCAGTTTAATAATCAAAACTCAATCACTAAAAAACACTAACAAACAACAACTTAAACAAGATTATCAACATTTCCGTCTGATTTGCCATGTTATTTAGTCCTATTTTAGATAGCTAATAATTTAGAGTTATAAATCTAAAAAATTATAAGGAAAACTGACCATAGCAATTAAGACAGTTGCACTAAGCAAATGTGACAAAATCAGTCGTATTTTTATCCATCCCATTGATATATATAAATTTACCTTTTCTCTATCTAATAAGTTGAATATTGATAAACATCACAAATAAAACATAATTACTCCACTTTATTTAAGGAGATCTTATGCATGAAAAAGGTATATCTAGCAGGCCCAGAGGTTTTTTTAAAAGATTCAATTGAAATCGGTGCTAAAAAAAAGGAGCTTTGCGACAAATACGGATTTATCGGTTTGTATCCATTAGATAACGAGATTGATATAAATGGGATGTCGAAAGAAGCTATCGGCCTTGAAATATCACGTGCTAATGAAGCTCTCATTTTATCGGCAGATGCTGTTATCGCGAATTTAACTCCATTTAGAGGAGCAAGTGCTGATGTTGGAACCGTATATGAAGTAGGGATGGCAAAAGGGTTGCGCAAAGTAATACTTGGCTACACTCATGACGAACGTAAATTTCTACAAAGAAACATTGATGAGATAAACAAAGTAAGCTTCTCCGATGGTGAATATAAAGATAAGAATAACATGGTTATTGAAGATTTCGACCTAGTTGACAACTTAATGATTGATGGCGGTATGACCTATTCAATATTGAAGAATGAGACATTGAATGAAGACGATAAATATCGGTCACTAAAGCTATTTGAAGAGTGTTTATTACAACTTCATCGGCATTATTATCCACTAGCCAAAAATGTTTAAATTAAAGAGGAATGCACATGATTTCATTCACCGAAGATATGCTCAACATAATGCTACCAATAGTTAAAAAATATCACATGCAAATTCCAATTGCAGTAGCAACGGAGTTTGTAGAGTACCGAGTTGTGGCAGTAAACAGTTCGTTCATGGACTTTGAATCTAATGGAGTACTAGTTAGTGTCGAAGTTGGCGGGAAATTACTTTTAGAAAATGGCGCTTCATTAGAGTATGTTATAAAAAATGGTACAGCAATTTTAACAGAGTTAGCAAAATCAGAACTTTTAACTAACTCATTTTAAATAACTAGTACACCTAACGTCTGTTGGCTTATATATTAGAATTACTATTACTGTAATATTGTATGCTCTTACGATACTCAGTTGGCGTCATATTTTGATACTTTTTAAAAAGTACGCGAAAGTGGTTGGTATCATTGTATCCAATTTCGTTGCAAATCCGCTCTATAGAGTATTCGGTTCTATTCAATTTCTCTCGTGCTAAAGCAATCCGAATCCTCTGTATGTAGTTTATAGGAGTTTCTCCTGTTGCCATTTTAAAGCGACGTTTCATTTGCCGCTCACTTAAAAAACAGTGGCTTGCACATTTGACAACATTCAGTTGAGTCGAGTCTTGTTCGTGCATCCAGTCTTGTAGGGCATGAATCAGTTGATCATTGTGCTGCCTAAACTCTACAAAATCGGAATGAGACACTTGCTGCTCCTCTGTCACCTCCCCTTTTAAAAAATGATCACATTTTTCTTTGTGGTTTGAACCAAAAAGCCCACCAATAACGAGCATTATTGCTTGATAGTACTCACCAACGCTGGAAGTGCAGATCAAGTTATCTTCGCGAGTAATTTTGATATGCGGCTGCAATTTTACCTTGGGATACAGATCGCGGAATAAATGGCTGTGAACCCAATGCGTAGTAGCAGTTTTGCGGTTAAGTACGTTCAAATGAGCAAGGAGAAAAGCCCCTGTACAAATTGAAACAACATACGAAGTATCTTTAATTAACTTCTTAAGCCAACTAACCATTTCATCACTAATCAAGAGTGGTAGCTTCTCAGGTTCACCACAAGAGCCAATTAAAAGTATGTCAGTGTCAGAGATTTCACTCCAGTCTAGGTTTGGTGACAATCCAATGCCACCTAGTGCTTTAACGTTCTTACCTGATGTTGAGACTAAGTTTATTTTAGGTTCTGGAATTCCCGCTAATGTACTTGCAACAGTTAACATCTCAATTGGACCAGAAATAGATGTTGTTGACATTCCATCGAAAAGTAGGGCCGTAATTTGAAGTGGTTTAGGAGCCGTACACGTAAAATGCATTGTACGTATTTCCTTGTATAACAATAATTTTCTTTACTATGTCTCAACTTCAGGCTCTGAACCAGTGAACTTATATGATAATTACTTTTTATGTTGAAATTAACACAGAAAAAGAAACACAGATTAAGAGTATGATTTTATTTAATTTTTCACTCACACGCCCACATAATAACCAAATATATTGATGAATTTAGAGTAATTACTTTATCATCAATCGGCCGTAACGCATTGCATGCTGCCTGTGAGTAAACTTGAATAACAAAAGATATCACTATCTTGATAGACGGTCTGGAAATATTCCTCGGATGTATCCAGAAGAAGGTGCGCTTGCGTAGCATCCGGTTCAACACTAGCTTTATAGCCTTCACTATATACTGTATTACTGGTTGAGAATAAACTAGAGGTCCAAAAATATAAGGAAGACGAAACGTTCAAACTTATGGAAGCACCTTCAGCCCCATACGTCGTATGAAGCTGATGCATACCAGTCCATTTGTGATCAAGAGTATGAAATTCTCGATACTTCTCGACTCCCGACTCACTGTAGGTGACACCATGACCGAACAGCAAAGTGTTGTTTTTTCCTTCTAGAAAAAAAGGATGAAAAATGTTGTTCAGATACACAAGTAATAGTATTAAGCTAGCAAGCAATACTGCTAATAAGGTGTTTAACTTAATGGCACTGTTCACGAATAGCCTCTTTGATGTTTTGAGTTGTGTATCGGTGAGAAAAACTCAAGTTAGCCGAACGAATTTCACTAAAATTTTCTGTTTTATAGATACAAGATATATATATCTGTTCAGGGTTTTTAGAAAGGAAAATTTTGCTTATATTGCTTTGATAGGCGCCTGAAATGGATTCAAATAGCTTAGTACCACTTGGACTAGATTCGTAATAATAGCTAATACCTGCAACCTCGGAACTTACCCATTGTTTTGTAGTGATACTTTGAGAGTGAAAGTAGAAAGTGATAAGCCAATACGAAATTAAGAAAATGCCTATGGATAGGCAAGCGGTAAGTACGCACTGGGTAAGCACATTTAGTGATAGTAGGTTTACTGCTTTGAACGAGGATCTCTTGGGGTGCTGTTTGTTTTTTTTGCTATTTTCACTGAAAGCTATGGTAACGTTGCTTTCTCCCTCTCCCGCACTTAAGTTATGCTGTAAAAATGTAATCCTATCAACTACAAGCATGTAACCTTGTTTTGGGACGGTTTTGATATAGTGCTGCTCTTTACCATTGTCACCAAGAGCTAAACGTATTTGTGCGATAGACTGGGTAATACTAGATGCAGAGACAATCCGCTCTCCCCATACCTCTTGTAAAATACATTCTTTAGTAACCACATTTCCTTGGTTAAGGAGCAAAAGCTCTAAAATTTTGCTTTCAGTAGACTTGAGCTTCTTACTCTTTTCTTGGCTTGGATGTGAAAGTTGTCTCCGAGCTGTTGGGTCAAATACCCACATGATTGATCCTTTAATATTTCCACACGATGTTTGCCAGCTATGGTATTATCATTACGAGGTTGCTGAGTGTAAATCTCTCCTGAGCAATATCGGCAACACACTACGTTATTATTTATTTATACTATTTATGTCTACACACTGAATTGCTTGGTTAGACAATTGAACATAGCAGTATTGTCTAGCATCGCTTGGTAGTACTTGAAATTCTTCTTCCCCCCCATCAAATAGAACATGCTGTTCAGGCCTATCAAAAAACTTTACCTGTTCATCATCGACAAGCTTATTAATAAATTTTATCGAATATTCACTAAAAGGCCAAAATGTCATTAAAAATTGCGTTTTTACAGCCTCACCACTATCAAATTGAATATTTGCAAGTAGTTCATACCTGTTAAGAAAAAAAGGAACCAGTGTATAGCTTATCTCTCTATACCGATAATCTTGTTTATCTTCACCATAAGTAAGAATAACTTTGTTAATAACTGTGTCCGTCTTATTAACAAAACTAGGTATGTAAGATGTGGCAAAGTAGATTTGTATCAAAAAAATAATAATGAGTAGTAGACTCAAGATTCCTATCACTTTATTGACATGTTTCCAACACTTCATCACCAACATCCTTTAGTGCGCGATTTATATCAACTGAAAAATTATAGCTTCTTTGTTGACCATTCTTTGGCATCAACTTGTAACATGCAATGTAAAGTCGACTTTGATTAGAAGTTATATAGAAGTTGACATTAGTGAGATCCTTTTTATGAATAATAGTCTCTGCCAACTGACTACTTACTCTATCGTTCTTTTCAACGTAAAAGTTGTTACTTCCTACCTTAAATGAATAGAAACTCATGGGTTTAGTACTATCAGGAGCGACAAATAAGAAATGGAATAATAAAATATTGATAAACAACAAGAATGTGAATGCAGTTATGAATACCCAACTTACTGAGTGTTTTTTTATCTCAGTATCTGCTTCTGTTTTTTCCTCTGCTAGCAACTTAACAGTATTTGGCATAAGACAATAGCCTAGTTTGGGTATTGTTCTAATAACATTTTGTTCGTTAGCGTCGTCACTTAAAGACTGCCTTAATTTAGCTATTGCTTGTGTAATGCTAGACTCAGACACGACTTTTTGGGGCCATACATACGCAAATATTTCCACCTTTGTCACCGTTTTTCCTTGATTGGAAAGCAATAACTTAAGTAGGTTACTCTCTATGTTGTCAAGTTTTCTGCATTCATTTGTCTGTAGGTTGTGTAACTGCTTATCTGCTCGATAATCAAATATCCACATATTATTGCTCTTGCCGCTAATTTGCTTCCAGTTACTGCCTATGGTTACATAGTCATTAGTGATAATTCTATCTATTGAATTCTCCATCTTCAATAGATTCATTTAAAACCTACGTATTTTTTAAATGATGAGTCAAAATGAGCTAGGTTTCCTTAATCTACTTTAGATTTTTAGCGAAGTAGGTGGTGGCTTTTTTAACCATATCTAGCTCTTCGTTTGCTTCGAAGACTCAAACACCTTAGAAAGTTCCTTCATGTTAATTTTATCGGGAGGTAATTATCTCACCTATCCAGATATGCTTGGAAGCAGTAGCGATCAATTATCGAAACAGATATTTCAGGACTTCTACGTGATCTTGTAATTATTTCTTACAACAGATCTCCAGCGCTTCACTGGCTTACAAAACACAACAATTTCATAAAGTTACAAAAAAAATATATTGCCATTACACTTATCACCCAAACAGAATGCGTGCTTACGATATTAACCTTTTGACCATGCATTTTTTGGTTTCACCCATAATGGCATGAGTTCTATCTTGACACCTCAATAGCATGAGCCCAAATTTACTATGTAAAGAGTTACCCAGTATCTCGTTGAGAAACCGAAAGAAGTATCAACATAAAATTTAACTATTCTTCATAGAAACATCAAAAAATGGCGAGATGTCTCGCCATTTTTATTGATTAAGGTTTGACCGCCAATAACCCCATTGTTGGATTCATAACATTCATTCCTGCTAAAGCCAGCCCGCCAGAGAGTGACTTAGTTCCCCTCTTCGAAGCTGCTTTCTTCGCCTGCTTCATAAGCATGTTTTGCGATTGATTGAAGCGCGCTTGATTATCAATATCAACAGCGGCTTGAGTAATGTCCTCAGGGCTCATATTGATAGCATCATTTACACCAAGCGTTTCTAGATACTTATCCATAACATTTCTATCAGGACTAGCGATACGATCATGCATCGTGGTCACTTCATCCTTAGTAGACATGTTTGTGAAGGTTGGAATACGCCAGATCTCTTCTGCTAAGACTCGGTAGTCCGCTTCTATCATGTTCAACGAAGACATGATGCTCTCTTCACAACGGCTCACTGCCACCTGGTTAACGTTTCTGTTGTATTTAATGCCCGTTCTGCGTTTAGTCTGCTTCGAACGGAGGTGCTTACCAAACGAATCCCACAGGAGTACCTTAAGTAGCATCGGGTTAACCATAGTTCCAAACTCTAGGCCAGTACCTGCCCCAACTGTTGCACTTGCACCCGCTTTAAATGTGAAGTCTCCAGAACCTTTAACAATGGCTTCCAAAGCAGCAGATGCGCCCAAGCCAACTGATGCAGAACCAGTCACACTACCAGACAACATATCCATACCACGAGCTTTCAGGGTAAAGGTACTTGTTCCACTAGCCTTAGCACCAACAAAGGCACTTGCACCAAGCTTTGTTTTGATAACTTCATTTTCAGTACCCACGTTGGCACTGTTTATTGCACCGGTGAATTGAACTTTTGCTGTCGCACCGACAAACAGCTCCCCCTCGTTCTTTAGTGACATAAAATCAGCCACAGAAAGTTCATGAGAGACTGTTAACTTCATTCCCATTTCGGCAGCGAGCATCGCATCAATTTCTAAATCGATACCCGGTATAATTTGAGTTGTTACTACCGAATCATCAATACTAACAGTAGCATTTCCTGTTTTCTTATTAACCTCAAATTCAGATTTAGTACTTTTCTCTTTGTTTCCACTAAAAAGCTCTCGGCTATGCCCAATGCCACCCAATGCGCCTTTATTGATTTTAGCGCTCGCACTAAACTTGCTGCTCTCACGGGCACCAATTTCAGCGGATGCTTTGATTTGGTTTTTCATTTTTCCGAAGTCCCAAGTTTTTTCAAACTCGACTTTTGCTTCGGCAAACAGTGCTTGTGAGGCTTCAAATGTCAGTGAACCGTCCTCAAGGTTTACTTTGCCCTCAGCAGAGCGGGTATTTCCTTTTTGGAACAGATCATTGATAGCAGGCCAAAGTTCAGCATTACATTTGGCATGATTAAAGTAGGCATCTCGTAAAGCATTAACTTGTGCATCAAGAATTTCTACCTTGGCTTGGCCAAGCTCACCGGATGCTAAGATACTGCTATGAGAACGCTTCAAAATTTCATGCTTGTTATGCAGCATTTGGAAGAAAGTACGGTTAATCAATTTCGAACGGACAGATTCCGTTGGTGAACGGTGTGGTTGAATCACCTTAACGACACTACCAAACTTTTTCGTCACTCGTTCTACAAAAAACTGCCATACAGGATGCTTAGTAACTGCGCTAGCTTCGTAGGCGCTACTATTGTTTCCTGACTGGCGATACAATTCCGCCTCAACCTCAGAATAGATAACATCTATCGCTTTTTCTAAATAAGGTAAGGCTCTGTTAGAGTGCCTTCTCCCGCATGCGAGAGACAGTTTTTTCAACCATTGCTCAATTTCTATCGCGCATCCTAAGTTAGGGATTAATTTTCCATCCGTCCCTTTGATTGATGACACATCGAAGTCGAGATTGGCTGCAGCAAGCTGTTTTTTATTCATTAGCTTTCCTTCTATCTAAATCTCAAGGCTCAGGGCTTTTCGCCACTGGATAAGCGTTGAGTTTATTGAGTAGTCATGCGCATATGACATGACCTGATCGATGATTTGAATCAGTGAAAACCAGTCGTCCCCCGTTTCTACCAGACCTTCCCCACTCTTTTGATTTGGCGAAGCAAACATAGGCGTTGCTTGCCAATCGGAGAGTGCTTCCCGAGAAGATCCAGTCCGACAACTGGCACCGAAATCGATCAATCGAATATGTTGTAATTGAGGTACATAAAGCAGGTTAGATGGCTTGATATCGCCATGTACCCACCCCTTGCTATGACAGTGTTTGATCGCCTGAACCACACTAGGCAAAAGCGAAGCAAATAACGCTAGATCCTTAGGCTCAAACTCAATCAGCGGTATCGCACTTTGATCAAACTCCAGCGTTAGCTGCAATTTGCTCCAGTCGACATCCACTACTTTTTGTATTTGAGCACCCTGACACTCTTGCAAAGCAACCCATTCTCTTTGCAGGCTCTCTGCCGAATCAAAATGCTTAGTGTAGTAGGTCAAGTCGTTACTGATTTCGTGCACACGGGAATGAGTAGCCAAAACTTGGCAACACACTCGTTCCTGCGGTTCAATCACTGCTTTCAACATCGACAACCTTAAAGCTGCTTAGGCAACGAGAATTGAACAAATAAAGATTTATCCAATGGTTGTTTGGAATCACGCAACGTGTAATCCAATACGATGTTGTTTTGGTTAATTTTGTAGTTGAGCTTACGAATCAAGCGGCTCGATGTCGCACTGCTCTTATTCGCAAAAATAGCGCGCAACAACGCCCACTGACCGGTAAATGATTGTTGTGCGACTCGATTCTGACCGCTGTAGAATTCTGCACTCAAATAGCCATCCACTCCTGCGGTTGGCCAAGTTATCTCGCGCCACACTCTTGGACCATGTTTGTAGTCGTAAATCGTTTCAGCCTCTCGTAGGCGGAATTCCGTCACGTCAGTACTCATTGAGCTCGCTTTTACTTCAAGCCTTAACCCAAGATCATCTCCTGAAGAACCGAAGAAAATGCCACTCAGTTTTTGAACTAATTCAAGTTGCTTACGAGTGTTTGAGTTTATTGGTAGCGCTAGGCCGTCAACTTCGTTTAGCTTGAGCCTGCCGTTATCCCAGTAAACAAACGGCTTCAAGGTTTCTTCTATGTAGCGAGCCACACGGCCACTTGGTTTAAAGAATTGAGAAAAGTCATCTAAGCTCACTTCTCCACGGCCATGTTGATCAAATGGGAATCGCCCTTCAATGGCAGACACATAAAACTGGTAAACTTGCTCATCCCACTGTGTATTTAGATACACTACGCTGCCATTCACCACTTGCTTCCAAACTTGTTCACTGAGACTCTTCGCCCAGGACGCGACGATGTTTGGAGCCTTGCTGCCAGCTTGACGGAAGTTCACGATAGGGTCGCTACTACCTTGCGCATGGGCGATGGCATAAGCATGGAATGATTTTCCGGGGTTTGAACTAGACAATGCGGCATCGAAAAACGAGTTAACTTCATCAACTTGAACGATCAACTGCTCCAGTGGTGTATCCTTGTCTTTACCATTCCCATTCACAAACCGAGAGAAAGGCAAAAATGCTTCATTTACGACGAATGAAGGTTGCAGCCTCAACAGGTTATCGCCAACTGCTCGGTTCACCTTGTCGGCTTTGTTCAACACCTTTTTCGCTTTCTTCAATCCTAGTTGACCGGCTGCACGCTTTTGTCCTTTCGTATCTGGTTGATCTGCGACAGCCAATGTTGTGTTCACCACAACTGCATCCAATACATCAAGTAGTGGACTCGTAGCCGGAGAACGTGTGTTCCTTAGTGCATAGCTGAGTCCTGAAGCATCGCCAAACTGCTTGATTTGAATGTTGTTGACCAAGTCTTTCCAGTAGTAGATGTAATCGGCAAAATACAGACGTTGAACCTGTTTGCTCAGTTCTCTAAGCTCAATGACTGATGCGCCAGACATATCACCTTGAATCGCTTTAAACTCGCTCATCAAGCTTCTAAGCAGAGGCGACTTTGCCGTCAAATCAATTTGGCTATAGCCCTGCTTAGTAAAGATTTCTGGGATCAGATAGCCATGGAAATCATTAGTAAACTCAAACAAGCTATTGAACTTCTCACCGAGCTGGCTTCGGAGATCCACTTGAGTACGGTACTCTGGCATCTCTTTAATACGCGCATAAATCAGTCGCTCTGGTGACAAGCCTTCAAGGTTGTTCGTTGCAACAGCTATCAGGTCTAGGTTCGGTTGTAGCTGCTTGTCGTAATGACTTTTAAACAAGTCTTCGATTAAAAGAGAAAAAGAGTAAAGTTCGTCCGGAGAAAGCTCACCTTGGTCTTTCAAGTTATCAAGCAAGTAAGTTTGTAGTTCCGCAAAATTCAGTTGCTCTCGGTCAAACAACATCTGGTAGTAACGCAAAATCTCAAAGATTCGGCTTGGATTACCAAGGTTCACATAAACATACAGCTCGCTGCTGATCAGCTCTTCGAGCTTTGGCAGCATTATCTGGTGCAACTGTTTTTCATAAGCAGAGTAAACACTCTCGGCCGTATCCGTTTGCTTAATACTGACTTTCTCATGCCACGGTTTAGGTTGAACGCCATCAGCAACCACATCGCCGAGTTCTCTTAATACCGCTACAACCTCCGACATAGAATTGTCATTGCTCAGCTTTTGAACATCGTTTTGATAAAAACGAATTTGAGATAGAGCCGTTGTGCGCCAATCTTCATCAACATTCCAGTTTTCCTGTAACTTCAGACCTGCAACAGAAATCAGCCCAACTACGGATACTAAAACAGCGGTTCGAAATACAAGATAACCCGCATGACGCCATTCATTGACACCGACGATATTCTTCTCCGGCAAGATGACCTTATTGAACAAACGTTGCGTAAAGAAACCACGACGATTTGGCTGCTGTTCAACTTGGTTATTGGTGTTGAACTCAGCACGTTCGGCCACAACCTGCGTTAGTAGATCATGCTCAATGCCTTTTTGCCCGGATGACATTAAATAAGCACCGCGGATCCATACGGCTTCTCGGACACGGTTCTCGCGACCAATGTCGCTCAAAAACTCGTTGACGCGCTCTAGGAAAATTCTTAGCTGATAAGGCCAAGCGATTATAGAGCCCGACTTGTCACTGCCGACGTTTCTCAGTAACTCAAACTGCTGCCCCGCAATGGATTGAATCAACGCATGGCTTTCTGCCTCAAACTGCTGTTTGTCATAACGGCGCGAAACATCGCACTCAAAGGTAATACCAAAAGGATTTTCTGAGTCACATGTAGTGAAGCTCTCAAAGAAACCAATGAAGTCTGCAATCGAGTCAGCTTTAGAGAAAGCGGCGTAAACAGGCAAGTTTAAGCTAAGCTCTGCGCCCATCGACAACACAGCCTCCTGATAGATGCCTGAGAGCCTAGTGCGTTCTTTTTTGTCTCCTGTCATTAGGCGATCACACCCAATAACCGTCACAATGCCGTTCAACCCTTGCCTCGGACGGTATTTAAGTAGTTGCTTCGCCAGTACTTGCCAAAGCGACTCGTCAATACCGTCGTTATCAAATATACGATGGCCGACTTCCACAACGACTGCGTTATCGTTGCTCCAAAAGCGTAGGTACTGTTCCGTATCACTTTCATCCAAGTAGCGCTCGTTAACTGGCTCAAAACCATTCTGTAGCAATATGGCACTTTTCGCGTCTTTTTCACCACCTAGAACTAAGTACCAAGGCAGACTGTAAAGACTTTCTAGCTTGTTACGAGCTTGTCCTTGTATCTTTTTCGTTGCGATACGAAACAGCTGCTGGATCACGCGTGTGTCTTGTTTAAGCAGTACGTGTTGATCATGCTCTTCTTTCTCTGTTTGATTAAGCTTGCGCTGTTTCCACCACCAAACACATGTAAAGAAGACAATAACGACGGTGACAGCGAGCATTCCCCACTTTATCCAGACTGGTTGCTCTTCTGATGCCGTTATCCAAAATGCGAGCGTCCCTAAAATGGCAGTAATCACCAAGAAAATAGAAAATATCTTTTTAAACATCTTATTTCAGCGCTCTTTTAATCGTGGCGTTCAAACCAAAGCGAACATTGAGTTCATTTTTCAACTTACGAATGGTGTTTAAGTCGTCACCTGCGTGAAGATAAAGCTCAACACCATGTTCCGTTTCACGAGTAAAAGATTCATAGCCTGCTTGTTTGAGTTCTGTCGATAAACGAAGTGCGTCGCTCGCCCGAGAAAATACCGCGAGAATGATCTCCCATTGCTGAGTGACCACTTTTCCTTTCATTCCCGTTTCTTCCTCTAGGCTTTCACTCTGTCGCCCCAAGTCCGCATCGGAACTTAAGTACACTAAGTCACTGCTGTTTTTCTTCAGGTTGACGTCTGACATATCGATCGCGCTAAACTGTGCCAACAACGGCTGCACGCGGCTGTTGTACCAATATTCAGTAAAGCCATACCCGGATGCCAGAACCAAACAAGCCAAGCCTAACGTTTTGCCCATACTGATCATTAGCCACGGGCGTTTACCTTCGATTAACGTTGGTGTTTTCGGTACCGGAAAAGGACTTTCACTGCGATAGTGGCGAATGAGGCCGTACGCACGAGCGGTAATATCATGCAATTGGCTCTCGTCTTCATGGCGAAAGCGCCCTTTGAAACCCAAAGCTAAAAGCACGTACTGAAGCTCAATAAAATCAACAAGTTTATTCGGCTGCTGGCTGGCCTTATCTAGCAACACAAAAAAGGCCTCTCCGCCATCGCGCTGTGAAAACACCTTGCTCAACAACGAATGATTTTCCCAACGGGCACGCTCTCCCCAAGCGGTGTACAGCACAGCTTCATCAAATGCCGCGCACAACACAAAGCAGCTTTTTTCAATCACGCTTGGGTGGTAATCCAAGTGCAAACCACGCAAACGAAACGCATCAATGGCGTACAAAAGTTTTTGACGAAAACGGTTGATGTCTCTCGGCGCACCTTGACGCTTAATCGTCACTAAAATACCCAACAGCTCCGTTGCCGCATTCATTAAAGGACTACCATAAATGGCAAGATTCTCAATCAATCGCTCAGTACCCGAAGTGTCCGCTTTGGGTGGCAACTGATGCTGCTTTTGAGGTGATTCGGTCGATGTCACTCGTCGAATTTGAACCGTCGGTTCTTCGTTAAATAATCCGCCCATCCGTTACCTACCTGATCACATGAAAATCAACGTGGATATCATCAATTCTTTCATCAATATGAAGAGCGATCGCCTCATCACGTTTGATCAGCGCTTGCCACAATTCAGACTTAGTATCGATTTCGAAGTAAGCGGCGTCATTCAAAGACTTCAGCTCAGAAGGTGCATAAGGAAGATGGCGCAAAGTAACACCTGAAAGTGCATTACGTACTAAACCGGCAATATCACTGTTCCCTGCTAGCTTCGCAGCACGAGGAAACTCTTCACTAAGTCGAGTAGCACCGATAGACGAGGAAACGGCCAACACAAAGCGCCCTTGATTGTATAGGCTGCGATCATCGACCAGTGTGCGTAGCAAGCGACGGCTCACGAACAGCTGTTTGTCCCAGTTCAATGTTGATACGTTGTCTATCTGAACCTCACGCAGTAACACCAATAACTCAGAAAACACGGTCGAGAAAATGCTGTATAACGCATCTTGGTTCCATGCAGGGAAAGACTTTGGCATCTTCCCTTCTAAACCCTGCATCTGCCCCGCCATCGAAACGCACTCTAAATAGAGGTGACGTGTCAGCAACGAGCCATCTAGGCTCCATTGTTCAAGCTTTGGCATCCAAGCACCCAGTACTTGCAGCCACAAGTAGTCACGCATCAACGACTGATAGCTTTTACTGCTGGACTCCGCTTGTAAACGAGTATGAATCGCTCGGGAACGGTATTGTACTTGTGCAAATAGATCAGCAACGTTATCGGTTAGGTAGCTAGATACGGCAAACTGCAAGCATTGGGGAACGAATGCTTGGTTCAACACAACAACACCTTCAGATTTGTGTTCACTGATTTCAGCAACGGATATCAACACAAAATCTTTTAGCTCGTCACCTTCTAAACGCAGCTGAATGTTCAATGTTGCTAGCTCTAACTGAACTGGGTCACTGTGCTCTCGGCTGGTATCGTAAACGGGGTGTTCTTGTGAAGAGTGTCTAAGACGCGCATCTTCTCCAACATCAATAGTGCCCGGTCTTGAAACCGGAAGGGCCAGATACACTTTCTTATGACTGGTATTTTTCGGCACATCGAGCACGAGTGCTTGCTCAATTTCAAATGGCGTTCCATCAGGGAAAATACCTTTAGCACGACGCACCGAAACCTTACCAATGTTCAACATCGAGCGGTCAAGCTCTAGCGAGGTCAATCCATAAACATTAGGGCTAATTTGTCCGGCGAACTCGCGAGTAAAATGTTCAACATAGCGCTCTTGCTGTTGAAAGTGCTGAGGGGAAAGGAACATCCCCTCACTCCACACGACTTTATTATTATCCATTATTATTCTTCTTCCCCTGACACAGACAGATTAATGCCATCAATTTCAATACTGATAACCGCTGAATTCACAATTAGCGGCTTATAAATCACCTTGTTCTTCGCCTCTCTGTAATCAGCAAAACCCGCAATCACACCGATGTACTTAACGCCACTACCAAGTGGGATAATTTCCTGACGAGTTTCACCCGGCAAAATGCTTGGTAACTGCCGAGAAACGGCCAACTCGGCCTTCAACACGCCTTGGTCATCATTATAAATTTGAATAAAATCAGAGAGTTCAAACGCATTATTATTTGTCAATTGATAGATTCGGAGCTCTACCGGAGAAGGCTTACCTTCAACATTAGGGTTAATATTGGTCGCAGCTTTAATATCAACGACCAGTTTTGGCTCAACCAGCTCATCGCTCCATAAACTGCACCCTGACATCATAAGGGCGATACACATTAGGCATAAACGACGTATCATTACTGATCCCCTTCGAAGTTTTTTTGCATACGCATTGCATCTCTGAAGTACGCTTGAAACTTAATTTGCCAATCGCGATTCTCCACTTGTCGGTTGAAATAGCGTTTGTACATATCCCAGTACTTTGGTTTACGAGACCAAAAGCCGTTGCCCGACAAATCATCAAACATCGACTCCATCGCATTCGGAGAAATGTCAGACAACAACCTTGCCAATGCCATTTCTAATGCTTTGTCCGTGCATTCCTGTATGCGCTGCTCATGCTTCTTAAACTCAGTGATCGCAAACTGAGATTGGTTAAGTGGTGACTCTTCTTGAGCGAAAGAGGGAGATGCCATCACTTCATGGTTTGGAAATGACGCACGAAAATCGCTGTCTTTCAGCGGGTCATCCTCATCCGTCTGAAAATCAAGATTAAAGTGAGTCGCTTGCTCTTGCTTAGCTGAGGCATCATTCGCAAATGGGTCATCCCCCACCACATCTGTCGTCGAGATGGTGAACTCTGGCGCTTCATCTACTTCAGGAATACTTTGAATAAAAGGTGTTGATTCAGTACTAAACGGATCATCACCTAGTCGAGAGTTATCAGAGTGATGCGGCTGGGTTTGCGCTTTCGCTGATTCAGGGAAGAAACAAGAAACCAGCAATCGGTAGCGGCCAATATCAAGAACATCACCATCACTTAATGTCGATTGGTTACCATTGCCCAAAGGCGCATCGGAGCCGTTGATGTAAAGGCCATTAGTGCTGTTGTCCATGATTTGGTATCCACGCGAGGTCTTACGAATCATCGCATGGGTACTTGAAATCTCACGACTTGCGTCATTAAGTTGTAGCGTCGCGCCAAACGCACGCCCGATATCTCCACCATCTTCTGGAAATGCTTGATTCCATTGGGCGATGCTTTCACCATCTGGAGAGCTAATAATTCTAATCGATAGAGGCATTTGACTGACCTTCAATAAATTCAATATTTAGAGTTAACGACACTGAGAAACCGCCTCGTTAAACTCATTAAGAAAGTTGGGGTATTTCTTAGTAAATGCTTTGGAGAAATACACCCACAATGGATTCGATTTGACCCGTGTTCGAGAAATCGCTCGATAACTGATACCCATTTTTTTTATCGTCTCGTCAATGACAGCGTCATTGCCCAATACCGCTCCGACTTCCCCGTTCAGCATTAACTCAATTAGGGCTTTTGGCGTCCTTGGCTTTTTACTCACGCGGTAACCGTTTTTCTGTAGCCAAAACCATTTATTTGAGCCAAATAGTGCCGCGACTTCGACCTGAGATTTGAACATTGCGTTGTCTAACTCTGTTGAATCAGAGAGCGAGAACCAACTCCAATTCTGTTGATCAAGTGGCACAGAATAATCGGCATACTCATCACGCTTGCTGTTACGAGACGCAAGGAAGAAACCATGTTGTGATCCAACCTCCGTCATGAGCTGGGCTCTATCCCACTTAGTCATCGTGAGCTGATACGGCTGGTCCATCACTCTCATGACACACTTCACTCGTTCTATCCCCGGCCCTTTCATTTCCCCGTTTTCTTGGTACTGATAAGGAAACCATTCTTGGGTTGCAAGTAGTAATCGCTCAGGGCGCTGATAGGCCAAAGCAGATTGGCTCAGCACGGTCAACATAACGGCAATGAAAACGACACGTATCATGGTTAATGGCTCTCCATGCTCATACCAGCAGAACGCACTAGCTTGCCATCTTGCGAATAGATATCGCTGGCCATTTCAATCAATACAAACGGAAGCTGCGTATCAACACGGCCTGCTTGTTTAAAGCTAATCGAGATGTCTGGTGGCGACAGCACTCCCACAGGCAGAGAGGCAGGAGCGGCGCCCTTTTTAAGTACTTCAATGCCGTAAAGTGCCGCTTGGTGGGCATTGTTCTCAAACCCTACGCCAACAGACATCAGCGCACTTTGTTGCGTGCCATTAACAGCATCAGGCACTGCGGTTAACAGAGGAAGCTGCTCTGAATACAGGTTGACCTCATCAAGTCGGTTAAGAAGACTTGAGCTACCAGTTAGCCAAAGCAAGGATTGACGTAAATTGCCATCGTTAACCTTCATCGATTCAACGGTGGTTTGCATCACGTGTTGAAGAGCAAGCTCAGGATTATTCTCGTCAACTTCGATAGGAAAGACTGTCAATCCTTGCTTCTCAGCCTCTTTTTGAAGTGGCAAAAACTGTGTGAGATAAGCACTGGTGTTCGACTTGGCGTACAGCACACCAATTTGAATCAGACTTGGTTTAAAGCGACGTAAAAAGCTCAGCGTAATATCAGCGGGCAAATTCAAGGAGGTGTAAGCAAAGTTGTTGCCGCTTGAGTGATAGTTATCCGTCAGGCCCAGTAACACCGGATCTTTTGCGTTTACCGATACAACCGGCAGCTTACCTCCAGCGTAAACCTTATGTAGTGAGACGGTCGCATGAGATCCAACCGTGTAGATCATATTCGCCTTTATATCGGCAGCTTTCGTCCAAGCGACCAGTTCCTCTTGGCTTTTAGGTAAAAGGAAAGCGCGAAATGAAACGTTAGGCATTTCTCTGCGAAACACTTTTAAGATGGTCGACAACGCAACATCATACGAGTCCGCTTTTCTAGAAACTAAAACCCAAACCATCGGATGTTCACCACGCGGGGCGAACAACACATCGCTGTCATTAGCATTGATTTCCCACTGTACCGCCTTCTCAGCTTGTAAGTGTTCGCCCAACCACTCAGGCCAATCAGCCAAACTCACCGATGAAAATACAGCCAGAACCAAAAGTAAAATCAATCGAATCATGCTTTCGCCTCCTCTTGTGCACCACGGTCAAACAACCACATCAACAAACCAGCTAAGGTAAAGAATGCTGAAAGCGCGAAGAATGCGTAGTCCGTTCCGAGGTGAGTAAGCAAAGCACCGACAACAACCGAACCCAACACATGACCTAGCCTTTCCAAAAAGCGATAAGTAGAAGCAACTGAGTTGGCATTCGTACTTTGAGTCGTGGTTACCACGTGAGTCACAACAGGGGCATTAATAAAGCCGTGTGAAACGCCCATTACTAGCATTGCGAACGTTGCGACGAGGACAAGATAGGTTATGTCTTCAAGTAAGAAGGCAGCAGAAAGAATGGCCAAAGCAACAGCACCAACGATGCTTCCTAAGCAAAGCGCCCATTTTGCAGAGCCAATACGGTCAATCATTGGCGAGACCTTGCCACTAATGAAAAGCACAGAGAATGCATAAGCCATCAGCACCTGACCGATACTCTCGCGCTCAACGCCTACATCAGAAAGAAGGATTGGCACAGCAAAGAATACAACACCAGTTAGCATCATTTTGGTTGGGATACCAACAAGCAACATGGTGCGTATGAATGACGGTACACGCATCAAAACAGCGGAATCTTTTAACATCATCGTCAGGTTCTCTTTGAGTGAACCTTGAGCATTCCCCTGAGGAATCATAGACGGCAGCGACAACGCGAACAAATACATCAGGCCACCAACTAAAGCCGACAACATGAAAATACCTTGCACGCCTACCGTATCAGCCAACAGGGCACCGATTGCCGCACCAGAGATGAATCCAGCATTGAAGCAAAATACAATGATGCCTGCGGCTTGTGTCTTGTTAGATTGATTACTGCAACGCAGAATATAACCTTGAACGGCAATAAAGATCGTCGCTTGCCCAACGCCAGAGGTGAATCGAGCAATAAGCACCATCGCTAACTGGGACTCGTACGCTAGCAACAGACAGCCAGCCGCAGATAACAGAATACCCACGCCAAGTACTTTGCGAATATCAAACACTTCAACTAGACGCGAAACAGGCAATAGCGTTGCAGCAAAGCCGACAAAGTAAAGTGTAAAGAAGTAAGACGACCAACTTTCACCCGCGCCATTCTCTACCGCGATTTGCGTTAAGTACTGAGGTAAAACCGGCGCCATTAACGATTCCATCAGCACCGTAACCAAAAGCAACGGCTTAACCTGTGCCAGTACGATATCGTTTTTTGGCTGTTGCTCTGAGTGGCTCAGCAAGCGAATAAAAGCAAAGCAAATGAACGCACAGCCAGCAAATAGAATGGCAAAGTTCTTTAGTGTACGAACCAACTGCGCAAACAGTACTTTAGGGAAAAAAGCGACCGTCACCTCGTTCCCTTTCGCATCGCTGACCAGAAATTCGGCCATCTCATCGACTGACATACTGTTCTGCGCTTTACTTTTGGCGATCAACTCAGATCCCTGAGCAACAGAAATGGAAGAGACTTCTGGGTTTGACTGACGAAAACTGTCTAGCATCTCATCGATGCCACTCACTTGACGATAGCTGATCCCTGCATTCAGTACTGGGGCCAAACGTTGAGTAACAATGTTCGCCATGGAATCCGCCTTGTGCTCCAAGCCGGATTTGTACAATGCACCGACCATCAACAGCACGCTCGCCGACATGGCTAAGAACACCCCACCAAATGCAGTGAAGTAAATCTTGGGGTTTTGGCTACGCAACACAAAGAAGATAAACGCAGCGGTCAGTAAAACCACCAGCAGCACCATCGGCTGGAAGTGCCTATCGATGCTCCTTTCGATTTCTTCATCACTCAGCCAAATCTCCAAAGCACCAACTTGAGCGAATTTATTGTTCAAAGGGATGGTGACTAAGCTGCCAACAAAGTTGTCATCGGTGTAGCGATATAGCTCTTGCTGCCCAGAAATCACTCGGATATCAACCACAGAAGAATCCGCTTTCGCGATTGGCGATAGCACTTTCTCAAGACCAGCAAAGTCCTGAAGCGGCACACCGGAACTGAGAACTTGTTCTATACCGATTCGGGCGGCTTCGGTTTGGGCTAAAATCGCATCACGGCTCTGTTGTTGATAGCTTTTCAATGCTTGTGCATACCCAACAACAAAGATCAGCATTAGTGATAACAGAACCAGTAATGCTCCGAGCAACAAGCGGCTATATTGCTTAAAAGAGTTCAAAGTTCACTCCTAACACACGCTTAGAGCGTCGAATTGCTCATTGAGGCAATGCGCAACCGACATTGGTCGTTTTTGCTTGAGGAAAGATAATCGGTTAAACACCAACGACTGAACTAGATCTGTGTAATCCATACCTTCACGAGCCAGATCATGGCAAACCAAACTTACCTTCTCTCCCTCCGGACGTTTTAAATCCGGTTTTGGATTGGTTTCCAGCACATACAGGTTGCCTTCTTTGTCCATGCGTAAGTCCACTCTCACTAAGGTTTGAAGGCCAAGCTGGCGATAAATCTTCTGACCGATCAGTGCTAACTGATTGCGTAGCCCCTCTTCATTAACAGCAACCAAACGGTCTTGAGTGATCGGCTTTACATCCATGGAAGTAAAAATAGGCTCGTCAGCATCCAGTACACGTTCAGTAATTGAGAAAGCCATCGGCATTTCAGACTGCGTCAGTTTGCCTTCTTTAAAGACGTACTCTCCCGCAACAGCAACAACAAACTCTCGGCCACCAAGGAAAGGTTCAATCATTACTGTATTCCCCGTCGCTTGACGTACATGCTCTACAACACCCGCGAGATCATTACGATTAAAAACAGGATAAACATGGATTGAAGCACGGCCAGACACTGGCTTAACAATGAAGCCGTCTTTGAACTGCGCTTCAATTTGATCGATCGCATCTTGCTTTGCTACATCTTCAAAATGCTCATCAATACCAATGGTGATAAATGGTGCAGTCGGCAGTCCCGCGGCTTTAATTTCATGCTTAAACAGGTGCTTGTTATCCAAGATCCCTGCTGTCATTGGCGAGTGTCCTACATAAGGCACGCCCAGCATTTCCAATGTAGAAGGCAAATGACACATGGAGTCAAAACCTTGTAAACCACCACTGTTCGTGATCACCAAGTCAATACCTTTATCTTTCAGGCACTGCGCTAAGTTGATGTCTTCAGCTAACACCTCAACGAACTGGAAATTAGATTCACGCAGTGCATTAGCAATATCGTGTGCAACAGGTGCATACGTTTTAGTTGAGCGAGGGCTCAAGTTTTCAAAGATAAAGCTGCCGTCCTGCTCTTTATCCCCACCGTGAATCACTGCGATTTTTAAGTTCTTGCGAATCCATTCCAATTGTTGCGTAGAAAAGACTGAATGCATCATCTGTTAGTACTCATAATGTTGTGCTGCTAAAAGGGCGCGTTAAACACGGCCTGCAACAAAAAGCGTTAATAAAATTACGTTATTGTTTTAGTTGGGTTTATATACAACCCATTGTTTTTTTTTGAGGTCTATCGCCTCTTAATGCTATTGAATCTGAATCTTAAATTTGCCTTCTTCAACGTGAACAGTGACCGCTTCTACTGGCTTGTTCTCGCTCATGCGGACAATGCACTGATTCGCTAAATCCGGCATAAGTTGACGATTGATCAGTTGCTCAACGGCACGGGCGCCTGTTTCTGGCGAATCATTCATATTGACCAGCAGATCAATCACATCAGGGTGAAATTCGAAACTTGCTTTGTAGTGGGATTGAACACGCTTGCGAATGCGGTTCAGAGACAAGGTTGCGATTTGCGCCATTTCTTCATCGTTCAAAGGGAAATAAGGCACGATGGTCGCACGGCCAAGAAATGCGGGTTTAAAGTGTTTTTGCAGCTCAGGGAAAATAGACTGAGTCAGCGTCGGAACATCCGGTCGACCATTTTCACACGCATTAACAACAGCACTGTCGGCCGCGTTTGATGTCATGATGATGATCGTATTACGAAAATCGATGTGTCGACCTTCACTGTCCGAGATCGAGCCTTTATCAAAGATTTGATAGAAGATGTCGTGCACACCAGGGTGGGCTTTTTCCATTTCATCCAGCAGCAGTACAGAATATGGGTTCTTACGTACCGCTTCTGTTAAGACACCGCCTTTACCGTAGCCAACATAACCCGCAGGAGAGCCTAAAAGCATCGACACTTTGTGCTCTTCTTTAAATTCCGTCATGTTGATGGTGGTGATATTTCGCTCGCCACCGTATAGCAAGTCGGTAAGCGCCAATGCAGTTTCGGTTTTACCCACACCACTTGGACCACACATCAGGAATACCCCAACAGGTTTGCGTGGGTCGGTTAAACCTGCACGCGACAAGCGAATTGCTTGTGAAAGCTCTGCTATCGGCGTTGTCTGACCAATCACTCGCTCACCGATACGAGTCTCTAGGTGCATCAACTTCTCAACTTCTTGGCTAAGCATGTTGCCCACTGGAATACCCGTCCATAGCGCCACCACTTCAGCGATGGTTTGCTCTGTTACCTGTGGCAGGACTAATGGCTGCTCACCTTGGATCTCACGCAGGGCTGCCATTTTGTCTGCTAACATGCTTTTCGCTTCATGCGATGTCACCGAGCCATTTTCTTTTAGCTCAGCGTCTAAGCCAGACTGCAACTCAATGATCTCTTCCACCAAGAGGCGCTCTGAGTTCCAAGAGCGTTCAAGTGACTGATGCTCTTGTTCTAAAGCCGCCAATAGCTGTTTTGCTTCTTCCAAGCGTACGCTTTCAATCGACCACAATGCCGACTCATGATGTAACGTTTCGATCTCGTTGTTGGTGTAGCGGATTTTTTCTGCAATGGCTTCCAACTGTCGAGGTGCCGCACTTTGGCTCAATCCAATGCGTGAACATGACGTATCCAACAGACTAATTGCTTTATCAGGTAACTTACGCTCAGGAAGGTAACGAATAGAGAGAGCGACTGCGGCATCAATGGCTTCTTGCATGACTTTAACGCCATGGTGCTTTTCAAGGCTGCGCTTCACGCCGCGAAGCATGTGAATAGCGTCTTCTTCATTAGGTTCATTAACCGCAACAACTTGAAAGCGACGAGTCAACGCGGCATCCGATTCAAAGTACTGTTTGTATTCCGCCCATGTGGTCGCCGCCAGTGAACGAAACTCGCCACGCGCGAGCGCTGGTTTCAGAATATTCGCAGCATCATTCTGGCCCGCTGTGCCACCCGCCCCAATCAGCGTATGTGCTTCATCGATAAACATGATGATCGGCGTCGTTGACTGCTTGATCTCATTGATCACATCTTTAAGGCGGTTTTCAAACTCACCTTTGATGCTCGCACCTGCTTGCAAAAGGGACAAATCAAGGCTGCGCAGCTCAACGTTCGCAAGCGCAGGTGGGACATTGCCATTCACGATTTCTTGGGCAAGACCTTCAACAATGGCCGTTTTACCTACACCTGGGTCACCAACGAGGATCGGGCTGTTTTGACGGCGGCGGCACAAAATATCAATGGACTTGCGAATTTCATCTCCGCGCCCTGTAATAGGATCCAACTCGCCATTACGCGCTGCCTCTGTCAGGTTTTGCGAGAACTTGTCCAAAGCTGGCGTCGCTGAGTCACCACCGGTTGGGACCATGCTCTCGGTAGACGATGAGACTTCACTGGGTCCGCTGATCACCATCGACTGACTGCGTAACCATTCAGAAGACAATACTGACACCCACGAGCTCAACACGCCGTTGTAAGCACTTTGGTCCAGACGCTGCTTTAGCACCATAAGCAGATGAAATTCATTTACCACCGATTGCTGATTGTTTAATGAAGCAAGCATCCATGCATCTTTGAGTAACTCAACCAACTCAGGGGACAAAGAAGGTGAAGAGTCATTACCACGAGCCAAGTGCATCAGACGGTCATTGCAACGCTCCAACATCGACTCTTTGGCCATTGATGCTTGCAGCAGTGCGGCCTCCCAGCCTTTAGACTGCTGTAACAACTGAACAAACCAATGCTCAGCTTCTATCGCAAAGTGTCCTTTACTTACACAATCTCCAGCAGCCGTTTCTAGGGCACTTTTTAGTAACGGAGTAAGCCTTTTGACCAAGCTTTGTAGTTCAATATTTATCATTCTGTTTCCTAACTTTTCGTCAGTGGCATTTCAACAAACTGTTGACGATCTGATTGATGACTCATCCACGCGGATTGGCCAATTCTTAACGCTTTTTGGTGACTGCCTGATAGCTTCACTCTCGGCAGATACTGGCTATTTACCTTCATATAGAGTGCATACTTGGTATTCACTCCCATATAACTTCTAACCATATGGTCCAGCGCAAGAACCATCTCTTTGTCAGTGCGTATTTTTAAGTAATGCTGATAGTCTTGAGGGCAAATTTTTATGTTGAGTTTCTGCCCCGTCATTGGCGTCGACATCCCGACCAACGCGCCCATACCCAATTGATGATTGTTTCCGGCTTGGCCAATTTGAGTTAACGAACACTCTGTTAGAGGCAAATACTCTAGGCCACTGCGTTCAACCTCAAACTCCGACTCGAAGTAATCTTCTAGCATCGACTTAAGCGCCAATGGGCAGGTTAATTTCAACCCTAATAAGCCGGTGTATTGCACCAAATGAGATTCCGGCATTGGTGCCTTATCTCCAGTCTGTCCAGCCAAACTGGAAAGCATTTTAGTAATAGATTGACGGTCACGATTCCAATGAAACGCCTCTTCCTCAATCTGATACGTCAGCTCATGCTTTTGCTTTGTTTCGCAGTACAAGCGGTAGTAACGGTTATTAAACATGTCGAAAAAGTCGAGTGGTGCTTCATCACCAAGTTCAAAACGCGCTTTTAGTGCATCGCCATACATCGCTCTAGGCATCGAACCAGAGTTGCCAGACAAAGCCGCCAATGATGTCTTTACCGTAAATTCACCCTCTCGCTCCGAAGTAACCGTAGAAACTTCTGCTTGATAGTAAGCTGGGAGAATTTCCGCACTAAACCTCACTTCAGGTCGCTGACCTTTTAAATGAGCCTGATGCTTGAAGATCTGCCACGCTTTTTCTAGCTGCCCCTCAAACGCACCATAAGCGAAACGGCTTACAACAAACTCTTGCACCCAGTTCTCCTCGGGAAGGACAGGTAAACACCGTCTTGGCCTTCCAAATAAATATCCACTTGAGTAAAGCTGTTGAAGCCTGCGAAATAAGCAAAGAAGTGGTCAAGCAAATGACCAAAGAGCGATACACCTCCGTTGACATTACTTGCGTCTAACGTCACCGTAATTTTTGTGCCGTAAGCAAAACATGTTTTTCCTGACACTCGGATCGGAGCCACCACTTGCTCCTGCTCGATATTTTGCAGGGACTCGATATAGATGTGGTTTTGCACCGCTTGGTTGTGGTTATACAAATCAAACACATTTTTCAGCGTAGCGGTTGGGTCATCCGTCCCTAGAATCGCGTGATAGTTAAAGTGCAAATGACAAAGCAGTGCCCATACATTCTTATTTGCGTCACGACTACGCACTGGCAAGGTTGGGCGACGCAGTAAGTTCATAGCCGCAGGAATCGTAAGAGATTCTCGACATGTCACTTGGCTGTTTACAGGCAATGAGCCTGCTCGAATGCCGTCAGTCGCGGTTGTCGTCACCGACCAAACTCTCGACGACGTTGTGGCACTAACATGCCCAATATCAGCCACTTTTAAGCCACTGCGAAGCACGCCTCTTTCGTGGGTATCCTGTACGAGCTGCCAACGAAGTGCAGTCTCTGTACTGTTGTACTTGTCTCCGTAGATCTGACAAACCTTAAACGGTTCGCCCTCCGTCACGTCTAGCACTTCATCAACAGAAAACACTTCCAAATCATTACCCTGACTTGCATCAAGATAAATTAGGTACTGCTTTTGAGTGAAGTCGATTTGCAGAGGTTCTGACACTTTGGTTTGTAGGTTCACCAATGGCGTACAAAACAGAGAAAAATGTTGTGCTTGAATGCTACGCGCTTGCACCACACTCATCTCATTCAAGAAAATCTGAATACGAAACTCTGAGCCGATTGCTTGTTGCATGACATTGCCAAGGTCTAATTTGAATCCTTGAAATCTTTCAGGGAACATGAAGAACTCGGTCAGCAACTTAAAGCCGCCAAAGCTTGCTGCTTGATACGGTAAAATAGTGTCATTCACATCGAAGCCAATTGGCTGTATTGCAGACTTACCTAATGAGTAGCTCTTGCCATTATTCTGGATACACACCTGACAGCCCCCATGGGCGAGTACATCATACAAACGCAACGCGAAGTGGCTTTCACCTTTGAGATGCAGTTTCAACTGGTCAATATCCAGATCACGCAACTCGATACCGCTGTCGGTTGCCTTAATCGTCAGCTCCAACATCGCTTTTGCGTTTTCTGCACCCGTAGGCTTAGCCAGTTCAAATGGCGCAAACAGCACTTCAGCCGAAGCAACTTGAATTGGAAGCAGCGCTATATCTTCGGAAGTGCGAAACACCACTGGCTCACCAGATTCACTCGCGACATCAAATTCTGTGCCTTTAGGTATACTGTGCTTTGCATTCGCTTCTTCAAAAATAGCGAAGTCCAACATGCTGTATGACGGCACTGGCCTTAGATAATGCGGGAACAACAAGTTCACCAAGCTTTCTGTCAGCTCTGGGTAAGACTCATCCAAGCGCTGCTGCAGTTTGCCGTTCATCAAGGCAACACTTTCAATTAAACGCGCGATCTGAGGATCATCAATACTGTCTTTACGCATTCCCAACGTACGAGCCGTCCCCGGATGACGTTCCGCGAACTGAGAGGCTTCATTGCGAATAAAGCGCAGTTCCTGTTCAAAATAGGAAAGCAATGAATCAGACAAAATTCGACTTCCTTACATCTAGTTTGTTGCTGCTCAAATCCAAAAAAGAATCCAATACGATCGCCTCATCACCGAGCTCTGAATGCACTACGGCGGAAAGGCGAAAGCTCAATTGGTTGCTACCCAATTCCCCTTCTTGAACATCAATCTCTACCTGGCTCAGGCGAGGTTCGAAGTTTCGAATCAGCACTTCAATTTCTGCGACAATGTCACTGGTGTTGTTTTTACTTTGAGCACGAGCCATGTTGCGCATACCGAACTCGGCAATCGTTCCTTTTTCCGATAAAAACATCTCTGAGCACAGAGGTGCTCGGCTGGAAATAAGATCACAGACGTTATCAACAATCGCATCTCGAACACTGTCGATATCGTCATTCCAGCTTTGGGTTAACTTAGCCATTAAGCTCACGATGTCTCTCCAACCTCACTGCCAGATACCGAGGTAGTTAACACCACTTTCGCATCCATCATTTCGTATTGATATTGAGGCTGAAGCATGATCTCGCATAGGTAGCGGGTTTTATCATGAGGAGCCTCTTCAATGCGTACATAGCAAGACCGCAACGGATATCGGGCAAGTACGGCATCCTCGCCATAATTGACGTTGCTAATGAACTGCTCTAGCCATCGCTCTAGACTGCGTCGACAACTTTCTGCGCTGTCATATCGACCAACTTGGTCACGAATTTGAACCTTGATGTAATGGGCAAATCGGCAAGCCATTAGATTGGTTTGGAGCATACCGAGCTGACGTTGAGCTTCATCAGGCGCTTGCCAAACAGATTGATTGCTAAAGAAACCTTTATGGCCACTTAAGTAAATACTGGTTAAAGGCATGAACCCTTGAGACGACCAAAAGCCATCTTCTTCACTGTAGATGTCTACCTTGGTCTTAAGCTCTTTTGAGTCCTGAACGATCGCCCCATACGAACCTGTCTCATCGTAAGAACGCAGGAATCCAAACCAACTGATTCGGTCAAACTCTCGCATTACATTACCGAGCAAGAGGTAAGCGCTGCTGCCCCATAAGGCATATTTCTCTTGCTGGCGTTCGTTAAAAACAAACCCAGCCTGATATTGACGATATGGTTGACGAATCAAATGCTCTGGCATCACCAAATGCAAAAATCGTGATGAGCTTTTTTCTCGTAGCAGCTGCCATGAAACAAAATCTCGACTAGTAAGAATGCGATCAATTCTCGCACTGTCGTGAAGCAGCCTTCTTGGTTCATCACCAAAGAAAAACTCGTCGGTTCCGAGCACCATTGGACAAAAAGATAGCTCCCCCAGCTCAGAGAGCAGTTGAAGGGTGTAGAGATCGTCATACTCCTGATCATCGGCGTAATCAGCCGAGACCTTGTGGTCGACCATCACCATGCCAAATGGGCTACCACCGGCGGTATCCAGCTCATTTGAATACAGCTTTCGGTATAGGGATGACTGCTTTAGATCGAAAGAGTAATTGAGATCTGCCGAAACCATACTCCAACTCAAGTCGAGCATTTTGATTTTGACTCGACGCTGGGATACTTGCAGCTGCGCTAACGATTTAAGCCCCGTCCAAGAGGCTTCTAACTGCTTATAGTTAGGGTGTTGGATAACGTCCGACAACTGTTCACTTATTGACGTATCAATCTCGGAGATCAAACGAACCAACAATGCTTTGAATTGAGCCACCGACTGACTTTTCGCGCACAGTAACAGCTCCTGCCAGGCAGGATTCTCAGCTAAAATGCGGTCAAATTCGGAATCTGTATACATCAGCGACTCAGTTCAAAACATTCGGGGGACGGCGCCCCCGAATAGAATTAGCCAGGAATGTTCGCAACCATTCGTAGTGAAGTGGTTAGCTCTTCCATTTGCAGCCAAGGGCGTAAGTAAGCCACTGCAGAGTAAGCACCTGGGCGTCCAGCTTGCTCTTCTACTGTCACTTTTGCTTCAACCAATGGATGTGTTGCTTTCGCATCGTTACCAATCGCATTTGGGTTAACGTATTGGTTGATCCAAGAGTTCAACTCTTTCTCAACGTCGTTTGGATCTATGTTTGAACCAATACGATCACGGCCCATTACTTTTAGGTACTGTGCGATTCGGCTGCTTGCCATTGTGTATGGAAGACGTGCTGAAATTGCCGCGTTTGCCGTTGCATCTGGGTCTGTGTACGTTTTTGGTTTATGCGCAGTCTGAGCACCCATAAACACCGCGTAGTTGGTGTTTTTGTAGTGAACCAGTGGCAAGAAGCCAAGATCACTCAGCTCCTTCTCACGCTCATCCGTTAGGTTAACTTCTGTCGGACATTGCTGTAGCAAATCACCAGCATCAGAGTAGTGAGTGAAGTTTGGCAGGTTCTCGACTTTACCGCCGTTCTCAGTACCACGGATCGCCGTGCACCAACCGTACTTGGTGTAAGCTTGAGTCATCAGAAGACCAAACTCATACGCCGCATTGCTCCATACAAAATCGCCGTCTGAAGACACAACTTGCTGACCGTTGTCGCGAGTTTGAAGCTCTTCAAATGCAAATGATTTAACTGGAACAGTTTCTGCACCGTAAGGAAGGCGAGCCATCGTTTTCGGTAGAGTCAGAGCAACGTAGCGTGAGTCATCGCTTTCACGGAATGCATTCCAGCTTGCGTATGCTGGAGAATCAAAGCCTGCTGCAACTGGCTTGCCTTCAGAAAAGCTACTGAATGCGTTAAAGTCGAACATACTTGCATTCGCGGCAGCAACGAAAGGTGCGTGAGATGCAGAAGCAACTTCACCCATGTAACGTAGCAGAGCAACGTCTTCATCACCGTAACCAAACTCGTAGTCACCTAGCAGTGCACCGTATGGCTGACCACCCGCTGTACCAAATTCTTCTTGATAAACCATATTGAAGAAACGGCTGCGATCGATCGCTGGTGCATCTTCAAACTGCTCTAGCAATTCGTCTTTGGTGTAATCCGCCAGTTTGATTTTCAGATCTGGGCCTAGCTCGCTGTTTTTCACAAGCTTTTGCAAACCTAGCCATGAGCCTTCCATTTTTTGGAACTCACCGTTTTGCATCACCGTTGACAGCTGCTCAGAGATTTTGCTGTCTAGCGCGCTGATTGCTTTTTCAATCGTCAACGTTAGGTTCTTATCCCAAGTCACTGTACCTTCCAGCGCTTGAGAAGCCATGATGCTCAATAGCTCTTTTGTCGTATCTACTGGTGTTTGTGCTGTTGCGTTGATCGCTCGGTCAAGAAAGCTCTGCGTTGCTTCTGCTTCAGTAGCACCTTGTACTGCTTGTTGTTCTACAGACATTATTCCGCTCCCTCTTTGCTCAAACCTAGTTCTTGAGCTAAACCATTGATGGCATCTGCGCTTTGCAGAACTTCTTTCAGTAGACGCTCAAGATCTCTCGAACGATCGGCTTTGCTTAGCAGTACTTTTAGTTGGTTACGTGTTTCAACCAACTGCTTAAGCGGCTCAATTTGATCAACTAAGTTCTCTGGGTGGAAATCTTTCATCGAACGGAAGCTTAAGTTCACTTCAAACTGGCTATCATCATTAGCTAGCTTGTTATCAACCTTGTACGAAAGACGCGGGTGAATTTGACCCATCACTGTATCGAAGTTGTCTTTATCGATACCCGTGAACTCTCGTTCTTCTAAATCAACTTTTTCTGATTCTGGTTTGTGGCCTGAAAAGTCGCCAATTACGCCAACAACAAACGGCAGCTCTTTCGTCTCTACAGCGCCGTTCGTTTCAACGTCATAAGTGATGCTGACACGGTTCTTACTAACGCGCTTATGTTGTGAGTTCAATGCCATAACGGTGTCCTAAAATGAGATATTCATGAAATAGACATGCCACTGAACGTGGCATGTCTAATGAAAGAATTACTTACCAGAAGTCATTTTTCCGGTCGGTAGGTCGTAAGTCACAACACCACCGCTTTGTAGTTCACCGCCTTCTTTCTCGTAGTGATGTTTCTGAGAAATAGAAGTGTAAGAAAGAGATAGGCTTTCGTACGGTTGAGAACCGTCAGTGCCGCTCACGTTGTAAGAAACTAGACGCGCTTTTTCTAGCTTAACTTGGAAGTAAACGTCTGCACCCTGGCCATCGTTAGAAGGCTTAGTAAATGCAATCTCAACTGTTTTACCTTCTTTACCTGGGTTGAAGAGGTAAGACAGTAGATCTTCAGAAGCACCATCAACTTCTTTAGTTACGCTAACTTCGCTTACGCCAACCATGCCTGAATCCGCATTGGTGCCGTTACCGATGTCCATAGCAACGTTACGAACGCCACCCCAAGAGTAAGAGTTGATTGCAAACCAACCGTCATTTTTACCTTCAGCCGTTTCTAGCTGACCGATAGTCGCTGCGCCCTCAACTTGAAGACCGCTTACACGCATGTAAATACTTGCCATGATTTTTCCTTATTTTTTAAACACAATTACCAACTCAGAGCCGACGTAGCGGATGATTGTGGTTTTTCATCTTGCTTAGATTGGGTATCTACAGGGGAAGTCTGAGATACATGCTCTTCGACACTTGGCGGCTCCGAAACGGGAGGCGTCGCTTGAGGTGTCTGGGGGCTTTTAATGTCCACCGTTGGAGTACTCACCTCCGGCAGCAAAACCTGATCGAGATGATTCAATCCGGCGGCATTAAAAATCGTACTAAGAGCGTCACCGTTTTGTTCCGACATCATTTCTTGCAGCAACTCAGGTAAGGATAAATATCCCCATCGAATCGCTTTTTCTAACAAGAATGAAATTGGGCTATGCGGTTCGCTCTGGCGAAAATAATCAGAGACTTCTCTCAGCAAATGGAAAGCTAAGTCTCGGTTCATGTTGTTTAAGTTACCCAGTTCAGAGAGGTTTCCTGCGTGTAAGTGTTGACTTACGGTCTGAGCCTGCTCCGATGCCATAGGTATTGGCTCTATCTGTTTTGCATCCATATCGCTTGGCTGATGACCTTCAGAAACTGAACTTTCGGCAACCTCTTGCTCTACTGCCTTAGCCTCCGCTTTCGGGGCCAACTTAATTCCGCTTAAATGAACCAAAGCGTTTTCAACGCGGGTAAGCAGTGACTTCGCAAATCCAAAGTTGGTAGTTTGAATGCCTACAGACTGACAATGAGTGCTCACTAACGAAGACAAACGCTCCAACTGGGAGATACAACGTTTGGCATTTTCCATCTTGAATTGAATCGCGGAACGCTCTTGCGCCACCGTGGTGGTAAGCGTAGATTTCAGTTGGCTAATTTCGCCTTTTCTCTCTGCACTTTGAAAATCAAAAAACGTTACGTCCCCAACTAAGGGCAGTTGCAGCATCGGTGCATAGAGAATCGAGCTTTCCTCGCTATCACCAACTAATTGGAAAAATGCTTTAACTTTCGCATCAGCTTGCTCTCTCTCTTTGCCCTTATCATCATCAGATTTGAGCTTTTCAACTGGCAGTACAGGGTTGAGGTGCTCCCAGTACTTCTCACTTAAATCGGCTAACCACTCAAGGCTATTCGCAGCACTTTCTAACGTGGTATCGAGAAGGAATTGAGCGGCAATAAACCATGATATGAGCTCGATATCTCTGGTTGTATTTGAAAACTGTTCGAACAAGCTGTCTGAAAGAGTCTTCCAGCTATTTAGACATGCCTCTTGTAACGCGTCTTTCTCGTCGGCACTGGGGTTTTGACTTAGCTTACGCAGAGCTGTTTGCGCGACATTAAATTCATTACGTAATGGGCGAAAAGCACCTTTATCCAGTTTAAGGTAAACGCCACAGATAGAATCATCACTCAGAGGTGTAGAAAGTTGCTCAATTTGATGCTTTGAAAAAGGCATAGGTTTCCACTCTATTTCAACTATCCGTTCAAGTTCCAATTAAGTTCAATCGCTATTCCTCCTGAAAGAAAAAAGCTATAGTTATTAAATTAGCTTAGCCTGAAAGACTCTTATTTTTTCGAAAAACAACATCTTACTGAAATCACCTCACACTAAGTGATAAACATATTAATTGCTAATGATATATTTTTTAGTTGAGGTATAGAGATAGCAATTTAAGCCATATTTAGTTGACATTTAGGTCATCCGACCTCTTGCCGAGAGAAAAATAAGAAAAAAAACATAAACCCATGATTTAAGTGATTTAAAATGCAAGATAACGCTATAAATAAATATATTAACGACATCTTAAACACTCAGAAAATAGATATGCACCAATAAATAATTAGCGAGAAAATTTATCATTTAAAGTTAATCATCTTTGAGAATGACCTCAAAGCAATCGGTTTTATCAATTTTAAATAGTAATATGTTAAACAAATCACCTTGAATTAAGATCTAACTCGAAATAGATTAAATGCGTAAGTCCTGAACGTTGATGTCATTACATCAAGTAATAATGATATCAATTGTTATTTAATAGTGAATTAAGTGAATATGAGCAGTAATGAACTAAAGCACCAAACCCGCTCCCTCACCATCAAGCTTTCAGATGGCAAAAGTTGTATTGTCACCCAATTAATTGGAGAGGAAAGCATATCTGGAGGTTGCAAGTTTTCCGTTTCCATCGCGGCAAACATGGAGATCGATACCAAAAACCTAGGCAAAGCAGTTTGTGTATCTTACGAGTTTGATGTCGGAAAGCGCTTTTTTTCAGGCATATGTAGCACTCTGCAATTCACAGGATATAGCAAAGACAAGCACCAGTTTTATTATCAAATAGAGATATTGGATCCGCTTAGCTTACTGAAATACAAGCGAAGTCGTCAGATTTTTCAAAACATGACAACGAAACAGATCATTGAAAATCTGTTAGAAAAAGCTGATCTCAAAAGCTATTTTCACTTTTCCCTTTCCACAAATGGGAAAAAACATGAGTATTGTGTTCAACTTGATGAAACCGACCAAGCTTTTATACGGCGCTTGTTAGCAAGCGAAGGTTGGCACTACTACGTACGCCATCAATCCAATAAGTCGACAGTCAGCATTGGCGATTCAAATCAACGATTTGAGAAAATGTCTGGTCCAAATTTAAGCTATCAAATAGGTGGCAACAATCAGCAGCACGTACTAACAACGTGGAGTCAAGCCCACCATGTTGGCAGTGGAAAGGTATCTGTCGCCGATCATACTCAAGATATGGCTGAATTTTTTGATAGCGGCACCCGAAGAAGCACCGAAAGTTATGCACCAACTTCATTGACACAAGAACTCTTTGCACTTGGTCACGAGAATAAAAATGAAGTCCGTGACGCAGCAAAAATGCATATGGAAGCGTTAGATCTTAAGAAGTCAGCCTCTCACTCATCATCTAGTTTAGCAACGCTAGCTTGTGGCTATAAATTTGTTCTAACGAACCATCCTCTCGGTTCAATGAACCAAGAGTACATCGTCACTCATCTATCACATCGCATATCCAAAGAAGAATCGAAAAACGACGTCGCTTATCAGAATCAGTTTTCTTGCATCCCTTCATCACTAGTCTTTCGTCCAGAGATATTAGATAAACCGCGTGTCCATAGTTTACATACAGCAACCGTCACCGGGCCAAAGGGAGAAGAGATTTACCGAGATAAATTGGGTCGAGTAAAAGTGCAATTTCACTGGGATAGAAGCGGCAAAAATGACGAAAACAGTTCATGTTGGCTGCCAGTATCACAAGGGTTCGCCAGTAAGGGGTTCGGTTCTCAGTTCACACCACGCATTGGTGATGAAGTGATTGTGCAATACATTGATGGTGATCCCAATCACCCTATCGTGACCGGCTCTTTATACAACAAAAACAGCTCAGCCCCTTTCAGCTCGGATACTCAAAATGGCATCAAAACTCGTTCAACGCCTAAGGGCAGCAGCAAGCAAGGAAACGAACTGCGTTTTGAAGATCAAAAAGACAAAGAACAAGTGTACTTACATGCTGAAAAAGATTGGCTACTGGACGTAAATAACGACAGCCAGTCAACAATTAAAGGCATGAAAAAGACCCAAGTTGAGAAGAGTGCCACCTTAAACGTTAAAGAAGATATACAAGTCGAAAGTGAAAAAACGCTTACCGCCAAAAGTAAAGACAACTGGACGGGTGACAGTGATAAAGATCTAAACCTCAGTGCTGCTTCCAACATCAATATTGCGGCTAAATCGACAGTCAGCGTTGATGGCAACCAAGTGTCGATCTGCGGTAAATCAAAGATCGAACTCAAAGTGGGCGCGAGTAAAATCGAGATCAGCGCTAGTGGTATTAAGATCGACGCTCCTCAAGTCTCTGTTTCAGGTAAAGCAAAAGCAGAAATGAAAGCCGCAATGATCAATATTGAAGGCCAAGGTAAGGCCGATGTAAAAGCAGCGTTGGTATCGGTTAATGGCAGCGCCATGACACAGATAAAAGCCGGGGCCATGGTGCAAATTCAAGGCGCAATTACAAAGGTAAATTGATGATGTTGATAAAGGTTCCCCACCAATCCGCGCAAGACATCTTAAATGTCTACGAGCCAAATGCTGCATTCGCAGAGTTAGCAGATGCAAACACTACGCCTATCGATTTGATTTCTGTGGCGATGGAACAAGAGCTGTTTGCCGATGCTGTAACTTTTCTTGCACATGCTCTCCCAGTTCGTGAATCCATTTGGTGGAGCGTAACCTGCGCCGCCTCTCTGCATCACTGGATAGAAGACGAAGCCAATGCCATTCGCGCAGCAAAGGCTTGGGTTTATACACCTGATGAAACAAGCCGCCGTTTTGCAGAACAAATGGCAGAAAAAGCGGGATTAGAAACCGGTGCAGGATGGGCAGCTCAAGCGGCTTTTTGGAGTGGTGGCAGTATGATTAAGCCAGAGGATCCTGCTGTTCCCCCTCCCCCATACTTGTACGCGCAAGCGGTCGCAGGAAGCATTAACCTTTCAGCAGTCTTACCTGACGGTGAAGAAGCAAAAGAACGCTATCAACAGTTTGTAGAAATGGGTCTAAACATCGCCTCTGGCGGGAACGGTCAACAATAGGGAAAGAACATGCTACCAGCAGCCAGAGCAACAGACATGCACATGTGCCCGATGCAAACACCAGCAGTGGTGCCAATACCTCACGTAGGCGGGCCATTACTCCCACTTCCAACAACAGTATTGATCGGCAACCTACCAGCCGCCACTCTAGGGCAAATATGTGTTTGTGTCGGCCCACCAGATAGTGTTGTTAAAGGAAGTGCAACCGTACTGATTAACAATAAGCCCGCGGCGCGCATGGGCGATCTAACTGCCCATGGCGGAACTATAGTGATGGGGATGCCAACCGTATTGATTGGTGGGTAATCACATTTCACTCAAGTTAAATAGGCAGATGAACCGCACAATTTACAGGCTTTGTTGCTGAATTTAGTTTATGAGCGTACGCTAGCTAAATCGCATGCACCATCTCCCGAGATCGCCTTGATGACTCTGCGTGTTTGAGTAGATTGGGGAGTACTTCCGCATCTGTCACACCTTATAATGTCAGCTCCGCTGCGATAATTTCATGAGTATAGGAATCAACAGCAAGATGGAGTTTACGCCAGACTCTACGCTTACCATCGGTTTCTGCTTTTTCACTTTCCATTCGCCCTCACCATATACCTTGAGTCCAGTTGCATCAATGGCTAGGTGCTGAATAGTGTCTCGTGTAGAGGTTTTAAAGCAAGCCTCAACATCGTTAGATCGGCGACTTATGCAAGTATAGTGGGGACCAACCAATGGAACATTCGCCGATCTAAAAACGGAGTCGATAAAGCCTTGCAACCCCCTTAAATGTAAGGAAAAAATGCGCTTATCATGAAAGCAGTTGTGATAGCTAGGTCACTAAACAATCGTGGTCTACCACGCCCATCCTGCTAAGGTTGTTTCCACTCAGTTATCGCTTCTTCATCAATCCAAAACGTGAGTAAACCTCGGGTGATGAGTGAGTTATTGTACTTGCGCCAGTTAGTGGTTTTATAGCGAGGGATTTGCATGAAATTAAATTAAGTGAATGTCCCTGATCTGATCGTAAGATTCTGATTTAGCTCATTCAATTTCAGCAACAAAGCTTTTTCAAGTGCTAATGAGACCAAGAGGTAGCTTGGTGGCTCGAATCCTAAGTAGAAGCCGATAATGCTCTTTGTATGAGTGTCGTAAAAAAGTGTATTAATTAGAATTTGTGTTGAAGTAATGGTTGGTTTTTCTACTTCACTAGTAACTAGGTTTTCGATGCCACCAAATGCTTTTAATTGCACTGCTTTCATAAGTTGTTACCTATTTTATTTGTTTAAATTCGCCTAATTTCTAAACTAAAATCCGTTGGGGTTATCTATAATGTAAACCCAGCCACCATCTACATAGCGCATAACTTCAAGAGCTGTTCCTGTCATAGCATTTGATATCTCCCACTCCGTGCGAATCATGGCAACGTCATTATTAATGTGGATAGATACACTTTTTGTCACTATTTCCACATCACCTTGCATGAATGTTTTTAATACCTCTTTTATTTCGTCATGACCTTTGGCTTGATTACCCTCTTTATCGAGGACGAGTACTGCATCTTTATCAAAGAGAGTGCTCAAACCTTCTAAATCGTGCTGGGCAAAATACTGTCCAAAAAGAGCGTGAAGCTCTCCAGGTGTTTGAGGCTTGACATATTCCGTAGCTTGTAGGCCAAATGAGAAAATAGGGAGAAAAAGTAAAATAAATCGCATAATTAGTCCTTGATTATTACTGTGCCAATGTAAACCCAACTGGTGCGTTGCTGGTTTGATAACAATAATGAACTTGGTTACTAATTAAAATTAGCTACTAAAAAGTAACTAGTTACACAAAGGTAACTAATGGTTTGTGGTAAGCTTGAACATTAGACTGATCACTAATGCATAAGAGCAGTATGGATTATTTATGAAAGTGACGAAAAAGGTAGTGGGTCATCAAGTACAGCCCAATGACTACTGTAGCGTGGATAAGTATTTAACTTTGATATCCACGAAGTGGACAGCTCATATCGTCTGGCTTTTGGGTCAAAGTGATGAAATGCGTTTTGGACAAATTCGCAAACAGTTAGCGTTGGTTTCAAGTAAAGTGCTCACAGAACGTTTGAAGCTGCTTCAACAGTATGGCTTTGTATGGCGTAGGCAAGAAGATACTATACCAGTGACTGTAAACTATGGCTTAACACATAAAGGAAAAGAGTTTGCACAAATAGTTAATTTTATTGTGCAAAAAGCGGACGACTGGGATTCGAGGTAATTAGGTGTTGAATACCCATCCTCTATCTTTTGGCGCTATTACTACTTGAACGATTCTTTTCTCATTCAGCGTTACCCTCAACTAAGAGTTGGATTTTAAATAAAGGAGTTCAGACTTGCTCCTTTTTGCCATTCGGATAACTTTTAGTAAGACTAGTACACACTAATAGAATGTAAGTGAACAAAAGATAAATAGTTTTGGGGCAGAGTCGTGTTTGCCGAGATTGGCTTCAGAACGTCCTTGGACAACAACGCTGGTTAAGCTTTAGGTCACCACTCCATTCAGAATCTTAAAGGCACAATGAACTTTACCGATTCGCGGTGCTCAAAAGGTGAAAATTTTAACTTATATATTAATTTTAAGGGATTGAAATGGGCCTGATTCGGATAATTCTAGTAATACCGCTACTTATTGTTGGCGTCGCCAAAGCGTCTTCTACTATCCATAGTATCGAGCGGCAAGATGGCTCATCGTTAATTTATTACCTCACCAAAACGGCGGAAAATCCGAGTAATACCTTGTTGGTTATCATGCAAGGCTCTGATTGCAATAGCGTCTCCCACAGCACGACGATTAATGACCTATTTTCTCAAACGGCGCCAGAGGCTGATTTACTCACGGTAGAGAAATACGGGCTAAACCAAGCGATCAGGTGGAATCCCGATGGCGATAGCCCTGATTGCCCGACAGCGTACATTCAAAAGGATTCACCGACACAGCGCACGGCAGACTACCGACAAGTGATCGAAAGACTCGAGAGTAATTATGAGCACATTATTGTACTTGGCGGGAGTGAAGGGGCCGTAGTTGCCGCCATGGTCGCGTCACAAGTTCCATCGGTTGATAGCTTAGTGTCTTTGAACGCTGGTGGGCGCTTCTTCGTTGATGATGTTCTCTATAATATGGAGCAAACTATGCCATCGGAAGCCTTGATAGAAGCAAAAAATGGTTTCTTGGGTTTTCAGCAAGCCGTGGTAAGCGCTGAAACAATGGACATCAATATGAGCTCCCATGGTTTTGCTTGGTGGAAAGAGATGCTGACGTTAGACCAAAGGACGATACTTGAACGGGTCAGTGCCGACATTCTCATTTTGCAGTCGGAGCGAGACATTAACGTTTCACCTGATCAGGCGAAACGACAAGCAGAGCAACTGATGCAGTCGCGTTCGAACGTGTCGTTTGTGTTACTCGCTGGTTTGGATCACGCTTTTCAAAACCAGCGAGGAGAAAGTGAGATACCAGCCGTTATCAAACAGATTCGAGCATGGTTAGAACGAACTTAGTTAGCACAGGAAGAAAAAGAAATGGAAAAGAAATGGGGTAAGGTCTTGCGTTTTGCCACACATTACTTTTGCATATCAAAACTAGCTGACTATCGGAAACGTAATCGAAGTGCAACAAGCTTTGGTGCGAGTTGAACTAGCCAGAGGTAGCTAGCTCGAAGCTGGACAAAAGTGTTTTAGATTCAGCATCTGAAGTTGTGACATTCAGATTAGAAAAACTATGGAACGATGAATCTGTCAGTAAAAAGTAGAGCTTTTAAGTGAGTACCGTTTATGTGCAAATTTGCCCCTTTAAAGAAAACTGACTGGTGCAAATACATCTTAAAACGTACCTCAACAAAAAAGGTCACTCCCCCGAATGACCTTGGCAAATGCCAATTTAGGTATAATAGACAGCACCTACTACAAATATTTTGAATTATCAATTTGACGTAAGGAACTCAGCCACTTTTTCTAAAGTAGGAACGTTTCCTTTCGGACCGACAGAGCCAACGCTGATTGCAGCAGCAGCACACGCAAACTCAAGTCCTGAACGCAGTGGCATCTTATTTATTTGGGTATATAAAAAGGAAGCGTTAAATGTATCCCCTGCACCAGTTGTATCTACTACTGGCACATTAAAACCTGGGTAGGAATCATACTCACCATTTACAAAAGCAATAGCACCATCCTTACCTAGCGTGACAACTACACCATCAAGTTGATAGCTTTCCACCATCGACATCAAGGCATCTTTAGAAGCGTCTTGCCCCGTCGCTTTCTTAAAACCATCTTGATTGAAGTAAACTAAGTCGGCACCCGTTAAAATTATGTTTAAATCGCCATCATCATTGACTATGGTAGGTTCAATATCAACAACTACCTTTGTAGAGCTATTTTTTGCAATTTTCGCCAGCTCTTTAAACTTTTCTAAATTTCCAGGCATAGTGTAAAGGTATCGACTGCTAGCAACTGCGACTACCACTAGTTCTTCAATAAATTCATAGCTGCTTGAAGGTACAAATATCAATGATTTCTCACCAGAGTCATCAAGCATGATAATTGCAGTGCTCTGTTCATAGCCCTTCGGTTGAAGCACAAACTTCAAGTCAACATTGTACTTAACATATTCATCTAAGACTTTGATGCCATGTTTATCGTCCGCTACTCGCGCTAAGGTTGCTGTTTTTAGGCCAAGAGAACCGCAGACGCATGCGCTATTTGCGACAGTCCCCCCAACTTGCTCCGCAATTTTAATACCTAAAACTTTGTCATCTTGTTTAGGTAAACGATCAACTTTCAATGTCATATCAACATTTGCATCGCCTACCGCTAATACATCATATCGTTTCATAGGTTTCCCTCAAATTTGTGCGCGAACCAAGCCATTCGCAACGGCTTTTTTCGCCATAAGAAAAGCTATCATCTGTGCAATAGACATTAATTCAATGCTTGTATGTTCTTTACTGAAAGACTCTTCTGTACGGTAGTTAAAGCTGATGAAATTATTAGAGTCTAAGAAAGCTTCATCAATTTCATATTGATGGATAAGCAATACCTTTGCGCCAACATTAAGTAAGTCTGTTATTGTTGAGCGTGTAAGCTCAGTAGCTTGTGAATCCTCATCAAAGATAAAGAATAACTTTCCGCGCTGAGGTAAAAACATACGCAAAGAGTGGTGATACTCTTCAGTTGGCATTGCATTCGCCTCAATCATTGGACCACATGCCAATAAATTAGCCATAGTTTCTGCTATATACGAGCTATAGCCAGTACCTAAGCATGTCCACCCAGCCGCGTGAATCATTAAATCAATGAGTTCTTCATTGAAGAAAGCTTCTGTCCTAGAAAGAACCCTTTCGATAATTTTCGGCGTATCCACTAACTCCAATACAAACTCTTTTGTAAGACCATTTCTGTTATCTAGAAACGAAATTAGATTTAATAATGCAATGAAAGAGCAGACCGTACTTTGGGTAGGCATACCACGCTTACTAGCTAACGTTGAGATGATATATGTAGGGCGGATAGGGCGAGACCATTTAGCCGCATCGTTAACTAATGCAATTGTTTTAAATCCGTTGATAATCGCCTTTTCTAGAGCAATGATTACTTGTGAATATCTACCACTAGAAGTGATAGCGATGACAAGTGTTTCGGAGTTCGCCGCTTGATATTCTTCATACGCAACAAAATCATAAGACTGTACTGCTTCTACAGTGATCCCACTATGCAAGTTCGCTGAAGCTTGAGCCATTTTAGCAACAATGTATGATTCGCCGCTTCCAATAAGTATGATTTTCTTTATACCCTCTAGGGCAAAACTAACTGTGCGTATTTGCGTTAAATTCGAAACAGTATCTCGAATCGCGACAGGTATACCGTCAATCTCATGTTTCGTAGCAGAAAGAGGCATAATTGCCTCTTTCTCATTTAACCATAAGTCTTTCACTCTATGCTCCGACTACGATTTCAGTTAAGCCTGTAGCAATACCTTCGATGTCGAAATCTTTATTATTTACCTCTAACCACTCCTGATACATATCTACAGGTAAAGCATCAAAGCCATGTAAAGCACCAGCAATTGAACCCACCATCGTTGCGATACTATCTGTATCGTTACCAACGTTAGCTGATGCAATAACCCCCTTCATTACATCGCCTTTAGTAAAGGCAAAGATCCCCATAGCACAAGGAATAGATTCATGGGCAGTAACCGAGTTACCTACATAACCCTCGATTTTTCGCAAGAATTCAACTGTATCGGTACATTGTCTTGCGATATCGATTGCAAGCTGAATCTTCATTTCAATACTTGGACCTGCAACGACACGAGCATGTTTTTTAGCCAATTCTTCGCCGATACGAGCGCCTTTTAGCGAAGCGTCCAGAATAGATGCAATTGTCGCATTCTCAGTCATCGCTTCAGACACAGCAGCGGCAATCGCACATGCTGATGCAATTGCAATATTTGTATCATGTGAAGGAAGACAGGTTTTAAGCGCCAGTTCACATGCAGCCTCAATGTTGCCAGGATAAACTAAACCAGCAGGTGCAACTCTCATGCCCGCACCATTAGTAACGCCAACTTGTGGTGCTTGACGTTCTGAAGTACCAATTCGACCAATCATATTGGTTGGAGTACCTTCTTTTAGCGCCTTAACGATAAGTTCTGTCGTTGGACCTTTGTAGTTCGCATAAGGTTGCATGTCAGCCCAACGTAGTAAGCAGTCTACCCAATCTTTATTCGTGAAATTATCTCTGCCTGCTTTGATGATACCTTCCGCTAAAACATACATTTGGCTAGCATCATCCGTAATAAGTCCTTTAACGCCATTTAAATCACCAGCAAATGTATCTTTTGGTGGCTCTACGAATTTCTCTAGCAATCCATCATATTTAGTTAAGATTTCATCAATTGAATATAGCTCTGTTGGCGCACCCAGAGCGTCACCCATACCCGCAGCAGCTAATGAACCTTTAATTTTGTTAAAAATAATTTTCTCTTTAGACATCAAACTGTTCCTTCTAAATTATGGATTTTTTGTGCAAGTTTTTGTTGTTTTCTTTTGTTATGAAGACTGTGGATAATTAAGGCGCTAATCGTAACGATCGCAGGGATCATCGCGACAATTTCACTTGGAATTTCAAATAGAGCGAGTCGAGGTTCTAATGCTGCGCTCGCACCAAACAGTAATGCTGCTAACATAGCTCCTATCGGATGTTTAGCGCCTAAATAGATAGCTGCAAGAGCGATAAACCCACGACCATTGGTCATATTGGCTTGGAAGAACGATAAGTAACCCATGCTGAGATAAATACCACCAAGTCCAGCGAACAAACCGCTTAATAGAATGGACTTATACTTTACTCGTTTTACATCAATACCCACTGAACGAGCAGCTTCTTCATTCTCACCCACTGCACGTAAGTTTTTACCTAAGCGGGTTTTGTATAAAAGAATGTTCACACCAATTACGCTAGCGAATGCCAAATAAGTAATTACGTTATAGCCTTCACCTGTATCAGAATTCAGTAAATCACCTAATAGTGGGATATGGTTAATAACCGGGATTTCCAATAACGGAAGTACTGGGCTAATTAATGTACTTGTAGAACCTTTATCCCCAGTTAAAATAAACATAAGGAATACAGTCACACCACCTGCCAAAACATTAATACCAATACCAGATAGGATTAAGTTGCCTCCCAACTCAAGGTGAAAGAATGCTAATACCCAAGCTAAAACTATTGACGAAAGCAAACCACAAAGCATACCAAACCAAGGAGCAAACCATGTAAGTTCTGGAAACCACACCATGAAGTATGCGCCAAACAAAACCCCGAAAAACGCGGCGATAAGCATCAGTCCTTCTAAAGCAATATTAATTACGCCACAAAGTTCAGTGATTAACCCACCCATGGTAGCTAAAATAAGTGGTGTTGCTGCTCTTAATGTTGCAGCTAAAAATGCAAACGAGAATATGGCTTCAAATGCTAATTCAAACATATTAAACCCCTTTATTTTCAAATTGAGCAATTACTTTTAATTTATTACTCTTAACTTTATTTAATAGACGAATTGCAAACGGCTTAATATGTTCAACCATGACAAAAAGAATAATTAATGCCTGAATAATCAAAACAATTTCACGTGGCACGTCTGTGCTTCGCTCCATGATTTGAGAGCCAACACGTAGATAACTATAAAGCAGTGCGCAAAGTGGAATAAGACGAGGGTCATTACGAGCAAGTAAAGCCACAACAATACCTTCAAAACCAATGCCAGGAGCAAGATACAAATTCAATCGACTCGTAACACCCAATGCCATGTGAGCGCCAGCTAATCCAGCAAATACACCACTAACAGCAAACGTAAGCATGACGATACGCTTAGTAGCAATACCACCATATTTAGCGAAACGCTCATTAATACCGATGATGTTTAGCTGGTATCCAAACTTAGAGCGATATACAAGCAAAATCACAAATGCTACAGCAGCAACCATGATATAAAACATCGACGTTAGGCGAGTACCATCCAAGATATAAGATAATCTCGCAGCTTCTGGTATAGTCTGAGAAGCGATATAACCTGCACTTGGGTCGTTCATGTAATACACGAGGACATATCTATATAGCTGCACAGCAATGGCATTTAACATCAACGTACTTACGATTTCGTTAGCATTCAAGTACGCTTTTAGGTATCCAGGTATTAGTCCCCAAAGAAACCCAACTGTTGCTGCTGCGACCAAAGCTAATGGAATAACAAAAAAACTTGGACCATCAATATAAATAGCCACACAAGCCGACACCAAAGCACCAAGGAATAATTGACCTTCCGCCCCCATACTGAACTGCTGTGCTCTAAAAGCTAAGCAAACAGAAAGCCCAAGTAGTGTTAATGTCGTGAAGTCAATCAACCAAGATCCCGTACGACTCATTCCTTTTAAGTGCAACGCACCATCAGCAAATGAAATTTTAGGGAAAGGACCAGTCAATAAAATTTTGAACGCACCGAAGGCATCTTCGCTAATAAATAGAGTAATAATAAAACCGATTAATATTGCTGCGAATACTACGGTAAATATTCTGGATAGTTCTCTAATCACTTTGTTTTCAAATACACACTTAATATTCATTAGATGTATCCTTTTTTAAACCAAGCATATAAAGACCTAAATCTTTTTCATCTATATTTTTATTATCAAGAACAGCCACAATTTCACCTTTGTAAACAACAGCTATTCTGTCTGAAATAGAGAGTATTTCATCAAGGTCGGCAGAAAATAAAAGAACGGCTTTTTTTTCTGATCTTAGTTTCAACAATTCAGTTCGAATTAATTCCGAAGCACCAATATCTACGCCACGTGTTGGTTGAGCAGCAATGAGTACTTTTGGATCAGAAGATATTTCACGTGCAATAACAACTTTCTGCATGTTACCGCCAGAAAGAGAGCCGATTGCTGTTTCTTGACTGTGGCATCTGATATCAAATCTTTTTATTAATTCATCTATGTGAGTTCTGGCAAATTTCATGTTAATTAAACCTAATTTGCCAAATGCTCTGTGATGAAATCTATCAATGATAATGTTGTCTCGGATAGAAGCGTCACCCGCAGTGCCATCACCTTTGCGGTCTTCTGAAACATGTGCGATACCTAAGTCTCGAACTTGTCTTGGTGTAAGTCCTAAAACTTCTTGGTTATAAAACTTGATAGAACCTGAGTTTGCTCGGCTTAAACCTACAATGGTTTGAGCTAGTTCAGTTTGACCATTACCCTCAACACCTGCGATACCTAAAATCTCGCCCTCATAAAGGTCTAGATTTAAGCCTTTTAGTCTTGGGATTCCTGCGGAGTCGGTATAATTTAGTTTTTTAATTTCAAGTGCTTTAGCACCTCGTTTAACAGCAGGTCTATCATATTGCGTTACGATCTCTCGACCGACCATTTTAGCCGCGATTTGTTCTTCGTTAACGTCTTTCGTGTCGTAACCACCAGTAACTCGCCCATGTTGGATAACTGTAATTCTGTCAGACGCGAAGGTCACTTCTTTAAGTTTATGAGTAATAAAGATAATCGACTTTCCTTGCTCTCTAGTAAGCTGCTTTAACGAAGCAAATAGTTCTTCACTCTCTTGAGGTGTAAGTACAGCAGTAGGTTCATCGAGGATAAGTAAGTCAGCACCGCGATAGAGTGCTTTTAATATTTCCACACGCTGTCTCATCCCTACAGGGATAGATTCCACCGTAGCTTCAGCGTCAACTTGGAAATTATATTTTTCAGAAAGACGCTTGGTTACTTCAATAGCAGCTTCTTTATCTAGTAAGTTGCCATTTAAAATATCGTTACCTAGCGTAATATTTTCAGCAACAGTGAATGATGGAATAAGCATGAACTCTTGGTGAACCATTCCAATACCAAATTCAATTGCTTCTTTAGGACCATTTAAATCTAGTTTATTGCCTCTGTAGTATATAGAACCGCTACTTGGCTTAATCATGCCGTACAGCATTTTCATTAGTGTACTTTTACCAGCGCCGTTTTCTCCACAGATAGCATGCATTTCACCCTGTGCTACGGTAAAACTAATATCTAAGTTCGCAACCACACCGTTTTCATACGTTTTAGATATATTATCTACTATTAAAAAATCATTCATAAGGCGTACCGATTCAATAGCCACAGTACTGTGGCTATTAGGTTTTATTATTAATATGTATTTAAAATTTAGTGTTTAAATGCAGAATTGATTTTTATTTTCCCGTTGATAATATCATTTTCTATTGCATCAATTTTGACTTGAATATCTTTTGGAGTTGCTTGCTTATAAACGTTATTTTTAGCCAATCCAACAGAGCCTTCTTTCACACCAACATATTCTGCGATACCGTATTGAAGTTTACCTTCATATGCTTTGTTTAAGGCAAAAGACAGACCAGCATCTACATTTTTCAATACAGACGTCAAAATTAAACTTGCTTGTTTAAGGTTTGATTCTTGAAGTAGCTGAGACTGGTCGGCATCAACGCCAATCGCATATTTATTACTTTCTGCCGCAGCTTCAAACACACCTTGACCAGTACCACCTGCAACAGAGAACACAATATCCGCTCCTTGACCATATAGTGCCTTAGCAATTTCTTTTCCTTTAGCTGGGTCTGTCCAACTGTTTGCGTATTGCACTAAAATTTTCGTTTCTGGATCTATCTCTTTCGCGCCTTGTTCAAAACCGACGACAAAATCTTTAATTACAGGAACTTCTTGTCCACCGACAATACCTACAACTTTAGACTTTTTGTTCATCAGACTTACATCTGATTTTGTCATTTCTGCCGCATAAGCACCTGCTAAGTATGATGCTTCATTTTGTTTGAACAGTAATGAATATACGTTGTCACATTTGTTAGAACATGCATCGTAGTTAACAGTCGCATCAACGAGAACGAATTTTTTCTCTGGATATTCTTGTGCAAGCTCTTGAACGATCGAAGCCATTGGATAGGTTACAGCGATATAAACGTCATAATCTTCAAACTCAACGATGTCGCGGAAGGAGCTTTCCCACTGTGTGCTGTCTAAGCCAGCTTCAACCGTTTTCGTTTTGACACCCAGTTCTTTCTTCACAATATCCATACCACGCTGGGCTGAATCCATGAAAGACTTGTCACCTAGCGTTCCATGAACAAAGTAAACAGCACTAAAATCCTTAGCCATTGCGCCAGATGAAAGACCACACGCAAGTACGGCACCACCGATGAACTTGGTATAAGCGTTGAGTTTGAACATAATAATATTCTCCATTCAGAAGTTTTTGTTACGATTGGAATGAACTTCGGTTTATTCTAATTTTGTAGTTATATCTACTTGATGGATAAACCATTTCAACATATTCCATCGGTTTATATTTCGACGAAAATGTTATGCGGCAACAAGTTATCAATGCTTCGTTTGCTGGTATTTCTAATAAACTGCATTCAGTAGGTGATGGTAGCCGAGCACTAATTGATTCCACGGCTTCAACCGGTTTTAAGTTCCATTTTGACTTAATTAGTCGGTATAGACTTTTTGAATCTAGCAGTTCTTCTTGGGTTAAAGCTTTCATATCTCCTAAAGGCAAAAACGCAGTATGGATACCGATTGGAGTAGTACCGGAAAAACGCAATCTCTTAATTTTTTGCACTTTTGAACTGCCAGCCTGCAAACCCAATTTTTCTCTTAAGAAGTCAGTCGGGCTTACTACAACCATTTCCAAAATTTGTTGATTTGGGATCTCTCCTTTCGAAGATATGTCATCACTAAAGCTATGCAGCGAATATAGGTGCTCTCTTGTCATTCGAGGCATCACAAAGGTGCCACTTCCATGCTCACTTCTTAAGTAACCTTCCTCCGTCATCAGCAAAATCGCTTTACGCACGGTGGAACGGCTCACGTCAAAATTTTCGCTAATATCACGCTCAGTAGGAATAGCGCTTCCTTCAACCCACTCTTCCTCATCTATCTTACGCTTGAGCGTTTGGGCTAATAAAACATACTTCGCCACTTTTCCACTTTCTGACATGTCTTTGGTCTCCTCCATAAATTAGGAGCATATTGTAACTAAGGTCAGTTGATAAAACCAAAATACATCAAATGGTACGTACCAATCAAACGCTTTATTGTCGGATAGCTTATTTCTTTAACTAGATCACACAAATGGTGGAAGCGAAGAACACAGCAGATAAAGCACACAAAAAATGTATGGTCCGCCCCGTAATTGCAACTACAATTAAGTAGTAACGGAGTTGGTTTGCGCTAATGTATTCGGAGTCCTTGTTGGGAGCACTAGCTTCCCAGCTCCACGATGATATCCGCGCCAGATTATCCTTAAAAAGCCCAAAGCATTGATTGCTATTTTTTGTGTCAGGTTCTTAATCTGGCCGATTGACCGTTTTTGTCATCACGTTCATTGGCGTTGCAAACTTGGTTATAGCTAAACAGCCTTAAAAGCTTGGCGGTGGTATAACACCGCCCAAGCTATCCTCACTAGCTTGTTGGCTAATGCGACTACCACTACATTAAATGGTTTGGTGGCTCGTAGGTTCACAAGCCACTCTCCAAACACTTTCCCTGTTGTCTCTAGTCTAGAGAGTACAGCTCTTGTCCCGTGGACAAACAGAGTTCTGAGGTGTTTATTTCCTCGTTTACTCATACCAAGTAGCTTGGTCTTTCCTCCCGTTGAGAATTGCCTTGGCACAAGCCCCAACCAAGCCGCCATCTCACGGCCATTGGTAAAGTTACTCGGAGAGCTTACATCGGCAATACATAATGTGGAGGTAAGATCGCCAATCCCAGGGATAGTTTTTAATAATTGAGCACTTTCATTGTTATTAACAATAGTTTGAAGCTTGTTATCTTGAGTTTTGATTTGTTCATTAAGGTACTTGTAATGTTCGTGGATAGATGTCAATTCACATAGCAAGCTTTTTGGTAGTGATACTGTTTGTTCTGCTAACCATTGAAACAGAGACTTCATCTTTGCATGCCCTTTGGGAAAGCTAAGGCCGAACTCAAGTAAGATCGCTCCGATCCGCGACATAGTGGCAGTTCTCTCCTTGATATAACTATCTCTGACTCGATGAATCGCTGCGATGACTTGAGCCTCTTCACTTTTTACAGCTACAAACCTCATGGTCGGTCGACTCGCAGCCTCTGCGATCGCTGAAGCATCGATGAAATCGTTTTTATTGCCTTTGACATAAGGCTTAACATACTGAGGAGGAATAAGTCGGGGCTGATGACCAAGTTCACCACACTTTCGAGCAAGCCAATAAGCACCGCCACAAGCTTCGAAAGCAATAGTTGTTGGTTCTATTTTACTAAGAAAGATTAAGAGTTGGTTGCGATTAAATTTACGACGAAACACCTCCACGCCACAACGGTTATGTGCGATAGCATGGAAGCAATGTTTACCTAGGTCGATACCTAAAATATGAATAGAAGACATATGGTTCACCTCATTCTGAGAGCCTACTCTAAGCTTAAGAGCTTAAGAGCTTGAGAGTGAGGCGGACCATATAATTAAGCCCCTTAAGATTTAACTTAAAGGGCTGCATTGCTTTGAGAGTAAACGGTTTAAAAATTAGAAGTTGTAACCCACGCTAAAGTAGTGACCGAATCCTGTAGTTTTACCAGCGAAGCCACCATCTTTTAATCCATACATATCTTTAAACAACTTCAGACCATAACCAACTGACAATTTGTTATTATGCCAGTAAATACCGTTGAACATAGAAGCACTGGTCGCTGAGTTATTTGCAGAATCGCTGTCATCCATACCAAACGAAAAATCACCATAACCTTGGTAAGCGATGAAAGAACCATTATCAAAATGCACTAGTGGATTAAACCATGCAGTACCAATTTGATAACCATTAAAATCACGTGTGTTGATATCATACTTGGCTTGTAGCGCCCACCCCATGACGCCCATGAATGGCACTTCAATATCAGCACCTAAACCAACTAATCCACCATACGGTGAATAGCCAACGGCATGACCGCCACCACCAGATGATAGCTCTGTTGCAACAAAAAACTCTTTAATTGGACCAACTGACAAATCTTTACCAATTAACCCATCGATTGACATACGAGGTGCGATTTTTACAAACATTTTTTCTTCGTTGTACTTATCGCTACTCTTCTTATCAAACGGATTAAACAAGTCTAAGTAACCATAAACATCAAAGATCCCTGACTTACCTCCAAACTCAAGTTCAATGTAATCATGATTTGATTCGCCAGGCAGTTCATTGTTCGCATACATGTAGTTGAACTTGAACCAGCGGTGATCATTTTTATAGATGCCATCAGAATAATCAGCAGCCATAGCGGGCATAGCGCAACCCAAAGCAATAGAAGTAGCTAAAAGTAGATTTTTTTTCATTTTTCGTCTCACTATATTGGTACGTACCTTTAATAATTTCACAAAAAATTTTAATGACAACTTTGAAGATACAAATTTTTGACAACGATCGTATTCAACCCCCAAACAAGACAAACTTTAATTAGTTTAAAATGAAAAATGCTCACTTAATGAGCAAAATCACACTTTTCGTACAGGTTTCATAAACAATATTGATTTTATCTCTAATAAAAGATAACAATCTATAATGAAAATTGGTCCGAACCAATACCAAGAAACAAAAAATACAATCAAGGAGTGTTCTATGAATCGCAATTTAGCAGTGTCTTTCTTAGCCCTGAGTGCAACCGCAGTGAGTTCTTTTGCAACTGCTGATGGTTGGCCTCATGGTTTCATCGACTATCGTCACGAATATTTAGATAAAGATGCCAAACATTACGACCGAGTTATGATGGGAAATTTTTTTAGTAATGGCATCGGCGTTTTGGGTGAACTTCGATACGCAACGAATGAAGGTGAAGAGAACGCTTGGGACCCTTCTAGCTTTACCAATAACGGTATGGGCCTCAGTATCGTCTACAAATTCAAGCCTCTAGATGATAAGAAATTTTGGCTAGAGCCAATGTTTTGGTTAGACAGCAGCAAATGGTGGTCAACTTACGAATTCGGTATGACTGTAGGTTACGATTTTTCTAGAGAGTGGCGTTTGTCTGGCCGATACCGCTATGACATGGATAAAGCAACAAGTGATTCAAAAGCATACGGCAATACGGATCGTAACAACGAACGATACGATGTGTGGTTAAAATATAACCCTGAAGGTACAGATCTACGTTTTACTTTTAATGGTGTTTACTACGACAACGATTACATCACTTGGAACAATGGTAAAAAAGACTATGCACTTGATCTCAAAGTTGGCTACAAACTTGGTTCTTGGGAGCCGTACTTCCGTTTAGCCGATAAACGAGCAAGCAAAACAACAGATGAGCGCCAACTCCGCTACCGTGTAGGCCTAACTTATTCTTGGTAATTTAACTTTAAGTCTAATAAATCGTATTCTAAAAGGAAGATTTTATGAAATTTTCTCACATACTCTACCCTCTCGCCATCGGCTCAAGTTTTTATTCTGTTAATGCCTTAGCTACTACTGAAGTCTCTTTGCTACATACTTATGACTTACCCACAGGTACACTTTTAGACAACCACACAGTAAAAGGTACTTCAGAGGCAGATATAAAAACCAAAGAGATTGGCGGGGTTTCAGATATTGTCATGACATCTCCTACTGATTTTATCGCCTTGACCGACTCTCGCTCTAGACCCGATGAAGGATTAAGTCGTTTCTACAAAGGCTCTTTCTCAAAGGATTATTCTTCTATTCGTATCAACGAGACAGTCATCTTAAAGAACGACAAAAATACTCCTTATGGCGCGAATGAGAAAGACCCAGAATCCATAGTATTACTACCAAATGGTAGCCTAGTGTGGGGTTCTGAAGGTAGCCATACTTTGATCAACACCGATACCAATGGAAAATTTATTAAAGACTTCAGTTCACTACTTCCTAGTTATTTTCTAGGTGATGGTAAAACTTCAGGTCTCCGCAAAAACCAATCATTTGAAGGAATGAGCCTATCGCCAGATGGTAGTACACTATTTGTCGCTACAGAGTCGGCTCTCGCACAAGACGGCTCGGTTTCCACAACAGAAATACCATCAGCAGCCCGAATTTTAAAATTCGCTGTTGATAAAAATTCCAACTTGAAGCTAGTTTCTGAATATACCTATATCGTTGACCGCATTAATGTTCAAAGCGACTTCGGCATCCATGACAATGGTATCTCAGAAATTTTAGCGATCAACAATAATAAGTTACTCGTTGTTGAACGTAACGGTTATGCCGTTAAAGAAGGATTCTGCTGCTTCAATTTCGACGTTAATGTTTTTAAAGCTGACTTGTCAAAAGCAACGAATATCTTAGGTACTCAAAACATTAGTGCTAAAGATGCGCCAAATCCAATCACTCCAGCTAGCAAAGAGCTTGTTTTCAACTTTGGTGATTTTGTTGAAAGCCAACAGAATTATGAAGGGTTAGCGTTCGGACCAAAAGTTAACGGCAAAGACACTCTATTGTTTGCCGCAGATAATAACTTTCAACCTCACCAAAAAACTCAATTAGTGCTGATGTCACTGACTGGGTTGGAGGACTAATTATGACACCTAAATTACTCGCTGCTTTAAGTTGCTTTGGACTGTTATATTCCGGGATTTCTTTCGCAGAACAGATTCAAGAAAAGCACCTGACTATCCTTCATACAAATGACCATCATGGACGTTTTTGGAAAGATAATAATAGCCAATTAGGCATGGCTGCACGAAAATCTTTAATAGACTCGATCAGAGCAGAAGTAAAGTCCAATGGTGGAGAAGTTCTCCTGCTATCTGGTGGGGATATCAACACTGGCGTACCTGAATCTGATATGCAACATGCAAAACCAGATTTTCTAGGAATGAAGCAATTAGGTTATGACGCCATGGCAGTAGGCAATCATGAATTTGATGTGCCATATGGCGTCATGAGAATGCAGCAGATCTGGTCTCAAGTGCCATTCCTTTCTGCAAACATTTACGATAAGAAAACAAACGCTCGCCTTTTTGCTCCCTATAAACTTTTTAACTTTGATCATTTAAAAGTAGCTGTTGTAGGGCTAACGACAACCGATACACTCAGAGTTGGTTCGTCATCATTACAAAATATGTATAGCATGACGGATCCAGCAGATGAATTTCTGAATATTAAAAGTGAATTAGACAAGTCATCGCCAGATGTCGTCATTGGCTTAACCCATATGGGTCATTATGAGAACGGTAACCATGGGTCTAATGCTTACGGTGATGTTAAGTTAGCACAAAGTTTGCCACCAGGCACCGTAGACGCAATCATTGGGGGGCACTCCCAAAATGTTGTGTGCTATTCAATTGATCTCATGAAGAAAGATAGCTTTAAACCTGGAGATGAATGTTGGCCAGATAAAAAGAACGATGTTTGGATCATGCAAGCTCAAGAATGGGGACGATTCGTAGGACGTGCTGATTTCGTGATTAAAGGAGATAGCGTTAATTTAACAAGTTATCGTTTAATTCCTATTAACTTAAAGCACAAAGTAAAGGTTGATGGAAAGAGTGAATATGTCCTTTATGAAGAAGAAATCCCACAAGATGTAGAAACAGAGGAACTACTAAAGCCGTACTTTGATAAAGGCAATAGCCTGATCAACTATAAAGTGGCTGATTCAACCGCCAGACTTATTGGTGATAGAGATCAAGTTCGTTATCACCAAACAAATTTAGGTCAAGCGATTTCTGATTCCATGATGGTGAAAACTAATGCATCTCTGGCGATAATGAACTCTGGAGGCGTGCGAGACAGCATTGAAGCAGGCGAAGTCACCTATCGTGATGTGCTTAAAGTACTGCCTTGGGGAAACACGGTTGTAACAGTAGAGCTAACTGGGCAAGAGCTACAAGCCTATTTAGCTGATGTATTAGCTAAGACACCAGGTTCAGGCGGCTATGTACAACACAGTAGCAACCTAACAATAGCTGATGGCACTATCCAAATTAACGGCAAAGATATCGTCAATTCAAAAACCTATAAGCTATCTCTCCCAAGCTATGCATCACGAGGGGGAGACAACTATCCTAAGTTGGATTCCCACCCAAGCTTCATCGATACCGGATATGTTGATGCTGATGTATTGAAAGAGTTTTTGATTCAGAAATAACCACCTGCTAATACGCGGTCCACAAGCGTAAGGTCACTACACTTGATCAGTGATCGCGTATTTATATCTCCTATCGTTATTCTTACAAAAGTTGATTTAAAGACTGCATTCCCTTTATCTCTTGCTAAGATACTTAACTCTTAAAAATCATTGTCTTACTAATCATACAAGCGTTTCTATTTAAACACTTATTATAATATGCATCAGCGTGTTATCCACCTTTAGCAGTAGTTAACAGAGGAACGTAGCCGAATTAAAACACGAGATCTAATGACATACTTTTTACGAAATAAAGCATTAGAAAATTTTAGTCAAATGTTCACTTTGACTGGTGAGAGTTTCGAATATGCTGGCACACTTTGGGGCATTTTCGTGTTTTATGCCCCGCCGGCACACCTTTGGACAAATGTATGGTACGTCCCGTTTTGCAATTGAAAAATTCAAATAACGGAGTTGGTTTGCGCTAATGTATTCAGAGTCTAATTGGGGACACCTACATGCTACATAGCCCCAGCTCTACGATGAGATCCGCGCCAAATTGTCCTCAAAAATGAGAAAGCGTTCTATGTCGCTGTTCTGTCCACAAGGTCTTCAATCTGATGGTCTAACCGTTTTGTCATCTTTCATTTTCATATGCAAACTTGATTTATACTCTTATTTCAAATGGTTTCTTCGTAGCCATAACAGACCAAGCTATCCTCGCTAACTTATTGGCTAAAGCTACTAAAGCAACATTAAAAGGCTTTCGAAGTTTTAAGTCTGTAAGCCACGAGCCAAAGTATCTCTGAGCAGTTTCATCTCGCCATAAAACAGCCCTAGCTGCATGGATAAAAAGCTCACGAAGTTCTTTGTTACCTCGCTTGGATATCCCTAGCATTCTTGGCTTTCCACCTATCGAATATTGAAATGGTACTAACCCTAGCCAAGCTGCAAAGTTACGGCCATTGGAAGAGTCTTTAGGGTCGGAGACGGAAGACAGGCAGCAAGAAGCTGTCAGAGGTCCAATGCCTGGTACGGTTTGTAATATGGTAAATAACTCATTGTCACGATTAAGAGTTTCCAGCTTCTTATCTTGCTCTTTAATTTTGTCATTAAGATCATGTTATGATTAAGCTGATCTCGTAACTCAAAGACAAGTAAAGAAGGAACTGGCTGCCCTGTATCTGCCAACCATTGAAAAAGACGCTTCATATTCGCATGCCCGCGTGGACAGCTGAAGCCAAATTCAGTAAGGATAGAACCAATACGGTTCATCGTTGCTGTTAGCTCTCGAATATAGCCTGTTCTAATCCTACGAATAACTACTCCTAATTGTGCTTGTTCAGTTTTCGGTGAAACAAAGCGCATTCTTGGTCTGGTCGCAGCTTCGGCTATAGCATCTGCATCAATAAAATCATTCTTATGACTCTTCACATATGGCTTAACATATTGAGGGGGAATCAGCTTAACTTGATGCCCATATTCTTGGCATTTTCTTGCAAGCCAGTGAGCACCACAGCAAGCCTCCATTGCAATCAATGTTGGTTCATGCACAGAGATAAACTGTAGTAATTTACGTCTAGATAATTTATGCCGATATTGTTCACGACCACTATAATCGTGGCCAACTAGATGAAAAGCAGACTTACCTAAATCGATTCCAATAACTTTGATTGCCGACATAATGGCACCTCCCATATTCAGCGACATAGCTGAGTGTAGTGCAGGTGTGGGGCGTACCATCTTATTAATGAGTTACGAAAAATTGAATATTAAAAACTCATGAATAATTACAAGTATGGCAAGTCTAATCGCAAGATAGCAGACTACCCATTTCTTTCAGCTTGCAGTTTTAATATTGATTTCAACTCATGAACCTCTACCCTGAGATCATGCACCTCTTCTAAGATCTGGACCTCCATCTTGCGCTCGTTAGAGGTCCACGAGGCCAGAACAGCAGTAAAGCTACCAAACATACCAACACCGGTGGTGATTAAGATAATGGCAACAATACGCCCTTCCAATGTCACCGGGAAAAAGTCACCGTAACCAACCGTTGTAATAGTGACGAATGTCCACCAAAGCGCATCACCGGCGTTATGAATATTGGTACCCGGCATATCCTTCTCGAGATAAAGGATGTAAATCGAACCAAACAGCATCATCATTAGGGAGGTCACCACCATAAAGTGCAGTGACGTCGAAGTCTTGTTTTCATTGATTGCATGAGAAATCATTGAGATAGACTTGATCGCACGCACCAAATGAAAAACTCTAATTAAACGTGCAAATTGATTCACTCCATCAATGGGATACAAGAAATAAGGTCAAGCCAGCCCCATTTCATATACTCAAGCTTGGACGGCGCAGCTCTATATTGCTGAACAAAGTCAATAATGAAGATCGCGCAAATAAATGTATCTACATAGATCAGAATCTGCAGGACGTCAGATGGCAAGTTAAAGACAAGTACAATTGCTAGGGAAACAACAAATACAGATAAAACTAATACTGCCAGTTGAAAGTTGGTAATGTGTTCCGGCACTTTGGGTCGATACATAGTAGCAATCCATTGAAACATTTAGCAGAACTACCTTGAAGACGAAAACGCTTAATCGAGTGCTTGCTTCGCCTCACGATTCAGAACCTTAAATGCAGTTCTCACAAGGAGCAAGATCTGAGAGAACAACGCCGCTCCCCATACAACGTTAACTACAATTGAAGGAACAAATGGCACGATAATCAGAGTCAAGAAGCAAAGCGTGATACCGAAATAGCTAACGTTCGCAGTGGCAAATCGGTGGGCGGTATGAATCTCGATAACATGTTGAATCTTAAGTAAACAATACAGGTAAGTTGCTAAGCCCAAACAGCCTATCAATGCATATTTGAACGGGTATTGTTCCATAAAACCTATTTTGACCTCTGCTGACAATGCGACGCCTATCGTGACAGCGACAGCATCAACAGCAGATGAGAGATCGTCCACTTGATGAATGTGTTAGGCGCGTTGCCGAGTGGCTTACTATTGCCTACAAAGTCAAAATATATCCAGCACAAAACGAAAATTGATAGGCCGCCAAACGCGTAGTTAACAAGTACGTCGCCAACCACATCATCAATACCTTTTTCCGCAAGGGTGATAACAGGCTTAAAGAAGCCTTCACCTGCAACAATCAATAAAAGCAGCGCAAAGCACTCAGCCATATGTCCAAAGCGTGGTAAGAAGCGCTCATTGTTTAGTGCACCTTTGACTGCTTGATTCGAATACAACACCTATTCAAATCAAAATATGATTAGATTATCGCAAATATTCGCATCACTAGAGGCTGTTTTGCAGAGAAACGGCTCCGATAACGTCTAAATAGAATAAAGGCCCAGGCTCAAACTCAACGTCACTACTCAGCAGACGGTACACCTCTCCGTCCCACTAAACTCTTTAAACAAGAGGTGCCTATCAAGTTGGTGGTTATTCAACTAACCTAATAAAATATGATAAAAATATCTCATAATCCTATTTTTGAGCTATAGTAAAATTGAATAACTTTATTGGTTCAAGTGATGCTTTTACAACGTCCAAAACCTTATCCAGACGAAAGCCTTGAAAGCTTTTTTATTCGTGTTGCAAACAAAAATGGTTATAGTGATGTTAATCGGTTTTTAGTAGCCGTTAAGCGTTATCTTTTAGATATAGATCCAAGAAAGTTCCAGACATTTCCCACCGATATCTGTCGCATCAACCCGTACTCCTCCAAGAAACATTCAATCTCGCGAACACACGCATTACATCACCTCAGTCAGTTAACATTTAACGAACCTGTAGATTTACTCGGTATCGCGTTAAACAGAAACCAAATGCAGTTTTCTCCGTCAACAACCGCGTTAATCCGTGGTGCAGAAGTCATTCCACGCTCTCTTCTACGTAAGGGGGCGATTCCATGTTGTCCCTGTTGTCTAGGTGAACACGGATATGCGAGTTACCGCTGGCATTTTTCAGGGTATGAATATTGTCATGAACATGACGTTAAGTTAATAGAACGCTGTAGTTGCGGGGCAATTTATGATTACCGGTATGCGGGATTATCAGGTGTATGTACTGAATGTGGGGAAAATATATCCGCATCTCAAGAAAACCACGAGCCTAAAGCGACCAGGATAGCATCTTGGTTAGCAGGAGATGATGTAAAACCATTGCCAGATGTCCCTCTTAGTTATAGATGGGGGTTCATGCATTGGTGGTCTCAAATATCAAGCTCATGTAAAACTCGAAACAATGGTGAATTCTTAGCCTTTTGGGAACATTGGCCAAACTCCTTTCACAAGTTGATTGGAAAAGAAATAGATTTCAATTTCGAATACTGCGTTCTTAGTAAAAACGATTTAAGAATGAAAGACATTCTAGGGAAGATTCTGTTTAGCTCAATTCAGCTTCCTGACCGTAACTTTCGTTCGAATATCATATTAAGAGAGATGTTTCAGTATATAGAAACACACTTATGGGACGACAACGGTAAACTGGCGAACCTTCGAATGAATATGCTCGAGATATGTGTATTGCTGAACTGTTCTCGAGAGCAAGTGACATCAATGATTGAGCAAGGCCTACTCACCCCAAATCGTCAACTTGGAAAACGAGAGATACTCATCGTTACTGAATACGCTTTTTACTTGGGTGATGTTTATTGTCTTTGGCTTTCAGAATTTCAATCTGATGAGTTCAATCGCTCTTTTTACCTGTCGAGGTGGTGAATGACAACACTGGCAGAAATATTAGATAACAAAACAGACGACCTTAATAAAGATTTGCGCAGAGCCTTTAGACCACTCTCCGCACCCGTTGACATATCAGATACTTCCATTGAAGCGCTAACCATACTAGTGAACCTAACAGATAGAGTCATCGAACAAAAAGACCTACTTGATAGAAAGAAATGTAAAGACAAGCTTAGAGACGAAAAATGGTGGGCCAACTGCTTGAGAACCGTTAAATATCGCCAAAGTCATAACCCAAAGTTTCCTGACATTAGAGCAAATGGCGTAATTCGTGCCGCACCAGTCGGGCATTTGCCACCTTTTATGCTTTCTTCTAGTAAATTACCCCAAAATAGCTGGGCTTATGCCAATGACTCTAGCCAAGTGAATAAATCCTGTTTTTTAACGAGTGAATTTATATGGAATGGTGACGTTCATTGCTTAGGTCAGTTGCTCACAGAGCTTGAACATCCGCTCTGGAATGTTCTAAGAAAACTCGGATGTTACGTTAAAACAGCCAAATACATATCAAAGGAGCTAGCACTTATTCCTCCGTTGGAAATTAATACTTCGCTAGTTAGAAATTATTTGGCACAGATTTCTCTTCCGAACGACGAAGACTCATATATTTCTTTATCACCTGTGGTTTCTCAATCAATGCAAGAAGATTGCTATCAAGTATTGAGTGAGCACTATCGATTTTCTGCTATTACTCTATTTAGCCGAGCGACAAACATGGGAACTCTGGCAATGAGTTGCGGAGGGAAATTCAAAATGATCCGCTCTTTGCCTCCGATAGAAAAGTACCAACATCACCACTTAGACTCCGTAAATTGGCTTACAAAGCGCTCAGTCAGAGCTATACGAGACTACACAGAGTCTTCCGTATGGGTAATATCACCAAATAAACTGGCACTTAGAAAAAAATCAATCATTGAAGACATTAAAATAATGCTTTCCCAATGGCTGCGTACCACTCCCACGCACGAAGAAAAGTTAGATATAAGGAAATTAACAGAACGCTTCAATGTCGATTTAGCCAAAACCAAGTTTGCAAATCGCTATGCTTATGATCCCCTGCTAACTCAGCTGATCTACAACTGTATAGGTTCAATCATTCATTCACCGCCTCAAGATGCTCCAAAATGCGAGGGAAATGACGACAAATACTTGCTGCTACCAAATCTTAGAATCTCTGGTGCATCAGCCATGAATACGTCTGTGAGTATTGGAATACCTTCTATGATGGCGTTTTATGGATTCGTACACGCTTTCCAGAGAAATGTACAAACAGCTAATCCTAACTTTAAAATTGAAAGTTTCGCCGTATGCATTCACAACATTCATGTGGAAAACCGCGGATTAACAAGAGAATGGGTACCAAACACAAAAGGACAAATTACAGCACCTGCAACACGAGACGATTGGCAGTGTGACGTTGCAGTAAGCCTGATTCTTCGTTGCAGTCATTATTCTCAGCTAATACCTCGCGATTTCATACGCTTATTACCGGGAAGAATAGCAAGAGGGAAAGTGACAGTTTCCATATCCGATATAAAACACTTAGGCCGATGTTTGAGTTTGGCTGATGCAATCAAAGCGATACCTGTTGAAACAGGTAGATGGCTTAGCCTAAATAACGAAGTGACCTTAAACAGTATTCAAGATGTGATTGACGAGTTAAAAAATAACAGATTACAAACCGTCAGCTGCATTGGTTATCAACTATTAGAAACCCCATGTGAAAAACGTGGCTCACTACACGGGTACAAACATGCTTTCGTCGAAACCATACTTGGTATCATAAAACTTTTAGCAATAAGTAAAAATACAAATCCCAACCAATACTTTTGGCAATATCACTATTCGAAGCAAGGTCCGATTTTACTTCCCAGGAGCATATCCGATGAAACTTCCTAATAACTTGTCCTATATAAAATCTATTGAACCTTCTGATGTCATTTTCCTTGTTAACTGGCCAGATGGAAGAAAGACACCACTCCCATACACTAGCCGTGTAGCGTTAGGTATGAAAGAAGGCTCCAAGTCTGCATACAAAGATGATGGCCAAATTGACATGGACGCAACGGCACACTCCCTAGCCCATGGCAACGCGCACGAAATCGACTTTTGCTGTGTACCTTACGGAGCCGAGAGTATCGAATGCGAATTTTCTGTTTCATTTGCTTCGAGTCTTCGTAAACCATTTAAGTGTTCCGATCCAGAAGTAAAACGAACCCTAGTTCAATTGATTAAGCTATACGAGGAAAAAGTGGGTTGGGAAGAACTCGCCAATAGGTTCCTCGAGAATATTTGTAATGGTAGATGGCTTTGGAGAAATAACGAATGTACATATTCAACATCAATCGGTATAAAACCATGGCCATGGGAAGACGAAAAAGCCATTAGCCCATTCCATGACATCCGAAAAAATTATGCTGGCACTAACCACTTCAGAGATCATAAAGACTGGGATCAGCTAATCAAGTTAATCACTGACGCTTTTTCCCAACCGAATGGGCTCTGTATTTTCGAAGTCAGCGCTACATTTCGTTTAGGAACAAACGCTCCAATTTATCCTAGTCAAGTATTCAAAGACTCTGTCAAAGGTGAAAAAAACCGCATCTATCAATCCACTGACGTAGATGGAGAGAGTAGTCCTATACTCGGTTGTTATAAAACTGGAGCGGCAATAGCCACGATTGACGACTGGTATCCGGATGCGGACAAACCAATACGTATCAGCCACTATGGTGCACATAAAGAAGACGTTTATTGTTATCGTCACCCAAACACTGGGAAAGATTTATTCACACTTTTGGAAAAAGCCGATCAATACCTCGAACAACTTCAGGCGACAGAAGTATTGCCAGATGAAATGATTAATGACCTGCATTTTATCGTTGCAAACTTGATAAAAGGCGGGTTACTTCAACGGAAAGGAACCTAAACCATGGATTGGTACTATAGAACCATCACATTTTTACCTGAATATCGAAACAATGAAGCAATCGCAGCTAAATGTATCAAGGAATTACATCGTTTTAATTACAAGTATGAAACGAGATCCATTGGCGTCTCGTTCCCACTCTGGGGCCAAGAAACGGTGGGACGTAAAATCACCTTTGTTAGTACCAATAAAATGGAGTTGGATTTTCTGATATCACGAAGGTATTTCGTACAAATGACAAAACTTGGTTACTTTAGCATTTCCACAACACAAACTGTCCCAGACGATTGTTCTTATGTTCTATTTAAACGTGCACACTCTATAGATAAAGGAACATCTGCGGGCCGAGCGAGGGAGTTAAAACGACTTGAGCGAAGAGCTTTAGAACGAGGCGAAATATTTGACCCTATAGCTTATTCCAAAACCACTAGTCATGCATTCCAAAGCTACCACTCACTGGAAGAAGATAGCAGCAGTGGCAATAAGTTCCGACTGAACATACAAATGAAGGAAAGGTCAGGAACTGTAGGTACCGGAACATTTAGCAGCTATGGGCTAGGCAATACCGATAATTCATTGCAGGTTGTTCCATTGATTTAACCTTACATCTACACCATCTTCATAACCTATTGATTTTACAGCCTAGAATGTAGCATTAAGTTTAAAAGGGTAAATTCGTAGAAAAACCATTAACTAACTGATATTTATGGACTATTATTACATTGGTAATAGTGAACTACCGAATAGGTAGCTGATAATTTTGCGCAAATTTATAGTCACCTGGGAAAGTAGTGAACTGCCGCATAGGTAGAGAGGAGTAGTTTAAAAAATCAATACTATTACCATCTCCAAACAGCTAAACTCTTAGCTGTTTGCTTTGGCATTAGATGAGGACTATAATCCTCATCACTACTGAAAAGTAGCTGATAACAAATTTACATCTCCAGGCTCAGCCAAAAAGCGAATACTGCCGAACAGGTAGGAGGCTCCGTCAACTAGAGTAAATGAACTCTTCCAATCTATTTATGGTAGAAGCACTCGAATATCGCACTGAAGGACACTTGCTATCTGGTAGGCTTTTTCTAGTGTGATATTCACTTCACCTCGTTCTATCCTGCCTACGTAGCTACGATCTATATCTGCAGCCAAAGCCAACTTATCCTGTGATATTCCTTTGTCTTTTCGCATAGAACGAACGTTGTAGCCAAACTTTTTTGCTAAGTCTCTCATTTCAAAAGTACATTAAAAAGAAAGACTATCTATTCTTGAAGAGAACTTTTCCACGGACTATAATCCGCATTTATTTTTCTATGTTCAAATCTACTGTCGAGAGTTGCTACGTGTCACAAGACCTTACCATTCAACCATATATCATTGATTCAATAATCATAAATAACAAACCCACGTTTAGAATATCTGATATACGGGATCTGTTGTTAACCAGCACGATGCAAGACAAAAGTGTAGGTTATGTACGAATGTTTGTTTCTAAACAACTCAATACAATGGTAAAGCAAGGACTACTGACAACATCAGGAAATAATCGCAATAAGCTGTTTCATAAAACCACTTTGTTTCAACAAGTTAATGCCTCAAGCGTAGAATCAGAAATTAATCTGGGCAAAGCTGTTGATTTGGTAAGTTCAGTCCCATATATCGCTGAATTGAACAAAATGAGAGGCAAGCTCAATGGAGAGCTTGCAATGCTAATTGCTGAAATGGACGAGTATCGTTCGATTATGGCGCAATACCCTCAGACTCAAGAGAAAGTAAAAAAGCTGCATCAAGAATCGACACAACTTTCGGCCACTTTAACTGGGCAAATAACCGCCATCTCAAAAACAATAGACCTACTCACGTCGGAGGCTGTTTGATGCTTAGAGATTGGCAACGAAACTGCATTAAAGAAGCCTTAGGAAAATACAAATCTGGCAATAAGCACTTTCTTACTCAAGCAACTCCCGGCGCAGGAAAAACTATAATGGCTGCGTATTTAAGTAAGCAACTCTTAGATTCAAATATGATTGATTTGATTATTTGCTTCTCTCCGTCAATTAATGTTGCTAATGGGTTTACACGCACTTTTTCTCGTGTATTGCAGTGCTCGTTCAATGGCTCTCTAGGTTCATTAGGAACATCACTAACCTACCAAGCTATCCAATATCTCGATGATCAATTTTGGGAAACAATTTCAAAGCACCGAGTCTTGGCTATATTCGATGAAATCCATCATTGTTCAGGTGAAACTCTTTCTGACGCGAATGCTTGGGGCGAGCAGATTATTTTAAAAGTGCAGAAAGCATCCAAGTATACTTTGGCACTGACGGGAACTCCTTGGCGCTCAGATAGCTTACCAATATCACTGAGCTCTTATAGCAATCCGGAAGGAAAAATCATCTGCGATTATCAGTACACTTTAAAGCAGGCTATCACCGACAGAGTATGTCGAAAGCCGAAACTCGTGTTAGTTGATAACGAGCAGTTGCAATATGTCAGCCCAGAAGAAAGTAAATATTATTCATCGATTCAAGCATTATTTAAAGAACAAAAAATAAGTTATTCTAGTATCTTACAGGATACAGATGCTTTAGTTCATATTCTCAAACTATCTGCGAGTAAGCTACTTTCCATTAGAGCATCCAACCAAGATGCGGGCGGACTTATCGTCGCCTCGTCCGTTGCACATGCGAGACAAATTCAAACAATCCTGAATGAACAGCTAAAGCAACCCAGCGTGATGGTTTCTTATCATGACCCAGATGCTCAAAAGATAATTGAACAATTCAAAAATGATCACTCCCCTTGGATTATCAGCATTGGAATGATCAGTGAGGGAACTGACATTCCAAGACTTCAAGTCTGTTGCCATTTGAGTAATGTTCGCACGGAGTTGTATTTCCGTCAGGTATTAGGGCGCATTCTCAGGATCACAGATAGCAACAACCAAGAAGCTTGGCTGTACACGCTTGCTGAAGAAAATCTTGTTAAATTTGCTGAAGAAATCGAGCAAGATATTCCTGATTTTTGTCTTTATATAAAACAGCCTGAGGACAAAGAGGAAGAAGACGCACATTCACTTGAAACAAGCTCATCACATACTGTTCGAACCTTTTCGAAACTAGGGGATTTCAAATGGAATAACAGTGATACAAGTGTGCAAGTTGGTAACGAAAATTCTGTTCCTTATGGGTCGTTCACTCTGGGGCGTTTTAGAGAACGGGTGATTGAGGCGTTTGTTGGGATTTAGATGTGTGATTCATAGAGATGGTTTCAATTTTTTAGCCGAAGATCGAGCCTGTAATTTTGCTCTTGAAACCGCTCTTTCTTGATCTGGTAGTTCTGAGATACCTCTTCAGATAAAGGAGTTTGATAAGATACCCCAGTAATCCTGTCTATCGGGGTTGGCCCATTTAACGATCTGTGGGGCCGTTCCCAGTTGTAGTAGTGTTGCCATTCCGCGAATAGCAGATCCAGTTCTTCCAGCCCCACAAAGACATTTGTGGTCGGATAGAACTCACTTTTACCTGTTTTCTGCGAGCGTTCCACTTTGCCATTCAAGTGAGGTGAGCCAGGCTTATTTGGACGAAACTTGATCCCATAAATCATGAGTTGTTTCTGGACTTTCTCGGCAAAGAATTCACGCCCTCTGTCCGTCTGAATACGCTGGATAGGAAATGGCATCTCTTCCACGACACAATAGATAAAGTCGACTGTGTTTGCTGCTGTGAGCCGAGAGTAGCACCTGAGAACCCGATAGCGAGAGCAATCATCAATAGCTGTATACTGGTAAATTCCAAGCGCTATTTTACACGTGTCCATCTGGACTCTATCACCAGGAATTGGGCGCTCATATCTTTGGAAATCTTTTCTGCGTCGGTAAGTTACGATGGGTTTGACTGATGCTTCGGATAAAACTTTATGGAGTGTCGCTGTGCTTAGGTGTATTTGGTGAAGTCGGATTAATTCCGTTTGTAAACGTCGCGCCCCTAAATTACGTTTCTCACGCATCGTAAGGATCAATGCTCTTAGCTAATCAGTGAGTTTGGTATCTGGAGATGAATGAGGGCGTGGGCTCTGGCTTTCTAGACCAGCGATTTCCACACTGCTTATATCGCTTAGCCCACTTGCGTAATGTTGGTCTGGAAATACCACAGCGTCGACATACGAAGCCTGCATCACCACATTCCTCATACATTTTTACTCACTGTAGTCGTTGTTGGATTTCTCTGTCCATAGACACCCAGTATAGTTGAAAGGATGTCTATGAATCACACAATTTAGCGTAGCTGTCGGAAACCCGTTCATAGAAGAGCAGATAGATAACGATTATTTATCAAAAAAATCCGGTCGACCTTTACCTTTCTTTTTACGACTGTTATTTTGCTGATAGTAGTCTTCCCACCCAATACTCCTTGGTGGCGACCGTAACATCTCTTTGGTGACTTTGACGCCTTCTATGAATGGATTCTTCCAAAAGGTTGGCTTGTTCCCGGAAGTTAGCTGAGACGCGAAAAGAAAATCATCCTTAGTTATTGACTCATGATGGTTATCGATAGCTTCAATCGATGCTTGATAAATAAGGTCCCTAAGAGAGCGCATATTGCCTTGTGAAAACGCATATAGTTTTTCCTGTAGTCCCTCTTTAGCCAAACCAGTTTGTTTTTCAAATGGTAATGCTTCATCAAGGTGTTGTAAAAATGTCTTGAATGTTCCTTCACCTTCTTGATAATTGAAGGGGCGCAAATTGAATTGAATTGAGAACCGGCTATGAAGCTGGGAGTTTGCTTGCAATACAAGTTTAGAGTATGGCATTCCAAAAAGTACGATGGGGCACTTCGACTTGTTTAGTATTCCTTTCAGCCAATTTCCAACTTGCGTAAGAATTTTATTTGAAGATTCATCAACTAAATGCTGAAACTCATCGATAATAATCAGCTTAACACCTAGTAACGGAATAAGTTCGACGATTCGTTTTGTTAACCTAGCTAGATCAGTATCGTAAAGGGCAAGTGGGTCCTCCATTTGCAACAATAGCTCTCTCGCAGCATCGACGGGTTTTGCATTATCCGGCATTTCAATATGAATGACTGGAATGGTATCTCCCTCCGTATCAGAATCCCCCTCATTTTGTTTCAAATATTTTTTAATTATCGCTGTTTTACCTACCCCGTGAGATCCATATACCATCATACAGGTAGGCTCTGAATCCATATCTGAAAGGTCCCGACACCTATCCATATACCTTAGAACTTTAGCTACACTTGGTGTTATAACAAATGCTTTTTTTGCTTTTGCAACTCGAATATCCCTACTATCATCCATACCCTCCCCTCTTATAAGTAATCTATACCCCAGGCATTTTCGTCATCAACTTCCTCTTCTTGTGGATCTTCCTGCTCCGTTTTTATAATCGCATTTTGATTCTGAGCTTTTGCCCTTTCAGCATTTTCTTGATACCTAGCACCGCGACGTCTATTTCTGAGTTTCTTGGTTTTAACAATAGACTCTTCTGCTATGTCTTCTATTCGTATTTCAGCATCGACCTCAAAATCTTCATCATATTCGGACAAATTTAAACTTCTTTGATATTTAATATTGTATTTGTGCTGCCATAAAGAAACACCACTTGCATAGTCATAATCGATAGCAGGAACTGTAAAATACTCATCTACATCTTCATCTAACACCCAAATAACGCCCATACACTCAGGGTTGTATTTAAATGTCACCATATGGTTTCCATGTGTTCCTCGATACTCAGCTAAACGGTCACTACTGTACGTCAAGTCAACATAGACTGTTATTCCGGACTTACTAAGCTTCTTTTCATCTAAAACTGCGAACTTGAAATCTAGCTCCGCTGTCGTACCGGTAAACTCTTCAGGCTCCCATTCCTCACACCCTCTCTTCCATGCCACATTTGGGCAATTGGTACCTCTTTGGTTTGGATGTTTATGGTATATGTCTACTAACCAAATGAGATATATCTCTTTGATTTCATCAAGGGTCAATGTCGCTTCATCAATTGAATCATACCCTTCTCTGTGCAAGTACTGACTAAACGCTTTCCCAGGTAAGTCATCTAATAAGGTCGTATTAACTGTCCCATACTTACGTTCGACATCTGGTTTGTTATCCGGGGTATCCACTTTATTTTGATGGACGGTTATTAGTAGAGTCTCGCACGCAGCATCAAACGCTTTTGACAAAAATTCTTTGCCGTTATCCGTCACCAATAAGTCAGGAATCCCGTAGCACAACCATTCGTTCTTGACTGTGGGGTATGATGACAGTAATGAGTCTTTCCGCTGTATTGCATTTTTTAAAGCCAATGCAACTGAAACATAACTCGGTGGCTCAAATCCTAGGTAAAAACCAACTACAGCTTTACTATAACAATCTACCAACTGTGTAAGGTAGGGCCTCCCAAGTGGGAGGCGATATTCTTTATGTACGGCGAACAAATCCACAACTGTATGATCTACCTCAACCCTTTCAAGAGCATAAGAGGTAAGAATTTTTTTGCCCATCCTGCGAAATTCTCTTTTGGCTACACGCTCTCCTTTTTTTGCAACCAACACTTCGAACGGAGTCTTTTTTTTGACTCTTTTCCGCACAGACTCATACCTCGGATACTTATATTTCGTTCCGTGTTTGAGATTATACTGTCGAACTTTCCTACGAACACGGCGATGAGCTGAGCTAACATTGATTTTTCTACCAGAAATAACCGCTTCTACAGCTTGAGCCATCAACGCATCTACAATTTCTGACACTTTGGGGGCTCTATTACCTCTACCTTTGAATTTTGGCGCTAGAGATGTAGGATTGTAGCCAGATTGACTAAAATTCAACCACCACCGATAAATTGTAATAGCACTAGGAATATTTTTGTCATTGCATCGTTGTAATGCGACTCGATGTGGCTCAATGGTCTTAGGAACAATCTTGTCATTGACTCTACCTAGATATCGAAGAATCTTAAGCCGAAAGGAAATTTCAATCGCAACCTTATCTGGAAATGCTGTCAAATCAGTATATGTGGCATCTTCGTCTAAAGTATCATTTAAAGCCCTATCAATATAAAGAGTCTCTTCTTGATGACTTACGTCATCTCGTTTTGCCTTCCGATTAAAATTACTAAATGATTTCTTAGCCATAAGAGACTAGTTCAAATTCAGATTGAAAGGATATTGGAGTGTCCAAATCAGTTTCCAATAAATTTCGTGACAACAAATTGCAAAGGACTGGCATAATTGCTCGCCTTGATAATCCAGTCTTGTCGCTCAAATATTGTGCCGACTGTGAACCATTTTTCCTAAGAATATTTAATACCAAATTGTGTTTATCAGATAAGCAATCTCTTGAGGCATACCTATGCATCAACTTGAGATTCTTCAACAAGTTCTTGACTCTTATCTGCTTCTCTTCAACCAGCTCCAGTTCCAGCCCCCTTGTCTGGGCGGCTTGTTGCTTTGCATTCCACTCATCAAGGAAATCGGATGAAGATGCTATATTATCGGGCTTTACTTCGTACAAAACATATTCACCCGTATCAAATTGAACAAGGAAGTCAGGTACATACGTTCGCCACTTACCATTGTAATAATATGAATATCTAATTGGCTGAGCACAAAATCGGATAATATCTTTTTCAAAATCGAAGCAATAACAAGCATCACACTCTAAAGCAGACTCAACGGTAACTCTTTTACCCATTTTGGCACTAGCAAAGCGGTGTATGTTCTTACCTCTAGACTTAGTCAACTTACGAGCAGGATTATGAAAGGCTTGCTCTAATGCTAATACCACATTTTCAGAGAAACTATCTTGACAGAGCATAGAAATCACCTTCTTATGAAATTGTCGTAAACTTACATAAGTTTAGGCCATAAAAGGGGAATATCAATTTATGGTTGTACAAAATATCAATTTATGGTTGTAATTATCATTTTATGGTTGTATCAACAACCCATCAAGGAAAGACAGATGAGCAGTGGTCAAAGAGACATTACCCTTCGCTTTTTAGCAGAACCCAGCGACGTAAATTTTGGCGGAAAAGTGCACGGCGGCGCCGTAATGAAATGGATCGACTTGGCAGCATACGCCTGCTCTGCAGCGTGGAGTGGTAAATATTGCATTACCGCATATGCTGGCGGCATTCGGTTTGTTGCGCCGATTCATGTCGGCAACTTAGTCGAAGTTAGCGCGAAAGTCATTTATACCGGACGAAGCTCAATGCACATTGCGATTGACGTGCAAGCTAGTGATCCAAAGCAAATGAAAAACAGACTCACCACTCACTGTATCGTTATCATGGTTGCTGTAGATGAAAACGGAAAACCAACCGATGTACCGAAATGGATTCCAGAGTCAGATGAAGACAAAGCCTTAGAGCAATCCGCTATCCGTCTTATGAACATGCGTAAAGAGATTGGGGAAGAAATGGAAGCACACGTTAAATATCTCAAGTAACTGGCATCCGTTAAGAACGCTATTAAGTACCTCAACGTTACCTAGACCCAGAGTGTGGAGCAACATCATGGTTTTGCCATTTGTTTCACGCTCGCCCTTCTCTGTCATAAATCCTTCACCTAGCTTTGCTTAAATCCATCCATTATTTTAGAGTTGGATAGAGTTTGGATCTTGAGACTAAAAGAAACGACCTTAAGTGAAGAGACGTTGACCAATTTAAAAGCGGTCGAGTACCAGTGGGTGAGAACCATGTACGTCGAGGGGTATAACGAAACAGAAATTAATCATTACATTCAAACTTGCTTTGGCGGTGACGTTACCTTTGCTAATCTATTTCGTCGCGTCGCACTGCAGCAAGAAAGTTTGTACACGCTGCTTCAATACGTTGGATGCGCACCTTCCAGCCGAGAGTTTTAATCTCTTCCTTCCCTACCTCAATTTAGCTTTTTACTAAGCTCTAGTTATTTATGTGAAGTGCTACGCAGGGCATTATTCAAGCCCTGTGTAATCCATTGCAAAGCCGCTAATCTCTATCTACTTATTGCACAATTGCCTTTAACAGGCATAAAAAAACCTGAGTCTAAACTCAGGTTATGGTTACAAAAACTGTTAGTGATTGAATCGTAAGGAACTAAGCTAACAGCCAGCTATGCGTAACGCCAATAAAAGCCAAGATATTACTGATCGGCGGCCAAACCAAAATTGTAATATCCGTGCTAAGTATAAGGGCGACCATGTGGTCGCCCTTTTCTAGTTATTCTTATCAATCTCAGACCACAAGAGATTATCCTTTCACACCACCAGCGGTTAGACCACCAACCAACCAGCGCTGCGCAAGTAAGAATACGGCAGTGATTGGCACTGCTGAAAGTACAGCAGCTGCGGCAAAGTCACCCCACAAGTAGTTTTGTGGATATAGGTATTGCTGCATACCCACTGCAAGTGTGTACGAGTCTACATCAGAAAGCAGTAGTGACGCTACAGGAACTTCACCAATTACCATGATGAACGACAAGATGAAGACTACCGCTAGGATTGGCACAGACAGTGGCAGCAATACCAAACGGAATGCTTGCCATGGTGTAGCACCATCAAGAGCCGCTGCTTCTTCTAGAGACGAGTCAATACTTTCGAAGTAGCCTTTAATGGTCCAAACGTGCAGTGCGATACCGCCTAAGTAAGCGAAGATCAGACCGCCATGCGTGTTCAGACCAAGGAAAGGAATGTACTGACCCAGTTTGTCGAACAACGCGTACAGAGCAACCAGTGCCAACACCGCAGGGAACATCTGGAAGATCATCATCGCTTTAAGAATGGTGTTCTTACCTTTGAACTTCATACGAGCAAACGCGTAAGCCGATGTGGTTGATAGCGCCACGATTAGGATTGCAGAAATACCACCCACTTTTACCGAGTTCCACAACCATGTCATTACTGGGAATGGTGGCGGTGTAACTGTACCGTCTGGATTAGTCACCGAGAAACCTAATGCCAATTTCCAGTGATCAAGTGTTGGGTTGTCTGGGATCAGGCTACCCGTTGCAAAGTTACCTTCACGGAATGAAATCGCGATGATCATCAGTAAAGGGAAAATAATCAGTGCCAAGAATGCCCACATTGCAATATGAGTAGCCCAAACACGATACTTTAATGACTTACCTTGTACCATTGCCATTGTAATTTCTCCTTAGTCCTGAGCTACTTTAGTTACACGTAGGTTGATAAGTGCCAATGCGCCAACCAATAGGAAGATAAGCGTTGCTACCGCACTTGCTAGACCGAAGTCTTGACCGCCAGCACCTTCGAATGCGATTCGGTAGGTGTAACTTACTAGTAGGTCGGTGTAACCCGCAGGCTCTGATGTACCAATCATGTTTGGACCACCGCCAGTCAACAACTGGATAAGTACAAAGTTGTTGAAGTTAAATGCAAAACTCGCGATCAACAATGGTGTTAACGGCTTCAACATCATTGGTAGTGTGATACGTGTGAAGTTCGTGACAAAGTTCGCACCATCAATTGCTGATGCTTCATATAAATCGTCTGGAATCGCTTTTAGTAAGCCCATACACAAAATCATCATGTAAGGGAAACCAAGCCAAGTGTTCACAATTAAGATCATGGTTTTCGCCATGAACGGGTCAGAGAACCAAGCCGGGCTAATTCCGAATAAGCCTTCCAACAACATGTTGATCTCACCAAAGCTTTGGTTAAACAAACCTTTAAAGATCAAGATAGAAATAAACGCCGGAACTGCATAAGGCAGGATTAGCAACAAACGGTAAACTGAGCGACCTTTAAGTGCTTCCCACTGAACCACACTGGCAAGGACAAGACCAATAACAAGCGTAAACAATACGGTTAGCGCAGAGAAAACAATGGTCCAGATAAAGATACTGATAAACGGCTCTTTGATACCATCATCTTTCCAAACACGCTCAAAGTTGTGGGTACCAATGTTCACCACGAAACCTGGTGACACTGTGCTGCCAACAAATTGACCGTTTTCATCGACAGGCTGGTAGTAACCTACTTCCATATTTGGACGTAGCGTTTCTTCAGTCCGGTTGTTGTAAAGCGTTTCACCATCTTCTTGTAATGTGTACAAAGGCACAACTGCAGCAAATTTGCGCAGCCCACTCATACGGATATCATCACCGCTTGGCAAATGTAAATCGACACTGCTCAACGCACTGCGGTTCTTAACAATCGCCTTGATTGATTCTTTTTCACCCGTCACTTCTTCAATTGGTGAAAGATCAAACTCCGATGCTGAAAGGTTATCAAGCTGAAAAGTCGGGCTTGCAAGTAGCTCACCATCTTTTTCAACCACAAGTTGATGGCCTTGCTCCGTTTTATACAAAGTGAACGGGTAGCTATCACCACTTTGGTAAGTTCGGTCCAAAAGTACGTTCTGAGCGCGATCAAAAGAGAGTTGGTTCTTCGCGCTATAGTTGGTAAACGCCAAACCTATGGTGTACGCCAAAGGAAAAAGAATGAAAAGGATCATCCCTGCTATACCAGGGTAGATGTAACGGTGTGCGTACGTCTTTTTGCTACCAAAGATGAACAACGCTAAAGCGGTAAGAATGAGCGTAAGTAGTGCAAACGCAATCTCACCGCGAGAATACATAAGGATTGTTGCGTAGCCATTGATGATGCCGACTGTGCCTAAAAGTGACCATTTCATGAACACTTTTTTGCTGCTCGGAAGGCTGGCTTCTGGTGCTGTCATAGCATTTGTACCTTGAACTGACTGCATAGGGAACCTGCTAGCGAATATAGAATAAATATAGAAAAGTAAGGAGGAGTTGCCTCCTCCTTAAAAAGGTCTTACTTAATTATTTAGTCATTTGTTTTTCTGCATCTGCAAGAGCTGCATCGACAGTTTGACGACCGTCAACTACGTTGATGATTGCGTTCTTAGCCGCACCCCAGAATGCGTTCATTTGAGGGATATTTGGCATGATTTCGCCGTTCATCGCATTGTCCATTGTTGCTGCGATACGAGTATCTGAATCAAGCTCACGTTGGAACGAGTTAAGTGCTACCGCACCTAGAGGCTTATCGTTGTTAACCATACGTAGGCCATCGTTTGTTAGTAGGTAGTTCTCAATGAACTCAACTGCTAGGTCTTTGTTTGGAGACGCAGTGCTGATACCAGCCGTTAGAACACCAACGAATGGCTTAGAAGATTGACCTTGGAACTTAGGTAGCGTAGTCACGCCGTAGTTAACGCCAGACTTCTCAATGTTGCCCCAAGACCATGGACCGTTGATCGTCATCGCTGTTTTGCCTTGGTTGAACGCAGACTCAGACACTGAGTAATCCATATCCGCAGAGATTACGCCTTTATCAACTAAGCCTTTTACGAAGCTCATTGCGTCTTTAACGCCTTCTTTCGCGATACCAGCGTCTTTAACATCGTAACCTTCAGAAGTGTATTTGAACGCGTAGCCGCCATCAGCCGCCATTAGTGGCCAAGTGAAGTACGGTTCTTTTAGATTCCACATGATTGCAGACTTGCCGTCTTTTTTAAGTTTTGCATCTAATGCTGCAACCTCTTCCCAAGACTTTGGTGGGTTTGGAACTAGGTCTTTGTTGTAGATTAGAGATAGAGACTCAACCGCAACTGGATAGCCGATCAATTTGCCATCGTAACGTACTGCATCCCAAGCGAAATCAACGATACCTTCTTGAATATTCTTAGAAGGTTTAATTTCTGCTAGCAGGCCAGCTTCTGCGTAACCACCGAAACGGTCGTGAGCCCAGAATACGATATCAGGACCGTCGCCAGTCGCTGCAGTTTGAGGGAATTTGTCTTGAAGGCCATCTGGGTGAGCCACAGTCACTTTAATGCCTGTGTCTTCTTCAAATTTCTTACCAACTTCAGCAAGGCCGTTGTAGCCTTTATCACCGTTGATCCAGATAGTAAGTTGTCCTTCTTCGATGGCAGCATTAGCACCAAAAGAACCCAAAGCAACAAGAGTACCTAGTGCTACAGCGCTTAACTTTTTCATGTTCGTATCCTTTTTATATTTTTGATGTAGGGCTAGTCCATTGAGGTTCAGCCGTATTTCGACATATATCATCTGAAATAATCCAATATGTCTCATCCTCCTAATCCCTACGCCCTTACAATTATGACGTATTTTCGTGATCTAAATCGCCAAGGGTAAGAGACTCAAATCACAAAATGGATAGTTCCTGTGATCGGTTTCAACTTTAGGTGGTGCAATAATGTGATTTCCGACCAACTGCTTTCTTCCTCCTCCTTTTTTACTCCTCCCTTTCTACTCCCCCTACAATTATTTCTATTAGGAGGATGTCGCACTACGCACAATCTTAGAAACTGCAGTCATCCAAGAGTGGATGGTAAGAACCCTTTCCCAGCAGTGCCTACGTATTAGGAAAAAGATTTGCTGGTTTTGCATTGCCAGACGAGTGGAATGTCATTATTAGTGTTGTTTGTGGTAATTATTTCACGGGGGAGACAATACGAATAATGTGGGGGAGAGAAACTCGTACTTGGCTATGATGGGTAGCACTTCTATTCAGGACATTTTATTGAAGTGCTACCCTACTTTTCTTACCAACCGCAAGAACTTACCGATTCCTACTGTTACTGCTCGCTAGATAATTCATATAATGATGAGCGGTGAATAATAAAAAATTGATCGAGGACGAGCTACATGGCGAGTGTCACGTTAAAAAATGTTTGTAAAGCGTATGGCGACGTACTGATTTCTAAGAACGTAGACCTAACAATCAACGAAGGTGAATTTGTTGTTTTCGTAGGTCCATCAGGTTGTGGTAAATCTACACTTTTACGTTGTATTGCCGGTCTTGAAGACATTACTTCAGGTGATTTGTATATTGGTGACCAGCGCATGAATGACGTCGAACCATCCAAACGTGGTGTTGGTATGGTATTCCAGTCTTACGCTCTTTACCCGCACCTTAACTTATATGACAACATGTCATTTGGCTTGAAACTAGCAAAAGCAGACAAAGCAGAAATCGACAAGCGTGTTGAACAAGCAGCAGAAATCCTACAACTAGGCCACTTGCTTGAGCGCCAACCAAAAGCACTTTCTGGTGGACAGCGTCAACGTGTGGCGATTGGCCGAACATTGGTATCGCAGCCAAATGTATTCCTTCTAGACGAGCCACTATCAAACTTGGATGCGGCACTGCGTGTAAACATGCGTGCACAAATCACGAAACTTCAGCGCCAACTTGGTTGTACCATGATCTACGTTACGCACGATCAGGTAGAAGCGATGACAATGGCAGATAAAATCGTTGTACTAGACGGCGGTTATGTATCGCAAGTTGGTAAGCCGCTTGAGCTTTACCATTACCCACAAAACCGCTTTGTAGCTGGCTTTATCGGTTCTCCGAAAATGAACTTCATGAGCGTATTCATTGATGAAGTAGAAGCAGAGCGCGTCAAAGTTCAACTATCTAACGGCGTATCTTTCTGGATTCCGGTGGATGGTACAACAGTTAACCGCGGCGACCGAATGTCTTTAGGCATTCGCCCTGAGCACCTATTATCCGCTTCTGAAGCTGATGCAAGTATTCACGGTGAAGTGATGATTGTTGAGAAGCTAGGTAACGAAACTCAAGTATACCTAAATCTAGAAGGCGCGGACGCCGACGTTATTTTCCGTCAGCCGGACACGCTTGCAGTCGACACTGGCGATAAAATCGAGATCGGTATTCCAGCTCATCGTTGTCACCTGTTCCACAGTGATGGTCGCGCATGCCGCCGCCTATACAAAGAAAACGGCGTAGAAGTCGAATAGTTCATTCGTCATTACTCAAAAAAATCCCTCTCAAGTGAGAGGGATTTTTTTATCTTAATAAATATCAGCAATTCGATACTAAATCATTAATCGTGAACGAATCAAATCACCCGTTTCTTCTACCCTCACATAAACCATTGTCTTTGTACTGATACTTCATTTTTAATACTTTTCCTCATTCCTCATAAGTAAGTACCAGCTTTTTCCTAACCCGCCAAACTTAGCCAAAGGGCTAAATATCATTCTTATTTCCACTTACCTCAACAACGCAAATTTTTACACTTATCAACGAAATTACACGTGACAAAAAAACTCAGTAGCATTCAACAGAATGCTCTGTGCACCAACTACTAATAACGTTCACGACACGGCAATTGGGGAAGACACCCAAGGGCGGTAGCGTGTCAGAAGGGAAACTGAGTCATGAAACAAAAAGGACTTATCCGCTCTCATGAGATGGAGTTCGCTTTTTTATATCGCATCTCAGATCTTGCTGTCATCGTCTCTTTTATGCTGCTTTTAGTGTTCAAAGACATGAATACTGCGATGGGGAAAGATTACGTCATATTGGCTTTCGTTGGAGGCATCTCCTTTCTATTTATGGCAGAAAGCGGCAATCTGTATCGCTCTTGGCGAACCAGTTCGTTTAAAGAGCAGATGTTTATTGTCTGTGTTGCTTGGGCGGTGACTTCTGCACTTATCTTTGTTGTGCTGTATTTTTCTGAAGTCCATACCTTATTTGATAACACAATTTTAGCGCTGTGGTTTGCGATTACGCCCGCTCTGCTTTTGGCATGGCGAGTAACATTCCGTACCGGATTAGCCTATTTGAGAAAAAAAGGATTCAACACTCGCACTGCAATCATCATCGGCCAAACTCCTCACGGCATTACCCTAGCTAACGAAATTCAAAACCACACAGAACACGGCGTGCTTTTTGATGGCTTTTACGACGAACGATCTTCCGACAGATTGCCAAATTCTGATTATCCTATTAAAGGAGCTGTTGACCACGCCCTTGAGCGAGCTAAAAAAGGGGAAGTAGATTACGTCTATATCGCGATGCCAATGCACGCAAAAGAGCGCATTGCGTCACTTCTTAACCAATTCTCAGATACCACCGCAAATACGTATCTGATTCCCGACTTCTTCACTTATAACCTTTTACATTCTCGTTGGGCGCAGATCGGCCAAGTTCAAACACTAAGTGTCTTTGATACACCTTTTGCTGGAATTTCTTCTTGGGTAAAACGGTTTGAAGACATCTTGTTTTCGAGCATTATTTTGGTCTTAATCGCCCCTATTCTATTCGTCATTGCGATTGGCATTAAGGCAACGTCTAAAGGCCCTGTCATCTTTAAACAACATCGGTACGGTCTTGATGGACGCAAGATTGAAGTCTGGAAGTTCCGTTCAATGACAACCATGGATCAAGGTTCCAACGTGAAACAGGCGACAAAGAACGATCCTCGTATTACGCCTTTTGGCGGATTTCTACGTCGCACCTCTTTGGACGAACTACCTCAATTTATCAATGTACTGCAAGGGACCATGTCTATTGTCGGCCCACGCCCTCATGCCGTGGCACACAATGAAGAATACCGTCAGATCGTGGATCGCTACATGCTACGTCACAAAGTAAAACCAGGCATTACTGGCTGGGCGCAGATTAATGGTTATCGCGGCGAAACCGACACCTTAGAAAAAATGGAAAAGAGAGTCGAGTTTGATTTGGATTACATCCACCATTGGTCGGTTTGGATGGACATCAAAATCATCTTTATGACCGTTTTCAAAGGCTTCACTGGTGCTAACGCTTACTAAGGTTGAGATTATGAAGAAACTGACAATGGCAATAGCATTGAGTCTGTTTTCTACTGACTTGCTCGCAGAACCGATGGCTTACCAAACCGAGTCTGGTATAGAGTTGATTCCCCTCGTAAAAACTTTCTACGAGGGAGATGACAACATCAATAAAGCGGAAAAATCCGGCAATGTAGAATCGGTCAATATTTGGGGTATAGAACCAAGCTTACTAGCACGTATAGAACGGAATCGCTATCGCGCAGATATTTTATATAAGTTAAAAGCTGGCTTTTCATCTGACGATCGCAACGACTTCGACGACCACACTTTTCAGTTTTCCAACTTTTTCGAATTTAATCATCGTCATCGTTTAGTGGTTGATTACCGTTTTCGCGCCCAGCATGAAGTTCGAGGAGAAGACATTACCGAAGGTAATGGTAGCGCAATCGACTCACCAATAGAGTTCAACCGTAACGATGTAAAAACCAATTATGTCTTTGGATCTAACGGTGCCAAAGGCAGACTCGAATTCGGTTTAGGCTATAGTGATAAAACCTATCAAAACTATCGTGACGGCTTGCCTGGGCGCCCAAACGCTAAAACTAAATACAACGATTTTCGAGCTCCCAATGCACATTTGGAGTTCTATTTAAGAGCTACGCCAAGAACCTATTGGTTAGTCGGAACAAACCAAATCGTAACCGAGTATCAGCACCGAAATTCTGCGCAGCCATCGAAAGATAACAACACCAGTTTCTATTACACCGGTGCCGAATGGGAAGTCACAGGAAAAACCAAAGGCATCGCTCGACTCGGTTATCAAATCAAAGATTTTGACAGCGCTCAACGAGAGACATTTAAAGGCTTTAGTTGGGATATCGGCTTTGAATGGTTGCCTCAAGAACAAACTCTAGTCAGCGTGAAAACCACTCAAGCGGCGGTTAACCCCGATCAAGATGGCGATTACAACCTACAAACTCGTTACCGACTGAACCTGAAGCACGATTGGAATAGTTACCTTGCAACTCGCTTAGGTGCTGTTTATCAACAAGATGATTACACGGGAATCTCCAGAAACGACGATCGGTACACTCTATCTTTTGGTATCGATTATCAGATCAAACGTTGGATACAACTGCAAGCCGATTGGCAATACCAAGATAAAAACTCTAGCCGATCGGATTATAGCTTCGAACAAAATATTTGGACTTTAAGCGCACAGTTTTCTCTGTAAAAAGGATTATTAATGAAGGCATTCATCAAATTCATAAGTGTAGCGTTGTTGCTATTTAGCACTTTGGTCAACGCTGACTCAAACGAGGAAGATTACTTACTCGATACTGGCGATACCATTTCCGTGCAGGTCTATGGTGAAGAAGATCTTACGATTAAAAATATTCTAATAACGTCAGATGGCTACTTTGATTACCCCTACCTTGGCCGAATTAAAGCAATCAAAAAAACACCAAAACAACTCAAGTACGAAATAGAAACGGGCTTAAAAGGCGATTATCTCATCAATCCAAAAGTGATGGTCACCATCAATAATTTTCGTCTGTTTTACGTTAATGGCGAAGTCCGGAAACCAGGTGGATTTGAGTACCGTCCAGGGTTAACCATAGAGAAGGCCATCGCTCTAGCAGGCGGCTTGACCGACAGAGCCTCACGCAAAGGCATTAACCTCACCAAGCATAAAACAGGTCAAACGATGGAAGGGGTCAGTATGCACCGCAACGTTGAACCTGGTGACATTGTATTTATTGACCAGAGCTTCTTTTAAGTGACAGGGAATCAAATGAACGGGACTCATCCAAATAATCTCCAGATGAACAAAGTAGAACTGATTCGTTTTGGCCATCACTTCAAAGCGATTAAAAAGAATTGGCTAAGCATCGCAGCATTCACGCTTCTGTTCTCATTAACTTGTACTTGGTATATCTACTCCAAAGCATCGATATACCAAGCTACAGCTACGCTACTCATCCAAGAGGAGCAAAAAAGCGCCCTTTCAATCGAGGAAGTATATGGCGTCGACACGACAAAAAAAGAGTACTTTCAAACGCAAATCGCCATTTTAAAATCGAATCATATTGCAGATAAGGTCATTAGAGAGCTGAACCTCACCCAATTACCTGAGTTCACAAGCTCAGGGGGGTTAAATAAAAAAATCGACCAAATAAAGTCGATTCCTTTTGTTCAAGACCTACTGAATGTGGCACCAAGCCCAAAAGAAACCGCCCAGTTTTCAGAGTCGTATTATCAGGCACTTCAAGCTTTCAGAAGTAAACTCGATATTGAGCCAGTACGTAACACCCAATTAGTCAGAATTCGCTTTCGTTCTACCGATCCTAAGCTTGCGACGACAATCGCCAACGCGGTCGGCCAAGCCTACATTGACGCAAATTTTGAAGCCAAATTGGTCGTTACACAAAATGCGGCTACTTGGTTGACAAATAACTCTCAAAAATTGGAGGAGCGATTACGTAACTCGGAGCAAGCGCTGCAAGAATTCTTGTTAAAAGAAGGGTTGATCGATATAAATGGTATTGATGAAATTTACGCAAATGAGCTAGAAGAACTCACTCGCAAGCTGAATATCGCTATTAATAAGCGTATTGAAGCGCAGACGTTAATCCAACTGTTACGACGTAAATCTTCGCAAAGTTTAGACAGCTTGTTGTCAATTGATGAATTCGCTAATCAAGCGCAAATCCGCGATCTAAAATTGTCGGAAGCACAGGCAGCCAAAAATCTCTCTGAACTGGCACAGCGCTACGGACCTAAGCATGATCGAATGATTCAGGCGAAAGCACAGCTTGCTGAAATTCAATCAAGAACCCAGCAACTCATCCGTGACATTTCCTTCAGTAAGCAACAAGACCTTCTTGCTGCAAAAGCGCAAGAGGACATGCTTCGAGCAGAACTCGATAACAAAAAGTCAGACTTCCAATCGTTAGGGTCACAAAAAGCGCGTTACGAACAGTTAAAACGCGAGGTTGAATCCAATAAGGCACTCTATGAAGCGTTCTTAAATCGTGAGAAAGAGACCAACGCCACCAGCGACTACAAGAATGTCACGGCTCGCTTTACTGATAAAGCCATCATTCCTCTATTCCCGGTGGCACCACAACGAATCAAACTGGTACTGATTGCCACCTTTTTTGGCTTTGCCATTGCTTGCGCTCTAGTCATCATCTTAGAAACGATGCGAGAAGTTATCCGAAGCACAGCCGATGTGCAGGAAAAACTTGGTGTTACGTGTTTAGGTGTGATTCCTATGGTCAAAAAACGCAATTTGCGTAAAAACGGCGTCAGTTATACCGCGTATTTAGATGATGAAGAAAAGCTATTTAGTGAAGCTTGCCGCTCCGTCAGAACCTCGCTTCTGCTCAGATTAACCAACACGAAGCAAAAGATATTGCCCTTTACCTCTGCTATTCCAGAAGAAGGAAAAACATCGACCAGTATCAATATGGCGGTGTCGTTTTCAAAAATGGAAAAGGTGTTGATCATCGACTGCGATTTACGTCGACCTTCCATCGCAAAGCGATTCGGTATTGCTGAATCAAGCCCTGGCTTAACGCATATCCTGACGATGGATACGCCAATCAAAGATTGTATTACACATATAAAAGAAGCCAACTTAGATGTATTACCGGCCGGCCTAATTCCGCCAAACCCACAGGAATTACTGGCTTCTGATCGCTTTAAAAAGTTGCTCGAACATTTTCAAAATAAGTATGACCGGATCATTATCGATACACCGCCCCTACTGTCAGTGAGTGACGCACTTATTCTTGGTCAGTATGCCAATGGTCTGATTACCGTCATTCGCTCAGAATCAACAAAATCATCACTGGTTAACCTTGCGTTATCTAAACAAATACAACACTCAGTTCCATCTCTTGGCGTCTTAATCACACAAGCCAAGGCCAAGGAAGGAGAGACGCTTTATGTCCAGAAATACGCCTACTAACGTAAACCTATCTTGGTACCAAACCTTGAAAAGCCAAGAACAACCGGTATTGATCTATCAAATGGGCAAAGTAGGTTCGAGTGCATTAGAGCATTCCATTCCTAACTCGATTCACTTGCACGACCTTATGACTGTCGATGCGCAAAAACAAATATCCCCTGTTAGAGCGCAATTGCATAAGCCTCAGATCAATGCGTTAAAGCGACGACTAAAGCGCATAACAATGAGCCAAATGTTAAAGCGCAAGAAAAAAGTTCGAATCATCTCGCTGGTGCGTGAACCGATCGGACGAAATGTCTCAATGTTCTTTCAAGCACTTCCTTTTTGGATGGCGGACAAATATCTAAAGGATGACAGCGCAATACGTACCGAACGACCGCAATTACTCCAAGAAGCATTTGATAAGCACATGAATCATCAATATGCGCTGCAGTGGTTTGACAACGAGATCAAACAACTAACAGGGATTGATGTGTTTAACGAGTCTTTTAATCACGAAGTAGGCTATCAAACATACCATAACAATAACTTCTCACTGTTGGTCATTCGAAGTGACAAGCTAACGCAGGCTAACTCCGCAGTTGAAGACTTTTTAGGTTACCCCGTGGATGTTGTTTATGAAAATCAATCAGACAACAAATGGTACTCGCCACTAATGAAAGAATTCAAAACGCAATTTCAACCTACACCCGAGTACGTTGAAGAAATGCTGAATTCTAAATTGACGAAGCACTTTTTCTCAAATGCAGAAATCACCGACCTTAAACAGCAATATCTGACCAATTAATCATGAAAACCAAGATTCTACATATTATCAATGATCTTTCTCAGAACGGCGGTGCTCAGAAGTTCTTAGTCGACCTTGTTTTAGAACATAAGCCTGAATACGAAATCAAAATTTTGGTCTTGTGTGATGAAAATGATTACTTACCAATGCTATCCGCCCAAGGCATAGAGTGTTTTAACTGGCGCACATTGCCATTGAGTGAGAAATTCTCTTTGCTGCGTTGGCCGGATGTCGTTCACGGGCACCTCTACCCTTCCATTTACCTAGCGCTATTGGCGGTAGGTAAAAAACGAATCCAGACTGAGCACTGTTCTTATAACCGTCGACGTGACTATCCGCTGTTTAAGTTCATGGAATACGTCTTATATTGGGGCCACGACTTGACAGTCAGTATTAGTGAAAAAGTACAAGATGAACTGGTGAAGTTCATGCCTCGCTATCAACATAAATATCACGTGGTGCACAATGGCGTTGATTTAAAAAGGTTTTCTATGACGCCAAGATTCGCCAGCCACCTAATCGACAAACCAGTTATCAAGATTGGAATGGTGGGCCGACTTCACCAACATAAAGACCATGAAACGCTTATCCAAGCACTTATCCATTTACCAAGACGATACGAACTCCACCTTGCGGGAGATGGAGAAAAAAAATCGTCACTGCAAGCATTGGCAACAAAAATCAACGTCGCGCAACGTGTTCACTTTCATGGCGTAGTTTCAGACGTTCCAGCCTTTTTGAACGACATGGATATTTACGTGCAATCGTCGCACGTCGAAGGCTTTGGTTTGGCGGCGGTTGAGGCGATGGCAGCAGGCTTACCCGTACTATCGTCGGACGTACCTGGTTTGGATGACGTCACCGGACGTGCCGAATATTTATTTCAAGTTGGTAACGCCACTGAACTGAGCCAAAAAGTGCTCCAGCTATGTGAAAGTGTTGAGCGGTACGACGCTGCAAGTCAATACTCAGTCAATAGGGCCTCTCTCTACACCATCGATAAATTTCGTGAAGGTTACTATGGAATCTACCAGCAGCTTTGCGCCAACAAATAGTTCCGCGCCATCGAGCCATCGCGCCTCATTGCTTGCAGCATGCCTATTAGCATTGTTCTTTATTCCAATGAAGTTTCGTGCTGGAGGAATAGCGCTAGCCCCATCTGACATCGCAAGCCTTTTGTCTATTGGTTTTACTGCATTAGTGGTATTGGAAGGAAAAGCTGAAAAACTCATGCATCCCTGTATGGGGTTCCTCGTATTGTTCACTGGGTATGTGTTCATAAATGGTCTGCTAAATCGCGTCCCTTTAATGCCGCTAGTTATAGAAACTGTGCAATGGTTAGCGATTTTGTGCCTACTGAGCCTAATGTACGCCTATGGCGTGTTTGATGACGAACGGGTAATGGTATATTTCACGTATCTGTTGTTTTTCATCTGTACGCTCGTTGCCTTATGGCACTTTGCTCAGGGCTATCAAAGCGGGTTTAAGTTACTCGGGGTAAGTAAATACGGGTTCGGTGTACTGTGCTCACTACTGTACCTTTATCGAGATAAAATTCGCGCTTTCCACCTTTTGACGCTCGTAGCTTTAGTATTACTGGTGTTGTCACAAGAAAGAAAAGCGCTACTTGGTTTTTGTCTGCTTTTCTTCTTTGACCAACTGCTCGTAAAAAACTTAATGAAAAAATCGCTCAGCGAAACGTACACGTGGGCGATTTTATTAGCCTTGAGCTTCATTGTGTTTACTGCCGTCACAACCACACTCTACGTTGGGTTTGAAACTCTAGCAGACACATTGGAAATAACCCAAGAAGACGTCTTATTTGCCAACCAAAGTGAAGCCCGCTGGGTATCGAATCTTCATAGAAAACTTTTACTTGCCAATGGGCTAGATATTTTACTTCAACACCCAGTGTTAGGTGTCGGCGCGAAAATGTTACCCAACTTTATGATCAGTTACTTTAACTATGATGAGCTGGCGATCTACACCCACAACTTTGTGTTAGATACCGCAATTGAATACGGATTGCTTGGTATTGGTCTGCTGTTTGGTGGTTATTTTCTTTTTATTCGCTTTTGCTTCCGTAGTCTTAATGAAAACAGAAAAAGCCTATTACTTGCGATATACGCCCTCATCATGGTGTTTTTCGTTGCGGTAAACACCACCATAATTTTAATACTCTTGTTACCCGTCATGATCAGCATGAGCAACGACTCAAGGGCCATTGCTCATACTTTTCCGGTAAACCATCTCCACGAATATGAATAATCAAGGATAGGATAGGATAGATGAAGTATTCAATCTCTCGACAATTTGAAAAGAACCGAGAACTCCAAGCTGATAATTTTGTTTTAGTTTACCAAATGGGCAAAGTTGGCTCCTCATCAATTGAGCACACGCTAGGGGAGAAAAATATCCCGAGCTATCACATCCACACCTTTGATGATCACGAAGAATTTCACATGTATCACAATAAAAAAGACGTGAGTAAATTCTTCGACTTCCGAAACCGCGCACTCTATCGCTTAGTGCTCAAGCAGCGAAAACGTATCTTACAAAAACGCGAGCAGATTAAAATCGTTACTCTGGTCCGCGATCCAATCGCAACTGTCTTTTCTCGCTTCTTTCAAGATCTCCATTTGCAATTTATCGAAGGCAAAAAGAACGATGCAATTCACCGAGATATGGAAGTCACGTATCAGCACCTCGAGCATTGTTTTGATAACTATATCAATCTCAACTATTTTGCGGACTGGTTCGACAACGAGTTAAAGCGTAATTTCAATATCGATGTGATGCGCCAAGAGCTGGACAACACTCAACCTTTCTTCACATTCCAGAACGATCAGGCCAACGTCATGCTAATCAAATGCGAACAGCTCAGTTCTCTTGATAAAGAAATCGGTGAGTTTCTTGAGTTGCAAGACTTCGTGCTGAAAAACAGTAACGAAGCGAAAAACAAGTGGTACTCCAATATCCACCAACACTTTAAGAATCACTACGACTTCTCAAAACTGTTCTATATGTACGATCTTCCCTTGTATCGCCACGTTTATTCAGAGCAAGAGCGTGATGCTTTTAAACACAAATGGATGCAAACACCAGGGACAAAATCATCATGAAGAAAGTACTCCATGTTACAGAAGCGTTTGGAGGTGGCGTTCAAACCGCCCTCTATAGTTATGTTCACTCATCCAGAGACGAGCCTTACCAGCATTTCTTGCTAGCCAGAGCCCGAGAAAACGACTTGACCAATGAGAACAACCACCACATTTTCGTACAGACAAAGTGGGTAGAAGGCGGCTTGCTTCAATTTATTCGCGATGCAAACCACATGATTGCATCACTTGGTCCCGACGTCGTGCATTTGCACTCGAGTAAAGCAGGATTTCTCGGCCGATTTCTAAAGCTTGGCAAGGCACGCTTGGTTTACACACCGCACTGTTATGCCTTCGAACGTGAAGATATCTCAGAGCTTGCACGCCAGATCTATAAAGCACTAGAGAAAGTAAAACTGAGCAAAATTGATGTGGTTGCAGGCTGTAGCCAACGAGAGTGTGACCTAGCCATTAGCATTGGTGCGAAACGTGCCGAACTGCTCAATAACTACGTGTCTTATCAAAGTGAAGATCGTATAGAGCGAAACAAGCAAGAAGCGCTGAAGCTCGTTGTACTTGGTCGTGTCGCGCCCCAAAAAGATCCTCAGTTTCTTATCAGCACATTGCAGTTCCTTAATCGGTATGCGCTTAACCGCCCGATAGAGATCACATGGATAGGTGGCGGTGACCAAGTACTCGAACAGAAATTACGTACTGAAAATGTGGATGTAACGGGTATGCTGCCTCGCGATGAGGTAGTTGAAAAGCTCAAGGGTTCAGACCTTTATCTACATACTGCAGCATGGGAAGGGATGCCGTTAACCATTCTAGAAGCATCCAAGTTACATCTTCCTATGGTTATTCGGACCATCGGCGCAACCAAAGATCTCAACTACCCGTTTTTAGCGCTCACACCTGAAAAAATGGCCAAGCAGATCGCGCATTGTGTCAATCATTATGAAGAGATCGATTTTCGCCAGTATACAGCAGAATTAAACGATGCCTTCAGTGAAGAAAAGCAGCGCCTCGCACTCAATAAACTTTACGGTTAAATGCCCCTATGTTTCACACTGTTCAACAAAAATTACTGTTGATGCCCAGCGGTAAAAAAAGCTTGTTATCTACCGGATTAAAAACCGCAATCACGCGTGTGTTGAGTGCGCTATTTGCTTTTTTACTGACTCTGATTGTATCGAAGACCAGTGACGCTTCGACGGCCGGTCAATTTTTCTTTTTATTCAACCTAGTCTCGCTACTCGCTATCGTTTCTCAGCTAGGTTTTGATGTTTCGTTAGTTCGTTACAATGCGATCGCTTTTAATAACAAAGAGAAGCTTGAACAAAGCCAAAACTATAAAACCGCACTTTATCGAAGTATGGCATTTTGCCTGCTCGCCATTGGCGTTTTGTTGGCAGGATTTAATCTGTTTCCAGAGCAGCTAAACCAGACTCAATCACCAATGTATGCGATTATTTTATGCTTGCTTTGCATACCTTTCTTGGTGCTTGCGCAAACCAACAGTCGGGTGCTTCAAGCATGTAGAAAAGTTGTATCATCTCTGTTTGCGTTGCAGCTTGGGGTAAGCATGTTGATGGTCATTTTTGTCTTTGCCCTAGACTATATCGGTCAGCAAAATATCAACAATCTAATGACCGCACTGCTTTTAGCGAGCATAGGTGTCGCGGTCATATCTAGTGCCAATTGGCTTGGCTCAGATCAATATCAAACATCGGCTTTCGTACCAAACAAAAAAATGGTCGCTTCTGCCAAGCAAGTCTGGGTTGGCAGTATCTTCACGAATGTTCTTCAGTGGGGAAGCCTTGTTATTGCGGGCTTTTTTATCTCAACAGCGGAACTCGGTTTGTTAGCCGCAGCCCAACGCACATCACTACTGATTGGCTTCGTGCTGATTACCATTAACTTTGTGGTCGCCCCGATGTTTGCGTCTCTCTACAAAGAGCGCCAAATGCGCAAACTGCAGAATCTGAGCCGCTTGGCGTGCCGAGCCAATGTTGGTTTAGCGATTGTACCCGTAATTATTTGCACCCTCTTCCCCGAGTTTGTAATGCAACTTTTTGGTGGGGAGTTTCTCGCCGCGGCACCACTATTAGTCGTCCTTTCTCTGGGGCAGTTAGTCAATGTTGCGACTGGTTCAGTAGGTTTTTTATTATTAATGAGCGGTCATGAGAGAACCATGAAATACATTACAATTTCCTCAGGTATGGTGTCTATCTGCCTACTTGTTACGCTTTGCCAAATGTTTGGGGTGATTGGTGCAGCGTGGGCAATGGCAATTGGCATGGCTATCCAGAATTTAGCAGCACTGTATTTTGTAAAACGTTACTTAGGCTTCTTTCCAATAGGTTAATTATGGCTTTAATACTGGCACGCACGAGTTTTGTTTTAGTCCTGACGCTAACCGCTTCACTCTCTCTGTGGAAAAGCTCTGACTTACACCATACTGCTTACCTGCAAATGGAAACCTACTTAGGCGGTTCGAGTACGCTTCACTTTACTTTCAGTTTATTGATCGGCTTTTTATCGGTCTTCACGTTCCCTTCTCTGGTGAGCTCGAATAAAACCGACGTTTTTGGAATTCGTCTTTTGCTACTGCTGTTAGCTATCGTTTCAATGGAAGAAATAAGCCAACTTTTCATTCCAAATCGATCATTTAGTTTTGATGATCTCAGCACCAACTGGATAGGCGTTATCTCAGGTTACTTTAGTGCCAAGTTAATTCGCTTCATCCGCACTCGATCGTTCTAGTAATACAGGAATCTCTGGGGGATTTGGGTATATAATTACGCCAAACAACCAGACTAACGAGTACATCATGCCATCTCATCCAACCAAGATTACTTTTTTTGAATTCTTAACCCCGTTGATCACGTCAGGCAAAAAGACGATAACGATTCGAGATGAATCAGAAAGCCATTACGTTCCCAATACAGAAGTCGAAGTTTTTACCTTAGAAACGGATCGTAAAGTCTGCGATATCAAGATACGTTCTGTAGAACCACTTCACTTTGAAGATATTAATGAGTTTCATGCAGAACAAGAAGCCATCGAACTACCAAAACTCAAGCAGTTAATTCGAGAAATCTACCCAAATACCGACACGCTATTTGTTATTGAGTATGAGCTGATTAAATAACCCACAACAAAGGCTAGACGACTGGTCTAATTCATTCTATAGTACACTTCATGAACGCAAAGACGAATGACACACGCCAACATATTCTCGACGTCGGATACGAGTTGATCGTAAACCGAGGGTTCACGAGTGTTGGTCTTTCAGAGCTATTAAAAAAGGCCGCAGTGCCAAAAGGCTCGTTTTATCATTACTTCAAGTCCAAAGAACAATTTGGTGAAGCGATGATTCAAGACTACTTTACTAAGTATTTTGAGCGTTTAAACGCACGCTTTACCAATACTGAACTGAGTGGCTACCAACGCCTAATGAGCTATTTCGAAGAAATGGTCAAAGTAGAAGACGACGTGTGTAATGCGAACAAATGTTTATTGGTTAAGTTAAGTGCAGAAGTCTCCGATCTCTCTGAGTCAATGCGCTTGGCATTACGCCAAGGAGCAGACAAAACCATTCAAGCGATAGCGGATTGCATTGACATCGGCATTAAAGATGGCTCAATCCCCAATGGTGACAGTGCGTTATTAGCAAGGCAGATATACTACCTTTGGAATGGCGCTAGCTTGCTGAACAAACTTTATCAAGATCAGGCAGCATTGACGCAAAGTCTGACCTATACTCAACACTTACTGCAGAATACGCGCACTTGCCCATAACGGGCGGCGTGGAAGCAGAATGAACACCCTACACACGTTTCACTGTCAGAAAAAGCGTCAGTGTTAACACAGTAAACCTTCCCGCTTTACATAAGCGGGATATTTTGAAACAAATACTAGACGACCGGTCTAATCAACAAGTGAGATAGATATGACTAACGCAACAAATCGCAGAATCGTACTCGCGTCACGTCCCCATGGTGCACCGACACAAGAAAACTTTCGTTTAGAAGAGGTAACGAAACCGACTCCGAAAGAGGGTGAAATGCTATTGAGAACGGTTTATTTATCTCTAGATCCATACATGCGTGGTCGCATGAGTGATGCCGAATCATACGCTGACCCTGTTGCAATTGATGACGTAATGGTCGGTGGTACAGTTTGTCAGGTAGAAGCATCAAACCACCCAGATTACGAAGCAGGTGAATGGGTTCTTGCCTACACTGTTGGCTGGCAAGACTACGCTATCTCAACTGGTGAGATGGTCATTAAACTTGGTAAAGAACCGCAAAATCCTTCTTACGCGCTAGGTGTTGCAGGAATGCCTGGCTTTACCGCGTACATGGGTTTACTCGACATTGGTCAGCCAAAACCAGGGGAAACCATCGTGGTAGCAGCTGCTACGGGGCCTGTAGGCGCAACAGTTGGTCAAATTGGTAAAATCAAAGGTTGCCGAGTTGTTGGTATAGCAGGCGGAGAAGAAAAATGCCGTTACGCTAAAGAGGTGCTTGGCTTCGATGAGTGTATTGATCACAAAGCTGAAGACTTTGCAGAACAACTGAGAAATGCCTGTGACAAAGGTATCGATGTTTACTTCGAAAACGTAGGTGGCAAAGTATTCGAGGCTGTAATGCCACTTCTGAATACAAACGCGCGTATCCCACTTTGTGGTTTGATTTCTCAGTACAACGCGACAGAGCTGCCTGAAGGTACCGACCACCTTCCATTACTAATGGGTAAGCTCCTGACCAAACGAATCAAGGTGCAAGGCTTCATCATTTTTGATGATTACGGACATCGTTACGGTGAATTTGCGCAAGATATTAATCAATGGTTGGCAGAAGGAAAGATCCAATACCGCGAACATCTAGTACAAGGACTGGATAATGCGCCAGAAGCATTCATCGGTCTGTTGGAAGGTAAGAATTTCGGCAAACTTGTAGTACAGATTAACGACCCATTATAAAAAGGGATATGTAAATGATTAAACTTCACCACCTCAATCAGTCTCGTTCAAAGCGCATCATTTGGTTACTTGAAGAGCTAGATGTAAATTACGAAATTGTACCCTATGTCCGTGATTCCGTGACCTTCATGGCACCGCCAGAACTAAAAAGTGTTCACCCATTAGGAAAGTCACCTGTTCTTGAAGATAACGGCGAGATTATCATTGAGTCAGGTGCAATGACCGAATATTTGATTGAGAAATACAGTGACGGAGCCTTTGCTCCTGAGCGCGGTACAAAAGCACACACAGAATATTTGCAATGGATGCACTTTGCAGAAAGCTCTGCAATTTTACCTATGCTGCTAAAAATCTTCGTAAGTAAAGAGCCAAATGAAACTCAGTTTTTATCAGGCTATGCCGACAAGGAAGCAATGAATGTACTAGGCTACTTCGAGCAATCCTTAGAAGGCAAAACTTACCTAGTAGAAGAGCGTCTGACTGGCGCTGACATCATGATGTCTTTCATTGTCGAATTGGTTCAAAAGTTTGGTTTAGTTAATCACTTCCCTAATATTGAACGTTATGGGAAACAGCTCGCGACACACCCAGCATTTGCAAAAGCTGAACAACTTGAAGTGAAGTACTCTTAATTACTTCCCCCCTTTCGCCCCTTTGATGACACGTAAAACTTCATTTAAGGGGCGATATTACTAGCATCGCAGACACGCTAACTGGATAGCGCTCCCCCCAGTCAATCGCTTTCGAGAACGCCGATTGTTATGTCAATCAAGCTAATGTAGTAAATTTCTGATTCTAATATAGTTTCGACCATAGTCACCATCTATTGAATTGATAAGCAATATCAGTTTTCTCCCCCAGCTTTTCCGTAATAACCTCCTCTACAGTTTCTAAGGTATTGAACCCTGGAGGGGGAAGAAAAATGACAAACAAGAAATTGACTACAGCAGCAGGCTGCCCTGTCGCACATAACCAAAACGTTATGACTGCAGGTCCTCGTGGCCCTCAACTATTACAAGACGTTTGGTTCCTTGAAAAATTGGCACACTTTGACCGCGAAGTGATCCCTGAGCGTCGTATGCACGCAAAAGGTTCTGGTGCTTACGGTACGTTCACAGTAACGCACGACATCACAAAATACACTCGCGCTAAGATCTTCTCTGACATCGGCAAAAAAACAGAACTATTCGCTCGCTTCACTACTGTAGCTGGTGAGCGCGGTGCAGCAGACGCAGAACGTGACATCCGTGGTTTCGCACTAAAATTCTATACTGAAGAAGGTAACTGGGACTTGGTTGGTAACAACACACCAGTATTCTTCCTACGTGACCCACTAAAATTCCCAGACCTAAACCACGCAGTAAAACGCGACCCTCGCACTAACATGCGTAGCTCTACCAACAACTGGGATTTCTGGACATCACTACCAGAAGCATTCCACCAAGTGACTATCGTAATGAGTGACCGTGGTATCCCAGCTTCTTACCGTCATATGCATGGGTTTGGTAGCCACACATTCAGCTTCATCAACTCAGAAAACGAGCGTTACTGGGTGAAATTCCACTTCAAAACTCAGCAAGGCATCAAGAACCTGACTGACCAAGAAGCAGAAGCGATCGTAGGTAAAGACCGCGAAAGCCATCACCGTGACCTTTACGAAGCGATTGAGCGCCAAGACTTCCCTAAATGGAAGATGTACGTACAGATCATGCCTGAGCTAGAAGCGGATGAAGTCAACTTCAACCCATTCGACCTAACACGTGTATGGTCTCAAAAAGATTACCCACTGATCCCAGTTGGTGAGTTCGAACTGAACCGTAACCCAGAAAACTTCTACGCAGAAGTTGAGCAATCAGCGTTCAACCCAGCTGCAGTCGTACCTGGTATCGGCTTCTCTCCAGATAAAATGCTACAAGGTCGTCTGTTCGCTTACGGCGATGCTCAGCGTTACCGTCTAGGTGTGAACCATCATCAAATCCCAGTGAACGCACCTCGTTGCCCTGTTCACAGCTACCACCGTGATGGCGCAATGCGCGTTGATGGCAACTTTGGTTCAACACTGGGTTACGAGCCAAACTACAAACAAGAATGGGCAGAGCAACCAGATTACTCTGAGCCACCTCTACGCATCAATGGCAACGCTGATCACTACGATCATCGTGTAGACGAAGACTACTTCAGCCAAGCGGGTGACCTATTCCGTCTGATGAGCGAAGAGCAACGTCAAACTCTGTTCGATAACACAGCTCGCGCAATGGACGGTGTGCCAGAGTTCATCCAACAGCGCCACGTTCAACACGCATACCAAGCGGACGAAGCGTACGGCAAAGGTCTTGAAATTGCACTAGGCTTAAACAAGTAAGCGAACGCTGCAATCATTACACTGCGTGATTTAAAGACGAAAAAGGAGGTACTCTACAGCACCTCCTGATTTCAAATCACTAATCCTTAATCACAAGTCACAAAACATGCTCAAGGTGATTCATTATGATTAACTTAGATTTCTTTAAGCTCTTTGATACCAAAGAACTGTTTATCTATTACTGATTCATCAACTACTGATTTTTAGCGACCGCTTTGATCAGTACTGATGTATCCATGCGACCTAAACCATCACGTTGAAGGTCTGCGTATTGCTCATCCACTTTCTTAGTCAGTGGAAGTTCTAGACCCACTCGCTCAGCTTCTTGCAGACAGAAACCTAAGTCTTTGCGCATCCAATCAATAGCGAAGCCAAAATCGAACTTGTCTTCAGCCATCGTATTTGCGCGGTTTTCCATCTGCCAAGAACCTGCAGCGCCATGCTTAAGTGTTTCTACAACTTGAGCGATGTCCAAGCCTGATTTTTGTGCCAGCAACAAAGCTTCACTCAGCCCTTGTAAAACGCCACCAATACAGATTTGGTTTACCATCTTACAGCGTTGACCCTGACCGTTTTCACCCAGTAGTGTCATCTGCTTCGCGTACACATCCATCGCCGGAGACACACGGTCAAAAATGCTTTGTTCACCACCACACATGATGGTTAGAACACCATTTTCTGCGCCCGCTTGACCACCAGAAACTGGCGCATCAATAAAGTGATTACCGTACTTAACACACGCTTCAGCCAGCTCAACCGCTAGGTCTGCAGAAGTTGTCGTGTGATCGACTAGCACTGCGTCCGCTTTCAAGCCGACCAGAATGCCCTCTTCACCGTAAACAACGCTACGAACGTCATCATCATTACCCACACAGGTAAAAACGATGTCACAGCCTTCCGCCGCTTCACGTGGTGTTTCACAAGCTACGCCTTGGTATTCTTCAGCCCATTTGTCGGCTTTCGCTTTTGTGCGGTTGTATACTTTGGTTTCAAAGCCCGCTTTACTTAGGTAACCAGCCATTGGGTATCCCATCACACCCAGACCAATAAATGCTACTCGTTGTTTTTCCATTGCACGCTTCCCTTAGTTCACCTGACTGAAATGTTTCGTAACATGCTACTAAAGAATTGAAATCATTACTCGTGATTTCTCTTTCCACGGTCTCGATGATCCAGTATTTCAGTTCGTTTATTGCGCCTTCTACACCCCTTTACTTGACGATTAGCATAACAGTCAAAGCACTTAAAAAGGTTTACTACTGCTTAGCGTGGAACATCGCTTGCCCACTCTTATCTTTGTTCGACCAGAAATTGATGTTGAACTGAGCATCATCGCTCATCTCAATACGGTGCCAGTACTGCGGTGGGCTTGTAGCAAACTGGCCTGCATTAATCACCACCACTTCTGCTTCTGTGGCATTTTCATCAGCAAAGCCGTAGTAAGTCACTTGCCCTTCCATGACGCACAGCTGTCCAAACACTCCCTCAGCGGTATTATGATGAGTCAGTAGCGCTGGTGGCACATTGTCTTTAGTGAAGAAAGGCGTTGAACGTTGAACAGTCCAGTCTTTAGGAATTCTTAGATGCGACATAATGATACCCTCTCTAATTACAATTCTTTTCGTTAAAATCGGTTAAGCCTGAGCGGCTTGAGACAACTCTCGGAGTAGTGGAAATGCTTGCGTAACTTGTTCTCCCGTCACGACGAAGCCCATGAGTCGGCTATTTTCATCTTCTGCTTTCGCGGCAATGCCAGTTTGAGAAATCTGCACGCTCCAGTTCGTCACCGAACTAAAATCGCCTGCCAATTGAATTGGGTAGCTCGGCGTTTTGACCTTTACCATCATAGGCGGTAGTTTCAACTCTGCTTCTTGCCCCAGTAGTTGTTTGCCCAAAGCATTGGCACTTAGCACGATCGGTTGGAGGTACGGCATCATTCGACCTTGGATCTCAGCACAATCGCCTAATGCAAATACATTGGCTGCTGATGTCTGTAATCGGGCATCTACCTCGATGCCTTTATTGACACTCACCCCACAAGCCTTCGCTAACCAAGTGTTTGCACGTAAACCCGCCGCTGAAATCACTACATCGGCTTCGATTTCCTTACCTTTGCTCAAGCTTGCCACCAGCGAATCTTCCGAGTGATTGATCGCGACAACTCCAGTCTCCAAAGCAAGTTGAATACCTTGCTGCTTAAGTTGATTCTCCAGCGGTAATGCAACAAATTCAGGAATCAAGTTAGCGAGCAAACGGGGATTTGGCTCAACCACCGTAACGGCTTTACCACTGGTTGCGAGATCCATGGCGATCTCGACGCCGATCAAACCACCACCCATTACTAGAATTCGTTTCGCACGGCTAATTTGCTCTTCCGCTAATTGATATTCTTGTAGCGAGTTTAGCGTTATCACCTCAGGTGCTGCATCGCCAGATATTGGTGGCACAAAGGCTTTCGCGCCTGTCGCAAACACCAGTTTGGAATAAGGATAGGTTTGGCCTTTGGCGACCACTTGCTGAGCTTGCACGTCGACATGCTCAACCTTGGTATGGGCGAACAGTTCGATGTTGTGTTCCTGTGCAAACGCCTCACCACTTTTAACTACCAAGTCTCGGGCGGTTTGCTTGTTGCTGAATACATGACTCAAATCGGGCTTGTTGTATTCCGCGCCATCATCAGCAGTAAACACTTGCAGCGGAATATGTGCGTCCATTCGACGCACTGTTTTCACCAATTGGTAAGCCGCAAAGCCGCTACCAATAATCACAATAGGTGCTTGCATATTCGCCCCCTTACCCGTTGTATTCGACAAAGACGTCTTTACCCAAATGGCATTCTGGGCACAAGAAGTAATCTGGCACTTCAGACCATGCCGTGCCCGGTTCAACGCCTTGATTAGGCTCGCCTTTAGCTGGGTCGTATACCCAATTACAAACCGTACAAACCATGCATTGACAATCTGCAGGATGCGCCTCAGTACTAGGGTTGCTAGGAGCAGCATCTACTACCGCCTGTGTTGTCGCTGGCGCAGCGGGTTGTGATTGAACTTGTGGCGCAGACGCAGCAATCGCCGGAGCAAGAACAGGACTTGTCAGATCATGCTTTGCCCACAATTTCGCGATGTTTTGACCATGTTCGCGACATTCACGCATCGCTTTACCATCTGGTCGCCATTTGGTTTTCAAGCTCACTGCGGTTTCAAAACCTGCGTCGGTCAACCGAGCATGGATACGATCCACCGCGCCACCATTCCACCCGTAGCTACCGAATGCAGCGGCTTTCTTCGCCTTAAAGCGCAGACCGGTAATTTCTTCTAGCATGCCTGCGATCTTCGGCATCATGACGTTGTTCATGGTAGACGAACCAACCAAGATGCCTTTTGAGCGGAATACGTTGGCGAGAATTTCATTCTTATCATGCTTAGAGACATTAAAGACTTTGACCGCCACGCCAGGGTCGACATCGTGAATGCCTTGCGCGATTGCATCGGCCATCATTCGGGTGTTATTTGACATAGAATCGTAGAAAATCGTAATGCGATCTTCTTGATAATTGTCTGCCCATGCTAAGTATTGCTCGATGATTTGAACCGGATTATCGCGCCATACAATACCGTGTGACGTGGCGATCATGTCGACAGGCAAATTGAAGCTCAGCACTTCTTTGATTTTTGCGGTTACCAAGCTGCTGAATGGCGTTAAGATATTTGAGTAGTAACGCAAACACTGTTCCATCAACTCATTTTGATCCACTTCATCATTGAACAGACGTTCATCGCAATAGTGCTGACCAAATGCGTCATTGCTGAATAACACTGCATCGCCCGTTAGGTAAGTCATCATGCTGTCTGGCCAATGCAGCATCGGTGCTTCCACGAAGACCAATTGCTTACCGTTACCAATATCGATGCTATCGCCCGTTTTTACGGTTTTGAAGTTCCACTCAGGATGGTGGTGATGACCCACAATCGAATCAATCGCCGCTTCTGTACAGTAAATTGGCGTGTTCGGAATTTTCTCCATCAATGCCGACAATGCGCCTGAGTGATCTTCTTCTGCATGGTTTACCACAATAAAGTCGATAGACTTAAGGTCGATTTCCATTTCTAAATTTTGGATGAATTGTTGACTGAATCGATGATCGACCGTATCAATCAATACGGTTTTCTCTTCACGAATTAGATAACTGTTGTAGCTGGTACCTTTTGTCATTTTGTATTCTGTACCGTGGAAGTCTTGAACTTCCCAATCGCGTTGACCTACCCAGTGAATGTTGTTTTTTACGTGAATTGTCATAATTACTACCTTGAATGACGGGATAAACAAAAATAATTTCTTCTTGTATTGCACCGGGCGTGCCAACTTTTAATTACTATATATTTCAACACCTTAATTAAAAATCAACTTTAACAAGTGTCATTTAGACACAGTTGAAAATTGTCATTAAGACACTACAATAGTCATATTGACACAATCGGTATTGGCTATGACTTCTTTAATCGCGCAATGGCTACACATCACGCAAGACCTTAACTCGGCGCTCACTCAACAAGCTCGCTTTGACACGTTATTAACCACGATTCGAGAGGTATTGAAGTGTGACTCTTCTGCCCTTCTTTTGTATGAAGACCAGCACTTTAAACCTTTAGCGATCAATGGATTGGCGAAAGAGGTCCTTGGACGCCGTTTCTCCATTGAGCAGCACCCAAGGTTAGAAGCCATTGCCCGAGCAGGCGATATCGTGCGCTTTCCCTCCGACAGCGACTTACCTGATCCATACGACGGCTTGATTCCAAACCACGATGACAAACTGCATGTCCATTCCTGCATTGGTTTACCTCTGCTGATCGACGATCAACTGATTGGTGCCATTACGATTGACGCCTTCGACCCCAACCAATTTGATGGGCTACGCAACCAAGAGTTACGTTTTGTCAGCGCGTTGGCAGCAGGTGGCCTTCACACTGCACTCCTACTAGAACAACTAGAGACACAAGCGAGCCTGCCACGCGACTCTTACGCCGAGAAGCGCACCTTAAGTAACGAAATCATTGGCAACTCTCAGGGCATGAAGAATCTTCAAGAGCAGATTGATGCAGTCGCCGATACGGAATTGTCTGTGTTGGTCATGGGAGAAACGGGCGTAGGTAAAGAGTTGGTTGCCAGCGCTATTCACCATCGCTCTAGCCGCTCGAACAATACTTTGGTTTACCTCAACTGTGCAGCGCTGCCGGAATCAGTCGCGGAAAGCGAGTTGTTCGGCCATATCAAAGGCGCATTTACAGGCGCAATCAGCAATCGTAAAGGTAAGTTCGAACAAGCCGATGGCGGCACACTGTTTTTGGATGAAGTCGGCGAACTGTCGTTAGAGCTGCAAGCCAAGTTACTTCGAGCCCTACAATACGGCGACATTCAACGTGTGGGTGATGACCGCCATATTCGAGTCAACACACGCATTGTCGCCGCTACTAACCGTATATTGCATGAAGAAGTGACTGCTGGTCGCTTCCGAGCCGACTTGTATCATCGTCTAAGCGTCTTCCCGCTTCATGTTCCACCTCTTCGTGAACGTGAAGACGATGTGGTATTACTCGCAGGCTTTTTCGCTGAGAGCTTAAGAAGCAAATTGGGATTGAACAGCATTCGTTTGTCCCCCACTTTGGTGCAGGCACTCAAAGACTATTCATGGCCAGGCAACGTGCGAGAGCTTGAACATGTCATTAAACGTGCCGGTGTTTTGGCAAAAGCGCGTACTCACGCCTTGGACATTGAGTTGGTTGAGCAAGATTTTGATATTAGAACGCCGAATCAGAACATCAAGAACATTGAAGAAGCGGAACAAAACTCTTGGCTTGAGCTACCAGAAGGCGGATTGAAGCCTGCCACAGATGCCTTCCAAAAAGCGATGATTGTTCGAGCTCTGGAAGAGAACCAAGGTAACTGGGCAGCAACTGCACGTCAGCTTGAATTAGATAACGGTAATTTACACCGCTTAGCAAAACGCCTAGGGATAAAATAGACACTAACGAATATCACCTAATATGGCATATTCATCGCCAAATAATGTGCCTGATGCCCAACCGTGCACTCAGCCCACCATAAGTAGTGGGCTGAGTGCTCAGATAGAATAGCTACCTAAGTTTGACGGTATTTTCTTCTAAATTTTATTGTCTTGAACCACCTCACAGATTTAATAACCCTTAACAATAAACACAATAATAGTTAAGGTATTTTTATGAGCTAGATCTAATAAAATTAAATATATAGTATTTATTTTAAGAATCTAAACTTTCAAAGTTCATCATAATAAATACAACCTCTATATATACACTTTACCTTCAAAAAACATCAAAATATAATCCCTTCGATAAAAAACACTTAAATGAATTTAACTGTATAAAAGTGAGGAGAATAAAATATGGGATATGGGGCGACAGTATATTCATTAGATACTGAAAAGGTTTTTAACGTACTAAAGAATGAGCGTAATCCAGAGCTAGAAAAAGCCATAATGGAAAGGTGTCAAGACTCCTTTAAGGTGATTAATGAAATGCTGGAAAGTAGTGGCGAAAGCATCCGAGCTGAAGAGCTTCTTATGCAAATGTTGTCTGAAGAGATAAAATACAGTCACTTGGGTTACGCCTATGCTTACTTGCTTGAAGCTATATGTAAGATAACTGGTTATTACTTATCCAATAACTCTTGGTATCCTTGCGATGTAAACGATTTCTGCGATATTCCATTCACTAATACCGATTATCCTATAAAATTCCCATTCCCTGACGATTTCCCTGTTGTTTTTATGATAAAAAATCAAGATATTCACCAAGATAACGTTGACTTCGGAGGCTTATCAGAGCAACAAATATCTGAAGTCAAGAGCTGGTACACTCATGCAGTCGTAAACAATCGTGACTTGGTATTATTTTATTATTAATTTTAACTATTAATAAATTATCCAATAGTTAAAATAACAATAGAATATTAATAAAACTCTAGCTTATATTAAGATAGAGTTTTATCTATTTAACTGAATTTTTATAATTTTAAAAATATTATATTTCACACCTAATTTATAGACTCTGTGTATAGTGTGTTCAGAGGCAATGTGAACTCATAGGATCAAAATCAAGTTCTAATTTTTAGAAGAAAAACCGATCTGCTTGTGTCAAAATGCGCCATCCCAACCAAAAAGTCTTAATGTAATGAACTACCAAGCTGCTATTTTTGATATGGATGGTTTGCTCCTTGATACTGAGCGCGTCTGTATGCATATTTTCCAAAAAGCATGTGAAGCCCAGAACCTACCCTTCTATAAAGATGTTTACCTTTCAATCATTGGTCGCAATGCAGCGGGCATTGAAGTGATTTTTCGTAAAGCTTATGGGGATGATCTTGACCGCTTACACGAAGAGTGGCGCGACCGTTACGACGCTGTGGTTAAGCACCAAGCGATACCTGTAAAAGAAGGGGTGATTGAGCTGCTTGAGTGGTTGAAAAGCCAAGGGTTGCCAATTGCAGTCGCCACTTCTACAGCAAAAGAAGTGGCACAGAAGAAGTTGGAGTTAGCGGGCCTAAGCAAGTATTTCGACAACTTAACGACGGGCTGTGAAGTGTCACACGGCAAACCTGATCCAGAGATCTACCTGCTTGCAGCAAGTCGTCTAAGCGTAGATCCAACCAAATGTCTCGCCTTTGAAGATTCAAATAATGGCGTGCGTGCTGCTGTAGCAGCGAACATGATCACTTATCAAATCCCTGATTTGGTTGAGCCTTGTGACGAAATAAAGCAATTAGGCCATACTGTCGCACCTTCACTGCATGATGTGTTGCATGCGTTAAAGCAAACTCGCTAGGTCTACTTGTCGTCTGTTCTCTAGAAGCTCAGCAATTTAGCTGAGCTTCTTTCTCGAAACCTCTCCAATACCGTAAAACCAAACAATTCTGCCACCCGTTTAGAGAGATTATTTTCACCTTAACTCTGGCTAATCACGACTTTTGATTTAACTCACGCAATCGCATGAAATAAGGCATTTGAGTGATCAAATAGCGGAACTGACCAGTACAAGCTTGCAACAAAACGTCAATATACCGATTGAAGCACGTTTTTGGAGTGAAAATTGGCTGATAATGAGAACTATTGGATAAGATCAATCCAAGTCAGCCTAAAATACAAAATGGAGAGTGTTATATGTCTTTACGTTTATTAGCAACAACCTTCGCATTAGTAGGAATGAGCTTTGGTGCCCAAGCCAGTGCCGAGTGTGAAGTGTCATTAGATGCTAACGATATGATGCAGTTTTCTACTAAAACATTGAGCGTACCAGCCACTTGTAAAGAGGTAAAACTAACGCTGAATCACACAGGTAAGATGCCAGCGCAATCGATGGGTCACAACGTGGTCATCTCTGACACAGCCAACCTACAAGCAGTCGGTACTGATGGCATGGCAGCTGGAGCAGAAAATAACTACGTAAAACCAAATGATGATCGCGTCTACGCTCACACAAAAGTAATTGGTGGCGGTGAAAGCACCAGCATTACGTTCAGTACTGAGAAAATGAAAGCCGGCGGTGACTATTCATTCTTCTGTTCGTTCCCGGGTCACTGGGCAATCATGCAGGGTAAATTTGAGCTAAAATAAAAGCTTTAGCCAAGCCAAAAGAAGACTCATTATAGGGAAGCCAAGGCTTCCCTTTTTGATAGATAAAATAGCAATTGAGAAAGGTCTAACACGTCTGGAAACGTGACCAAGAAACATAGCAAGTATGAAACCCTTGCTCCATTGAGATTAAGTTCTTTTGCGAAAAGTTATGGTTAAAAATCAGATTTTTATTTTGCCTTTCCGAAACACAACTAAATGATAAAAGTCATTCAATACCATGTAACTCTTTCCAGTTTCCTGGATGAACCACATAGCCGAACAGAGCATGCCCACCATAAACCAATTCAGTCCCTTCCGGTATCCACAGCATCTGACCTGGGTGCACAAAATGTGTTTCACCATTTGCGGTCAGCTCGAAACAGCCTTCAATCACGAAAATAACCTCATCATAAAGCACTGTCCAAGCCACTTGAGCGCCTTCCCATTTAGCAAAGCCTACGCCTATGTTTGGTGAAATTTCTGGGCTTAACGCCCTGGCAACATACGCCATTCCTGGCGTATCACCACGAACATTGAAATCTAGACTTTTACTATCAACAAGTTTGACTGGCTTCATAATTCACTCCGGCTTTGCCATTTTGCTAATTGGATACGCGTTTTTACTCCCAAACCTAAAAAAGGCTCTGGCGGATTCAAACAAGGCATTCCTGTCACTTGCTGTATGTCATCCAATGATTTAGATGTCGCACCAACGACATAGTCAGCTAACAGTGTTCCAGAAATGGTTCCCCACGCAGCACCAACACCATTGTCACAAGCGCTGGCATAAACACCTTCATCTAATTGACCGAAAAAGTTAGTAAAGTTACGAGAGATGGCATACACCCCACCCCATGTGTGAGTAAATGGTACGTCGGCCAGCTCGGGATAACGCGCCAGAAAGACCTGACGATGATCGTCGCGAATTTGTTCTCTGACTTTATCGTTCATGCTTGAGCCATATTTCGGCACGTGTTTGTAAGTATTGCGGATCAAAATACGTCGATCGGCGGTCATACGTAACGTCGTTCCCGCATGATCAGCTGGAGTTAACCCCCAATTCAGCTCACCTCCGTATCGCTGCATTTCTGCGTCGGTTAATGGACGCGTCCAGCTTGCAAACGTCATCACTGGAAGTAGTCTGTTTTTAAGATAACCAAACTCCCGAGTAAAAATGCTGGTCCCAAGCAGCAGTTCAGGGGCTTCAACAGAGCCTCTATCTCCATGTAATACCCAGCAACCGTTTTCTTTACTGAGCTTGCGGATTGGCGAGTTCTCTAACACCTCGACATTCTCTGGAAGGCTTTCCCCTAGCCCACGCACCAAAGCAGCAGGTTGCATTAAATAACCACCTGGCGTGTAAATTGCGCGGCTGTAGTAGTTTGTTCCCAAGACTCTCGCCAGCTCACTGCCATTAACATGGAAGTATGGTTCGCCAAGGTCTTTCATTAGGTGCTCAAAGTGATCGAGATACGCTTCACCGCGCGCCCCTACGGCTCCTTGATATTTGCCCTTTGCTGACCACTGACAAGAAATACTGTGCTTCGACACTAAAGTGTTTAGCTGAGCAATCGCAGAACGGTTGAGTGATAATAACTTTTGCTTGTGCTCAGGGTCGGGATGCTCAAGTGAAAACTTATGAGGCAAATCGATAACAAAGCCCGAATTTCTTCCTGAAGCCCCTTGGCCGATACGTTGCGCATCAATCAGTATAATTCGTGCATTAGGCATAAGTTCAGCTAAACGTCTTGCCATAGCTAGGCCTGCGAAACCGGCACCTAACACGGCATAGTCAGCACTTTGTTTACCTTTTAACGCCGATTTTTCTGGAATACTTGGCAACGCATGGTACCAACCACACGTCACGTCATCATTGGGTAAATGAATCATCTTTTTTCTCCGCTACGCTGCTGACAGTTTCAATGACAATTGATCTAGCCAAGGGCCGCGTAATGACTGTACTTTTCTTCCTAGCAACGCAAAACCGAGCATTGCTCCTTCTGGTGAATAAAACGCAGCGGTCAATTCATCTGCTTGGTTCTCGATGTACCATTGTCCCTGTTCTTCAGCGGCTACCGGGAAAATCGTGAGTGGAAGAATCGGCGTTTTTACAATCACTGGAGTTGGTGTTAACGAGATAGGGGCGACATCGCCTAGCAAGCTTTTCGCTACAGAAGGGATCATTTGATTAATCGGTGCAATATAGGGCTGCCAACCTTGCTCAGTTTCAACACAGTCACCTAGCGAGTAAATATTCTCATCACTCGTCTGGCCGAATTGATTCACTTTAATGCCACGGCCCACTTCGAGCCCTGCTTGCTCAGCCAGAGAAACATTTGGCTTGAGTCCAACCGCGCTTAGCACTAGGTCTGCTTCAATCTGCTTGCCACTGTTCAGATGTAAAACCGCACTGGATTCGGACCTTGGCTCGATTCTGGCGATACTGTCTTGTAGAGCCCATTGCACGCCTCGTTCGGCGAGTGCACTTTGTAATGATTCACCCAACTGTTGCGGGATCAAACGCTCCATTGGCCATTGACCCAACCCGATAACTGTCACTTCATAACCGCTTTCGATCAGGTCATTCGCGAACTCACAGCCAATTAAGCCATCACCTAGGATCGCGATGCGCTTTTTGTCTTGCAGCTCCGATCTGAAACGGCGGTAGTCAACTAAGTCGTTCACACTCATAACCCAAGAGCGATCGCCCTCAATTGGGATTTCAATCGGTGATGCACCTGTTGCCAGTACCAAGCGGCTGTAGGCGTATTTACCGATGGAGGTATGTAGCGTTGAATTGGCACGATCGATCTGTTCAACACGCGTATGCGGGTAAACGCGGATATTGAGACGGCTTTCCCACTTCAACGCGCTTTCACTTTGCAGCGCGTCGCCGTCTTTGTTCATGACCAACGCATTAGACAAAGCTGGTTTGCTGTACAAAGCGCCATCATCAGCGGTAAAGACGGTGATAGCAACCGTCTCGGATTGTGCTCTAAGTGCCGCCGCCAACTGGTAACCACTGTGGCCACTACCGATGATAACGATAGGGTCATTTGAGAATACAGGTTGAGTAACTTCAGATGGAAGAGGCTGAGCCGTATTTCGCTGAACAGACGCTTCTACCGACACCGAAGACACAGCTGCAACCTCTTCTAGTGGCGCATCGTCGGTGATTTCGATCATTTCAAAATCGGCCTTACCCACTAAACAGTCAGGACATAACCAGTCATCCGGTACATCTTCCCATGCTGTTCCTGGTGCAATGCCATCGGATGGCCAACCTTGTGCTTCATCATAGATTAAGCCGCAAATAATACAGAGCCACTTTCTCATCACTTATACTCCAACTACCTTGTTCAGAATTTCCGTGTTTACAAACCGCTGTCAGATTTGTTGTGATTCCATCAACCTCGCCCTAGCTTGTGGTCTGAAATCCAAGCCGGTACGAGGTGATGAAAATACAGTTACACGGTAGCTATACGTTGCTGTCTTACTGCAAACGAATGGCAATATTGCGTGTCTGGACGTAGCTATAAATCGCTTCTTGTCCTTTTTCTCGCCCAAACCCGGACAAGCCCACGCCACCAAATGGTGTTTCGATGCCACCAGCAAACCATTCATTGATGAACACTTGTCCACCACGCAGTTGCTGTGCCACACGCAATGTTTGGTTTAGGCTTTCACCAAAGACACCAGCGACCAGGCCAAAATCGGTGCCATTCGCGATTTCAACGGCCTCTTGCTCGGTTTCAAACGGTGTAATTACCAGTACAGGGCCAAACACTTCTTCTTGAGCAATACGCATATCTGGTGAGGCTTCAATCACCGTCGGTGCCACAAAGTAACCTGACAAATCAGGGGCGTACCCACCCGTTAGGATGTTCGCGCCGTCGGCTTTTGCTTGTTCTATCATTTCAAGCACGCGTGCTTGTTGATCAGCCGATACCAACGGTGTGATGTCCGGCTGGCTTTCGCCTTGGCCAATGGTTAGGCTTTTTGCCATTTCCACTACCGCCGCTTTTACTTCTTCATAACGCTCTTTTTGAATTAGCAAACGAGACATTGCCGAACAAACTTGACCAGCGTTAAAGAAAATACCGACTTGAACGCTTTGTAAAAGCGTTTCGAGACTCACATCTTTCAGTGCGATAGCGGCCGATTTACCACCCAGCTCCATCACAGATGGTGTGGCGCGTTGCGCTGAATCTTTCAGTATGCGTTGGCCGGTCGGCACAGAACCTGTAAAGACAATTTGATCAACGTCTTGATGCTGCACCAAATGACTGCCAACGACTGAGCCTTTGCCACATAGCAAGTTAATCGTGCCTTTTGGGAAGCCCGCTTTTTCAATCGCTTTAATCAACAACGTCATGGCAAGTGGAGAAATCTCTGGCGATTTGATCACCACTGCGTTACCTGCGGCTAATGCAGGTGCCAATGAGCGTGCACAAATAGAGACAGGGAAATTCCACGGCACAATCTGCACTGACACGCCAAACGGCACATATTGAGTGAAGTCGACATAGTCTTTACCCAACGGAATTGACGTGCCTTCCAGCTTGTCGGCCATGCCAGCGTAGTATTCGAAGTAACGTGCCGACTCTAAAAACTCATCTTTGGCATCTTGCAAAGATTTCCCATTTTCACGACAGGCAACTAACCCACCTTCATCAACCATTTCACGAATAGCTGCGGCGGCTTTTAACATCCACTCGGTTCTGACGGCGGGACGAACGTCCGAAAGAAGACCTTGATAGACCACTCGACGTGCCGCTGCCATTGCGCGATCGGCATCGGTGATAGTGGCTTCTGCAATCGTCGCATACGCTTCGGCTGTGCCAGGGTTCATGACGGTCAGCGCTTGCTCTGAATCGCACCACTCACCATCAATATAATTAAGGTAATGCATCATATTACTGCTCCAGTGCCGCTTTCACTTGCTTTGCCAACCAGGTTTGGAAGAAATGCGTCGGAACATCCATTTCTGGTGAGAACACACCACCACCAAAGCCAGGTGAGTAACGACCTTCCTGCATGCCCTCGACCGCTCCAATATCTTCGCCGAATACGACTCGCCATGACTCAACGGTAGCAGTACGGCACGCAGCGAACTCATCTTTCGTTGCTTCATCACCCACATAGAAAACACGTAGGTGCTCAACACTCTTATTCGCAGTGATTGGTTCAATCATCATCGCAAAGGCATGATCGGCTTGAATACCAAGCAACACGTTTGGAAAGAGTGCAACATATTCTGCATGACGCAGTTTATCTTCTGGCCAGTTTGGAAATTTAGGTAAGTGTGTTCCTGCAGTATCAGAGAGGTTGTATGCGAGACTACCTTGGCCAGCAAAACGCTCTGCAAACATGATGTTGTAGTGATCCTCTAGGCGAGAATAACTGTTCAAACTCGGATGCACCCAAGGTAAGTGGTAAGCTTCACAGTAGTTTTCTACGGCAAGCTTCCAGTTACTTTTCACTTCTATCTCTAAGTTGCCACCCATGTTCACGCGGCGAAGAAGCCCTAATCCTTCTTCACCTAAGAATTGCTGCCAACGTTGCTCTAGCGGCGCGATATGCTCTTCAAAGCTTTCTGCATTGCCCGATAAGTTGACGAACACCATGTCCATCCAAACGGCTGAACGAAGTGGCTTAAGGCCATGTTTTTCACACTTAAATCGGTCATCTTTGTGTTTTGCGATACCACCAATGTGTGGTGTGCCTTTTAGATTACCGTCAAGATCGTACGTCCATGAATGGTAAGGACAGCGAATCATGCCTTGAACTTCGCCTGCCTCATGAACCAGCTTCATACCACGATGACTACATACGTTGTGGAAAACTTGGACTTCACCTTGGCGATTTCTCATCATGAGTAGTGGAAGATTCATGAAATCAAGTGGCATCACATAACCATTTTTAAGCAGGTCTGATGCAAAACCAATACATACCCAAGTGTTACCAAACACCTGATCACGCTCAAAAGTAAAATACTCTTCGCTGGTGTAGGCCTGATTCGGCATTCCTGTTGCTTCACTGATTGGGTTCAGTACATTATCAACAAGTTCAACAGGAATAATGGTTTGGTTGACATTGCTCATATTCTTATCTCCGAGAGTCGAGTTGCATCCAGTGCGTACAACATCGTGTTGTGTTAGTGGAGAAGATTTTGATTAACAACCCGGCAACAAACAAACGACTTTTTCGCCGGGCTTGGATGAGTTTTTGTCATTCATGCATTGATCTCGAACAAAAAAATAACCTTTTAATTAACAATGATCTTCTTGTCATGATTAATACTCATTAACCGATGAGTATTAATCAGTTGAAACACAAAAGCCCTCTCTCTACTCTCTTTCAAAAATTAACAATAACGCAACAAACAATAACGTTAAAACAAACGCACTGTGAGGGATGCCTATGAGAGCAACATCTGGGATATTGAAAGGACTCAATCCGACTGTGACAATCGCATCAAAGATCGTCGTTATCGGTTTTGTACTTTTCTGCGCCATTCTCGCCAATCAAGCGGGCCAATACTTCGAAACGATTTCCGGCATTTTGCTACAGAATATGAAGTGGTTTTACATCGGACTTGTTTCACTCGTTGTCGGTTTTCTTCTTTACCTTATGGTTAGTCGATATGGGCATATTCGTTTGAGTAAAGATGACGAAAAACCAGAGTTTAGTTATTTGTCTTGGGTATCCATGCTTTTTTCCGGAGGCATGGGGATAGGCTTGATTTTCTGGTCGGTCGCCGAACCGATGTGGCATTACGCTGACAACCCATTTACTCAAGGCCTGACCAATGAAGCCGCAACAACATCAATGAAACTGACATTCTTTCACTGGGGTCTACATCCTTGGTCTGTCTTTATCATTGTTGCACTCGCATTAGCTTACTTTTCCTACCGTAAAGATCTGCCTTTTACCCTACGCTCTATCTTGTACCCTTTGATTGGTGATCGTATTTATGGGCCTATCGGACACACGGTTGATATCCTAACAGTCGCGGTGACTGCTTTCGGTATCTCTCAAACCTTGGGGATGGGAGTTATCCAAATAAACTCTGGTTTGAATCAAGCCTTTGGTCTAGAAATTAGTTTGGGGATTCAACTCTTTATTATCGTTTCCCTTTGTACTTGTGCGGTTGCGTCGGTGCTATCTGGTGTAGGAAAAGGTATTCGCCGTTTATCAGAATGGAACATGCTGCTTTCACTCGCACTCGTGCTAGTAGTACTTTACATTGGTCCAACTCGCTATATCTTAAATACGCTACTTGAAAGCACAGGGCTTTATGCACAAAACATTGTCGGTATGAGCTTATGGAGCGATGCACAGAATGACTCTGGCTGGCAAAACTGGTGGACGGCTTATTACTGGCCTTGGTGGATGACTTGGGCACCTTTCGTTGGCATGTTTGTGGCTCGTATCTCTAAAGGACGCACAATACGTGAACTTATCGGCGGTGCTCTCATCGTACCCACGCTGATCACGTTTTTATGGATTTCAGTATTTGGTGGTGCAGCGTTGAAGGTAGAGCAAGACGCTCGTGTTGCTCATCAAGAGCAAGTCACTGCGGCACAAGAAGCCAAACAAACACCACCTGCGGATTTTTCTGGCGGCCCGATTCTTGAAGCGACTAAAGCCGATACGACACGCGCTTTGTTTACGCTATTCGACAATCTAGATACAGGTATGTTTGGTAAACTACTTAGCGTGCTTGCGTGTCTATTACTCGGTACTTATTTCATTACCTCCGCAGACTCGGGTACCTTGGTTCTATGTACCCTCGATGCCGCTGGGCACAGTGAGCCTCCCACCTCTATACGCGTATTGTGGGGGATCATGATCGCAGCCATTGCGGGAGTACTTCTATACGCAGGAGGGTTAAAAGCAATGCAAACGGCCTCCATTATTGCCGGTTTCCCTATCGCCATTTTTATCGCGGTGATGAGCTTAACGCTGTTTCATAGTATTCGACGCGAACCTAAGCCATGGGCAATGCTGCCTGAGCATGTTCACCCAGAGCAAGAGAAACTTGATGGTCCTGTTGAACCGCTTGTTGAAAGCAAAACAGTGGCTTCCGAGCCTATCGCTTCAAGATCCTCACAAAAAAGTGATTCCACACTCAATCAGGGACCAGTACTAAGTTAGTGCGTCGTTTCATCAATCTGACCCGTCCTGATATGGGTTGACACTTTTTAACTAAAACGCTCGATGTACTTCATCGGGCGTTTTGTATTTTAAAGCCGTATGAGGCCTCATTTG
>NZ_JADDYH010000096.1:0-785 GCF_015163595.1 Vibrio sp. OPT41 | reverse complement strand
CTTATAGAATTCCTCATTGGTTCTAGAACTGAAGCAGGTCTTTCTCAGGAAGATGTTGCAGCACGTTCTGATATCTATGGTATGGGAAGAACTCTTGATCAAAGGGCCGTTTCCCGAATTGAAAAGCAACCACTGAAAGCAGATGCGATAAAAATGGCTGGTTACCTGAACGCAATAGGTATGGAACCAAGTCGCTTCTATGAATTCCTAAACCAAATAACTTACAAAAAGGAAGATATTTCCATGTCTATTATCACTACAACTGAAGTTGCAACAAAAGTAGCACAGGCCTTAGATAAGATTACCGATACAAAATCCGCTATTGCTAAAATCGCTAAAGAGAGAAGCTACATTGATTCGATTGAACTTGGAGACAAGTTTGAAAAGTTCGAAGAGCTTCTAAAATCTCTAAATGGAAAGCCTATCATTGGTGGTTTTGGACACTATGACTCAGGCAAAACCACAATGTTCAACACGTTAACGGATGGGAAGGTACTAAAAGAAAAGTTCACTCCTGCTACCTGCGTGGTAAACCTGTTGATGCACACGGATGATCAACCATCCATAATCAATGGCCAAGTGGCAATCTTCCGTAAAGGTTTTAAGCCATACATGATTCATTCTCAAGAACTGGTCAATAAGTACCTGATAGAGCAAGGCGGTACCGATATTCTAGACCGTTTAGGCGTACACAATTATGATGAATCATTTGAGAACGATGCGTACATAGCAATCGTGTTCATGGATGCGCCTATCCTCAAAAAAGTGTGGTTGATGGATACTCC
>NZ_JADDYH010000095.1:0-219 GCF_015163595.1 Vibrio sp. OPT41 | reverse complement strand
CTTTACGCCCAGTAATTCCGATTAACGCTCGCACCCTCCGTATTACCGCGGCTGCTGGCACGGAGTTAGCCGGTGCTTCTTCTGTCGCTAACGTCAAACGAATACGCTATTAACGTACCCGCCTTCCTCACGACTGAAAGTGCTTTACAACCCGAAGGCCTTCTTCACACACGCGGCATGGCTGCATCAGGCTTGCGCCCATTGTGCAATATTCCCCAC
>NZ_JADDYH010000094.1:0-218 GCF_015163595.1 Vibrio sp. OPT41 | reverse complement strand
CCTACATGTGTAGGATAGGTGGGAGGCTTTGAAGCGCAGTCGCTAGATTGCGTGGAGCCGTCCTTGAAATACCACCCTTGTAGTGTTGATGTTCTAACGTCGACCCCTAATCGGGGTTGCGGACAGTGCCTGGTGGGTAGTTTGACTGGGGCGGTCTCCTCCCAAAGCGTAACGGAGGAGCACGAAGGTGGGCTAATCACGGTTGGACATCGTGAGGT
>NZ_JADDYH010000093.1:0-202 GCF_015163595.1 Vibrio sp. OPT41 | reverse complement strand
TTTTTTGTGTCTTGCTTATGAAGCAAGTGCACCAAATATGGTGCCTCGAGGCGGAATCGAACCACCGACACGAGGATTTTCAATCCTCTGCTCTACCGACTGAGCTATCGAGGCAAAAGAATGGTGCCGACTACCGGAATCGAACTGGTGACCTACTGATTACAAGTCAGTTGCTCTACCTACTGAGCTAAGTCGGCACACT
>NZ_JADDYH010000011.1:0-21791 GCF_015163595.1 Vibrio sp. OPT41 | reverse complement strand
TTTTCCTTTTAGCTCCAAACGAACCGACTCAATTAATCCTTTGACGGCCCATTTCACTGCACAATACGTAGACTCTTGCGCTTTAGGTTGTTGCGCGGATTAGGCTGACTTCATCAGCCTCCTCGACAGAATCAGAGCAAGGGATACAAGACCATGAATGCACCATAATGCTAAAGCAATCTTATTGGTCACTTTCGGATTCAAAATACCGCTGCCTTCGGGCGTGGCTAACTCACTTTTGGACAAAAGTGAACTAGACCTATTGCTCTGACTCGTTCTGTCAGATTAGGAAAAGTAGGTTGATTCCTTGATCATTTGTTAGGAAAAAATCCCACCAATTTTTAAAGATAACGTAGTAATTGCAACTAAAGTAGAAAGTATTGAGATCATAACAGGAACAAAAAATTTTTTATTCTCGGCTCTTAATGACGCAAGCACACTAACCATAAGTGGGTAATTAACACAATGCTTATCTTCACCTATTTTCAATACAAAGAAATTCACATTTGACCCATCGGAACGCTTATAACCATATTTCTCATCCATGTGATAATAAAGCCTTCCAAATACAATATCAGCCTCAGTTTTCAGATCAGAAGAGATATCTTCAATGTTGAGAGGAACAAATATTTTTGCTTTACGAATAGATTTATCGTTTTTGTATGATAAATAGTCATTTTTATATTTTTTATATATTAATTCTAATATTTCTTTATCAGTAGGAATATTCATACATTTCCTCTTTCTCCTAACTCCCTGTTAAGGGTTGAGCAACGCAATGCTAAAGCCGCCGCACACCACCTTAATCACTTAAACCAACGCATAGTAAAAATGCCACGCGTTGCGAATCCCTCTCGAACAGTTGGTTAAAGGTCACTTTTCCACGTATTGCTTAGACTCTTCACAAATCCAGCTATAGTGTTCTGGATTACTACTATAGCGGTAGTTATCGAGATAAAACTTTAACCTTTCAACTTTACCTAACTTATCCCTGTCAATGGCTGAAATAACTAAACCTCTTGAGATATTGTACTGTTTTTCATCTAATTTCTTAACATGAGATAGCGTTTGTGAAACTACGCCAAATGACTCAATCATCCGAGAGTTGTTTCTGTAAAACTCCGAACATGATAAGTACACATTTTCACCTCTCAAATAGGATTGATATGCTTGATCTTCTACTTCCGTGAGATGCTTTTCATTTGCGAGGGAGCTAATTAAATTATCTAACGATATTTTATGCTCGGATATTACTCTATCCAGCTTTGACTGCTTGCTTGACTCAATCACCTGCAAACCTAGAAACAGTATTGAAACAAGAGTAAATATAGGAGTTAGAATCCCACTGATATACGTACCAAAATTCGCAAAGTCTTGTGTTGTTGCATATTGATATAAATCATGAAATTTGAAAAAGTACGGAGCAATAGTAAGAATCACCGCTATCAGTAAAATGACTATCAACGTTCTAAGATGTTTCATTTATTCTCCTGACCTTTAACAGTGTCTTTTTAACAGACATTGTCTTCATAAAATACAGACGTCATAGCAGCAACATGCTGTTCTATAGGTCTTATTCTTCCTTCCACTCAAAAATTGCTGAACATGTCTGTATAATTATAAGTGCTCAACTAGACTCATAATCTGCCATTAGGATAAATAGGTCAATAACTGACTTAGGAAAGTGGTCAGGAGTCTTGAGCTAAGCAGTTTTGGGGCAGTTTTGCGTTACGATGATCTACCCCGCCAGCAAGCCGTTGGACAAAGGCGAGTTTGGCAGCCGCAAGCAAGTCTCTCTCAAAAAAGGCCGTTTGGCAGTATTGATTTATTGCTTAATGTTCCCAACTGCAAAACGTCGGAATCAAGATGAACCCTTTGTGATAAAATGCGTTTGAATAGATGATATAAAAATTAATTTAAAATAAAGGTATATTTTTTTTAATTAATCTGTATAGTGGTCTTTGCTCTGACACAGAGTTGTTTCAAGATAAAATATAAAGAAAGTTTTCCAGCGTCATCCCTAGCAAGTTTCTCTCTGTAATCTCCTTAATGCTCTATCCTAAAATAATACCTATGTTCAGTGCACCTTAATTTTAATTTTATAAGGGGCATAATATGTCTAATCAAGTAATTGGTACAGTAAAGTGGTTTAACGAAACTAAAGGTTTTGGTTTTATTTCTCAAGAAAATGGCGATGATTTATTTGTTCATTTCAGAAGCATTTTAGGCGATGGCTTTAAGAAGCTTATTGAAGGCGAGCAGGTTTCCTTTACTGTAGGTAAAGGTCCTAAAGGCCTTCAAGCAGAAAATGTAACGACTATTTAGTCTTACAATTGAATTTACACTGCCTCGTCATACGCCTGGCGAGGTAGTTGCTCTGACAAAGATTTGTTTCAAGATAAAATATAAAGATAGTTTTCCAGCGTAATCCCTAGCAAGTTTCTCTCTGTAATCTCCTTAATTACCTATCCTAAAAATACTTATGTTCAGTGCACCTTAATTATAATTTTTTATAAAGGGGCATAATATGTCTAATCAAATATTTAATAATGAGAATAGAAATAATAAAAACAAATCTATTCAAAATAAAGAAACATCAATACATAAAAAAATAAAGATGAATAGCCTTCTCCAAAGGATTGCTAATGGTGAGACTGGTGTTGTTTTGGAGGAACTACTTTGAAAAATCACGGTAGAAAGAAGATCTGGTTTAAGTTAAAAAAGTGCGAATCATACACTAAAAAAATTTTATTATATTGAATGTAAGGTTTGTACAAGGTTGCTCATAGAAAGACTATGCTCTTCAACAGATGAGCTTTGGGAATAGCAACCACGAAATATCTGGGGCACACATCACATTATGACAAGTGGAACGTTAAGTTGCTTAAACTGTAGGAGCGATGAAACATACTCGTAGTGCTCAGGTTTGTGAGATGAGGTAATAACCATTCTATGATGGTTTTTTGCCGTCCATACTCCTTGATAATCAGTTACTTGCCTAGTCCAGCTTTTAGGCAGAAACCAAGTCAGTTCGAACGTTTAAGCGTGAAACAATGCCATATTGAAAGCATCACACTACTACGTCTCCTCAAAAGGAATAGGACCATGCCGACCTAAAACACACCGTGATGGATAGCGAAACTATCTTCATGAAAAGTCTAACGAACGCCAAGCGCTCAGCTGAGCATCATGCGCCAGAGGGTGCAATACTAATTAAGATTAGAGATTTAATGGATCAGATGCTAAGTCGAATAACGCTTGATGATTGATGATAGCTGGGTAGATAGTTGTGAAGACTGACGTTGGTTAGCAATCATGATTCGTTTTTCGTAGTAGCCTTTGACACAGTTTGGATTGTTTGTCTGACAAGGTTTGCTCACGATTAAGTTGATCTCGTAAACCTGTCAGCATGTCTCGGTCCAAGTTGCTCAGCTTTTCGGAATGTAAGAGGAGTGTCGTATTGATAAGCTCAGAGAGGTTTCGTGAACTCATAGTCCCCACTCTTTATCCCACTTTTTTTGTTCTTCAATCTCTTCTATGCGTTTGCGAACACCCATTTTTTTCAACTCTTCTGGTATTCGTTTAATCCCTTTCTGATTAATACTAAATTGCTTCTGCTTTTGTGTCGCTTTAGGTGACTTACTCATATATCATCCTATTGATGCTAAGAAAGATGATTTTATTCAGATTAGAATAAAGCCATTTCAATTCATTATCTCTTATTAATGTATCGTTCCGCGTTTGCAAAAAGTTTATCGCATGCTTTTTTCTGTGCTAAATATTCTGATGAACTTTCAGTCATAGAGTCGAGAATTTCTTTCGCTTCTTGATATTCTTTTACCATCGCAGCGAATCGTTCTTCGAAGTTGTTTTTCTGTGTTTTCTTGCTTGATTTTCTTACTGGTTTTCTCATATTGCTTCTTATCTTATCGATCCCAAAATTTATTTTATTCGTATTTCGAACGTTCAGAATCTTTATTAAAAAATAAAGTAAAAAAGTCTCCTCGACAGAAGAGACTTTTTATAAATATCTTACACTAACGTAACATTATCCGCTTGAGGACCTTTGTTACCTTGTTCAACAACAAAAGAAACCTTTTGGCCTTCAGATAATGTTTTGAAGCCATCACTAACAATTGATTTGAAGTGAACAAATAGGTTAGAACCGCCGTTATCAGGAGTGATAAACCCAAAACCTTTGGATTCATTAAACCATTTTACTAAGCCTGTTGATTTATTTGACATAATATATCTCGATACATTGATTAAGTTAAAAAGAAAGCTACTAAATAAGGAATGAAGAAAAAGGTATCGCAGGATAAATATGACGAATTTAATCGAATAAAAACTGAGAAGATCTTGAACTAAATATTTTACGAATAGCTCATCGTTTGAGCTTCTAACACTATACACTATATGAACATAATAGATATCTATTTCTTGATTGATTTTTATTGTCCATAAAATCAATGACATAAAAAGTGAAAGGCTGAATTGAAATCAACAGCATCATTAAAAATAATTATTGCAAAACAGATATTCGATACAAGCATGATCCCTAATTCTAACTTTGAATGGGGCAAAACCAGCTTAGCGCAAACATCAACCCCGAATTTGATACCATCTATCAGACTCTTGAGCGACCGAACTGAATGACGGCTTTCTGGTGCTAACTTACTAATCAACAATATATTGCGACTCGCTATCCTAGACCTTTCTCAAACAACCACCTAGCTCCCTTCCTCTCCCAACTAGAAAAGCCCTCTCGGAAACCTCCTGCTAACACTTAGGGGGGAGCTTCAATCGTATTCTCTCCAAGACAATCAATATCGACTGTAGCGGTTAAAGGCAAAGGACACAGAGGAACACATCCTCTAGTAGAGGCTAAGGTTAAAAAAAACTCGTATAATTTAATACACGAGTTTTAGAAGCTTATGAAATTATAACTACTTACTGTTAATAGCCCCGATGAATAGCATGAACACACCAATAGCACACGCCACTAGTGGAAAGTTGATACAAAAAACCATAAAAAGGAGAACAAAAATAAGTTTAATCATACTGTGCACACTCTTATGAATTAAAGGCCACACATTTCATCAAACTCTTGAAGAATGTCGTATTTGATCATGGCATCAGCCCCTTTTTCTTGTCGATATGCTTTTATTAGGCCATCCACACAATCTTCACCGGTTGAGTACATATCTCTGTCACGACTGATTTTAATAACTCGCTCATAAGAAATCCCTCCCAAGCTAACCAGTTCATCGTAATCAAGTCCATCTAACCTATCCATCAAATCAGACTGTCGTTGAGGATCTAGTCTTATATCTCTACCAAAGTTTTGGCTACTTGAGCGTTGCGCTAGAGTTTGGACCTCTCCTCTAGTTAAGTTAGGTCGAGATTCAACGTAATCCAGAAGTATGATTCGATTAAATGCAACAGCAGCTAATTGTGCTTCATAATCACTATCTCTAGACTCAGCAACCTCCACAACAGAGTCAACCAGTGACTCGACAGAGCTACCATCAAGCTCAGGCTCAAACACATAATTAAAAAATGAGACAGGCCACATTACCCCCTCAGAAAAATGGTCCTTACCAAAACCTTCTGGACCATTAGTTGTAAACATTGAATAGCCTGTAACAACAAAAGCAATAGCCACGTACACACTTAATATATGCTTCATTCAAATACCTATAATTTTTTTTTAAACTTTCTCATATCTTACACATGAAAAATTTAAATTAATATTATATCTATCAAATTACAGGCATATAAATTAAGTCACATATTCACATGTGACATATAGACAGTATGTTTCAAGTAAAAACAGCCTCAGTATCTTGACCCAACGACAGATTGCGCATCTCACCCTGATTCTTAGCTAGACGAGCCTTGTCATTCACCGAGGTAACGGCTTTACCCAAATCACCACCAGAAAACGAGACAAAGCAGCTCATAATGCAATCAAGCAGTAACAAAGACCTGATCCCACTATAGGATCAGGCTCTCTATACCGCACATACAGTCAGACCAAATCGTTCACCACTACACTATCAGGGTAATACCATATTAAATCGGACCTCCTAGCGGAGTTATTTATATGTTTAGTTACACTCGATGAAAAACAGCACCGTTTTGAGACTTCCCATATCTGGTATGGGTTTCTACTTTCATCAATTGCCCCACTCCCCATACCACACATCAAAATCTCAAAAATCATAGTTCTGTCCCTCCCGCTTTCTACACAACCTTTTAACTCACACACCAAACCAAGACGGAGCCACACTCATCAGAGGATGAGCTCTGTGGTATAAAGAAGGTCGCATCACCCGCCAACAATGCACTTGGTTATAAGAGAACAACGATGAACAATGAAAACAAACCTAACCATGTTGAAGCCATAGATAAAGAACTCGACGAATACTTCCAAGCAGAAACCACCGACCAAACCACAGAATCAACCAGCATCGAACTCGACCAATTCCTCACTCAAGAGCAAACCGATGAATACTCAAGTAAAGCTGTCGATGATGAGCTCGACATCTACTTCGAGAATGAACAGCAGTCACCATGGCAAGCTCTCAAAGGTGATGATGAAGCGGTTCACATTGGTATAGACAGTGAGTACGTCTACAACGCCGAGGAAAACCGAAACGACATTCTGTCCTATCAGTATTATCTAATCGCAGGTGAACACCACATGAGTGATGTGGTACTTACCCCCGTTGCTGATGTTATCAAGAAATCCAGAGCTGCGAACAAAAGCCGTGAAGATGAACTGAAAGCGATTAATCGAATCAAGAAACCACGTAAGAAATTTGAAGAGTTCTTGGTTGAAGTACTCCAAACTGCAATGGGGCGCGGATTCATCACAGGATGGCCAAAGAAAATCTACATCTATGCCCACTACCTTAGAGCTGACATGGTGTCATTCGAAGCGTTCTGGGATACCAGTCAGAAAGCGAAACTGGAAGTCGTCAGAAGCACATTAACCTCCACGCGTGGCGCATACGGCATCGACCTAGACGCAGTGGGTAGAACCAAGCAAGCTTCAGAGCCCGTTCACTTTACAGACAAGAATGGAAAGAAACGTGAGAGCCGTGTCCGCTTTGTAGATACTTTACTACTTAGTCCGGGGCAAAGTGGACTTGATAATGCGGGAGAACTCATCGGCATACCAAAAGAAGTAATCCCAGCTCCATATCGCAAAGACCGAATGGATGAACTACTAGTAGAAAATGAGCCACTCTTCCTTCGTTACGCATTGAGAGACGCCGAAATCACCGTTAAGTACGGATTGGAAATGCAACGCTTCGCTCTTAACGACATCAAAGAATCATTAAAGGGTAAAATTCCAGAAGAACGGTTAGATAAACTTCAGTTTAAACATCTACCATCAACACTAGGTAACTTCTCAGTATCACTCTTCAAAGCACTCACAGGTGATAAAGACGATCTGAACCAAGCACTCGGTATGGAGACCAAAACGATTCAATACTGGAATCAAACAAAAGGTCGAGTCATGCAGAAGAAAGAAACTGTCATCACTGCTGGTCGTCGTATCTTCGAACAACTGGCAATAGACTGCTTCCATGGAGGTAGAAACGAGTGTTACGTGTTTGGTGGTGCAAACTTAGGTGATTACAACGATTTCGACTTGGCTACGGCGTACGTCAATGCCTTAATGGATATTAAACCTGTTTCGTTTGAGAGAAGCTTCACCTCAACAGACATCAATGATTATCTTGGTCACAAGATGGGATTTGCTTACGTTAAGTTTAAATTCCAAGAGCATACTAAGTTTCCATCTCTTCCAGTAAGAACGGACTTATACGGTCTGTACTACCCACTAGAGGGCTACTCTTACTGCACAGCACCTGAAATAGAAGTCGCATATAACATGGGGTGTGATATTGAAATTCAGTTCGGAGTGATCGTTCCATGGATTGAAGATAAAGAGCCACTTTTCAAAGGCTTTACGGAACTCATCCGCGAGCAACGTCAAAAGTATACAAATGAGGGCGATAAATTCAGAGAGAAGCTCTGGAAAGAGATAGGCAACACGCTATACGGTAAACTAGGGCAGGGACTGAAGGGAAAACGGGGCTTCAACTCATCAGATGGATTAAGTAAAAACATACCTCATTCTCCTGTTACCAATCCATATTTCGCAGCTCATGCGACAGGGTTCGTTAGAGCCGTTCTCTCAGAGCAATTAGCAGGGTTATCGACACAGGATGATAAAGGTAATCACGACGACGTTACCGTTGTGAGTGCCACAACAGATGGGTATCTCGTAGACTGTACTGAAGAACAACTCCATGTTTCAGGAACCATTAGCCAACGGTTCAGTAAGATATGCGAGCAAACGGGTGACGGTAAGATGATTAAGCATAAGCACCATGCTAAACAAATCATCGCAATGAAAACCCGTGGACAAATCACTGGTGAATATGGCGATACCGAACCTGTCATAGCAAAAGCAGGCGTTAAGCCACCAGAATCAGCCTTATCATCGGCAAAGGATGAAAATGCTTATATGGTCGAACTGTTCTTAGACCGCTACCCCGGACAGAAGATCCCAAACAACTCATTGATTTCACCTCGTGACATGTACCTTAAAGACATGGACTTGATAGAAATCCAACGAGAAAAGACGCTCAACTTAGAGTTCGACTTTAAGCGTAAACCCGTTAATCCTCGCATGACTAAAATCCGCCACCCTAAAGGTCACATCGTCGAGCATATCTACTTCGATACCGTACCTTGGAAGAACGAGCAAGAAGGACAACAGATTCGCGCATTGTTTGATGGATGGCGACGTGATAACTGCCTTAAAACAATGGAAGATTGGGAGAACTGGGTCGACTACAGCAAAACCAAACCACTACTGAAGGGATCATACATCAAGTATGAGGAAGGCGGTTCACAGGGTGCCCTGCTAAAACTCGCGTTAAGAGCTCTATCTAAAGAGAGCTACGGACTGACCAAAACCATTAATGGTAAGAAACTTACTCTCAAACAACTTACTGAACTGTTTAACAATGCAGGATTTAGGATTGCAGATAATGCCATTAGTAATTCACGAGACACAGCCTTCCGTCCTAACGTACTCGCTGCAACCCCAAGACTGATACCACTATTACGTTGGTTAATTGCAACGTTCCCTGACATGGAGATAGAACACTTTTTCCATAAAGACGAACTGGATGAAGTAAAAATGATGCTGAAGAACTCGTGATAGTTGGTAACGATAGCGGAAAACGTGAAGAGAACCGCTTACACAAAAATATATAAACAATTGATTTTAATAAATTATATCAACATAAATGGATGTTATATCTTGATAGGGGATTAGGTTAACGATTTCGTGATGGGATTACTGACGTAATCAGAGGGGAATTGCGTGGCCTAATTACACTATCAAGATACAACATCCATCTTTTAACTTAATGTTATGATTTATATACCATTATTCAGTCAGAACTAAGTTTACCTATCCTAATTTTTTTGGCTCTATTCAAGCTAAAAAAAGAGTGGGCGGTATCTAACCTCCATTCAAATGCATAAAATGTGATCAGTCCCACAAAAAAAATAACGCTAAAAATCTTGCTTTTCGCTGTTCAAAAAACATACCGCTACATATCTAACAGGCTCTTAAACCAATTATCCCGAGTGGATGAATACCCCTTTTTAGTAACAAGCAATTCGGTAATACCCTCGTTACACGCCTTTTAAACAACGATACGCCCCCTTGTAATCCACTTTTCATTTTTTCACTATAAAACACCCAACACCACAACTAAGGCATTGTTTTAAAAGACTTTTCAATATTGACCAAAAACCTAAAAGGGGCTTAAATGAGGGCTCTTTTTAAATATGGAGACAAGGAAAATGACTGAAGCAAACAAAGTACTAGAACTCCCTGAAAGTCGTCTAAATGGATTAACCGATGCCATAGTAAACGAGTTGTCGAACGCTGGTGCTGGTCGTGTTGTTGATAAGGAACAGTGTGAGCAAGCTCAGTACAATATTGGTTCTGCAATGCATGAAGCTAAGCAGCTCTTTCAAGGGAACAAGAATAAGTTCGGTAAATGGCGTGATGTAAATATTATCGGCAACGGTAAACGTACGGTAGATAAGCGCACGCTTACACGTTGGACTAGCTTATGTGAATTCGGAACGCTAGATGAATGCCGTAAAGTAGGATTTACCAACGTTTACAAGTTATCGAGTAAGCGCTATGCCCCTTTGCGTGAGCAAATTAAACAACACCTAGAACAAGACCCGGATGTTGAATCTGACACTATCAATGAAATGTTCAACGATTTTGCAACTCAGTTAAAAACAGAGAAGAAACAAACCAACTCCGTTGTGAATGATGACTTGGTTGACAAAGTATCGGAGCTGGAAGCTCGCCTCAAAGAGCTAGAGCAGGAGAATGCCAACCTACGTCAACAATTAGAAGGTCAACCCACTCTTGAAGCTGCGTAACTTGTTACCGAAACGACATTATGACGTTTCGGTTTTGCTATCGACTATTAAGGAACACCCATGGCAACCGAAGTAAAAAAGAACACGGTGAACTTATTCAGTGTCAAGTTACAGGTGTCAACGAGTATCTTGGCATCAATCAACATCACTGATGGAAATGTCAGTGTCAGAGCAGCGAGCGGTAAACAGCTAGCTCATTTAACTCTTAAAGATGAAGAAAGTGAGCAAAATCTCGATACGCTATTTGCTGACCTTGAGAAGCTTTGTATCCGAGACGCGAATTACTGGATAACCCTCCCAACAGGTAGTTGGGTGCGGAAAAACGCCATTCTAGGATATGAATGTCACCTTAGTGAAAAATATCAAGGACTTATCCTGAGAACTCAAGGTAACCGGATTCTTTCATTTATTCCCTGTGATGATCTAGATACACAGTTAATGATCAAACAGGAAATTCAGAAGGCTACAGCAGCCTCATCACCGTCCCGTCGTTACAAACCTAACTGGGACTTCCATCAAAGCGCAGTTTAACTGCATCTTTTACTTAACTATTGGAATATAAATTATGAACATGTCTATCTATGATTTAATCGTTAATGCTTTCACCGCTGAAGCAAATCGCACTAACCAGAACCGCCGAACTCGCCTTCGTGAGGTTCGTAAAGTTGGTCAGAATATCGAATCGAAAGGTGGCAAGATCCAACACTGGGATCAAATCCTTGATGAGCTTGAAACCGCTCTGGTGCACGACTATGACACTAAACGCGATTCTTTCGGTTACAAGGAGACAGCGAAGCGCTTGAAGCAGGTGATTAGCGAAGTCACTGGTCACTAACGTGTTACACGTTACTCTCACTGCTTAATAGTTTTTAATAGTACGTTTTTATCAAATAAATTGCCCAGACCTTAGCGATTATTTCATGCAAGAATTTCCATACCCTATCTGAAAGGTGTTTGTTGACGGACGTTAGCAAGCACCTTTCGACCTTCGGCTTTCCATTCTTGAAACGACATAATTTCAGCTCGAACCCACCAATAAAAAAGAAGCAGAGTCCCCCCTACTTCTTCCTATGCTCGAATTAGTCTTAGACATTGACTTCAGTTCGGTTTCTACCTTTCCTTTTCGCTTGATACAGTGCTGTATCTGCTTTTTGGATGGCCGCATGAAGTGACTCTCCACTTCCCGTCCAATGTGACACGCCAATTGAAACAGTTAAATTACCTATACTTGCAAATTTGTACTGTTCAACATGTTTTCTTAGCCTCTCAGCCTTTTCAAACGCATTTTCCACATTCATTTCAGCAAGGAAAATCATGAACTCTTCCCCACCTATTCGACATAGAATATCTGTCTTACGCGATTGCCATTTAATAAGATTAGAAAGTTCTTTTAAAACCTCATCACCAACACTATGCCCATAGGTATCATTCACTTTTTTAAAGAAGTCAATATCAATAGCCATAATAGAGAGAGGTCTATTGTCTTCTTTAAGTCTATCAAGAGCTTCTTCAAAACCTCTGCGATTAGTGAGTCCCGTCATGATATCAGTCAAACTATTGGAATGAAGCTTTTCTATTGTGTTCGAAACATCTGTGAATGTCTTAACAACAGACGACTTCAATAAAGACGCCTCAAAATACCAAGGTTTTATCTTATTAAAATCTACAGGCTCAGAGTCTTCCACGTTTGCTCTTTTGATTGAACGTGCCAACTGTGATAGGGGCTTAGATATGGTGGTAGACGTCACCCAAATCAGGATAAAAGTACACAGACTTAACGGCAGAGTTCGCACAAGTACGGAATATATTTGAGATTCTAATAAGTCAAAGCTAAGAGACTTGGCTCTCTGAACGATAATCCCCCAACCAGTACTATTTACAGGTGAAAAACCAGCGAGCACTTCTTCGCCAAAATAGTTAACAGCTTCAAAGCAGCCTTCTTTACCTTCAAGTACCAAGTTAACTACATCAACATTCTCAGCTAGTTTTCCAGTGAGTGCTTGATCAGGGTGATAAATTATGGTCTTTCCACTATCAACTACATACAGGTATGACCCATCACTGTGACTATGTTCATCGAGAAGAGACTTTAGTACATTATTATCTTTGAGATAAATAGTGCCACCGACGTAACCTAGATATTCCTTATTGGGAGAAAAAATAGGGTATGAAATGCAAATCAAGTAGTTTCCTTTAGGTGAAATAAAAGGCTCAGTAATGAAAGGAATTTCCTTTCTGAGGGAGTTGATAACTGCTTCATTTTTTAACAGCACCCCTTCCACATCACTGACGTTTCGTGAAGTTGACACGATAACGCCTTCGCTATCCACTAAAACGGTTGAGTTAAATAAACCAGCTTGTTCTTGCAATCGATTCAGTTCTTTCTTTATAAGTTCTTTATTTACAAAGTTACTTCCTAAAATATCGGCTGTGTACTTAACTTGTTGCACTGCTGATTCAGTAAAGACCTCCGTTACCTCTGCCATTTTCTTAGCGTAGGTATAATTTTTTTCCATGGTTTCACTGATAACATGATGACGCTGAACCTGGTAAATTGAGAAAAAAGCATTAAGTAATGTTATAGACACACTTAAAACACAGATAATGAGAATTAGTTCTCTGAGGTTCAGTGTTTCTTTATTGATTCCAAGCATAAATTTGGAGATCTCCTATGTGAGAATCCATTGTCACAATTTATAGATTATTGCTTACTTATAATCCTGACAATGAGAGCAAAATCAAGGAAAAGAAGTAGGCACCCCTACTTCTTTTTTAATTGCAGTTCAAGTTCGTCTAGAACACCTCCCATAAGGGCACCTGCGACAAACCCGATCGCTCCACCGAGAACGACGCCCTGTGGACCATAGCGGGTACCGAGTGTGGCACCGTACTTCGCGAATCGAACGCCTGTTGACGCGCTAGGCTTAAACCAGCGCTGTTGATGGTTAGAGTGAAAATGTGTCTTCGCCATAATGTTTTTTCCTTTCCTATAGATACAGAAAAGGGCGATACCTTTCGATACCGCCCTTGTTGATAAGCCTAATTTAGTGATGGGACTTAATCATCGTCATCATCAGCCATGAAGTCGCCGCCGAGCCAACCATCGTCGCCCGGCTCCATATCGAAGTCCTGACTGAAGCCAGAATCTTCTGTGCCATCATCATAGTCACCTTGGTCTTCTGTCCAACCGCCCATAACGAATACTCCTTCTTAGCTGTAATCCATTGCGCCACATGTATCGCATGACCCACCCTTAGTGACCCAACCGGGACAACCTAAAGAGCGGCATGAATAGCCAGATGTCATAAGTGGCTTAATGAATGTCACTTTCATTTTTGTTTTTCCTTCAATTGACGTTGTAGTGAAACTACGTTGTGTAGTATCCCATTGCCACTGGACAGGATGTGTCCAGTACGGCAGAAATATTTTAAAACTCTGTGTAGTCATTGCCCTGCCTTATCCGATGAAAGCTATGCCAAATCTAAGTGCGTGACGGTTAGAAACATTTAAAAATGTTTTGCCCTCAACCTGTCCAAGGGAAACCGTACGCTAGTAGCATGAGCGATAAGAGTGAAAAGCTAGCTTTAAGGCTAGGTGACATATTGACGAGATTGTTTATGGGAGAAGTGCTCTCCCCTGAGCAGTTGGTCGCGGATTATCAGGTAAGCGAGAAAACCCTGAGACGCGATTTCAATGAAAGGCTAGTCAACGCTCCGATTATCCGCACCAATGAGGGTTATCGGTTAGATCCGGTAACTCGAAATAATGGTAATGCAAATATCAACAAGGTACTTCACGATACGGGGTTGTCCGCGCTACTACCGAATAACTACAAGTTCAACGGTCACACCCCCGTTCTGTTTAAGAGCCCACGCTCAGAACCCATCGAGAAGTTCGATTCACTGTTTAGACAGTTGACCGAAGTTATCACCACTCACTCTGTTATTGACCTTATCTACAATGGCAAAACGTTTGAATCTGTCCATCCCTATCGTTTGGTGAATGACCGTGGTATCTGGTTCCTCGCCGCGACGTACAGTGACCAGTTACATTCGTACCGATTACCGAATATTTCACGGATTCACCGCCGGGAAGATAAATACAAACCGAGTCAAAAGGTCCACGAGGAGATACATAAACAAGGGATGGAGTGGCTAACTCCGGATGATGCTGAAGTGCTTGTACAGGTTGATAGGGAAGTAGCTCCGCGCTTTCTTGAAAGTATGATTCTTCCCCACCAGCAGCTATTGAAAGAACTGAGTGACGGTAGTTTGTTGGTTAGCAGTCGAGTATCGAGATTGAGCGATATCTTGCCCTTGTTGAAGTCTTGGATACCTCAAGTCGAGGTTCTCTCCCCTGTCAGTCTCAAGCTTGAACTGATACGCGATCTCCACGCCACATTGGATCGTTACAAGTAGTCGACACGTTTCAGACTACCGAAACCGATCAGCTTACTGAGCAATTAGATCATGATGATCCAAATGCTTTATTTGCTGTACGTAAGTATTGTGTCATGACGTTGCCACGTTAATTAATGACGCCCTAGCGTTCCCTCTAGAAGCACAGCTCCAAGACAACAAAGAACACCGACATAATGTCGTTTCACTACGCTGCTACAGACAGTCCTACCCATGAACTTGTCACTATGTACCGATTTTGAGCTTACCTATGCTGAATAAGGGGAAGGGGTAATTTAGCGAAACCTCAAACCGATACCGCGCAAGGGAAAACTCAAAATGATGCCATTTTTCGTCATTAATTAGCAAACACTAAAATAACTCCGGTAGGAGAAGTAATTTAATAGGGGTATTACCATGATGTCTGATGCACGAACTCTGCTCCAAATCGCTCAGTCCAGTCCGTATCTCTACCTAGTTGATATCGCTAACTTGTTAAGCTTCACTGCCGTTGGCTATCTACTGGGTATGATGACTGGATAAACAGAACCATGAATTGAACTTGTCACTATAGATCCCGGTGACAAGTTCCTTTTGTTACACCTAGCCTGTTTTAACTAGCTTCTGAAAATAGGTGAAAAATTTGAGTAAAAGTTCATTTGTGTCAATCCATTCACGAATATCGTTATAAATCTATCAGTTAGACTAGTGTTTTATAAGTGAAGCATGTTTAATCCGCGTATCGAAACCAAAACAAAATAGGTACAAAAACATGTCTATTTCATTCAATAAAACAGAGCATCTACTTAACGACTGTCAAAGTGAGAAAATTGCCAAGTGTGCGGCAGCAGCTTGGGGACATGAAGCAACAATGGGAACTCAAATGTTTTTCGCAGAGTCGGATCACTACTCGATTCAGATGGCAGAAGAGCATTTGGAAAACCCAGAAAGCCAAGAAGTTATCTTCATTGAATTTCTAGCTTACAGCGACCATGAAAAGTCACGCACATCTGCGGTTGTTTACGAGAAAGAAGACCTCGTAATGCTTTGTCATTGGTTTTCACTTGGGGATGATGAGGAAGAATATTTTGAGCCTGGATACCCTATGACCACTTCCGGATTCTTCAGCTACCTGAACTCTCTACCAAATATAAAGAGACATGTTCACCCATCTGCACTAGATGACAAGTATCAGCTAGGGTTGTCTCTACTGGACGAACTAAGTCAGTAAGTTATACCTAATTCTGTTTGCACGGGAATAAATTGGATAAGTTGTCATTTCGTATGGCAACGTTGAAAATGCCCAAGTTTTCGAGCCAAACTACGAACATAAGATTAAGGGGCGCCTCTCGTCGCATAATAAGGGCTAGCCTTTACCCCTAGCAGCAGAGATAGCATCAGACAAATCATTCTCTCGGTATTTTATATAGGCTTCCCACCCCTTACTGCTCCCATTGCTTCGACATAGCAATGGGAGCTTTTAATAACAAAACACCAGTGTAAACCAACCAAACTCGTTAAAATTAACGCTCCCTTCCATGGTGTTTTCACCGTTCATTGCAATCCAGCAACTTCATCCCCTTTGAATCCCGAAGGCAACGGATTGGGTAAACGTTGCTAAAACTTGCCCCAATGAAAAAAGCTTCCCATCACACCATGACGAACATGGGACAATGGGAAGCCTTAGTGTCACTAGGAAGTGAGTCGACTATTTTATTGTACATACATGGTGCTTTCTACTTGGTTTGTTGCCGATGGACTAATCCACAGTGACTTTTATTTCATCGAACACGCCCATTTCGACGTAGCTAAGAAAGTTGGATTCCCACATCGAGTAGAACTCCATTACCTCACTACTTGTTATCGGCAGCTCCGGAACATAGGAAAAACTCGCTGTTCCAGATGAGAAGTTAAAATCCACATCTTTAACCAGTTCGGGATAAGGACCAGCGCAATACGCAAAGTCCGTGATGTAATCAAAGATCCACTGGTCGTAGAGGCGGACAAGCCTGATTTCAACAGGGTGCCAACCGCCGTTTTCCGAACTGTAGGATGAATCTCGGAAGTTGATCACAACCGATTGGATCATGGGTGTCCATTTACCTGATTCGCTGATCACTCGGTTTAAAGCATCTTGAAGACTAGTTGATATCGGTAACAAAAGGCGCTCAGTATCAAAGACTAATTTCATAATAAAATCTCATTTAAATTGTCAGGGAAGCACTCTTGCTAAGTGCTCAGTATGAAAGCCAGAGTTGGCTTGGATGGTAATGGGTAATGTGGTTTTGGGGTTATTTCGCTTTGGTTTCAGCGTCCACGAGAGACAGCAACTCATCACGACGTTGCTCGTAGTCTGGCGCTAGAACGTGGAGAAACACTGACTTCTCCGACTGGATGATAAGACCAAGCTCCCTACAGCAAGCTGCCATAAAACCCGCGTTGTTCGCTGACTGTCCAGAAAATACACACTTCAGCACAGAGCTCTTGAACGGCTTATCACCCTGCACGTCTAGAACAGCGGTGATATCTTTAAGCGGGATCATCTCTTTACTATGCAGTCCAGAGCCCTGATTTCCAGTCATACGGATATAGGGTTCGTTTTCCTCGTCATGTAAGGCGATTTCATAGAACACATGGTTCTCCGTTTTCGGACTTAACTTCTTCGCTTTACCCTCGCGCACGATATGAGTGAAAGGGTCTACTGGTTGATCGTCAGTGACCGTGACTTGTTCATTGCCTTCTACAGCTTCAGGTTGAACTACTTCTTCTTTTTGATTGGTTTTGCGTGCCATAGGGCACCTCCTTTAAGTTGGAATTGTTCAGGTTTAATTTGGTTTTAAGATTCAGCTTGGTCAGCTAACTTGGCGACAGGGAACGTTAGACTGTTCAATGGGGCACAGCAGTACACACCACCACCTTCCATGGTCACGATGGCAACCGCTAAAAGCCAAGGACAGTCATCATCGTTTAACAACAGCACCCATTCAGGGTAGTTAGTAACAAAGCGAAGAAAGTGCAGATCTTCCTCAGACTCTTCATTCAGTTTTTCGTTGGTATCCCCTTCCTCAACTAAGTACAAGGTCGTACCAACTTCATCCCAGAATGCTTTTGTACTTTCTTCATCACCGAATGGCTCTATCAGGTGCTCTAGCAGTTTTGCTTTCACACCATCCGGCATTGGCAGTGATTGAATATCTTCAAACTTGTTTACTGTTTTCATTTCTAATCTCCGTTTAATAATGAAAAAGCCCCTGTTTAGCTCATCGCTAAACAGGGGCTTTTCTAATGTCATTTCCAAATTAACTGGTTAAACCTAACTTCTTCATTCCCAGCGTATCTCTGGCTTCGCAGTCACCATATCCGATAAACGAGAACCTATTTCCCGCCTACGACCTACAGTCAACTTCGAATAACGTCTAGAACTTGATAGGTCAGAATGGTTGAGCTGCTTAGCGATATCATGCAAGGGGACACCTTGAGAGGCTAATAGACTCCCCACAGTATGACGAGCACTGTGCAGAGTTATGTTCGCCTTATCTCCAGGTATATCGGGCAATCCCATCTTCGCCTTGATCACTTTCAAGGCATGTCTAGCTGGACTAATAGGTTTCCCTTTGCGACGTCCAGCAAAGATATAAGGATTATTTGTTACCTTGGGTAGCGACTCCAAAATCTGAACCATGTAATCACTCAGGAAAATAATGTGACTACTACCATTTTTGGTTCGATCAATATAAAGAGTTTGCTCTTCCCAAGAGATGTCATTCCACTTGCGAAATCTCAACTCCTTATCGCGTAGTCCTGTCAAAAACAACAACGCTAAAAACGCTCCAGTCTGTTTATCTGAGTAGTTGAGTGCGTGGTCAACGAACTCCTTGAGCTGAGATTCTGAAAGGTAGCCCGTACGTTCGTTGTCTACGCGTAATAAACTAACCTTGTCAGCGATAAGCGGGGCACCCAACAGTTTGTAAGCTTGTCTATTCACCGTCTTAAGTAATGCCAATACACGATTAATTGTTGCTAGGGCATAAGGTTTACCCGTCGTTTTACTGATCGCTTCTTGCATTACCATTTGTACTTTGACTATATGAGCAGCAGTCAGTTCATTGATGGGTATGTGATGTATTAACTTTGCGTGTTGATTAAATCTAGCGACATCATCTTTCCAGCTACGTTTTTGCTTCGCTAGGGGTAGATAAACTTCGTTGAAGAAACGTTCCAGTGTCATTGCCTTATCGACAGATTGATTGTCACGTTCTAACTTCGGATCTATACCTTCAAGAATTTGCTGGCGATACTTTTTGGCTATCTTACGTAACGTGAGGATATCGGTTTCGGGATGTTTACCTAAACTAATAGACGCTTTCTTACCTGTTACCGGACTAGTATAACGAAGAAGGAAGCGTTTCCCGCCAGACTTACCCACTAAGCAGCGAACGCCAGTAGGTAAACCACTGTCTTTCATAGCGGATAAGTTGACTTCGTAATCAGCGAATTTGGCGGTTTTAGGATTGGGTTTAAGGTTGTTTAGGAAAGTGGTGGTGAGACGTTTTGACTTACTCATTTAACCTCCTGAATATGCTGGGTTATTCAGGAAGTTAATATATTATCGAATATAATTTTATTACGGAAAAGACAAGTTAGAGAACTAGATATTTACCTAAAACATTGAAATTACTACTGATAGTGGCATTTTTTTTGAAAAAAAATAACCTTCTATTTGGAATGTAAAAACGATTCCTGCTCTCTGCCCTGTCTGAATGCTTCACTCAACTGTTTTTTTATCGAATCTGATGACTCGATAATTTCAAAAATTTTCTCGTGCTTATTCTCAGCAGAAATCTGGTGCGCTTGTTCGGCATCAAGTGTAATACTACGTCTTAAATCCCTGACACTCTTGTCAATATCAACATTGAGCCCCAGTTCTTGCATCATTTTAACTCTATTCTTAATAGATTGAGTTTTAGCTATAAATACAGAGGTTTTGATTAGACATTCGTTATCCGTAAGGTTCATATTCTCCCAAAACGAAACGGCTTCATTAGTAAGTAAGGATAGCTCATTCATAACAGCAGACTTTCTCGCAAACATCTCATTGCGACTGGCTATTTTTTTGCCATTTTTATAAATAACTTCCCATCCAACCATTACTAGCATGGCTGACATGATAAATATCATTAAGCTAACAATGATGCTAGCAATAGCAGACTCTGTCACCTACCTACACCTTTAACGACTGTCGATGCCATTGTTCTTCGATATAATCCCAAATTTCTTCTCTGTAATCCTCGTCTGCGGTTTCAATAACTAAACGCTCTTTCACTTGGGCATAGGTAATTTGCTTACGTAGTAAACCTGCGAAAGCTTCTTCCAAAAAGCTACTGCCATAGCCTCTTGATACACCATCAAGGTATACAATAATTTTTCCCTGTTCTTCGTTAAAGGCTGGAATCAGGAACTCATCGCGAAAACGCTCGCCTGAAAATTTGCCATCAGATTTAAACCGCCCAAAAGGCTTTTCTGAGAAATCCAAAGCAATGTCAATTCTCATTTTCATCCTCACTTTGTTAAGTCGAAACACCAAGCGACTAGGGTTCCAGGAAATGGTGTTGGTATATCAGCACACTCTGGGATTGCATTCTGAGAACCGTATTTGTACAAACCATAACGACTCAAAACGATAAGTATATCATTTTCATCTTTTTCAACTGGTTTTTTAATATTGTCAGAACCTTTACCACGCCAGTTTAAGCCAGTCGAGGATACACCAGAGGTCATCGCTCTTTCGATAATACTACTATCATTTCCGTATACAGTCTTAAGGCTTCGTGGGATAGTCAATCCTCTGTCACAGATCACAAAAATGAACTGTGACTTATCGGAGTTAAATGCAGCGTACTGCCACCATCTAGGAATGCTGCCTGTCTCTGCATATGCATGCTGTACTATATTAAGAACAGCCTCGTTGATCGCTTCTTTCAACCTTTTTGGTACAACGCTTAAGTCTAAGGAATCAATCATAGGTTCTAGATGCTTATCAGGATCAAAGCCACTCCTGAATTTAGAGTTTGTATCCCATAGTCGATCCAGTTTTCGCTTTCCTCCTGGTCGAATAGCATCCCAAAGACCACTTCTGTAGACTAAGTTCCTCGTGGACTGTTTAGTTGGCATCTTAAAAACAAACAGATCATCAAACCCTGTCACAATTTGGTTTGATGTAATTACAGAAAAAAGAGCAACAGCACCAGATGCCGAAAATGATTGAACGAACGTTAAGTCAATCAATATTTTCGAGTAATTTTTAGCTACATTATCAATCGTTTTAATCATTGCTAAAAAGTCATCGCGGTATTTTTCGTCATATACGCACAAGACTTCGGGTGCCGTAATACTTAAGACATCAACCCCTCGATGTTTAATAAACTCAGTTACATAATGCTGCATATCACATTCCCATCCCTGAAGAACACAAACTAAACCTACACTAACCAACTGAATTGTCAAACAAAACACTTCTCTTAGAACAACGTAAACTCACCATGATTTGACCATGTTTCTTGAGCTTAATTTAGGCTAGTAATGCTGAGCTGATAGGAAGTTTAGGAATAGAAAATGTTGTATTACTTGGGTTAGGTAAGATAGTGAATAGGTTAGATATGAACCATGTATGCACCATAGTTCGGTATGACTTTAGTTTATTACAGACATAAAAAAAGCCGCTTTAATTAGCGACTTCTTAGCAATGCTTTGGTGATAAAACTTTTATTTTTAGTGTAACGACTTGATTTAAAACTTTTTTTGAATCCGTCGTGTATACCAATTTCACCACACCGGCATCTTTGGGCTATTGCCCTTTGATGGTTGGCATTATACGTAAGCTTTTGACCTGCGCAA
>NZ_JADDYH010000092.1:0-335 GCF_015163595.1 Vibrio sp. OPT41 | reverse complement strand
AATGGTGCGGAAGGAGAGACTTGAACTCTCACACCTTGCGGCGCCAGAACCTAAATCTGGTGCGTCTACCAATTCCGCCACTTCCGCAACTTGATCTGTAGACATCAAGATAATTGGTAAAATCTCAATATCATTGTATGTGGCAGGGCTACCTGGATTCGAACCAGGGAATGGCGGCATCAAAAGCCGCTGCCTTACCGCTTGGCGATAGCCCTACATTGCTCTAATAAAAGAGACTTAAATAATGGTGCGGAAGGAGAGACTTGAACTCTCACACCTTGCGGCGCCAGAACCTAAATCTGGTGCGTCTACCAATTCCGCCACTTCCGCAACTT
>NZ_JADDYH010000091.1:0-650 GCF_015163595.1 Vibrio sp. OPT41 | reverse complement strand
CCATACAACCCGAAGGAGTTTCGAGTTGATGTTCAAATCACCAAAGTTGTCTCTCATTATTTGAATGAGCGAGAGACATTTCGATTTTGCCGGACTCATCTCTTTACCTTCATTTTTAGAAAAAATGAAAACAAAAAGCCAAGAACACTTGAATGTGTTATTAGTTGTATTCATAAATGAATACTTTGAGAACTTTACAAACAACAATAAATTGTTGTTTTGTCAGCTTTCCAAATTGTTAAAGAGCTAGATTTTCTGATGAAAACCATTTTTAAAGATTCTTTTTCAAGAACACTTAAAGATGGTGGAGCTATGCGGGATCGAACCGCAGACCTCCTGCGTGCAAGGCAGGCGCTCTCCCAGCTGAGCTATAGCCCCATCAAGGTGTCGATACTGTCGCCAATTCCTTGGGAAAGAAATTGGTGGGTCTGAGTGGACTCGAACCACCGACCTCTCGCTTATCAGGCGAACGCTCTAACCACCTGAGCTACAGACCCAGTATCGTCTCTTTACTTTATAAACCGTATCAATCTGTGTGAACACTCATCGCAATAATCATCGTATAAGGAGGTGATCCAGCGCCAGGTTCCCCTAGCGCTACCTTGTTACGACTTCACCCCAGTCATGAACCACAAAGTGGTAAGCGTCCC
>NZ_JADDYH010000090.1:0-213 GCF_015163595.1 Vibrio sp. OPT41 | reverse complement strand
CACACCGTATACGTCATCTTACGATTTTGCACAGTGCTGTGTTTTTAATAAACAGTTGCAGCCACCTGGTATCTGCGACTCTCAATAGCTCCATCCGCGAGGGACTTCACCGTCGAGAGCGTACCTTCTCCCGAAGTTACGGTACCATTTTGCCTAGTTCCTTCACCCGAGTTCTCTCAAGCGCCTTGGTATTCTCTACCCGACCACCTGTGT
>NZ_JADDYH010000010.1:169934-194548 GCF_015163595.1 Vibrio sp. OPT41 | reverse complement strand
TGATTTCCATGCCGAACTCAGAAGTGAAACGAAATAGCGCCGATGGTAGTGTGGGGCTTCCCCATGTGAGAGTAGGACATCGCCAGGCTTTAGTTTTAAGAAGCCCGCTCGAAAGAGCGGGCTTTTTTGCATCTATAGAGTTTTAAAATTAGCCCACTTTATACCTAAAAAGTGTTCATCTAAGGTGCGATATACTTGCTCTCTGCAACCTTCCAAAAGGCTTTAACAAGCGGATTCTCCAGCTGAGTTTTGTTGCAGCAAACACCAAGTTTAAAAGGTTTAATTGGTAAGACTTTTAAACGATTTATCTTTTCTCTTACCGGACTGTTGTTGATTACAACATCAGGTGCGATACCTACTCCACACCCCAATGCAACCATACTTACGATGGCTTCATGTCCGGAGGTTTGTGCGTAGATCTTTGGCTTTATTTTCATTTGTTTGAGCCAAGTATTGGCCCTGTCCCTTGCCGTTCCTGCTTCTGGGAGTATGAATGGAATGACCGACCAGTCTGGTTTTTCTTTTTGTAGCTCTTCAGCAAACGCACTAACCCCAACAGGTACGATGACAGAAAGTGGGATTTCACTGATCGTTTCAAATGCGATTTTATTTGGCATCTGTTCTGACTTGGCTGATATGGCAATATCGGCTTCATCTGCTAGTATTTTGTCGATCGCTTGAGCTGGATCGCCGGTTGATAGTTTGAACTCAATGAAAGGGTTCTGAATACGAAAGTCAGAGATTAGCTCCGGAAGATGGCTGTAGCTTGCAGTAACAGAACAAAAGAGACGGATTTCTCCTTTCAATTCATCCTCGGTTCCCTTCAGGTGACTCTGATACTGCTGCCATTCGCCAAGAATCTTTAAGGCAACTGGGACTAGCTTTTTACCTTGGATAGTTAAATCAACGCTACGGTTGTCGCGTAAAAACAATTGTTGGCTGGTTTCCTCCTCTAATTTTTGTATCTGTCGGCTTAAGGCTGAAGGGCTAATATGCATTGCCGCTGCGGTCTTGGCGAAACTTTTACTCTCACAGAGATGAATGAAAAGTTGCAGGCTTTTGATATTCATTAAATTTTCATTTCCATGTTGCATAAATTGCAATAACTAATTGTGAATATATCACTTTAAGCAATCTCATGTCTGTTTTAGTATGAAGTTATTCGGTAAGGCAATTACTGACCTCAATGGAAGAATCTCAAAGGAGCACCCAGATGGCTAATTATTTCAATACCCTAAACTTGCGCGAGCAGTTGGACCAATTAGGTCGTTGTCGTTTTATGGACCGCAGTGAGTTCGCTTCAGAAGCGGATTATCTGAAAGGTAAGAAAGTAGTCATTGTAGGTTGTGGTGCTCAAGGTCTTAACCAAGGTCTGAACATGCGCGACTCTGGTCTAGACGTTGCTTATGCGCTTCGCCAAGCCGCGATTGATGAGCAACGCCAGTCATTCAAAAACGCAAAAGACAACGGTTTTGAGGTAGGTAGCTACGAAACGCTAATTCCACAAGCTGATCTAGTAGTAAACCTTACTCCAGATAAGCAGCACACAAACGTTGTTGAGACGGTAATGCCGTTAATGAAAGAAGGCGCAGCACTAGGTTACTCTCACGGTTTCAACGTTGTTGAAGAAGGCATGCAAATCCGTAAAGACCTAACGGTAGTAATGGTTGCACCTAAATGTCCAGGTACGGAAGTTCGTGAAGAATACAAGCGCGGTTTCGGTGTACCGACTCTTATCGCTGTTCACCCAGAGAACGACCCAAAAGGTGAAGGTTGGGATATCGCGAAAGCTTGGGCTGCTGCAACCGGTGGTCACCGTGCTGGCTGTCTAGAGTCTTCTTTTGTTGCTGAGGTGAAATCTGACCTAATGGGTGAGCAAACTATCCTTTGTGGCATGCTACAGGCTGGCTCTATCGTGTGTTACGAGAAGATGATTGCTGATGGTATCGATCCTGGCTACGCAGGCAAGCTTCTTCAATACGGCTGGGAAACGATCACGGAAGCTCTGAAGTTTGGTGGTATCACTCATATGATGGATCGCCTAACTAACCCTGCGAAAGTAAAAGCATTTGAACTTTCTGAAGAGCTAAAAGAGCTGATGCGTCCGCTATACAACAAGCACATGGATGACATCATCACAGGTCACTTCTCTAGCACGATGATGGCTGACTGGGCAAACGACGATGCAAACCTACTAGGCTGGCGTGCAGAAACGGGTGAAACTGCTTTCGAAAACTACCCAGAAACTGACGTAGAAATTTCTGAGCAGGAGTACTTCGATAACGGTATCCTGATGGTTGCTATGGTTCGTGCGGGTGTTGAGCTAGCATTTGAAGCGATGACCGCTTCTGGCATCATCGATGAGTCTGCTTACTACGAGTCTCTACACGAGCTGCCACTTATCGCAAACACTATCGCACGTAAGCGTTTATACGAGATGAACGTGGTTATCTCTGATACGGCTGAATATGGTAACTACCTATTTGCTAATGTAGCAACGCCGCTACTGCGTGAAAAATTCATGCCTTCTGTTAGTACAGACGTCATTGGTAAAGGTCTAGGTGAAACTTCTAACCAAGTGGATAACGCGACTCTTATCGCTGTGAATGAAACAATCCGAAACCACCCTGTAGAATATATCGGTGAAGAACTACGTGGTTATATGACAGATATGAAGCGCATCGCGGTTGGTGGCTAATTTTCTTTGCTTCAAAGTAGAGAAAATATTAAATGAACTCTGGCCAGACTGGAGTGATAAATACAAAATAAAACACAACATCTAATCAAAAGGCTTGGTCGCCGTTGACCAAGCCTTTTTGTTTTTAGCCGATTTATCTGCGCGCCGATAAGAAAAACGCTCCTTTGTGAGGAGCGCTTTGATACTTATTTTTCAGCAAGCTTTTCTTCAAGTTGCGCCAACTTCTGTTCCATTTCTGTTAGCTTTTGACGTGTACGTAGTAAAACTTGAGTTTGAACATCAAACTCTTCGCGACTTACAACATCTAGCTTGTTTAGCTGGCCTTGGATTACTTGACGAACTTTCTGATCGACATCAGAGCCCAATTCTTTTACAGGTTGAGGCATTGAGTCGTGAATCTGTTTAGCAATTTGCTCTAATTTCTTTGGGTCAAACATAGTGGCTAAAACTCCTTTTGATTTGTCCTCATTTTAAGTAAATGATACGTGAAAGTCGCCATTTAGATGGCAAAAAAGAGAGCAGCAATAAAAAAGGCCACCGAAGTGACCTTTTTGAATGCCTTAATAGCTTATCTGTTATCCGCTAATTCACGATGAGCTGCTTTCGCTTCGTCAACTCGCGCTAACTTTTCCAAGTCTTTGTCTTCAACAAATACTGGCAGAGGTTTGTGTTTTTCAGCTAGGTAGCTGTAAATCACAGGTAGTACGAATAGTGTGAACAGTGTACCGATTGCAAGGCCAGCAACGATGACGATACCGATACTGAAACGTTGCGCGGCACCTGCACCTGTTGCGTACATCAACGGGATCAAACCTGCGATCATCGCTGCAGTGGTCATTAGGATAGGGCGAAGACGCACTTTCGCAGCTTTCATCACCGCATCAATACGAGACCGTTTATTATGTAACTGCTCTTCTTTGGCTACTTCACAGATCAAGATACCGTGCTTGGTTATTAGGCCGACCAGCGTGATCAAACCAACCTGCGAGTAGATGTTCATCGAGGCTGTACCCCAGGCCAATGCGATCAAGGCACCACAGATTGCCAGAGGTACAGATACCATGATGACAATAGGGTCGCGGAGTGATTCAAATTGAATCGCCAGAACGAGGAAGATGATCGCAAGTGCAAGACCGAAGGTTGCATACAAGGCACTACCTTCCGTTACAAACTGACGAGATTCGCCCATGTAATCGTGGTTATAGCCTGCAGGCAGCTTGGTTTGTGCAATATTCTCAAACCAGTCGATTGCGTCACCCATAGCAACACTAGGCGATGGTACTGCACCCACAGTCGCTGAGTTTAGCTGGTTGAAGTGTGGCAAAGAGCGAGGCTCAGCCACCACATCGATAGTAATCAGACTGCCTAATGGAACCGCTTTACCATCTACAGAGCGTACATAGTAGTTCTTCATCGATTCTGGGTTTAGACGCCATTTACGCTCAACTTGAGGAATCACCTCATACGAGCGACCATTCAGGTCGATTCGGTTTACATAACCATCTGCCATCATGGTGCTGAGAGTGATGCCAATGTCTTGCATCGTCACACCGTAGGCACCCGCTTTGTCTTTATCGATCTTGATCTTCATCGTTGCTGAATCGTAGTTCAAATCCAGGTCGGAATAGACAAACATTGGGCTACTTGCAACATCGGTTAGAATATCGCTAGCGATAGTAAACAAGCTCTCGAAGCTATTTGGTGTTGTAATTACAAACTGAACAGGTAGACCTGAGCCTGCACCTGGAAGCTCTGGCATTTGGAATGCAGTGACAGACATACCAGGCACACTTGATACTAGGCCACCCACACGTTTCGTGATTTCAGATTGGCTTGCCTCTCGTTCACTCCAAGGCTTCAATGTTGCTAGGCCAAACGCTTGGTTTGAGTTTGGTACACCATTAAAGACCTGTGCGTATTCCACCTCCGGTTGATCTGAGAGTATTTGGTTTACGTCATCCATGGTATTTTGGATATAGTCCAAGTTCGCGTTTGATGGGGCGGTACCCATCAGCATGACCACACCTTTATCTTCAGATGGTGCTAGTTCGCTAGGAATAAACTTGAACAAGACCGGTAAGCTTGCAAATACAATGATTGCAAACGCAATAACAACCGGACGATGAGCCATTACCGCTTTCAACATGCCTTCGTAACGAGTGGTCATGCCATCAAGGATATGGTGAACTTTTTGCTCAAACTTGCTTGGCTTCTCGTTCGCCTTCAGCATCTTCGAACACATCATTGGTGATAGTGTCAAAGCGATGATGCCGGATACGAATACTGAACCTGCCAGTGTCAAAGCGAACTCTTTGAACAATGAACCGGTGATACCACCCATCAATGCGATCGGCGCGTACACTGCACCTAGCGTCAATGTCATCGCGATAACTGGAACCGCAATTTCACGCGTACCAATAATTGCAGCTCGGAATGGCGATTCCCCTTCTTTGATGTGACGGTCAACGTTTTCTAGTACAACGATCGCGTCATCCACCACCAGACCGATGGCAAGCACCATCGCCAGTAGCGTCATCAAGTTCCAAGAGAACCCCATTGCCTGCATCACCATTGCCACACCAATCAATGAAAGTGGAATGGTCACGATAGGAATGATTACCGCGCGGAATGAGCCCAGGAACAGTGTGATAACCACAAGTACGATTACTGCTGCTTCAAGAATCGTTTTCACTACTTCGTGAATCGATTCGTTGATGGCGATAGTTGAGTCGTACATTACGTTCATTTTGATGTTACTTGGTAGATTGCGCTCAAGCTGAGGCAACAGTTCAAGTACGTCTGCTGCAATGTTGATTGGGTTAGCACTTGGCGCTGCGTTGATCGCTGCAACCACAGCTTCTTGACCGTTTGCACTTGCGCGATAAACGTCGTGACTCTTCTCTAGCGTTACTTTAGCGATATCACCTAGGCGGATGACATCCCCTTCACCAGTTTTCACGACCAATGCTTCAAGTTCAGCAACGTTTGATACCTGAGTATCTGCGCTACCGTTATAAAGCACGAACTCACCCGTCGCTTGACCGGTTGCAGATTGGTAGTTGTTGGCGTTAAGAACGCTCATCACATCGGTTGCGGTCAACTTCAAAGCGCCCATTTTGGCAGGATCTAGCCATACGCGCAGTGCGTACTTCATACCACCATACAGGTCAACTTTGGACACACCGTTTACGGTGAACAACTGCGGGTTGATTACACGTTCAAGGTAGTCAGTGATCTGGCTTGAAGATAACTCGTCACTCGTAAAGCCGATGTACAGTACCGCCGTTGTCGAACCTGTCGACATGGTTACGGTTGGGTCTTCGGCTTCTTTTGGTAGCTGTGAACGTACCGAGTTGGTTTTCGCCAGAATGTCAGACAACGCCGCATTTGGGTCAGTATTCAACTTCATGTTTACAGTAATGGTCGATTTACCCAGTACCGATTGCGAAGTCATGTAATCAATATTATCGGCTTGCGCTACCGCTTGCTCCAATGGCTGAGTAATAAAGCCTTGGATCAAGTTGGCACTTGCACCGTAGTAACTGGTGGTCACGGTGACCACCGTATTCGTCATTTCAGGGTATTCACGAACCTGCATTTTGAACACCGCTTGCAAACCAAGCAATGCAATCAAAAAGCTGATCGATACCGCTAAAACTGGACGTTTTATAAAAACATCTGTAAAGCGCATGATGCCTCCAACTTAAAGCATTGGTGTTTCAGCAGGTGGGGTAGTTGCATCGCTTTCGACAATGCTTACTTTCGCATGGTTACTCAAACGGACTTGACCCGATGTCACCACTACATCACCTGGCTTCACGCCTTCTAGAATGTGTGCGATATCTTTAGAGCGTTCGCCAACTTTTACCACATGCTGCTTAACGCGTTTTTCGCCATCTTCTTCTGTTACGATGTAAACATTGTCGCCATACAGCGTAAATGTGATCGCGGTTTGAGGTAGAGTGACCTGATTTTCTAATTTAGGCAGAATGATGTTTGCACGCGCGAACATACCACTACGCAGTTTGCCGTCACTGTTAGGGATATCCGCTTGAACTTGAATCAAACCACTTTGTACGTTTACAGCTGGTTCAATCGCAGAAATAGACCCTTTGAAAGGTTGGTCTGGATAAGCGTCAACAAAGATATCCACTTCTTGATCGATATTGATACGTGAAATATCGGTTTGTGGCACGGTGAAGCGCAAGCGCATCACGCTGGTATCTTCAAGGCGAACAATGTCGGTGCCCGCCTGTAGGTACTGACCGAGGTACACGTTACGAATACCTACCACACCATCAAATGGCGCTTTGATTTCGCGTCGGTCGATGGTCGCTTTCAGGCTTTCAATGTCTGCTTTTAAGGAGAAGTAGTTTGCTTCTGCTTCGTCATACGCTTCTTTAGAAATAGATCCTTTTTTGAATAGGCCTTGGTAGCGTTTGTATTTCGCTTCTGCCGCTGGCAACTTAGCTTGCGAGCTCTTCAAATTTGCTTTTTCGACTTCAGAATCAAGCAGCACTAATGGCTGACCCGATTTAACTTGAGTACCGGAATCAAATGCGATTTTATCGATAACACCGCTGGTCTCATTTGCTACCGTCACGCCTTGGTTTGGCTCGATAAAACCAATTGCTTCGATGACTGGTACCCAATCCACCGCTTGCACTTCTGTCACGGTTACTGGGAACTCAGGTTCAGGACGGTTTGCCATGTATTCAGCGATCTTTTGTTGCTTAAATAAATTGAAACCTATCACGCTGCCGAACAAGAGAACGGCGATAAGTAACATAAAGAAAGTCCACTTTTTCATTCTATTAAGAACTCCAAGTTAGTGTTTAATAATTGCATCCCAACTGGCTTCAATAGCGGCCTCTAATGCCGTCTTATCCAGTTGATAAAATCCCAAAGCGTGTTTCCGAGCAAGTGCAACACTTGCCTCAAAACTTAATCCAGAAAGTACTTCGTTATCGAGAAGCTTGAATACTCCCTCGTCTTTACCCTGATTAAAAAGAAGATCTACTTGGGCAAACATTTGTCTCTCAAGTTCCCGAGCTTTGCTACTATTTGAACAGGGTAAAGATTCATATTGGACTCGGTTGCTGATCGCACTTAAGTTCGAGCTCGCTAGATTCCAAATATTGAGCCACATGGTTCGATAACGCTGTTTTAAAGGCATCTCTTCACTAACACCTAGTTGCACCGCAGTAGCAACACGCTTAGCAACGTTAAGGCGTAGTTCCTCTAAAAGATGTTCTTTATCTGAGAAATAACGGTAAATCGTCCCTGCTGCGACACCTGCCTCATTGGCGAGCTTTTGCATGGAAAGCCCTTGAAAGCCAGATTCAGCAATGAGTTGTTCAGCAGCGACTAAGATTTGTTCTCGTTTATCTACAGCAGGGTTATCCTTCATAATGTCACCCTTTAGTGAATGAACGTTCATTCATTATAGCTTAAATACCCGCTATTTATGCAACAGAATATTGCACTTAATTGGTGTGAAAATTACAAGAAATCAGCATAGCTTTCACGAGGCCACCCCTTTATCATAGGCGCCACATTCATCACCCGCAGAGAATTTCTATGAAGCTGAACCCTAGTCAAGATGAAGCCGTGAAATACGTGTCTGGTCCATGCCTAGTGCTAGCTGGTGCTGGCTCGGGCAAAACTCGTGTTATTACCAATAAAATCGCTTATCTGGTTCAGCAATGTGGTTACAAAGCGCGTAATATTGCTGCGGTGACGTTTACCAACAAAGCAGCACGTGAAATGAAGGAGCGTGTAGGTCAAACGTTAGGGAAAGGTGAGTCTAAAGGTTTGATGGTATCAACATTCCACACTTTAGGATTGAACATCATCAAGCGTGAGTACAAGCATTTAGGGTTGAAAGCGGGCTTCTCACTGTTTGATGACCAAGACCAGCTAGCGCTGCTCAAAGAACTTACCGAAAAGCAGCTTGATGGTGATAAAGATCTGCTACGTCAGCTTCTGAGTTGTATTTCCAACTGGAAAAACGACATGTTGACGCCAGAGCAAGCCAAAGCGCGTGCGCAAGGTGAACAGCAACAATTGTTTGCGTTCTGTTTTGATATGTACCAAAAGCAAATGAAAGCCTATAACGCGCTCGATTTTGATGACCTAATTTTGATGCCCGTTTTACTCTTACGTAATCATGAAGATGTTCGTCAGCGTTGGCAGAATCGTATCCGTTACCTACTGGTTGACGAGTATCAAGATACCAACACGAGTCAGTATGAGCTGGTCAAATTAATTGTCGGAGAACGTGGGCGATTGACGGTTGTAGGGGATGACGATCAGTCTATTTATTCATGGCGTGGTGCGAAACCTCAGAACCTCGTGTTGCTGGGTGAAGATTATCCAAATTTGCGTTTGATTAAGCTAGAGCAAAACTACCGTTCAACGAGTCGAATCCTGCGTGCGGCCAACATTTTGATAGCTAACAACCCTCACGTCTATGAGAAGTCCTTGTTCTCTGAAATTCCTGACGGTGAAAAACTCAAAGTGTTGTTGGCTAAAAATGAAGAGCATGAAGCAGAGCGCGTAACGGGTGAACTAATTGCGCATAAGTTCCTAAACCGTACCGAATATAAAGATTATGCGATTCTATACCGTGGTAACCACCAATCACGTTTGATTGAAAAGTCTCTGATGCAAAACCGTGTACCGTATAAAATTTCTGGCGGCACCTCGTTTTTTGCGCGCGCAGAGATTAAAGACATCATGGCGTATTTGCGCGTTTTGGTTAATCCGGATGACGACAATGCATTTTTGCGCATTGTGAATACTCCACGACGTGAAATTGGCCCAGTAACGTTAGAGAAGTTAGGCAGTTATGCCAATATGCGAGGGAAGAGCCTGTTTGAGTCGAGCTTTGAAATGGGGCTCGAACAGCACCTAACGGGACGTGGCCTAGAAAACCTGCGTCGTTTCACCCAATGGCTAGTGGCGATTGCTGATCAAGCTGAGCGTGGTGATACCGTCGAAGCGGTTCGTTCGCTAGTTCGTGATATCCATTATGAAGATTGGCTATACGAAACTTCAGCAAGTCCGAAAGCCGCTGAAATGCGAATGAAGAACGTTTCTGATCTTTATTCATGGATAGTGGCGGACCTAGAGGGTGACAACTACGATCAAGAAGAGAAAACGTTAAAAGAAGTCGTTCAACGTTTGACCTTGCGTGACATGATGGAGCGCGGTGAAGAAGATGAAGACAGTGATGCAGTACAACTGATGACCTTGCACGCATCAAAAGGCCTTGAGTTCCCATATGTATACTTAATTGGGTCCGAAGAAGGTATTTTACCGCACCAAACCAGTATTGATGAAGATAACGTGGAAGAAGAGCGTCGCCTGATGTACGTTGGTATTACTCGCGCGCAACGTGAACTGACTTTCACTATGTGCAAAGAGCGTCGGCAGTTCGGCGAGTTGATCAAACCGACTCAAAGCCGCTTTTTGGATGAGTTGCCATTTGATGACGTTGAATGGGAAGTAAACAAAAAGCCAGTATCAGCAGAAGAGCGTATGGCGAAAGGTCAAGCACACATTGCCAATATTCGAGCAATGTTTAAGAAGTAAAGTAACCCTGTTCTCACTGACTAAAAACAAAAAGGCTTGCCAACTGGCAAGCCTTTTTCGTTGATGTCTTTACTTATAGACCTTCAATCATGTGGTCAATTGCTGCGATGATTTCATCGTCAGAACAGTCCATACAGGTTCCTTTGGCTGGCATCGCATTGAAGCCTTCTAATGCGTGCTTCACTAACGTATCTTTGCCTTGTGCAATACGTGGTGCCCAATCATCGGCATTACCTGTTTTAGGTGCGCCGTTTACACCAGATGCGTGACAAGCAATACAAAAAGTACCATAAACTGTGGCGCCATCACGTGGACCGGTTGGCTCTTCTTTCACTGGCTCAGAACCCGCTAGATAAACATCACCGACAGGTTGGATGCGTTCTGCGATCGCATCGTATTCAGTTTGGCTGATGTCAGAAGCTAAAGCTGCCGTAGAAAACGTTAAGGCAGCGAACAAAACGCTAATCATTTGTCGAGACATATCCATTAAACCCACTTCACATTCCCGAGGTAAGTGACTTACCTATTTATATAGTTAGAGTATTAATGCCGAGCAGAGAAATCATTAAATTCCACTGAATGGCATAGAATGATTAGACAACTTGGTTGCAGCTGTTAAATCAATGTAAATAATGGGTGATTATATCCCGATAACTTGTTGCAATAAACAACAAGTTATCCATGACAGGGCGTGAATCACATCAAAAATCCACTTTAACGGAAGATAACTGTCGAAAAAGAGACCAAACGATAAAAAAAGTAAAAAAAGTACTAGACGGCATAGTGTGATATCCGTATTATTCCACTCCGCCGATAGGGCATGCGCCCGTAGCTCAGTTGGATAGAGCGTTGGCCTCCGGAGCCAAAGGTCGAAGGTTCGAATCCTTTCGGGCGTACCATTGCCTCGGAGGATACATCGGTAAAAATCAGTGGTGGTTATAGCTCAGTTGGTAGAGCCCCGGATTGTGATTCCGGTTGTCGCGAGTTCAAGTCTCGTTAGCCACCCCATTCTTTCTTTTTTAGATTGAATGCGGTAGCATTGCTCCCAATCTTGATTCAATCAAGATAAAACATCGTCGGTGAATAGCGCAGCTTGGTAGCGCATCTGGTTTGGGACCAGAGGGTCGGGGGTTCGAATCCCTCTTCACCGACCACTATTTAGTTTATGGCTCTAATAGAGCGGTAAACAGCAAAAATTGATGGTGGCTATAGCTCAGTTGGTAGAGCCCTGGATTGTGATTCCGGTGGTCGCGAGTTCGAATCTCGTTAGCCACCCCATTAATTAAGGTGACTTCTTAGTTGAAGTGTCCTGTCTGATTTGAGAAAATCAGCAAATACAGTTCGGTGAATAGCGCAGCTTGGTAGCGCATCTGGTTTGGGACCAGAGGGTCGGGGGTTCGAATCCCTCTTCACCGACCACTATTTAAAGCCTCAGTCGAAAGACTGGGGCTTTTTTGCATCTCTCCTGAAAAGAATCGGCATTCCATTTCAATTTTTCCCAAAAGTGTACAGCTCTAGGGGCTTTTGACCACCTATGATCCAAATGCTTTTCGAGCTGACAAAATAAACCCCAGAGCAGTGTCTGGGGTTTTGTAGTTTTCTAATCCGCTGCTTTTATTGGGCGAGTGTTTTAAGGATTTCTTTCAGTTCTACCGTTTCTTGGATTTCAAAACTTGGCGTTATATCCGTTGAGTTGCTTGCGCCTGTCGCATTCACCCATACACTCAAAATGCCCATATTGTTAGCGCCAGCAATGTCAGCAGGTAAAGAGTCGCCCACGTGTAGAGCCTCTTCTGGTTTTACTTCGACCAAGTCGAGCGCTTTTTGGAAAATACTTGTAGCAGGTTTCTCTTCTGGCTCTTCTCCTCCCACAATAATATGGTCCACCCAGTTGCTCATTTGTGTCGCGTTTAATTTAGGGTGTTGAGAAAAAATCGGGCCGTTAGTGATCACGACGAGTTTGTAATGTTGACGAAGGTCGCTGAGCATTTCTTTTACACCAGGGAAGAAAGTGAACGCGCCCATACGTGCAGAGTCAAAGTAGTCTTGAGCTTGTTGAGCCTCTTTTGCAGTGATGCTGACGCCTTGCTCCGCCAAGATGTTTTGGATCAGGCCACAACGGAAGGCATTTTCATCGGGTAGCAGAGCAACAAGGTGAGGGAACTCAGCATTCAGCTTTTTGTATACACCCTGTAAGTAGCGCTGCAAAAAAGCTTTTGGCTCAGTCACTTGTGGGTAGGTTTTATGAATCCAAGCTGTAAACGCTTGTCCTGCAACTTTATCGGCTTGTGACGTTGCACATAAAGTCTCGTCCATATCAAAAAAAATCGCTTTAAGCACAGGGGCTCCTTTTATTTACGGCTTGGCTTTGACACTGTTCATCTATTATCCCACTCTCAATTGTGTCGTAAAGGGTTAAAACCGGCGAGTTTTCTTATGACGTACGAATGAAGATAGCGGTACTTTCCTTTGCTTAGTCAATAAACCGCTTAAGTGGCGCATAATCTGCATTGGAGCAGGATTTGTGTGGTTTTGCTGTTTTGTTCACGTTTTGACCTATCCTTTCTCTTCCTAAGTTTGGCTTTTTGTATTTGCCGACTATTTTATTAATAGTTTTTTATGTTGAAAAAACACTTTTTGCATATGATATTGTTTGTTAAATGTTAATAAATGCACATGAATAATATGGTTAATGATCTTGTTTAGCTCATGTTTACTTTTAGAGCATTTTTCTAGTTTTATTGGTGCATGACGCACAAAAATAGTGTGATATGAAAATGGTTAAATACTTGTTAATGCATTTTTATTCGCTAATTGTGCGTTTATTTAATGTTTTTTCGGCGGAATATACTTTAATTGTTGCTTTTTTGTGTGATTTTTGCCAAATTATTTCCGCATAAAGATTTCAGAGTATTATTCTGAATTTGAACGGATTCATTCAGGTGATGAATGGTGCCTTTGGCATGATTCGATACCACAGACAAGGCAGTAGAGGTCTGAAATGTCACTATTAGAAGTGAAAAACCTTCGTATTGAATACCCATCCCGACACGGCGTTCACGCTGCCGTGAAGTCACTTTCTTTTCATATTGAACGTGGTGAAATCGTGGGTGTTGTTGGCGAATCAGGTGCGGGTAAATCCACCGTTGGTAACGCCGTTATTGATTTGCTTAGCCCTCCAGGTCGCGTTGCTAGCGGCGATGTTTTCTTGGATGGAGAAAAAATTTCTGGCCTATCACCAGAAGCGATGCGTAAGGTTCGCGGCTCGAAAATAGGTTTTATTTTCCAAGATCCGATGACCTCGCTCAATCCACTTTTTACTGTTGAGCAACAGCTGAAAGAGACGATCCACGCCAACATGAAGGTCTCTGATGAAGAGGCGTATCAGCGCGCGCTTTCTCTTATGCAGCAGGTTGGTATTCCGCAACCAGAAAACCGCTTAAAACAGTACCCGCACCAATTCTCTGGTGGTATGCGTCAGCGTGTTGTCATTGCCATTGCTTTGGCTGGTGAGCCTGATCTCATCATTGCGGACGAACCAACTACGGCGTTAGACGTTTCTATCCAAGACCAAATCCTCAACTTGATCCGCGAGCTGTGTATCAAGAACAATGTCGGCTGTATGTTGGTTACTCACGATATGGGTGTCGTCTCCAACGTCACCGATCGCGTGGCGGTAATGTATCGTGGTGACTTGGTGGAGTTTGGACCAACAGCCAAAGTATTGGGCGATCCTGATCACTCTTATACTCGCAGTCTAATTTCAGCGGTACCACGTTCAGACAGAAAGCTAGATCGTTTCCCGTTAGTAAGCTATATCGAAGAAGCGGCGGAAATGGAGCCACTCGATATCAAGAACCACTGGTTAGGACAAAGCCAAGATGAGCGTGAGTACACTGGCCCGCTTTTGGACGTGAAGAACGTCAATCTTCGCTTTGTTACCAAAGACTCTTTGTTCGAGAGCCGCCGAGAATACGTGCAAGCATCTAATAATGTGAGCTTTGAAGTGCACGAAGGCGAAACCTTTGGTTTGGTGGGCGAGTCTGGTTCAGGTAAATCGACCATTGCACGTGTGATTGCTGGTTTATACCAACCTAACTCTGGTCAGGTGAAATTCGAGGGCATTGACCTGACCGCTTTAACCTCTGAGAAAGAGCGCCGCCCGATGCGTCGTCAAATGCAGATGGTGTTCCAAAACCCATATACTTCAATGAACCCTCGTATGAAGGTATTCGATATTATTGCTGAGCCAATCCGTTTCCATAAATTGACGAAAAACGAGTCGGAAACTCGCCAAATCGTGAATGACCTATTGGATCATGTTGGTTTGGGTCGAATGGCTGGGCTTAAGTACCCTCATGAATTCTCCGGTGGTCAGCGTCAGCGTATTTCTATTGCGCGTGCGTTGGCGACTCGTCCTCGACTTTTGATTTGTGATGAACCGACCTCAGCACTGGACGTATCGGTACAGGCACAAATTCTAAACTTGCTGAAAGATCTGCAAAGTGAGCTGAACTTGACTATGTTGTTTATCAGCCACGATTTACCTGTTATTCGTCAGATGTGTGACCGAGTAGGTGTGATGCAAATGGGTACACTTTTAGAAGTGGCACCAACAGAACAGTTATTCACGGCACCTCAACACGAATACAGCAAAAAATTGATTTCTCTGATGCCGGAGTTTACTGGCTTGCGAGAAGAGATCGAAACGGCATAAACCAAGCAATTCGCTTGGCTAACCTTTAGTCATAACAAAGACGCAAACACAACAACAAGGGATCCGTATCCCCGCATGAAGGAGTTATGCAAATGAAAACCATGAAAAGCAAATTAGCAGTGGCGCTAATGGCTGCGGGCCTAAGCTTTAACGCAATGGCAGCAGATATCAAAGTTGGCTATGCAGCTGACCCAGTATCGCTTGACCCACATGAGCAGCTATCAGGTGGCACACTGCAAATGTCACACATGGTATTTGATCCGTTGGTTCGCTTTACTCAAAAAATGGATTTCGAGCCTCGCCTAGCGGAAAGTTGGGAACGTATTAACGATACGACTGTTCGTTTCAAACTGCGTGAAGGTGTGAAATTCCATTCTGGCAATACTCTAACTGCTGACGACGTCGTGTGGACGTTCCAGCGTTTACAAAGCTCTCCTGACTTTAAAAACATCTTCGACCCGTACGAGAAAATCGTCAAAGTGGACGACAACACGTTCGATCTTGTAACTAAAGGTCCTTACCCACTAGTGCTGCAAACCGCAACGTACATTTTCCCAATGGACAGCAAGTTCTACACTGGCAAAACTGCGGACGGCAAAGACAAGTCTGAGCTAGTGAAGCACGGTAACTCATTTGCATCGACTAACGTATCTGGCACGGGTCCATTCATTGTGACTTCACGTGAACAGGGCGTAAAAGTGGAATTTGAACGCTTTAAAGATTACTGGGACAAAGAGTCGAAAGGTAACGTTGATAAGCTAACGCTTGTGCCAATCAAAGAAGACGCAACTCGTGTAGCAGCGCTGCTTTCTGGCGGTGTTGACATGATTCACCCTGTAGCGCCAAACGACCACAAACGCGTTGAAGATGCTGACGGCATCGACCTAGTTACGCTACCTGGTACTCGTATCATCACGTTCCAACTAAACCAAAACAGCAACGAAGCATTGAAAGACGTTCGCGTTCGCCAAGCGATTGTTCACGCAATCAATAACGAAGGTATCGTGAAGAAAATCATGAAAGGCTTCGCAACGGCCGCTGGTCAGCAAAGCCCGGCAGGTTACGTAGGTCACGATGACAAACTGGTTCCTCGCTACGATTTGAAGAAAGCGAAAGAACTGATGAAAGAAGCGGGTTACGAAAACGGCCTGACGCTAACGATGATCGCACCAAACAACCGTTACGTGAATGATGCGAAAGTAGCACAAGCGGCAGCGGCAATGTTGTCTAAGATCGGTATCAAGGTTGATCTGAAGACCATGCCAAAAGCGCAATACTGGCCAGAGTTCGACAAGTGTGCGGCAGACATGCTGATGATCGGTTGGCACTCAGATACAGAAGACTCAGCGAACTTCAACGAGTTCCTAACGATGACTCGTAACGAAGAAACCGGTCGTGGTCAGTACAACTGTGGTTACTACTCAAACCCAGAAATGGACAAAGTGGTTGAAGCTGCGAACGTAGAAACGGATCCTGCGAAACGTGCAGAAATGCTGAAAGGTGTAGAAGCAACACTATACAACGACGCAGCATTCGTACCGCTACACTGGCAAAGTGAAGCGTGGGGTGCGAAGTCTAACGTGAAAGCGGCAGACATCGTTAACCCAATGGTAATGCCTTACTTCGGTGACCTAGTGGTTGAATAATCACGGTTAGTCGACTTTGAGGAGGGATGGATTTCCCTCCTCAACTTAAAGCACTCGACTCAGTTTTGTTTCAGTCGGATTGAGTGGGTTATTTAGACTGAATTTTCTCTCTAATTTAGAGATCTATGGATAGTTAAGGGGCAAGGAATGTTTTCGTTTCTGGTCAAGCGCCTGTTTCAGGCACTGATAGTGATGTTTGTGATCAGTTTGGTGGCGTTTGCCATTCAGGACAACCTGGGTGATCCGCTGCGTGAGCTTGTAGGTCAGTCGGTTTCGGAATCGGAGCGTCAAGCGCTACGCGACGAATTGGGCCTGAACGATCCCTTTATCACAAAGTACACGCGCTTTGTGGGTAATGCACTGCAAGGTGATTTGGGTACCTCATATTTTTTCAAGCGACCTGCGGTTGAGGTGATCCTCGATAAGCTGGTGGCAACATTAGAGCTCGTGTTTGGCGCGACGCTCATCATTATCGTTTTCTCTATACCACTCGGGGTGTATTCCGCGATTCACCCGAAGAGTGTCTTTACCAAATTTGTTATGGCGATGAGTAGTGTCGGCATCTCGATTCCGGTGTTCCTAACCGCAATCATGCTGATGTACGTCTTCTCCATCGAACTCGGCTGGCTGCCTTCCTATGGGCGAGGTGAAACCGCTAACGTACTCGGTTGGGAATCTGGCTTCTTTACCATTGATGGTATCAAGCACCTCATCCTACCTTGTATTGCGCTAGCGTCTATCATGCTGCCGTTGTTCATCCGTTTGGTACGTTCAGAAATGCTGGAAGTACTGAGTTCGGAATACATTAAGTTCGCCAAAGCAAAAGGTTTGAACTTACAAAAGATTTATTACCAACATGCACTTAAGAACACCATGCTACCAGTATTGACGGTAGGTGGCGTGCAGATTGGTACCATGGTGGCCTACACCATTCTTACTGAAACCGTGTTCCAATGGCCGGGCACTGGCTTCCTTTTCCTAGAGGCAATCAACCGTGTAGATACACCGCTGATCACTGCCTACGTTATCTTTGTTGGTCTGATCTTCGTGGTAACCAATACCATCGTCGACTTGCTGTACGGCATCATCAACCCAACTGTGAACCTAACTGGAAAAGGAGCTTAATCATGAGCCAATCAAATTTAACACCAGCTCCTGCTCCATCAGCGTGGCAGCGTTTCAAAGAGTCAGATTTTCTGTATTACTTCAAACGCGACAAAGTGGCGATGGCGAGTTTTACCGTCTTTATGATGTTCTTAGTATTGGCATTGGCTGCACCGATTCTTGCGCCAACAGACCCGTACGATCTGACGTCTATCGACATCATGGACTCTGAGTTGCCACCTTCGTGGATGGAAGATGGCGATGAGCGCTTTGTGTTGGGTACTGACGAGCAAGGCCGCGATATTTTATCGACCATTCTTTACGGCTCTCGTTTGTCTTTGACGATCGGCTTTTTAGCCGTCGGTCTTCAGTTGGTACTGGGTATCATCATTGGTTTGTCGGCGGGTTACTTCGGTGGTCGTATCGATAGCTTCTTGATGCGCTTTGCGGATGTTCAACTATCGTTCTCAACCATGATGGTGGCGATCATCGTATCGGCCATCTTCAAAGCCAGCTTTGGCAGTGATTTTTACAGCCAATATGCGGTGGTCATGCTGGTGGTGATCATCGGTGTGGCAGAATGGCCGCAATACGCACGTACCATTCGCGCCTCGGTATTGGCAGAGAAGAAGAAAGAATACGTCGAAGCGGCGCGTGTGATGGGCTTTAAAGCTCCGCGAATCATGTTCCGTCACATTCTGCCGAACTGTCTATCGCCAATCTTGGTTATCTCGACGGTACAGGTAGCGAACGCGATCATGTCGGAAGCGGCACTGTCATTCCTAGGTTTGGGTCTTCCTGTTGATCAGCCGTCACTAGGTGCGCTGATCAGCATCGGCTTTAACTACATCTTCTCAGGTGCGTGGTGGATTACTGCCTTCCCAGGCATCGTGCTCGTAACATTGGTTTTGGTTATCAACCTGTTGGGCGACTGGCTACGTGATGTATTCAACCCGAAACTGTACAAAGGATAAGAATTTTCCCACCAAGCGTTGTAAATTCGCTTAATTCCTTCCTAAACTGAGAGCCGGATGCAAATTCCGGCTCTTTTTTTGCTAGTTATTCTTTGTTCACATTTTTTTGGCGCTTTGCCGCCATAATGACCTTACCCACTAATTTAGAGTGAAGTGTATGGAAATGAAGAAGGCACAACACCCATCTCGTATCTTCCAAGCAAGCCTAGCTTTCGGCTTGTCGCTGGTATGCGCCCAGTTTTCTAGCCCAGTATCGGCGGAGGAGTTCCTTTGCCAAGCCACTCAAGCCAGCGAGAAAGAATTACCGATGCTTGAGAAAACGTGCCCAATTGGTAACGGAGTATGGGGAAAGAAAGTGCCGCAGGGGGGCAACTACCTTTACTGGATTCAATGCGGATTGCTACCCAAGCCTATGTCTCTCGCGAAAGCTAAGCCTCTCTATAGTAAAATCACGACTGACGTATGGATGAAGCCTGATTCCAAAGGCTATCGCTGTTTGATTGGACCTTACAAGGCATTGTCTGATGCGAGGGATGACTTACGAGGAGTCAAAACCTTGTCGAATTACAAAGAGGCGTTCATCCGAGTGGTTGGGAAAGGGACGAAACAACCAGTAACACCACCTACACCTAAATCTACTGTATCGTCGAAATCAGCCGCATCTTCGGTTAAGCCAACACCGACGGTGACCCCGAAACCCGCGCCAGTTCCTGCTGTGCGAGCTGATACCGACGCCTTTAAAGCGCGGGCAGAGAAGCCAGATACCAAGGCAAAAAGTTCACGTGATAGCTCTTCGTCTAAGCCTGTTGCTAAGACCAAAGCGAAGCCAATTGTCACCGGAAATGATGACATTGAAGTTCGCTTGAGTACTTCAGTACAGGGCAAAACGTACGTGGTCCCATATTTACTCGATCACCATAATCAGTTTTACATGGAACATGGTAAGCCGTGGAACCGCCTCAACTACGAAAACTCGCACAAAGTATGTCAGCAACTGGGTATGAGCTTAGCCAACCCTGCAGAGTTTAAAGCGCTGAGGGCGTCTGGGGTGATGGAAAAAAATCAATGGCCACTGCAACTGCCGTATTGGGGCAAAGATAAGAAAGGTTTGTTCGCCGATCGTGAGCCCAATCAGCTCACCGGAACCTCATTATTGAACGTGGTGTGCGTGAAATAACGACTCAGATATTGCGGTCAAAATATAGAAGAAAGCCCCGAGTTCGGGGCTTTTTTGCGGTCTCAAATATTATCGCTATTTAAGTGGCGTTTCTTTGTGATGCGTTTGCTAATACGCTCTACCACTGATATTCATCTCATTTTGCGAATTATTTTCACTGAACTTGTCGGCAGAGAGTCTATTCGTCATAATGTTACTTGTAACATTACTGATAAATCACATATTTATGGCTCAACAGAATAAGAAAACTCGTACGACATTGCAGGATGTCGCAGACCAGGTTGGCGTCACGAAGATGACCGTTTCACGCTATATGCGTAACCCTGAATCGGTGGCAGAAAAGACTCGTGCTAAGATTGCGACTGCGATTGAAGAGATGGGTTACATCGAAAACCGTGCACCGGCGATGTTGTCAAAGTCCTCCAGTAAAGCCATTGGTATTTTACTGCCGTCTTTGTCCAACCAAATTTTTGCTTCCTTTGTTCAGGGCATAGAGATGGTGACCAAAGCCAATGGCTATGAGACGCTTTTAGCGCATTTTAGCTACGATGAGCTTGAAGAAGAGCGTAAGATCGCGTCATTACTCTCTTATCAAGTCGATGGACTTATTCTAACTGAAAGCCATCACACGCCGCGTACATTACAGATGATCAAAAATGCGGGCATTCCGGTGGTCGAAACCATGGAACTGCCATCGGAGCCGATTGATATGGCGGTTGGACTCGATCATGAAGATGCGTCGTACGCCGTGGTTAAGCAGATGCTAGATACGGGGAAGCGTACAATCGTCTATTTTGGCGCGCGTCTGGATACGCGAACCAAATTGCGGATGCAAGGTTACGATCGCGCGATGACAGAAGCAGGGCTAGAACCCAAACATGTATTAACTGGTGATCATTCTAGTTTTTCTTTAGCGCATGATTTGCTCGAACGCGCACTGGAAACGCACCCAACGCTCGATGGGGTGTTCTGTACCAACGATGACATCGCAATTGGCACCATGCTGAGTGCGCAGCAACGTGGCATTCAAGTTCCACAGAAATTGGCAGTGGCGGGCTATAACGCGCTGGATATCGGTCAAACCATCAGCCCGAAGCTGACCAGCGTTGATACGCCGCGTTTCCAAATTGGTGTAAAGAGCGCAGAGCTATTAATTGCGCGCCTGAAAGGCGAAACGCAAGAAGAAAAAGTCTTCGATATGGGGTATCAGATCACGTCGGGAGAGAGTGTTTAACTAATTGTTAACTGCTCTTTGTATTCGCTCATCAATGGTATTGGTAGGTTAGGGTATGGCACATCAGCTGGATGCATTGGATCTCAACTTAATGCGTTTATTAAAAGCCGTGGTGGAAAACCGCAGCATCAAGCTGGCCGCAATGCAGCTTGGCATTTCTCAACCGAGCGCCAGCCGCGGTGTGATGAAGTTGAAGCAAGTGTTTGATGACCCGCTTTTTGTGCGTAAAGCACATGGGGTAGAGCCATCACCCATGGCGATTCGTCTCGCCGCCGAGTTCGACAATATGGTTGCGCCACTGGAAAAAGTGGTGCAAGAATTTGAAGTGTTCGACCCACTGCAATACCAAGGGCAGATTGCGATTGTAACTGACCCTTATTTGATGGATGAACAAGGGCAGCGACTGCTCACTGGTTGTCATCGAGCCTTTCCCAAAGCGCACTTTGCCTTTTCCAGCTGGAATACTTACTCGCACGATGAAATGTTAGAAGGCGAGCACGATTACTGCATTCTTGACCAAGAGACCGAGCTGTCGAAAGACATTTACATGCGCCCGTTATTCGTTGAAAAACGAGTGATTTTGGCGCGCAAAAACCACCCAACGTTGTCGAAAGTCAGCAATGATTGGGACACGGTGTCCAAACTACCACTCGTCTCTTTGCCTGCGCCTGCGTCATATAAACCGCTTTGTACCGTGGAGTCCGAGTATCGACGCATGGGTTATGAGCCAGTAGTGTTACTGAAGTCCTATAATTTGCGTTTGGCTTGCCAAATGTTGCAAGAAACCGACGCGATTATGTATGCCAGTCAAAGCTCGGCATTGTTGATGCCAGAACTCGCCTCTTACGCAATGCCACCCGTTAATCGTGAGTTTAGCCAGTTTGTTGTCTCTGGCGGTTTCCTTCAAACCAACCGCAACCATCCTTTGCACAGACACCTGCATAAAGTGGTGCGACAAACCCTCAATACGCCGCTGATTTTTACGCAATGACGTCACCTTATGGCATCGGCTGAATGAGAGAGTAGATGCTTTAACCTTATCAATATTGTGTGATTACATAGACAACTTACTTCTTAAGATATTCAAAAATGAATATCTCAATTACCTGTCTCTTTTTCCTACCCAGCGCTAACCTTATCTCAAATAGTCAGGAGAAGTGGCTCATTTTTATCTTTTTAACTTTTTGAATGTCGATACAGGTACGCGGCATTCACCATTCTCCGTTATGCATTTTTTTAATTTCTGATGGAGGATTAATCATGCTAGTTGCACGTCTATTTTTATTGCTCGCCATCGTTGCCGAAGTGGCTGGTACCAGCACTATGTCTCTTATCGGACAAGGGCACGGGTGGTGGGGCTACATCGTAATGTATGTGCTGATCGCAATCTCTTACTACTTTCTCGCGTTTGCCGCGAAGAAAATATCGATAGGTGTGGCATACGCTGTTTGGGAAGGGTTAGGTATCTCGTTGATCACCGTGGTGTCGATCATCGCCTTTGATGCACACTTAAACCATCAAGAGTTGTTTGGTTTGATGTTAGCCGTTGTTGGCATTGTGTGTGTGACCTTAGGGGAATCACATGGTCAACCTAACGCCAAGAAAAATGCCGATAAACCGGCAAAAGAACGTTCATTTTCTACTAGTACAAGGTGCGAATCATGAGTCAATTTTTTACGATGTCATTTGGATTTGTCGTGATGGCTGCCTTGGTCGATATCATGGCCAATATGGCGCTGACACGCTCAAAAGGTTTTAAATATAAAGGCTGGGGCATTGCGGCGATTGTGTTGGTACTGACAGCATTCACGCTGTTGGCACAAGCGGTGAAAGAGATCGACTTAGCCATTGCTTATGCCTCTTGGGGTGCGATCGGTATCTTGGGTACCGCAGTGGGTGGAGCCTTGCTGTTTAAGCAGAAACTCAAACCAATCGGCTGGTTTGGTATCTTTGTGGTGATTGCTGCCGTCGTAGTGATGAAGACCGCTTGATGTAATTTACTGAATGCTAGATATCGTCATTCTGAGCAGCAAGAGACGAGCGTGATTCAGAATCTACCAACAAAAAGTGCTGTGGAAGAGGGGTTTTCTCTGGCTTCACAGCATTTTGCTATTAGATTCCTGATCTCGCCTAGGCTCGTCGGAATGACGGATTCATTCGTTTTTTAGAAAGAACTGAGGCTAATCCCAAAGCTCGTCATTCTGAACAGCGAGGGACGAGCGTGATTCAGAATCTACCAACAAAAAGTGCAGTGGTAGAGGAGTTTTCTCTAGCTTCACAACACGTTGATAGTAGATTCCTGATCTCGCCTAGGCTCATCGGAATGACGGATTCATTCGTTTAAAAAGAACCGAGGCCAATCCTAAAGCTTGCCATTCTGAACTGCGAGGGACGGTCGTGATTCAGAATCTACCAACAAAAAGTGCTGTGGCAGAGGAGTTTTCTCTGACGTCATAGCATGTCGATATTAGATTCCTGATCCTGCTGAGGCTCGTCGGAATGACGGATTCATTCGTTTTTTAGAAAGAACCGAGGCCAATCCTAAAGCTCGTCATTCTGAACTGCGAGGAACGAGTGTGATTCAGAATCTACCAACAAAAAGTGCAGTGGCAGAGGAGTTTTCTCTGACTTCACTGCACGCTGATATTAAATTCCTGATTTTGCTTAGGCTCGTCGGAATGACGAGGTTTTTCTTCTCGCCTTAAACAATAAAGCTTGCGCCTTCTTCTGCACTCGATACGTTTTGGCGGATCACGCTAAACAAGCCTCGTCCCCAAGTTTGTTGGGTCGATTCGGTATCGAAATGAATCAACTCGCGACCAGTGGTGTCGCTTAAGTTGTTCAGTTCGCCCGTTTGACAATCAAGGCGAATCAAATCACCGTTGCGCACTAAACCAATCGCGCCACCACGAATGGCTTCTGGAGAAACGTGAATCGCAGACGGAATTTTACCGGATGCACCAGATAAACGACCGTCCGTCACTAGCGCGACTTTAAAGCTCGCTTTTTGCACGTTCCCTAAAATTGGCATCAGCTTGTGTAGTTCAGGCATGCCGTTTGCCGCTGGGCCGTTGTGTGTGACCACAACGATGCAGTCTTTGTTCAGCTCGCCACGTTTGTACGCGGCCTCCACTTCGTGTTGGCATTGGAATACGATCGCTGGTGCAACAATCACGCGTTGCTCTTCTTTCACCGCAGACACTTTCACCACGGCTTTGCCTAAGTTGCCAGTCAATACGCGAGTGCCGCCAGTATTTTGGAATGTGGCGTCTGGTTTGGCGATCACGTCACCGTCTTGGCTGCCTTGGCACGATGTCCAGGTCAGTTGGCCATCGACAAGGCTCGGTAGCGTCATTTGGTCTTCAAATTCACCAAACACGGGTTTCACATCGCGATGCAAAAGCTCGGATTGGTTCAAGCGGTGCAATAACGCGGGCACGCCCCCCGCGTCTTGGAACGCGTTCATAT
>NZ_JADDYH010000010.1:60644-169882 GCF_015163595.1 Vibrio sp. OPT41 | reverse complement strand
CGGCTGGGCCGTTCGGGTAAACGCGCGCTAATAAAGGAACCACATCCGACAGATCGCTGATGTCTTGCCAGGTGAGCAAGATGCCAGCAGCACGCGCCACGGCGATCATATGAATGGTGTGATTGGTGCTGCCGCCAGATGCAAGTAGAGCGATGATGCCGTTGACCAAGCTCTTTTCTGTGACCACCTCGGCCAGCGGACGGAAGTGTGCAGAACCCGCCGTCATTGAGGCGATTTTCAGAGCCGCGTGATTGGTTAACGCTTTACGCAGTTGGGTATGGGGATGAATGAATGCCGAACCTGGCAGCATCAAGCCCATGGCTTCGAACACCAACTGGTTGGTATTGGCGGTGCCGTAAAATGTACACGTACCCGCAGAGTGGTAAGCGCGACACTCCATATCCAGCAGAGCGTCTTTGCCGACTTCTCCCGCTGCGTATTTTTGGCGCACGTCGACTTTCTCTTCGTTGCTGATGCCTGTTGCCATCAGACCCGCTGGCACAAACGCCGTTGGTAGGTGTGCGTAAGACAGCGCGCCCATCAGTTGCCCCGGTGCGATTTTGTCACAGATGCCAAGCAGTAATGTGGCATCAAAGACATTGTGACTCAAAGACAACGCCGTTGATTGCGCAATTAAGTCACGCGAAAACAGCGACATATCCATGCCTGCTTGACCTTGAGTCACCCCATCGCACATCGCTGGCACACAACCTGCGACTTGCGCCGTATGGCCGTAGTCCGCCAGCACTTTTTTGATTTGTGCTGGGTAGTCTTGGTACGGCTGGTGGGCGCTCAACATGTCGTTGTAGGCGCTGATCAGCGCGACATTGGCATGAGTAAAATCGAGAATATTTTTCTTTTCAGAAGAGCAAGAAGCGGCGACTGCATGGGCTAAGTTACCACAAGATAAACCAACACGGCCTTTGCCAGCTTCGGCTTGCACTTCGGTGCGAGCAAGAAAGGCAGCGCGCGCTTCACGGCTGCGCTCGGTCAAGCGTTGTGTGACCTCAAGAACAACAGAGTGAGTCATTACGCCACCTCGATCGCTTGCATTTTGATTAGCTCAGCGGCAGAGCGTTCCAACACGTCGCTGATGTCTCCGTCGATACTGACGATCAGAGTTTGAGGCTCGTTGTCTGGGCGCTCTAGTGTCTCGAATTGGCTCTTCACCATGTTTTCTTTCATGAAGTGGCCTTTGCGCATACGCATGCGATTAAGGATCAACTCCCTATCGCCATCAAGGAACAGGAAGGTCACGTTGTTGTTGCCTTCGCGGATCTGATCGCGGTAAATCTTTTTCAGTGCTGAACAGACAATAATGCCGTGTTCGTTTTTGCTTTCTAGGCTGTACGCCGCATCACGAATGCGTTCTAGCCATGGCTTGCGATCATCATCGTTCAGAGGTTGGCCCGAAGCCATTTTCTGAATGTTCGCTCGTGGATGAAGATCATCACCATCAATGAATTTACGCCCTAGCTTTTTCGCTAGATGCTCACCAATTGTGCTTTTACCACTAGCACAAACGCCCATAACGATGACACTACTACCAGCCATAACTTATCCTCATAACCAAATTTGCGCGTGATCTCAATTTTTGAATTCACTTTAAAATATGGGTTTATCTTATTCATGTTATCGGTAACATGTTACCGGTAACTGAAATAAATGTGAACCATAACACAAACAATAATTCTTAAAGGTGAACCTATGGAGCAATTAACCCAAGCCCCAGATCCTACGTTCCTACTGACGATTGCAGGCCTTGCCATTGCAGCGTTACTCGTTCTGATCATTAAACTGAAAGTCCATGCTTTTGCTTCCCTTACTATGGTGAGTTTAGGTACGGCAATCGCCACTGGCGTTCCTTCAGAGAAAGTCGTATCGACCATGATGGGCGGCTTCGGCGGCACGCTGGCTTCCGTGGCATTGCTGGTTGGTCTCGGTGCGATGATCGGTAAAATTCTTGAAGTGACTGGCGGTGCGAAAGTGCTGGCAGACACTTTGATTGGTCGCTTTGGTAAAGAGCGCGCACCATTTGCTTTGGGCGTCGCTTCATTACTGTTTGGCTTCCCAATCTTCTTCGATGCTGGCCTTGTAGTGATGATGCCAATCATCCTAAGTGTGGCGGCTCGTTTTGGTGGCTCACCAATTAAATACGCGTTGCCTGCAGCTGGTGCTTTTGCGGTTATGCACGCGTTTGTTCCACCACACCCAGGTCCGGTTGCAGCGGCAGAATTCCTTGGCGCAAACATCGGTCTGCTATTGGTGGTGGGTATTTTGGTTGCTATTCCAACTTGGTACCTTGGCGCTTACCTATTTGGTTTGTACGCGGGCAAAAAATTCGATATCCCACTATCTAAAGCCTTCTTTAATGGCGAAGCGATGGTGGATGAGCGCAACGCACCAAAATTTGGCACGGTTATGACCATCCTTGTGCTGCCAGTCCTGCTAATCTGTTTGGATACGGTATTGAACACACTGGCGGTTGCGGGTGTGATTGATGGCAAAACGGCACTGGTTGAGTTCCTACGTATGCTAGGTAAAACCCCAGTTGCGTTGCTGATCACTTTGATTGTCTGTCTGGCTGTGTTTGCCAAAGACTACGGCATGGCAAAACTAGAAAAATTATGTGGTGAGTCATTGGCTCCTATCTGTGGTGTTATCCTAGTCACGGGTGCAGGTGGCATGTTTGGCGGCGTACTGCGTTCAAGTGGTATCGGTGATGCACTGGCTGACGTTCTTACAGACACAGGTATGCCTGTGATTGTGGCGGCGTTTGTGATTTCAACCTGTCTGCGTGTTGCTCAAGGCTCGGCAACCGTAGCGCTAACCACTACGGCGGCTCTTATCGCGCCAGTTGTGGCTGCATCAACAGGTTTGAGTGAACTAGACCTTTGCTTTATCGTAATCGCGATTGCGGGTGGCGCAACGGTACTGTCTCACTTCAATGACTCTGGTTTCTGGTTGGTATCTCGTCTCCTTGAGATGGATGAGAAAACCACGTTAAAAACTTGGACGGTAATGGAAACGTTACTTGGCGGTATCGCGTTTATTATCGTCGCAACATTAAGCTTTATTCTTTAGAGGTTCCCCATGACAACACTTGAACAACGATTAAGAGAAATCAAAATCGTCCCAGTTATCGCAATCAACGACGTAGCACACGCTCTGCCACTGGCAAAAGTGTTGGTAGAAAACGGTTTACCATGTGCGGAAGTGACATTCCGCACCGAAGCGGCGGCGGAGTCGATTCGCATCATGCGTGAAGCGTACCCAGAACTGTTGATTGGCGCGGGCACCGTTCTGACCACAGAACAAGTGGATATCGCGATCGAAGCGGGCGTGGACTTTATCGTTAGCCCAGGCTTCAACCCAACCACAGTGAAATACTGTCAGCAACGTGGTGTGACTATCGTACCGGGTGTAAACAACCCAAGCTTGGTTGAGCAAGCGATGGAAATGGGTCTGCGTATGTTGAAGTTCTTCCCTGCTGAGCCATCAGGCGGCGTAAACATGCTGAAAGCACTCACGGCGGTTTACCCAGTGGAATTCATGCCAACAGGTGGCGTGAGCCCATCCAACGTGGAAGATTACCTAGCGCTGAAATCGGTTGTAGCTTGTGGCGGTACGTGGATGGTGCCAACCGCAATGATGGACAACGGCGATTGGGAAGGCATTGCTGAATTGGTTCGCGCAGTTAAGTAAAACGCACAAACGGCTCCGAAATACCCCCGAACGTTAGAAAAAGTGATACGAAAAAGGGTCATCAAGTTACTTGATGACCCTTTTGCTTTTTGGAATGAAACAGCTTTAGAAGTGATGCTTAATAAAGCGCTTAATAAAGCGAATGAAATCTGCTTCGGCTAGCTTCGCGCACTTCAATGTTTGGGCGTGAGACAATTCTACATCTCCCAAGCCTTCTGCCATGTTGGTGATCGCACACACTGCCAATACGGGTAAGCCGCAATGCGCCGCAGAAATCACTTCTGGCACGACCGACATGCCCACCACATCACCACCGATGATTTGCATCATGCGGATTTCGGCTGCGGTCTCAAAGTTGGGGCCTGTGTAAGAGACAAACACACCTTCATTCAGGTGAATGCCATTGGCTTTTCCGACTTCAAACGCTTCTGCGCGCAGGTCTTTGTCGTACGCATTGGCGAGGCTGAAGAACCTCGGGCCGTACTCTTCATCATTCGGACCGATCATTGGCGATTCAGGCATGGTATTGATGTGATCATGAAATACCACCAGAGAGCCGACATCAATACGCTCAGGGCGAAGTGAGCCTGCCGCGTTGGTGACGAGCAGAAACTCACAGCCCAGCTTTTTAAAGGTGCGTACGGGCGTGGTCATGACCTTCATTGAGCCGTGTTCGTAGTAGTGACCGCGACCTTTCATGCACACGACGTCTACGCCGCCCATGGTGCCAAGTACCAACTCACCAGAGTGGCCTTGCACGGTGCTAACCGGAAAGCCTTCGAGCTCTTCGTATGGAATGACCACTTTGTCTTGTAGCTCGTCTGCCAATACGCCTAAGCCAGAGCCTAAAATAAACGCCGCTTTAGGTTGGAAGTTTGGTTTGCGTTCGTGAATGGTTTGTAGCGCGCCGATTACTGGATCGTGATTCATGTTAGTCACCTTCTGGTTGTGTGTTGATTCCATTGTGTGACTTTCTGCGCTGGTTATCTTTGCTTTATTCGCTACTATCATCCTTAAAAAGAGGATGATGAAATTCGCTAGGACTCAATGCATGAAGTCAGAACCATTTGAGCGCGTGACGCTGAAGATGCTGCGTTACTTTTACGAGGTCGCACAAACCAAGCATTTCACTAAGGCCGCCGAGAACCTTAATATCACCAATTCGCCGTTGAGCAATCGCATCAAAGAGTTGGAAGAGGTGCTTAACGTCAAACTGTTTGAGCGTGATTCAAGAAACGTCATGCTAACGGAGGCCGGGCGATTGTTGGAGTCCAAATGCCAACTGATTTTTCAGACCTTAGATGTCTCGCTCAATCAAGTGCAGCAAGTGGGTTTGAACCAGAGAAACATCTTGCGAGTTGGTGTGGTAAGTAGCGCATTTTGGGGCGGATTTGATCGTCTGTTACAGCGCTTCCATGCTGAGCATGACACTTATCACGCCGACATTTTTGACCTTAACCCAGAGACGCAAAAGAAGCACCTGAGCGAGAAGAAAATCGATGTGGGCATTGTGCGTTTTGCCGATGCACTCAACATTTATCCGTATCAGTCGGTGTCTTTGGGCAAAGATGTGTTTGTGGTGGCGGTGTCGGAGCAACATGAGTTAGCCAGCAAATCTTTGCTGCGACTCCAAGATTTAAAGACGTGTGAGTTTGCGTTTATGAGTTTGGCGAATTCTGCCTCGGCAAACTTCATCATTAATGCCTGTCTGCAAGAAGGCTTTTCACCCCATATTGGCAAACAAGTGGTGGAGCCAAGCACCTTGATGGCGTATGTGGCAAACAGCAATACCGTGACGTTGGTGCCGTCGACGTTTTCTCAGCATCATTGGCATGGGATTCGTTTTATCAAGCTGAAAGAGTCACTGCGTGCAGACTTGTGTCTGATTCATGACGGTAAGCAGGAGAGTGCTATCAAAGCCGAGTTTATTCGCACGTTATTGGAGAACGCGAGTTAAGCATGGGCTAACAAAAAAAGGTCACCCTAAGGTGACCTTTTCAAATGATTCGCTGAAATCAGCAATGCGATTAGCGCGTAATTAACGCATCGTTTCCGATTACCCTTTATATCTAACTCTGGAATTTTTCTGGAAATCCTTTGGTAACGGCCTCTAAGAGATATTTTCCAGAAATCACAAAAACTAGGTTAAATTTTAAGAAAATTTAAGTCTGGAAAATCGATTTTCCAGACTTGATTTCGTTAAAAACTTGGGCCTATCGATCTCGGCGGAGGAGGAATTATAGAATTGATATCAGTTTCGTGTATTTGGAAAGTGTCCGCGTTGACGAAGCCACAATGAACCGGAAAGCGTTTATAGTGTGATGTGTTTTTGCTCCACCTTAACGCTGAGTACCCTCCCATAATACGATGTCCTACCCACCGTTCATCTATAAGCTTGTAGCCACTGGGTTTGTTTAAGAGCAAAAGACTTCCCATAAATTGAAGCCATTGATCATTTGTTAAAAGACGATTGCCATAACCATGAAATGACCGACCGCTCTCGTACAGGTTGAAGCCCATGTTCCAATATCTACACAGCTCTTTTATGGCCTCTGACGCAGAAGGTGTAGAACCTTTTGAACCAAAGTCTATCATTGGAATGTGGTAACACTCGTTGTTCAAGATTACTTTTGAATGTACAGCTAACTCAGTTTCTGGTTCTAGAGACATCAACATCTCAAGAAGTGAACTCTCATTCACTTGAGCAACCGGCACTAAAAATGTTGATCTGTAATCATTGAAAGATTGAGGAACGTACTGGTACCTACTCATCTCTAGTTGAGCATTGCTATTTATCCAAGAAGCCAATACCTTCGCCACCCAAGCTACAGGGTGGCGGCTTAGCTTCATACCGTGGAAATTGTTACCTGTATGATTATTTAACATTTATCCCCTTTAACATATGGAAAAACTCCATTGAAAATTGGTCTGTCATTCCTGATACAAAATCAATAATCAGGTGGGCTCGTAAGTTCCATTCTTTCACTTTATCAAACTGAGTTAAATGCTCAACTAAAGCATCGTTAAGAGTAGTGTTCTCACCAAGCTCTTTCACAAAATTTGGTAACGAATTCTTCAGAATAGCCGCTTTATATGCATTTAGATGTTTTTCTGGTAGTCGATTAAAGAGCCTTCTATGGATGTGAAGGTCATTCTCTTTAATTAAATCGAAGTCATTTATAATTAATGACATAAACTGCTCTTTGGGAAGCTCTAGTAGCTTTTGGTAGTCAGAAATAATTCCAGAAATTATAGAGTACCCAGATAGCTCCATGCACTCAGCCTCTGAAGATGTAAACAAATAGTCACCAGTATAAACCTTTAGTATCTTTAAAAGGTCATACTCTAAGGTACCTTTAGATATGATTTCTTTGTGCACATTCATCTTGATGAAATCGTTATATTTATCAACAAAACTTTGGGCAACACTATCTACCAAAAAGTTTGACAGCTTCGTTTTGAAGCTTAAAAACTGTCCAACGGGAGCTTGCTTAACGGAATTTAGAATGTTGCTCAAATCTGAGCATATCTGAGGGTTGCCGTGCTTTGGGCTGACCTTTTCTAGTCCTTGGATGACATTGGCTTTGAAATGGTCTACGGAAATAATCCCTTTTTCTATCCCGTCTTCAATATCACTAATACAGTATGAGATATCATCTGAAGCCTCCATTAAAAAGCCTAGGGGGTGTCTTGTATTAGGTGCCATACCAAGAGTAGACCAAGCACTTTCTATTACATCAATTTCAGTATCGAAATATCCCACTTTTTTAGTGAAAGGCTTATCTTTATGCTCGTTAATCGTTGCAGGGCTGTATGTATACTTTAAGAAAGCTGCAAGTTGAACGTAAGTTAGGTTTAAACCATAAAAACCATCATCACCTTGAAGTTTAGTGATGATTCTAAATCCCTGTGGGTTTCCATCAAAAAACTTAAAATCATCGAGGGCTCGCAGATACTCATTAGATGTCGTACCCAACGAAGCAGATAACGTGTTAATCGCTTCTTGAGAGTTCGCCCATTTAGATATAGCTGCTTCACCAAAGTGTCCAAATGGAGGGTTACCAATGTCGTGCATTAAACATGCTGTTTCTACAATGTTTGATAGGGCTATACCATTGTCTTTCCAATAATCTTTCTGATCTTGGCTAATGTCGCTAGCATCTTTAATCTTCTCAGAGATACTGGCAACGATATAACGTCCTATATGAGAGACCTCAAGAGAGTGAGTTAAGCGTGAACGTACCGCGGAGTTACTTTCTAATGAGAAAACTTGTGCTTTTTGTTGCAACCTTCGAAATGAGGCTGAGTACATTAGTCGCGCACGATCACTTTGAGTTCCAGCTAGGAGGGTTACATGATCAGCTGTGGATTCACGATGTCTTTCAGTATTTACAATATTTTTCACGCTTATTCTCTTAGGTATTTATTTCTGATGTGGGTTATCAGATCTTCTTTTTGTTGTTTCGTTAGTTGAGCTATGTAAGTTGATAGCTCAGCAGAATCGTCATCTTCACAGAAAAAATAGCTCAAAGGGACGCCTAACTCATCCGCAATCAATTTCAGCGTTTGAACATCGGGTGTATGTTTCCCCTTTTCGTACTGATTCATCCTTGGGCTTGCCGAGCTTTCATCCATACCTATTTTTACTCCCAAGGCTTTCTGAGAGAGTTTTGCTTTTTTACGCGCTTCTTTGAGGCGCAGTGGAATTGGGTTTTGGAATGACACTTATGGTTCATATCTTAAAGCTCAGCGGTAACTAAGATTTTCTTAGTTTTACTGATTTCTGTATACTAAGCAATCCTTAGTTTTGGTGGTGTTAGCAATAGATGAAGCGTTCTATGAAGCTCAGTACAGAGATGTATAACTTGTTGGTTGAAAGAACAATAGATGGTTTTTCAGTAATTGAATTAAGGGATGAGTTTATTGTTCTAAAAGGCTCTCCTGTTGATCCTGATGAAGCGCGCAAAAAGGTTTATCGACAAATCTTACGGTTTATAAAGAAAGGCTGGCTTAGAAGTGAAGGGAGCGGTCGTCAAAAAAGATACTTTCAGACAGACACCTTTAAATCTCTTAATGTGGAGCCAAAATCAGGAAATGTAGATATTGATATTTATTCGAGCCGTGACTACTCGGTGTTAGTGAGTGAGTGCAATCAATGTAAAGGAGAACTAGAGATTGTTTTGGGTGAGATTGATGAATACCAGTCTCTCAAAGCGCGATTTCCTGAACTGGAACCGAAATTAATCACGCTTCTTGAAGAAGCAAAAGAACGTTCAGCGTACCTACTGGGAAGAGTAAATGGCTTAACAAATGTTCTAAAGGTTCTCTATGACGGAAAACAAGCATGCTGAGAGCTTGGCAGAGAGAGTGTTCTGAACGGGCATTAAGAAAATTTACAGATAACCATCGTCACTTCTTTTGCCAAGCCACACCAGGAGCTGGTAAAACTGTGCTTGCAGCCACGATAGCTTCAAGATTGTTGCAAGATGATATGGTCGATCTTGTGTTGTGTTTTTCTCCATCTTTAACCGTTTCGGATAGTATAAAAAGAACCTTTTCGAACACTCTTAATTGCACTTTTAATGGTGGGTTAGGTTCAATTGGGCAGTCACTAACCTATCAATCAATTCAATTTCTTAATGATGAATTTTGGCAAACTCTCAGTAACCGAAGAGTGTTCGTAGTCTTTGATGAGATTCATCATTGTTCTGGTTCGGATGTAGAAAATGCAAATGTTTGGGGGCAACAAGTACTTACAAAGATTCAGGGACTTGCTACCTACACACTCGCTATGTCAGGAACCCCATGACGGTCGGATGCTTTGCCTATCGTGTTAGGTGAGTACAGTGACCCTGAGGGGCAGCTTCAGGTCGACTATCAATATACGTTGAAGCAAGCTATTGCTGATAATGTTTGTAGATCTCCAAAGTTGGTCTTAGTAGACAATGAACATTTGTCGGTAATTAGTGATGAAAAGGTTGAATCATTTTCCTCAATACTAGAGATGCTCAAACAGACTAAAACCTCGTATCAAAGTGTCATTCACAATCAAGAAGCGATGGAATACTTACTTGGTCTGGGGTGTAAAAAGCTTGCAGAGCTACGTTCTCAATCTCCAAATGCTGGAGGGTTGGTGGTTGCGTCATCAGTTCAGCATGCACAAAAAATTAAAAAAATACTCTCTCAAAAATACGCCCAATCAGCCTCAATTGTTACTTACCGCCACGAAGAACCATTAGCTGAAATTGAACGCTATCGTCAGAGTCATACACAGTGGATTGTAAGTGTTGGAATGATCAGCGAAGGCACAGATATTCCTCGCCTTCAAGTTTGTTGTCACATTAGTTCAGTCAAGACAGAACTGTACTTTAGGCAAGTACTTGGGCGTATTCTTAGAGTTAATGGCTCAATAAACCAGCAAGCGTGGCTCTTCACTTTCGCAGAACAAAACCTTATAGAATTTTTGGAGCGGATAGAGCAAGACATTCCTGAATCATGTATGTTCGCAAAAGCATCGAGCACATTAAAATTTGAGTTGGAAGATCAATGTACTTCCTTGAATGAAAAAGACCTTTTAGAAAGCCGTAGTGAGGACTTAACATTGATGTGGAGTAGCGTAGGCAGTACCACACCTCATTCAAATGGTCCTATTGCCATACTTGATGAGCTTCAATTAGGGGTTTTTAAGCATCGCATAATTTCCGCTTTTCTGATTGCACCCTAGTCAAAAAATGATCTTTTGTACTCTGGTTCAGCTTCAACTTCCGCTACAATGCATTAGCCATACCATATGTAACTGCTTTGGTATTTTCTGCTAGGTGTGCAATACATGTATTCAAATGTGAGAATTGATTGATGAAGTCAGAGATACAGCTATTACTGCATAATAATCCGGGATTAAAAGGGAGAGAGATCGCTAAGCGATTAAACCTTAAAAAAAAATCGGTCAATTCATTTCTACATCACGATGACAGTGGACTATTTACGTGTTCAGATGATAGGTGGTACTTATCAGACAAAGAGACGGTCGTAGAAATTGCCAAAACGGGTTGGCTAAGAATATCTGATTTTGAAAATATCCTTATGGAGCAGGAAGATTTGTGGTCAAGTTCCGTTGACCGCATAAGATTAAAGTTCTGCGATTGTTCGATTTTACTTGGTGCGATCTCGAGAATATTGTGTCTTGTTAATCAGTTAGCACATGAAGGAAAAGACATAACTTTGGACTTTTCAGAGTGCGAAGGTTCTTTCACTTATTTATGTCGTGTTGGACTATTCGACGAGTTAGACGGCTCTATTAATGTTGTTCCAGAAGTGCAAGACAGCTCCTGCCATTATGGAAAAAACAACAAAGTTATGGAGTTTGTCTCTATTCCTTATCAGACCGAACATACTGATTTACCGTCTAAATTGAAGCAGTCTTTTATTGCTTTAGCGGGTGAAGAGCATGCCAATACGGCGTTTGGTTTTATTGCTGAGTTTATAAACAACATCATAGAGCATTCTGAATCCCCAATTCCTGGAGTTGCCGCACTCCAAGTGTATGAAAAAGGTGGTATTGGTAAAAACGTACAAACAGTTTTCTCGGATAGCGGGAAAGGTATTGTTGGGACGTTGAGGCCAGTGCTTAAGTCGCGTTATTCAGACTTGTTTGAGAGATTCCCTGAAGACAACTCAGAAAGCAATGCCATGTTGTTAAAGGAAGTTTTTGAGAGTGGAGGTATTAGCGGTGCTAAAGACCCCAATTACAAAAGTCGTGGGTTAGGTATGAAAGTTAGCGCCAAAAACGCAGCTAAGTTTGATGCTACGATTTGTATCAGACAAGAGTGTTTTGAGATAACGATTAAGTATCGAGGCGGAAAAGTTAATGAGTTCTACTTTCATGAGAATCTCACAAAAATATTAGGAACTCACATTTGTTTTGATTTTTATCTACATTAATGTGCTATATTCTCATTAAATAAAAAACATGAACCAGACTTATGCTTCTTAAACTTAAAGATTTTACGCAAGACGCGCACCCAAATGGAAACGTTAAAGGTAAGGCTGTTTACGCTTCTTTGTTACAATTTGTTGAGTCCCATCAAGAAAAGAACACTTTTGGTATATCGTTGCAAGGAATTATTGCTACGGATGCATCTTTTCCAAGAGAGAGTGTTATGTCACTGGCAAAACATTATTCTGGAGAGAAGTTTTTCTATTTAACGGATTTTATTGATGAAGACTTATTAGACAACTGGACATATGGGGCTATAGCAAAAGAGCAGCCAATGACTGTATGGCAGGGGAATGAACCTTCATTTATCGGGCCAGCTATGTCAAAGTCTATTAAAGAGCTTGCGGATTATTTGTGTGCCAACAAGAAAGCCACAACGAGCGAAATCTCAAAGAGCTTGGATATTAGCACTCAAAATGCAAGTACTCGTCTTAAGAACCTCTTTAAGTTGGGCTACGTTAAGCGAGTTGAGGAAGTGGCTGAGAGCGGTGGAAAAGAGTTCGTCTATGAGCTGATTGGTCTTTCTGATTAAAAATCTTGATTTAACCAGAGTTTGATCGTAACATCTCTTCAGCCTGAAGAGGTGTTTTTTAACCCTCTGGTTAAAAAAAAATGATGAACCAGAAGTGCAAAAATAAGGCCTTGCTTTTTGAGTGGCTATAGATCGAAATGTAACCAAAGATCAAGTGATTTTTATTTTTCTTGGTTATATATCAGCTAGTTATGAGGTTGAAGTTTTTGGAGTGCTTGTAGCTAAAAAGGTTATAGGTTAGCAGCTACTAACAGGTGATGGCGTTAAAGTGAGTTATCCACAGTTGGTGTGTTGTATGCAACTTGAAATACCTGCTTATCGGCACTATCTTGTGATCCGTAGTATGAATGACACAACATATAGTGTTTGTCTGTGGAGTAAAAACTAACAGGTATTAGATAAAGAAAACCCCCAACGATTGTCAGGGGCTTACTTAAAGACAATCATCACCCACTAGGAAGGATGTTCATCTAAACGTCGAACCCTTAGCTTAGCATCCATCCTGGTGAACATGAAATAGTTATCACCAATTTTTGGAGGCTTAGTTATGCCTAAAAACACCAAACAGACTTCAAGTGATGTTGCTTCACTTGCTTCCCACACCCTAAAGAACCCAAATGCTTCATCGATCGCAAAAGCGTTTGCTGGTTCGGCTTTATCACAAACTTCAACCCCTAGACAGACTAGCTCTGAAATGGAAAGCAGAGCGTCCAAGGCGTTACAGAGCACTAAGTACAGTGAAGAAACGAAAACGCTCGCCGCTTCTGTTTTAGCTCAATCCAATAAAGCTCGATAGGAGGATGCATATGTCTCGTAAGCACTTACTGGCGGACATTTCTGCCACCCTTAAAAGCATTGGGTTGACTCAAAACTCTACGAAACAACCTTTTACGTTTCAGAGTAACGTTCGTTACTCAAGTACGCTACTACCCGAAAAAAATGATTACGCTCACTTCATCGTCTATACGCCACAAGGAAGTTTGCAGATTGCTGCTAAGTATCAGGAGACAAGCGGGACAGCGATTGAGAAGCTCGCCTATACAGCTATGGATGCCGCCAACTCTGAGCATCAGGAGTACTTGGTTGTTTGTGGTGGGCAAGAACTACTTAAACATAACCGAGCGGTAACGTTTCTCAACTCAAGAAAGGATATGGCTCCAAAACTTCATGCACTAAAGGTAAGTGAGCTTTCAGAACGTTTGCGTGGCTATTTTGATGCGGCGTAACCAGCAGTTTTCTAGGGGTAAGATATGACTCAAAAAAAGTAAGGAATGCAAAGGCAAGAAGCATGGGCGGTGAAGCGGACATTCGAAAAGCTGACCAAGCGGAGCTACGAGCCTCTTCAATGCCCACGTTGTAACGGCTCTGGGTATGAACCATGACCAGCTTTGTGTGTATAAATACTCAAAACCAGAGTTGTGGTAAATCCGTTACCACAACTTACCCTAACTGTACTGATGTGATGGATTGAAAATGGAGGCAGCATGCCAAATCCACCTGAGAATGAACATGTTAAAAACCAAGTCCGAATTCTTAGTTTGAATGGCGGCGGAGCAAGAGGCTTATTTACTATCAGCTTGTTGGCTGAAATTGAGCGAGTAGTCGAAGAAACACAAGGTATTAATGGTTTTAAAATTGGAGATTATTTTGACCTGATTACAGGTACTTCTATTGGTGGAATTCTGGCTTTGGGTTTGGCTTATGGAAAGAGCGCAAAAGAGCTGGAAGAGGTGTTTAGAAAACAAGCAGGACATATCTTTCCTGAGCAGAAATACCCACGATTTTTCTCAGGTTTACGCAGAAAGTATCGACTGGCCAGACGTCCGCTTTATGACAGTAAGCCATTAGCTACAACGATAGCCAGTATGGTCGGTGAAGACAGCACTTTTAATGATCTGAAGTGTAGAGTTCTCATTCCTACAGTTAATCTTTCTACAGGTAAACCTCAGTTCTTCAAAACTCCCCACAACCCGGAATTTAACAGGGATGGTCGCCTCAAGTTAATTGATGCAGCTTTGGCTACTTCAGCTGCACCCACATATTTTGCTCCTCACTATTGTGAAGATTTGGATGCCTATTTTGCTGATGGAGGCTTGGTTGCAAATAATCCGAGTTTTATTGGCTTACATGAAGTTTTTCGCGATATGACGACAGACTTTCCTGAGACAAAGGTTAGTGATGTCAGGATACTCAACGTAGGTACTCTGGGGGCGGAGTATAGTCTCAGCCCTTCTAGTTTGTCTGGTAAAAGCGGCTATCTAGGGTTATGGGGTATGGGAGAAAGGTTGGTCCTCAGTACCATGACGGCGAATCAGCAACTTCACAGAGCTATGTTGTCAAGAGAGTTAGCGACACATGACGCCATAGGCAATCTCGTGTATCTGGATGACACAGTACCCCATGAAGCTGCAAGTGACATTACTTTGGATAACGCTTCTGAAAGCTCGCTCAGCAATTTAGCTAGCCGTGGTAGGCAATTAGCTACTGAAGAGTTCACTAAAAACAAAGCATTGGCAGATTTTTTCAAAGTACCTGCCCGCAAATTTAAATAAATCTTAGAGGAGAGTGAAAATGGCTTGGAACTTTCACCAGTACTATACAAACCGAAATGATGGCTTGATGGGTAAGCTAGTTCTTACAGACGAAGAGAAGAACAACCTTAAGGCGCTGCGCAAGATTATCCGGTTAAGAACACGAGATGTATTTGAAGAAGCTAAGGGCATTGCCAAGGCTGTGAAACAAAGTGTTCTTACGTTTGAAATTATTCAGGAAAAGGTCTCAAAGACTAAAATCAAGTACCTGTCTGAAAACGATCAACGAGAGGTAGCTAAGCTTATTCACGAGATGGATGAAGATACTCGTGATGAGTTTTTGGGACTGACACCGCGCTTCTGGACTCAGGGAAGCTTCCAGTATGACACTCTGAATCGTCCGTTTCAGCCAGGTCAAGAAATGGATATTGATGATGGCACCTACATGCCAATGCCTATCTTTGAGTCAGAGCCCAAGATTGGCCATACCTTACTAGTTCTCCTTGTAGACGCCTCACTAAAATCACTTGTAGCGGAAAATAGTGGTTGGAAGTTTGAAGCTAAGCAGACATGTGGACGGATTAAAATCGAGGGAGAGAAAACGCATATAGATGTACCTATGTATGCTATCCCTAAAGATGAATTTATGAAAAAGCAAGTTGCTTTAAAAGCAAACAGGTCATTGCTCGAAAATGTTGGCTGTGAATCATATTTCTATGATTCGGATGATACTGACTCTTATGAGGTCGATTCTGAGAATGTGAACCTCGCTCTTCGCGAAGGTGAGCGAAAATGGGTTAATAGTGATCCAAAAATAGTTGAAGATTGGTTTAACGATAGCTGTGTACGAATTGGAAAACACCTCCGTAAGGTCTGTCGGTTTATGAAAGCATGGCGGGATGCACAATGGGATGTTGGTGGTCCATCTTCGATAAGTCTCATGGCGGCAACGGTAAACATACTTGATAGAGTTTCTCATGATTCCAGTGATCTGGGAGAGACTATGAAGATAGTTGCTAAGAATCTTCCTGATGAGTTTGCTCGAGGGGTAGAGAGTCCTGACGATACCGATGAAAAGCCATTGTTCCCACCCTCTTCTAAGCATGGCCGCCGTGAGATGGATATTATGAGTAAATTAGAGCGCTTGCCTAGTATTCTGTCATCTGCTGAATTGGCTGATTCTAAGTCCGAGGCCTTGAAAAAGATCAATATGGCATTTGGGAGCCGTGTTACCAATAGCGATCTTATTGTTTTAGCAAAGGCACTTCCTGCATTTGCTCAAGAGCCTAGTTCAGCCTCAAAACCAGAGAAAATTAACAGTACAATGGTAAGTGGTTGAAAGTGAAGCAGGAATTACATCATACATTACTGGGATGCGGATTTCGTTATACGCCAGCTAAACAAATGCCTAAAGGCATTCTGTTGGATACAAAAAGCCGGCGCAAAGGCTACTACGTAAAAGAGTACTCGACTAAAGGTGGGGTATTTGTAATTGCTTTGGTTCTGTGGAATGACCCGCACATACAGCTACCCTTTGCGTATATTCTGCAGCAACCCGAACAGTATAAAGGTCGACTACTGCCTCATATCAATTTCGGGTTTTACCTATGCTATGTTGCCCAAATGGAGGCTGATTGGAACTCCAATGATCTAAAGTCAACTTATCAAGATGTGGATGAGCAAATACAGCTTACCTTGGATAACTCTGTAGCATCTGTAGAGAGTGGAACATCAAATGATGTTGAACTTGAAGGAGAGTTCAGTGCTTATTGGCAGTCAGAAGAAGATCTCTACTTGTTAGCTAAGCCATCGAGAAAAGTTCAATTAAAGGCTCACCTCGTAGAAGCTGAACTAAGTAGTGGATCTATCCGCAGAGAGTACGTAGCTGCCTGCTCTGAGCAAAGTGAAGAGTTAGTAAAATGGTTGAACCAAAGAAAGTTCGATGAAAGCTCCCTGCAAGAAGTGTCAATTACAACGCATTGTATATCAGTAAAGCCGAACCGTTTGGCTGGTGTAAACTGGCCTCCATCCTGCCTTCGTGAGGTTTTGAGTTGGTTGAAGCTTGTTGATTGCTCTGCGCATGCTCAGACGGTTACTCTCTTGATGTCCAAGAAGACAAAACGTCACATATTGTTGTTTGATGTGGAAGGGCAAGATGAGTTGGCCGTTTACTTGGAGCTGAATTTGGGTGTTCTCGGCAAACGGTACTTTGGTAAGAATGTCACTAGAAAGCGGAACATAAACAATGAAGCGACATTATTAGGTGGCAAGCTTGTTAGTGCCAACTTTAAGCGGTTAGGTGTGACCAGAGCTGATCGAGACACTCTACTAAGTCGTAATCAACCACGACCAGACGTTGGAAATTTAAGTCATAAGCGTATTGCTCTTATTGGATGCGGGACTATAGGTGGATATTTGGCAGAACTGCTGCTGCGTAGTGGCGCTGGCTGCGGAGAAAATCACTTCCACCTTTATGATAATGATTCTTTCAAACCACACAATTTTGCTCGGCATTCTCTGACAGCTCATAACTTTGGTCTAGCTAAATCTATAGCTTTAGCCAATAGCCTGAAGGAAGCCGTCCATATTGCGCAGAATATCAAAGGGATTGACAGACAGTTCCCTATCCAAGCTGATGTCCTATTGAAATATGACATCGTTATTGATGCAACAGGTCGCCCACCCGTTTCCAAGCGTCTTGCGGCAGTGGTTAGGACTCTAAGCGCAGATGTTAGGCCAGTGATTATTCATGCATTTAATGATGGTAATGGGCGGGCTTCAAAGGTTTTGGTTGACGATGGTAGCTGTTGTTATGGTTGTATGATAGCTGATCCCGCAGTTTATCGAAATAAAGTAGATCTTCGTTTTGAGGGCATTGATCAGGAAAAAGAGAAGCACATAAGTTGTGGAAGTACATATACACCATACGATGCTGCAGTAAGCCACATAACGGCAGCTTTAGCTCAGGAGGCAGTATTGAATACGCTAGAACATACTCTTCCATGGAATTATAGTGAGCATATGCTAGATGGCTCTCGTTCGAAAAAGCCGAGAACTCTAAAGCACTTCTCAGGATGTAATATTTGTGATGAGTGATGTCGAACTTGTTTTCAAAGATGAGAGTGATTGTCTTGTTGTCATTATGGGACATGTAGTAACGCGATTGCTGTCTTATCGTCAGCTCCATCATCTTACTCCTGAGTCTGCAGGTGTCCTTATAGGAGAGCGTAGAGGGCAACATTTGGTTGTTTGCGATATATCTGACCCCGGGCCTGGCGATATTCGTCAGAGGTGCCGCGTAGACCGTCGAGGAGCTCATCATCAGTCACGAGTCAATGAGGCTTTTGAAATCACTGGTGGTGCTCATCAGTACCTTGGGGAATGGCATACACACCCGGAAGATAGGCCATGCCCCTCCTATACCGATCTAGGTTCTTGGAATCGAAGCATAAACACCGAAATACCAATGCTTGTTCTTATTGTTGGGCGTAGAGGCTATTGGCTTGGCAAAAAAGAAAAGGGAACGATCACTCGCTTGGAGCTGCTTTAGTCGTGAATCGGTTAATCGTCAGGCTTTTCTAGTTGATGTACTTTACCTATAGACTCTAGTTCTGCAATTTTGTACTGATATTGCTGAATTATTAAGGCGAGTTGGTTATGCTGGCTCGCCATGTTAGCAAGCTGAGTTTTTAGCTCAGTAACCTCGGACCGATATTTTTCTTTTAGTCTCTTTTCTTTTTTTAACTGTTCACGAAGATATGAGATCTTTTCGTCATACAAAGAACTGTTTTGATTGTTGCCTTGTTTCTTTAAAGAGTCATTTTTAATTTTTTTAACAATATCAGGATAATAATAAACAGACCCGCTACCTAGTCCGGCTTCTTCTTCAACTGCTTTTACAGAGAGCTTCTGTGTAGAAGGTATGACCTTGGGTTTTCCTTGCAGTATACGTTTTAGTGCTTCCTCTATCTTAGCTCTTGTTACATTAGACTTACCCACGCTCTGCCCCCTTGAGGTCAAATTTTTTAAAAGGAATCTTAAAGTAGTACATCACTCTCTCGGTGGCTCGAATCTGGGTTATATAGTGGCTTTCAATGGAGGAGGTTAATCGGTTAATTGAATCTAGGTAAATGACTTGTTCCGATGCCCACTTGTGGCGGTGTATCCAGTTTTGGGCTTTATCCTCGTCAATGAGTTGGTTTTCACATTTAAAACAACTGGCTGGGGAAGCCACTTTATCCATACGACATTCGTAACCGGCAAGGCAATATGAGTGGAGCGTTCCAACTAAATCAATTACTCCCTTTTCAACAAGTTCTTGAATTTGTTCTCTTGTTTTTAGGTCTGAAGGGATAGAACCTCGTTCTTTCATTATTTCTAAACCTCTTTTCCCGTATAGCTTTTCGCTTGAATTAAACCAGCGATACACGTTATCTATGATCACCTCATTGGCGACAGATTTTATAAGCTCTTTAAGCTCGGTATCTTTTTCTATTCCCCTTAACTCTGCGGCCGCACTACCTTCCCCGTACCAATCAGTCGTTGGAATATCGAGGTGTTTGAACTGGTCTTTAACTGCAGTTAGAGAGCAAAGGTTATGTCGCCGTACGAATACCGCATAAGTTCGGCGAAATTGGTGGGTTGTGACACGCCAAACTTTACCTAGTTGAATATTTTTGTCGGCGTGTAGAGGATTTCTATTCGGGTTGATTAGCTTAAACTCATCAAGAACTTGCTGGTTAACAATTGCACCTGCCTCTTGAGCTATCAAGTCGAAGTGATACCTTAAGTGCCCCTCATACATTAACTTTGGCTCTTCACTTTTTCTTGATTGAGTTATCCAAAGACAGCTAGCTTCATGATTTTTCATTGGATTAGGGCTTGAAAATAATTCGACTCGCATGTGTCGTGTTAAGGCCTCTGCTAACTCAATAGCTTTGCCTGTAACAGGAGATGTAACCCACTCGGTCAATTGCCCTCTTCCTTGAGTCATTTTGTGGTGATAAGACTGAAGTGTGTAAATTGTTTTGCCATTGAATATTCGAGTTTTGAAGCTATCTGAGTGGAGCCCATACAATTCATTTCTTCGCATTCCCGTGAATGCTGCGCATAGAATGTAACAAGCAGTCAATATTTTGTTAAACCAACCCTGCATGCGCGATGCTGTGGGGAGATAGTATTTTTCGAGAGGTGAACCAACTAAAAATGATTCAATAATGTTCTTGTACGGTACGGGTTTGGATTTATTAACTTCAATACGATAATCAGGAGAATCGTAGCTTAGCCATTTCCATGTACCAGAGTCTATTTTTTTATCGACGAGCTTTTTCCCCATCGTATAATTGAGTCTCATCTCAGTAGCTAGTTCGCTTAGAATCTCTTTGTTGGGATGTAATTCTTCAATAAAATCAATGCACCAAAAGTATATCTTTTCCATAACTGATGTCGGCATGGCGTAGAATTGGTCTGACCTACTTTTTGAGGGACAGCAGTATTCTGACGCGAGTTCTCCTGGTCCTTGATCTGTAGGAAGTTCGAGTGAGAAAGGTAAATATCTGAATGATTTTTGCACTTTCCCGAGAGCTGCGAATATGTGCTGTGCGCTTATAAAGCTATACTTCAAGGCTTGAATATGATTGCAAAACTCATAAAAAAGTACGGGGTGAGATAGGTTTGATATGCTGTCTAACTTCAATCTGTCTAAGTACTTGTAGATTTGTGTCAACTTACTATGAAGTGCTATAAGAGAAGTTGGCTTCAGCGGTGACGAGCGACCTTGTCCGGCGGAAGTGTATATCCAAATGAAGCAGATTAGCTTGAACTCATTCGCTAAAGGTTGTGATGAGATGTCAGAAAACGTTATCTTGTATTTGTTGGTGACTTTTCTATCAACATAAGCGGTTAGATCCCACTCTTCATCACCAAAGAAACTGACGGTGGCACCAGAAAAGTTTTTAGTGACTGGTATTTTGTAAAGAGACGGAAAGTCACTTTTATTATATAGGTCAAGTATATGCAGGTATCCGTTTTGATTTTCTTTTAGGACGGTGCTACTCGGAAGCTCTAGTAATATTCTCATTTTGGATTCCTAAAAGAGGTCGTTAATTCCTTCAGGCCATAAACAATATCGACCTTCTTTTCTAAGTTTATTTTGGGCTTTTCGCCGCACTGCTGGATCGACTTTAAAAATAGCCATTTCAATTTTGTCTATTAAGTCTCTAAAGTTTCTTTCGAATTGCTGTCGATTCGTGTGATTTGCGAGAGAGTCGTTAACAGCCTCTTTAAAACTCATCAAACACCAAATATCTTCCACTTCTTCGAGAATCACTTGGTTGGGGCAGCTAAAGCATTTCAGAATATCTGAGCAAGCTAGGTGCTCGACATCTAGATCTTTAGGACTGAAGTTCATTTTTCTTCTGTAATTGCCAGCTTGGGTATCGAAAGGGTTCTTGCAACCAGAACCTATGATTGTCGTTTGTGGTTTCTTTTTAAAAGATGAGTATTTTTCTAGGAACTCGTCATATGGAAGTACTTCAACATCCAGTTGTTGTTTCGCATAATTTTTTGACTCAGTTAAATCAGAGCAGCGAGCAACGGCTTCTAGTGTATGGGCAGCAGCCTGTAACTGTTTCCTGTTTTCTATGGGACTACCGGTTGTATAGTGACGACTTACTGTTTGGGGAGTGTTACCCAATAGACTAGCCACCCCAACCGCATCTCCCGTTAAATCTAAGTAACGAGCACTACCTGAAGCTCTAAACCTTTTAGCCATTGGCCTCAGTGGTTTTCCGTAATCATCTGTGGGGTTGAAATACTCAAGCAACCAATTGGTTATGTCACGAAGATTTGAAGGTTCAAGGGAGGTAGCTTTTCCTCTGCTGACTTTAAAAAACAGATGATCGCTATTGGGGGCGACTAGGTTACTAAGTTCGAGAAGCTTCTCGATAAATCTCAATGCATGTTTCGGGACATTTTGATTATTGTTTTCACCAATCGAGATGGTCACGTACTTATTAGCTCTGGCTTTTAGTACGCTTTGTGAATACACGATGTTCTTGCTCAGATCCGATTTCTTAAACTTCTTCATTTTCAGAATGGTAGTGCTATTTCCCCATGTGTAGTACGACATTAAGAAGTACCCTAGTGTAAAGCACTTAGTTATAGCCCCAGCGACTTGGCAATTGCGTCCTTTAAGTTGGATAGACGCAAATTTATCTCTTGGTTGGGCGTTTAGGTAGAGAGGAAAATCGGATGTAATTTGTTTAAAAAGCTGATTAAACAGTGGTTGGATAAGCCTCAGAAGAGTTTTTAGTTCTGTGTCTGAATAAGCTTCTGTTGGATTTGATTCTCGGCGGAATAGACCATGAGGAGAAAACCATTTCTCGACAGGGTAGCCTAAGAGCCTTAATAGGCAGCGGATAGCACTGTTATGCTTTTGTGCTGTATTGACTGGCATGCTTCCTAGCCTAACTTTTTCAATGAGATGCTGCTCCCAAGCATTCGCAGCCTCCTCAGATTCGGGGTTGAGCATCCGGCTGTCAGTAAAACTTACATATCGAGTTAAATCATGGAAATAACCAAACTTCGTCTGGTCAGAATATTCTTGGCTTCTTCCTAAGATATCTACCCACTTGTGAACCAACTTGTCGCGATTTGCGAATTTTGCCTTATCAATTTGTTTTTTTTGGGGAACTCCAAGGTAGCGAAATCGATTGAAATCAAATGACTGATATTTAGATATACCGATTTTGAGGCTTACTACCAATTCAGGATGGTGTGATATTTCATTCATATACTGCTTCCTCTAGTATCTGGTCTAAGAAACTAGTGGCATTCTGAACGCTCTTTTCTCTCTCAAGGTAGTCTACGTATTTCCATATAGTGCTTTCGCTGTTGTGTCCCATCCATGCCATCATTTGGAGTACAGCATTCTTTTGTAGCCCATGCTCAAGCAATGATGATAGTCGGTAGGTACAATAGGTTGCTCTGAGGTCATGAGTCCTGTGCTTAAAAGACATGGAATATTTTACTTCTATGCTTTCTTTCAGCCGTCGGAAGGATTGCTGTACGTTATTTGCATTGAATGGAGTGCCATTTTTTGTAACGAGCAGAAATGAGCTTTCTTTACCTTTTAATCGCTTTTTCCTCCTAATAGATGTTGAGTAAGAGTGGAGTAAAACTGCTAACTTTGCAGGGATTTCTACTTTTCGCTCTTTACTATATTTCGTAGTAACGCCGTTCGCAGGTCCTATCAAAACTTCAGAGTATAAGCCTGTGCTGAGTTCATTAAGGGCAAGAGATTGGGGAAAAGTACAGGCTTCATTAATTCTTAGCCCAGAGTGGATTTGCAATAATTGATGTAACACAAACTCAATGCCAAAATTGGTTAACTCAAGGGCGTATAATCGAATTTCTTCCTTACTTAATGGATTCAATGACTGAATGTTGGCGCGTTTTGGAACTTTAATACGCAGGTCTGTACTTGTAACAAGAAATTGAGGATTTAGGTGTCTCATCATCCCCTGGTTCTGCACTTTAACCAGCTCATACTCAAATGGTTTAGCGTGTTCAGTTACATGCAGGAGTTGATGGGTAATACACCATTCATAAAATTTGATGACATGAAGCATGTACAAGGATGCGGTAGAAAACTGCATTTCACCATTTCGGGCGCTGCTGAGTAAATCATCATTTCTAAAGCGGTAAGTTGGACGTAGGTACTTTGTCGCTGGGAAATCATCCCATCTTAATTGTTTCATTTCCAAAAACTGCCAGTACCTTTTGATTGCTCGAACGGCAGAGTTTAAGTCTTTGGACTTCCTTAGATTTACTAGATAGTTCATCCATAGGTTAACAGGCATCAAGTATTGATGATTGGAGTCATAAAAGGTAGGAAAGCCCTTTAGTGAAATGGGATGAGTGTCAGTTGATGCTTGCGGGTATATTCTGGGAACATTTATTGATGATGATTCAATTACGTAAACCATAAAAATACCCTCAAAAAAAACAAGTCTTTAATGAGGGTAGTTCAGTTTTCCAGACTATGAAAATCTAAAGTTTAGTTTTCCATAAAAAGATCTACATAGTAACGAACTCTTCAGAGCCCGTTGGGTGGATAGCCACAACAGAGTCGAAGTCTGCTTTGGTTGCGCCCATCTTCATTGCTACGCCGAAGCCTTGGATCATTTCATCTACCGTGAAACCGATGCCGTGTAGGCCAACAACCGTTTCTTCTTCGCCCGCACATACAAGCTTCATCTTACATGGTTGACGGTGCTTAGTAACAGCGGTGTACATCGCAGTAAAGCCAGATGTGTAGACTTTGATGTTGTCTTTGCCGTACTTCTCTTCTGCTTCTTGCGTTGTTAGACCGATAGTGCCGATTGGTGGGTGGCTAAATACCACAGTTGGTACTAAATCGTAGTCCATCTTCGCGTTTGGTTTGTTGTTGAACAAACGCTCAGAAAGTTGACGACCCGCTTTCACTGCTACTGGTGTTAGTTCGATACCGCCTTCCATGATGTCACCCACACAGTAGATGCCTTTCACGTTAGTTTCTTGGTATTCGTCTACCTTGATGTAGCCTTTTTCGTTCGTTGCCACGCCGGTTGACGCTAGGTTGATTGCGTCTGTCGCTGGGTGACGACCGATTGCCCAAATCAGTTGGTCAACGTTTTGGCTTTCACCGTTTTCTAGGTGCAGAGTTAGGCTGCCATCGGCTTCTTTTACCACTTCTTTTGGTACAGAGTGGGTGTGCAGTTTTGGACCTTCTGCGTCCATCACTTCAACCAACGTATCGATGATCATTGGATCGAAGCTACGCAGTGGTGACTCTTTACGTACGAACAGGTGCGTTTCTGTACCTAGCGCGTGCAGTACGCCAGCAATTTCAACTGCGATGTAGCCAGCACCCACAACCGCAACGCGTTTTGGTTGCTCTGCTAGGTCGAAGAAGCCGTTTGAATCGATGCCGTATTCAGCGCCTGGAATGTTTGGAATAGTAGGACGACCACCAACCGCGATCAGGATGTGATCTGCTGTGTAGTGTTCACCGTTTACTTCGACAGTTTTTTCGTCAACAAACTTAGCAAAGCCTTTAATCACGTTTACTTTATTGTTGCCAAGAACGCGATCGTAAGATTGGTGAATACGACCAATGTACGCCTGACGGCTCTCAACCAGTTTGCTCCAGTCGAAACCTTTCACGTCGACATCAAAACCGTAATCTTCTGCGTACAGGTTCATTGCTTCTGCGATTTGCGCGCCATGCCACATCACTTTTTTCGGTACACAACCTACGTTGACACAGGTACCGCCAAGGTCTTGAGCTTCGATTAGCGCAACTTTCGCGCCGTACATCGCCGCACGGTTTGCAGATGCGATGCCGCCACTGCCGCCACCGATACAGATATAGTCAAAATGAGTCGCCATTACTTTCTCCAAGAGCTTATAAATTTTATCTGGTACATAGATAGATTGGGATGACCTTGTCCGAACTCAATGCCACCGTTATCCCACTATCATAAATCGAATTCGACTAATTCCTAAATGGGAAAAAGCGACAATACTTATGACAAATAGCGATGAGAGGCACAAAAAGAAGAATAAGCACGACTGGAGGGAGAAGGTGAGAGCATAAAAAAGCGCAACGAGAATATCGTTGCGCTTGAAGATATCGGTACTGAAGTGCTTACTCTGGCACAATCCAGTCCACTTTCCAGTGGCCAGTTGCTGGTGCGATCGCGTCTTGCAGGAATGGCAGAATCTCTTTCATCTGGCTTTCCAGTTTCCATGGCGGGTTAATCACAATCATGCCGGATGCCGTCATGCCGCGCTCGTTGGTATCGGGTGCAACACCTAACTCGATTTGCAGAATTTTACGAATACCGAGTGCTTCCAAACCTTCGATCATATCTTCGATGTCGTGACGGTTTACCACTGGGTACCAAATCGCGTAGATACCGGTTGCCCAACGTTTATGGCTCTGATGAATCGCTCGCACCACATCGCGGTACTCTTTCGCGAGTTCGTATGGTGGGTCAATCAGCACCAAACCACGACGTTCTTGTGGCGGTAAGCTTGCTTTGAGGCGTTGGAACCCGTCCTCTTTGAAGATGCTCACTTGGCGATCACGATGGAATTCTTGCTCTAACAATGGGTGATCGGCCGGGTGCAACTCGGTCAGCACCATGCGATCTTGTGGGCGGATTTGCGCGCGCGCTACACGTGGTGAGCCTGGGTAGTAACGCAGCTTCTCGCCGTTGTTGAGCACTTTAATGGCATCGATGTAGCTTTTGATGTCTTCAGGAATGCTTGGGTTATCCCAAATACGTGCGATGCCTTGTTTGTATTCGCCCGTTTTTTCAGACCATTCGTGAGTCAGATCGTAACGGCCCACACCCGAGTGGGTATCGTGATAAACGAATGGCTTATCTTTTTGTTTCAGCGCATCAAGAATGAGGCTTTGAACGATGTGTTTGACCACGTCGGCATGGTTGCCAGCGTGGAAGCTGTGGCGGTAACTTAACAAATTAAACTCTCGAAACACTCTTTGGCTGAGTGTGGTCTGTGATTTTCACTCTATGGCGGTATTATACTCAAGTAACTTAAAGATGTAGAACTTCCAATCAAATCTGTTCCTCTGATAAGGGGACGCTATTGAAATTTCTTTAAGTCACCCACACTTACTATTGGTAATCGAATTGAACTAGGTGAGTTTCTCGCACTCAAAAGGGTGTGAAATTTCATTTAGGTATAACAAGACTCAAGGACAGAGTAGCGCTGGTTGACTATATGATGGTCATCGCGGCATAGAGAAAGGGAACGGAGCTCCCCCAATCCATGTTGCTGGCTCGTCTGTACATTGAGTTGGCCTATCTACACAAAATAGACAGGCAATCACAGAGTCAAAACACAAAAGGAATTATTCATGTCTAATCCTCTTCTGACGTTTACGGACCTACCTCCGTTTTCTCAAATTAAACCAGAACACATCAAGCCTGCCGTTGAGCAAGCGATTGCTGACTGCCGAGCAAAAATCGATGAAGTTCTACAAGACAACGCTCACCCAACTTGGGACAGTGTGATTGCGCCAATTGAAGAAGCGGATGATCGCTTAAGCCGCATCTGGTCGCCAGTGGGTCACATGAACTCGGTAGTGAACAGCGAAGAGCTACGTGAAGCTTACGAAAGTTGCCTACCAATTTTGTCAGAGTACGGCACTTGGGTTGGTCAGCACAAAGGGTTGTACGAAGCGTACAAAACCATCAAAGCGAGCGAAGAATTTGCAACGTTAACTCGTGCCCAGCAGAAAACCATCACTGATGCACTGCGTGATTTCGAGTTATCAGGCATTGGTTTGCCATCCGATGAGCAGCACCGTTACGGCGAGATCAGCAAACGTATGTCTGAGCTGAGCTCTAAATTCTCTAACAATGTGCTGGATGCCACCATGGGTTGGACCAAGCACATCACAGACGAGAAAGACCTAGCAGGTATGCCAGAATCGGCGCTGGCAGCAGCGAAAGCTGCCGCAGAAGCAAAAGAGTTAGATGGTTACCTAATTACGCTAGATATCCCATCTTACCTACCTGTCATGACTTACTGCGATAACCAAGAGTTGCGTAAAGAAGTGTACGAAGCGTACGTGACGCGCGCTTCTGATCGAGGTCCAAACGCAGGCAAATGGGATAACTCAGAAATCATTACTGAGCAGCTAAAACTGCGCCATGAAATTTCACGTATGCTAGGTTTCAATACTTACAGTGAAAAGTCGTTAGCAACAAAGATGGCTGAAACGCCGGATCAAGTGCTGGGCTTCCTGAATGACCTAGCGACACGAGCGAAGCCGCAAGGTGAACGTGAAGTCGAAGAGTTACGTCAGTTTGCGAAAAGTGAGTTTGGTGTTGAAGAGCTGAACGTTTGGGATATCGCTTACTACAGCGAGAAACAAAAGCAGCACCTGTTCCAAATTTCGGATGAAGAACTGCGCCCATACTTCCCAGAGTCAAAAGTCGTGAGCGGTCTGTTTGAAGTGCTAAACCGCGTGTTTGGCATGACCGTTACTGAGCGCGAAGGCGTAGACACTTGGCATGAGTCCGTGCGCTTTTTCGATATCTTTGATGCTGAAGGCACACTCCGTGGCAGCTTCTACCTAGATCTCTACGCTCGTGAACACAAACGTGGCGGCGCGTGGATGGATGATTGTCGTGGTCGTCGCGTTACGCTATCTGGCGAGCTGCAAACGCCGGTTGCGTATCTAACGTGTAACTTCAACCGTCCAGTGGGCGACAAACCAGCACTGTTCACGCACGATGAAGTCGTGACGCTATTCCATGAATTTGGTCATGGAATCCACCACATGTTGACGCAAGTTGATACAGGTGCTGTTTCAGGTATTAATGGCGTGCCTTGGGATGCGGTTGAGCTACCAAGTCAGTTCCTAGAAAACTGGTGTTGGGAAGAGGATGCGCTGGCGTTCATTTCTGGTCACTATGAGACAGGTGAGCCGCTACCTAAAGCGATGCTAGACAAAATGCTCGCAGCGAAAAACTTCCAATCTGCGATGGGTATTTTGCGTCAGCTAGAATTCGGCTTGTTCGACTTCACGCTTCACACCGAATATGACCCTGAAGTGGGTGCGCGTGTACTGGAAACTCTGGCGAAAGTGAAAGAGAAAGTCGCGGTAGTTCCTGCGGTTGAGTGGGCGCGTTTCTCACACAGCTTCGGCCATATTTTTGCTGGTGGCTACAGTGCGGGTTACTACAGCTACCTGTGGGCTGAAGTGCTGTCGTCAGACGCGTATTCTCGCTTTGAAGAAGAAGGCATCTTCAACAAAGAGACGGGTCTAAGCTTCCTGAACAACATCCTAGAAATGGGGGGCAGTGAAGAGCCAATGGAGCTGTTTAAGCGCTTCCGTGGCCGCGAGCCACAAATCGATGCACTGTTGCGCCATTCGGGTATTGCGGCGTAAATTGAGCAAAAAACATCAAGGCCAACCGAACGGTTGGCCTTTTTTGTACATTTTTTATAAAAAATTTTACGGATTTACGTTGCGGTTGATCGGGTTCTGCAACGATATCAATGTCTCCGTGGACTGAACCTCATCAATGGCTTGCAGCTTGTCGATCAGTACAAATTGCAGCTCTTCAATCGATTTGCACATCAATTTGACGAATATGTTATACGCGCCCGTGGTGTAGTAAGCTTCAACGACTTCGTCGAGCGCGTTGAGTTTTTCTAACGCGGAGTGGTAATCACGAGCTGCATTGAGGTTAATACCAATAAAGCAGCACACATCGTAGCCAAGCTTTTTGGTATTGATGATCACCTCCGTTCCTTCGATGATGTCAGCCGACTTCATCTTCTCGATACGCACATGGATAGTGGCAGGGCTGACATCGAACTGCTTTGCCATTTCTGCGTAGGGCGTTCTGGCGTCAGCCATCAGTGTTTTTAATATTGCGCGGTCAAGGTCGTCGAGTTTCGGCAGGCTCGCATTCATACTATGATTTCCGTTAGGGATAGAGTTTTACCTCCCTTTTATACTCATAGCGGATAGGATTCACAAGGTTTGGCAGGAGTAACTGCGGGTTAACTCCGAGCTATGGAGATAATGTGCAGCGTTTTCTGGTTATTGCCGCGCTATGTTGGAGCGCGTTTGCTACGGCCTCAGATCCGAAGGTGTTGGTCGTGCACTCCTATCATCAGGGTTTTTTCTGGACGGACTCCATACAGCGAGGCATCGAGCAACAGCTGGGCGATCGAGCGCTGGACATGCGTGTGCTCTATCTAGACTCGAAACGTAACCAGAGTGAGCAGTTTTTTGCGCAACTAAAATCCTTGTATTTTACGAAATTACGCAAAGAGCGATTCGATGCCATTTTAGTGAGCGATAACAATGCACTTGAACTCATGCAGCGTTTAGCCCCAATCATCAAAGACACCCCAGTTATATTTAACGGCATTAATAACTACCATCCTTCTTTACATCGTTCTCTGAATGCAACCGGAGTCATGGAAGATGTCGATTTGGAAGCGAATCTCGCTCTTATTGAGCGCTTACATCCGAACTACACACAAGTTCTCATCGTCAGTGACCACTCGGTGACCGGTGAGGTGTTGCGTTATCAAATCGACAATTTTGTCCTCAAGTTCCCGCAATATCGAGACAAAATCGTACAACTTGTCCCAGACAGCATCATCGATCTAAAACAACAAGTCGCAAAACTGAGTTCCGATAAAGTCGTCTTGTTCTGGACCTATTACCGAGATAAACAAGGTATGGTTGGCAGCGAGCGTGACTGGGTTGGTGTCAACAAAGTCTCAAACGCGCCGCTGTTTATGGTGCATGACATTGGTTTGGGTCATGGCGCAGTTGGAGGGGTTATTCAAAGTGGTTATCGGCATGGTATTGAGAGTGCAGAGATGCTTGAATTCGTTTTGGATAACCCTGATCAGCCTCTGCCTGCCGTGAAAAAAAGTGATTCTGAAATAAAGCTCGATTACCAAGCGGTAGCGCGTTGGGGATTGGGGGCTGAACAAGAGGTTTCTGCGGTATTTTTTAATAAGCCAATGAAGCTTTCTGAACGTTTTGCCAAGGAAATTCGCCTGTTTGGTAGTCTGTTTGTGGTGATGTCGGTGGTCATTTTGCTGATGGGTTATTATTTACAGCGGATGCGTCGCAGTGAGAGCGCTGCGCGAGAAAGCCAGGCTATTCTAGAATCGATTTTCGATCAGAGCATGCAGTATATGGGCATTTTGGATGCCAACGGTGTGCTTAAATCGGGCAACGATCACCTTCAATCCTTACTTTATCACCAAGGACTGCGTTTAGACCGACCACTTTGGTTTCATCCCAACTGGAGTGAGAAAGCCCAAGCGCTGCTAGAGGAGTATTTCCATGCGCCTCACCATCAAGTGTCGACGTTTGAAGCTGAAATTTGGAGTAAAGAACACGGCGCCTTGGTATTAGAAGTTTCGCTCAAGCCTTTTTCTCAGCAAGTAGGGAATCATAAGCAATACTTGTTTGAAGCGCGCGATATTACCAGTCGTAAATTGATGGAGGACAAGCTCTACCAACGTGAGTCAACCCTACGCAACTATTATGAGCAGCAGCCCGTGATGATGGTGACGCTTGATAGTAATAACCGAATTCAAGAAGTGAATCGATTTGCTCAACTACTTCTTGGCTACAAACCGATGGACATGCTCGGACATCGCCTGAGGGAGTTCTATTTTGATGACAAAGTGCTGTTCCCTCGCCAAGTGTTATTGCAACCCAACCAGCAAGTGCATGGTGTTTGGCGACGTGAAGTCGAGTATCGTCATGCAAATGGTCATCGTGTTTGGGTGCGCGAGAATATTCGTCCGCTGAGTGAATCTGAGCAACTGCTGATTGTGGGCGAAGATATTACCGAAACCAAACTGCTCTCCGAGAAATTGGAATACCAAGCTCGCTATGACTTACTGACGGGGACTTACAACAGAAACCATTTTGAACTAGAGCTTAAGACCGCACTGTGCGAAGTGGACAGCCATCGTCGAGTCCACGCCATGTTGTACCTCGACTTAGATCAACTAAAAGTCCTCAATGATACGGTTGGGCATGATGCAGGTGATGCGGCGATTCAATTCTGCGCAAGTATGCTGGAAGGCGTTCTGCCGTACAATTCCATCTTGGCTCGAATGGGAGGCGATGAGTTTGCGGTGTTACTCAAAGACTGTGACGAATATGGCGCCATCAATATTGCCAAACTGATCATCTCGACACTAAGCGAACACCTCTTTATTTGGGAAGACACACGCCTGTTCATCAGTTGCTCAATTGGTATCCGTATCATCGATCATACCGCTGATACGCCACAAATGGTGCACGCTCAAGCAGACTCTGCTTGTCACGCCGCTAAAGAGCAAGGCCGTAACCGCTATAATCTATTCAGCTTAGATAACGAAGAGTTGCAGCGTCGTCAGATGGAAATGCAGAGCGTCAATTTGGTGCATGAGGCATTGTCGAATCAACGTTTAGAACTGTTTGCTCAACCGATAAAAAGCTTACAAAAGCACGAGACTCAAATGTATTTTGAGATTTTGGTGCGTATTCGCAGTGGGTACGGTGATTATGTTTCTCCTGCGCTGTTTATCCCTGCTTCCGAGCGCTACAACATTGCCCATTGGATTGATAAGCAGGTTATTACTCAAACACTAGAGTGGTTTGAACAGCGTCCTGAGGTGGTTGAACAGCTTGGTCGCTGTTCGATAAACCTTTCAGGTCAATCTATGGGGAATCAAGAGTTTATTGACTTCTTATTGGAGCGATTGGAAAGTTCGACTCTGCCGTGTGAAAAAATCTGCTTAGAAATCACCGAGACAGCGGCGATGAGCAATCTGGATCAAGCCATTGAGTTGTTTACCAAGCTAAAGGCTTTGGGTTGCATGATTGCATTGGATGATTTCGGATCTGGATTGTCTTCATTTGGTTACTTAAAGAAACTTCCTGTCGATATCGTGAAAATTGATGGTCTTTTCGTGCAAGATATCAACGTAAATGAAATGGACCGCGTGATGGTTCGTTCAATCAATGACCTGGCGAAGCAACTAGGCAAAGTGACGGTGGCGGAGTTTGTCGAAAATGACCAGGTCATGCAGCATTTGATAGACCTCGGTGTGGACTACGGCCAAGGCTACGGTATTGGCCATCCTAAGCCGCTTTCTGAGCTAGTGGAGCAACTGACGGCTGTATAACCCCTGCGTAGCAAGCTCAACCTAGCATTAATAGGTAACTTAGGTATACACTCAGCGCCAGTTACCTCGATTTTTATTGGAGCCTCCTTTTGCAACTGCAATTGATCTGTGAAAACCCGTCTCAACAATCTCATCTTGATGAACTCGCTGCGCGTTGGCGGCTTTCTCATACTGACGATAGCGATTTTGCTTTGGTGCTAACCACCGAGCGTTTGGAGCTACGTAAAGTGGATGAACCAAAGCTGGGTGCAATCTTTGTGGATTTGATTGGTGGTGCGGTCGGTCATCGTCGCAAGTTCGGTGGTGGTAAAGGTCAGGCAATTGCGAAAGCGGCGGGGTTGAACAAAGGGGCAACGCCAACCGTGTTAGACGGCACGGCAGGTCTTGGTCGTGATGCGTTTGTGCTCGCCTCGCTAGGTTGTAAAGTGCAGATGGTCGAGCGTCATCCAGTCGTAGCGGCTTTGTTAGATGATGGCTTGGATCGAGCGAAACAAGACCCAGAAATCGGCACCTGGGTATCTGAGCGCATGTCGCTTATCCATGCTTCTAGCCATGATGCGCTGGAACAATTGGCGCAAGATAAAGACTTTGTCCAGCCAGATGTGGTGTATCTTGACCCGATGTATCCGCACCCAGAAAATAAAAAGAAGTCGGCGCTCGTGAAAAAAGAAATGCGCGTTTTCCAATCGTTGGTTGGCGCTGATTTGGACGCCGATGGCCTACTAGAACCAGCCATGGCGTTAGCCACAAAGCGTGTAGTAGTTAAACGCCCAGACTATGCTAACTGGCTGAACGAGAAAAAACCGACCATGGCGATTGAAACGAAAAAAAATCGCTTCGATGTCTACGTTAAAGCATCGATGGCATAACTTCCTGACGGCTCAACTTTTCTTGTCACAGTGCGGTGTGTCGTGCTGTGACTCAGCCTCTCTTTCCTCGTCTCTATTGATAGTTTTCTCTTGCTAATTCCCTTCTCTGACTGTATATCTAACTAAGAATTATTATTATTTCACTTGTTGTGATGCGGTCGATAACTGGGAAGCTGGAGTAGTAGAATGGCTAAACGTTTATGTAAAATGAGTCGCAAACAGATCGCGGCAGAACTTGGTGATATCCATCGTTTAGTTGTCGCACCAAAATTCGTTTGTCGTTCTTGCGCACGCTCTTCATCGGCCAAAGATACCCTTTGTAAGCCAGCCGCAATTCCTCCACAAAAATGCCAAGACAAGCCATTGAGTGAGCAACAAGCATGTGGCTTATTGGTTGAAGCTCTGCCATCACAAGCGATTCCAGTGACCACTAAACAAAGCAACGAAAAAGCCGCGATTGTGAAGCGTGTTGTTGAGCGTGTGAAAGAGAAAAAACAAGCCGAAAAATCTCCGGAGCCAGTAAGAGCCGACGCACCAGTATGGTTTGATTTAGCTGATAAAAAATCGCTCAAGAAAGCGAAAAAGGCACTGAAAAAACACTACAAACAGCAGAAAAAGCTGCTAAAAGTGGCAAAAAAGCAGCAGAAGTTGCTCAAGCGTCAACGCAAACTGGAAGCCCGCAATGCGAAGTTGGAAGTGTTGTTACCAGCGCCGCCTAATGCGTTGATGGGCGCAAGCTCGCAAGCCAAAGTGCATTAATTGAATTAAAAAAAACGCTCTCCAGTCGGAGAGCGTTTTTTATTGTCGAAATGTTTATAGGATTAGCTGCGTTACTTATTGGCGTAACTCATCTCTACGCGCTTTTTCACCCAGGTTTCGTTAATCCATAGGGATAGCATGATGATCGCACCGCCAATGGCGAGTCGCATGACATCAACATCGCGGTTCCAAATCACAATGTTTACAATCAAGCCCGCCGGAACCAATGCATTGTTCATTACTGCCAGTGCCCCTGCGTTCACCATAGTCGCGCCTTTGTTCCAAGCAAAGTAACCAAAACCAGAAGCAATCAACCCAAGGTATGTCAGAATGCCCCATTGTGTTGCAGTGGTAGGTAGTTTGTCGAGGTTACCCATGAGCGCGAAAGCCACGGTTGCTACACAAAGTGCACCTAAGTAGAAGTAGCCAAACACGGTGTGTTGTGGCAAATCGACGGGTTCACTCTCCATGATATATTTGTAGCCCACCTGACCGATGGCAAAGCAGAGGTTTGCTCCTTGTACGACCAAAAAGCCCAGTAGGAAATCTTCATTAATGCCTGCAAATTTAATCCAGGCGGCACCAAATACGGCTATTGCTGCGGTAACTAAGTACCAAGGTGAAAAGCGACCTTTCAAGAAGTCATAGATTAGCGTGACGTAAATGGGTGTGAATACTGTGAACAGCAATACTTCTGGCACGGAAAGGAGCAAAAAAGATTGGTAGTAGAAGCAATACATCAAACCGAGCTGGAAGCCACCGACGGTCATCAGTTTCGCGATCAGGGATTTGCTAACGCCACGGAATTTCAAAAAGGGAATGAAAACCAGGCTCGCCAGTGCCACGCGCATGAACACCGAGAACCAAGAATCAACCTGACCGGCGAGGTAAACGCCGATCAGGCTAAATGAGAATGCCCAAAGTAGGGTAACTGCGGATAGATAAGCCATGGATGAGAATCTTTATCAACAACAAATGTGCCCGCAGTCTAACCAAGTTTTATCGCTGCGCCAATCAGTCTTTTAGCGGTACGACCAGCATATCGACTGGTGAGCAGTTAATCAGCTGTCGAGTCGAAGATAGAATCTTGCTCCAGAAATCTTGGTGATGACCACAAACCACCAAATCAATACTGTAATCTTGAATGGTATCGCACAGCTCATTACTCAAATCGCCACTACCGACTAAAGTATGGGCAATTGGGTATTGCGCATATTCAGCGAAGTTTGCCAATTGTGTGCGCGATGCTTCCATTGCTTGATGTTGCGCTTCTGCCATATTGATATCGATAAGCCCGGTGTAGAGTTCTGCGTAGTTCACGTCGATGTGAATAAAAGAGACTTTCGCATCCAGAGGTTTAGCCAGTGATACGGCTTTCTTAATCAACACTTTACTGTCGTCTGAAAGGTCGACTGCCACAAGTATGTGTTTGTAACTCATATTGCTATCTCCTTGTAAGGTCATAGTTTTAGATTAGCACCAACCCCAAAAAAAATTTGCTGAAGTGATCTCATATCGGTGCCGTAGGTACAAAGTCTTGTCTCAGTAATCATGTTATAGTGGCGTTATACCCAAGTGACTTTGATATGCTGAAATAAGCGTAGTGTTACTGACTAGAGTTGAAGTGAAACTTCGCCGTGTCTGCCAGACCAAGCTATTCTCGCAGCGTCATTTATTTCGAGGTTACTTGGGTATATTGCATGCACAATAATAGGAGTTAACATGCTGTCTCAAACTATGGTCGAACAATTGAATGAGCAAATTAACCTAGAATTTTTCTCATCCAATCTATACTTACAAATGAGTGCTTGGTGTGAAGACAAAGGTTTTGAAGGTGCGGCTGAATTTTTACGCGCTCACGCCGTAGAAGAAATGGAGCACATGCAACGCCTATTCACTTACGTGAGTGAAACTGGCTCAATGCCAATCTTAGGCGCTATTGATGCGCCAAAGCATGACTTTGCGAGCCTAGGTGACGTTTTCCGCGAGACATTTGAACATGAGCAAATGATCACGGAAAAAATCAACAAACTGGCGCACGTTGCATTTACTAGCCAAGACTACTCAACGTTTAACTTCCTACAGTGGTACGTGTCAGAACAGCACGAAGAAGAGAAGTTGTTTAAAGGGATTTTAGATAAGATCGAACTGGTAGGTGAAGACGGTAAAGCGTTGTTCTTCATTGACAAAGATCTAGCACAAATGGCGAAAGAAGGTTCATCTTCAATCATGGATGCTCCAGCTGCGTAAACGCGTTTTGGGACGTTGTAAGTAGCGGGTAAAGACGAAGTGTTGATCGTCTTTTTCTCTTGAGCATTGTTGAAGATGTAGGGAGGAAAAGATGATCAGTGGAGACACAATCTTATTTGCGCTAATGGTGGTAACTGGAGTTAATATGGTCCGGTATCTCACCGCTCTTCGTTCTCTAATTTATATCATGCGTGAAGCGCATCCGCTGTTATATCAGCAAGTTGATGGTAATGGTTTTTTTACCACTCATGGAAATGTCACCAAGCAGGTGAGGTTGTATCACTACATTAAAAGTAAAGAATATCATCATCACCACGATGAAATTTTTACTGGTAAGTGTGAAAGAGTGCGTGAATTGTTTGTTCTATCGACCGCGTTGCTCGGAGTGACGCTACTTGCAGCCTTCATTCTCTAAGAGTCAATAATCTAGATAGTTGTTCTGTCTGAGATGCGGACATACAGAGCGCTTAGAGTTTAAGCGCTTTTCCCTTTCGGTATTTGTCGGTAGAATGTCGCGCCTAGAAAGCAAGGATGTGCAATGTGCACATCCTTTTTTATTTTGATTCGATACCAATCAGTCTAAGAGCTACCGATGAGTAAGAAATTTGATGTTGTTGTAATTGGCGCAGGCGCAGCAGGTTTAATGTGTGCTGCAGAAGCAGGCAAGCGAGGCCGCCGTGTTTTGGTGCTCGATCATGCTAAAAAGCCAGGACGTAAAATCCTTATCTCGGGCGGTGGTCGTTGTAACTTCACTAACTACGACGTTTCAGCTAATCACTATTTGTGTCAAAACCCGCACTTTGTTAAGTCGGCGCTCTCCCAATACACTAACTGGGATTTCATCTCGATGGTGTGTAAACATGGCATTGAGTTCGAAGAGCGTGATCACGGCCAGTTGTTTTGTGTCGATGCATTTACGGCCAAAGATATCGTGAAGATGTTGTTAGCTGAGTGTGACATGCCGAACATCGAGCAGCGTTACCAATGCGATGTTCATTCGATTGAAAAAATTGATGAAGGCTTTCGTTTGCATGCTGGTACTGAGATTGTCGAATGTGAGTCTTTAGTTATCGCAACAGGTGGCTTGTCGATGCCAAAACTGGGAGCGACACCATTTGGTTATAAAGTCGCGGAACAATTTGGTCTTCGAGTTATCCCAACCACGGCAGGTCTTGTACCATTTACTCTGCATAAAGAAGACAAAGAAGACTTTGCTGAGTTATCTGGTATCGCGGTACCTGCGGAAATTACGGCTGAAGATGGCACCATGTTCAAAGAAGCCCTGTTGTTCACACATCGTGGGTTATCTGGTCCAGCAGTGTTACAGATTTCTTCATTCTGGCGGGCCGGACAAAAGGTGTTGATCAATCTTGTGCCAAACGATGATGTTGCTGAGTTATTAGAACGCAGTCGTGAGAAGCATCCAAATCAGTCACTCAAGAATACGCTTGCCAAAGTGCTGCCTAAGCGTCTGGTTGAAGTCTTAATTGAACGTAAAGAGCTAGTCGATAAACCGCTAAAACAGTTCAATCAAAAGGAGCTTGCGGCGATTGTGGAGCGCCTAGAGCATTGGGATATCGCCCCGAATGGCACTGAAGGCTACCGAACTGCGGAAGTGACACTCGGCGGTGTCGATACTGATCACTTATCCTCGAAAACCATGGAATGCAAAGACATTAAAGGGCTTTATTTTATTGGTGAGGTGATGGATGTGACTGGTTGGCTAGGGGGCTACAATTTTCAGTGGTGCTGGTCGAGCGGTTTTGTTGCGGGGCAGTGGGTTTAATTGTGTAGAGACAATAAAGTTTGCCCGTAAGCGTTAAAGTTTGCCCGTAAGAGCATTTTGAGACAATAAAGTTTGCCCGTAAGAGCTACATGTTCTATTTTTTATTGAAGAAAACTTTATTGGATCAGCTATGGGACGTGGCAGAAAGTTAGAGACTTTTGAAGATTATTCGAGAGCGCTGAAAGGCAAGTATGGATTAGGTGAGGGCAAGGATTACAAGCCTTGGCTTAGAGTGCAAGATGTTAAGTCTAGGGGGATACGTTCTCAGATTTATGGTCGGAAAACCCAGCGAGTTCACCATCTCCTATCTTCGATAGAAAGCCAATTGTTTTATCTAAGTGAGTTTTCAGACAGTGTTATCGATATTCGAGAGCAATTCCCGTTACTCCCCCTTAATTACACCCAAAAGATTGCCAAAGTCATCGGGGTTGAACACCCCGCTCATCCAATCAGCGGTGAACCAATCGTTATAACAACTGACGTTCTTCTGACGATTAGCACTGAAAATGGTATTCGCTACCAAGCTATCTCGGTAAAGCCTGAAGACGAAGCTCATCATCAAAGAGTCCTTGAAAAAATAGATATAGAAAGAGTTTGCTGGGAGCTTTTGAATGTTCCATTTAGTTTTTTTGTAGGGAATGAACTTACCCGAACTCAGAGTAAAAACATCGATTGGGCTACCGCTCCATTTCGTGAAGACTCAACGTTCTTTTCTGATGAACAGGTTACTGTCGCTTTACAGACCTTAGGTATTGGTCAGCGTTTTGTAGAAGATGTTTGTGATCTTTTTACAGCATCAGGTATTACCTCACATGATGAGTCTTTGACGCTCCTACGTTACCTTATAGCGAACAAACTTATAGATGTAGATTTGTCTTGTGATATCGCTGAAGAGGGAATTATTAGGATTGATGGAGTTCATTTGATCCAGAGAGGTATCATCAATGGAGATCGTTAGAAACTCTGTGTGGCAGTTTAAAAGGTCTGAAATCTTAGAAGACGGATTATACCGAGTTCTAGAAGTATTAGATGCCGCAGATTGCGTAATCCTTTTTCCTTTAAGCCAAACCTCTACAACAATACGCCCTGTTGGTATTTCTATTGAAAGTTTCATCCAACAGTCGAAAAGAAGAAAAATTCAAAGGTCTGAATATAATGCCGCCCCTCATCTGCTAATCGACGAGTCTGAGATACCAACCTCTCAGCGAGATCGTAGAGATAAAAATTACAGACTGATTGAGGGTATAGTCAATAATCATGAGTTTCTGTTCGACTATGCTACTAAGAAGCGAGCGCCGTACTTGGCACAATATGCACAAACAGTAGGTTCAGATAGAAAAAGTATCGCAAGGTTACTTACTCAGTATTGGCAAAATGGCCAAGACAAAATGGCATTGTTACCCGCATTCGCACGTAGCGGTGGCGCTGGAAAAGAGCGACTTGCCAAAGATAAGGCTTTGGGAGCACCTAGAAGCCCAAGAACTGTCGCTTTAAATCGAGCTGCGAAGTATATCGTCACGGATTTAGATAAAGATTACTTTCGCAAGGCGCTAAAGAAATATTTTCTGAAAGAAAATGGGATGACTCTGAGTAAGACCTACCAGCATTTACTCAGAGAGCGCTATGAGAATGAAATAAGGTTAGCCGAGGCATGTGGTAGAGCGCCTTATATTCCAACATTAAAGCAGTTCAGTTATTGGTCTAAAAAGCTGTTCGATAAAGACCATATCATTCAGGCGAGAACGTCAGAAACGGATTACCTTCGGAATAAAAGAAGTGTTTTAGGAAGCGTCACTCAAGTTAGTTCTACTATAGGTTCAGTATTTGAGATAGATGCCACGGTCGCTGATGTTCATGTTGTTTCTGAGCTTGGTGCGCAATATGTTCTAGGCAGACCTACCATTTATGTCGTTGTGGATAGATCTAGCCGCATGATAGTTGGGTTGCATGTATCTCTGTATCATGCTTCTTGGCGAGCGGCTCGACAGGCATTAGCCAATTGCTTTTTACCTAAATCTGAGTATTGCCGTCAATTTGGCATTGAGATTGAAGACTCAGAATGGCCTGTGGCTCATATCCCCCAAAGTCTTGTATGTGACAATGGAGAAATGATTGGTTTAAAACCTCAGCAGGCTTTAACACCAATGACTCAGCTGAAATTCACTCCACCTTACCGTCCTGATGGTAAAGGTATTGTTGAAAAGCGGTTTGATATTTTGAATAAAGAGTTGCTGCATGACCTTATGGGAACAACTCGTGGTGGTAATGTTGTCAGAGGGAGCAGAGATCCTCGAAAAGACGCAATATACACACTAAAAGAAGTAACTACTCAAATGATACAAGCGGTCTTAGATCACAACCGTTCGATTTTTGATGAGCTTGCTTTGTCCAGTCCTTTGCTGATTCAAAATGATTTGGCACCAACGCCCCTAAATTATTGGAAGATTCACCTTGCTAAACATAAGCATGACTTAACGCTTGCCGACAGTAATGAAGTAATCGCACGCTTGTTACCTCCAACTACTGTAAGCATGACCAGAAGTGGTATCCATTACAATGGTATGTATTACACCTGTGATGATGTTGAAGAACTGAATTTAGCCTCAGTGGCGAGAAGTTCAGGTCGATGGCAATTAGATGCGCGAATTGATGAGAATACGACAAACTTTATTTATGTTCGGTTAGATAGAAACCAAGGTTTTACCAAGTGTCTTTTGCTTCCTCGTAGTCGTATGTTTGAAAACAAAACCATGATTGAAGCTGATTTTATGCAAGACTGGTTAGCCGCCAAAAAAGAGCAGTCACCAATTAATGTTGCATCGATTGACGCTCACAAACAGCGAAAAAAAATGGCTCAAAGTGCAAAGCAGCGCAGCAAGTCTTCAGAACTGTCTTTTGGAGAAAGGACGAAGAATGTTCGTAAAAATCGCAGAGACGAGCTAGAGGCTACGACCAACATCCTCACTGAGTCAGATAGTCAGGATATTAGCGGTAACCCCCACCCCCCGATCACTGCTAGAAGGCAAATCCATGTGTTGCCTAGAGGAAGAAAGCGTCAAGCGAGTGAGGATAAAGAATGAGAATCGAAAAAGCCGCCTACCAAAATGCAATTCTGCCTGAGCATCAAGGTAATCCGTTAATTGAAGCCTTACCCCCAAAGAAAGGCTGGGAAGAGTTGATGATCGCATTTAGTCACTATCCTGATTATGCAGAGCATATTTGTCAGCATCCAGATCCGCTTGTTCGAGAGGAATATCTTAGTCGTATTAAAGAGCTGCGTCAGCCATTACATGATTACTATGAATGTTTTAGAGCAGTTGAGCGGGCAATCAAAAATGGTTATTCATCGAAGAATCCTTTTAGCCCAACAACCGCACAATATCTTCATTATCCAGTCGATGAATGCCCTGATATTGAGCCTAGAACGGGCTTTTTCCAACCAAGAGGCGATGGATTAACTCTTATCGGAGAAAGTGGAGTGGGAAAAACAAGTATGCTTGAACAGATACTCAACTACTTTCCTAATGTTATTGAACATGAATCATATGACAACCAGTTTATGGAGCTGGATAAGCAGGTTGTATGGATAAAAGTTGATTGTCCAAACAACTCTAGCGTTCGGGATTTATGTGAAGAGATACTGGCATCTTTAGATTTATCGTTAGGGAGAGAAAAAACGAAACCCGCAGGAACGATAGGTGCATTAGTTCGACAGATTGAGCAGAACATTAAATCTAGTTTTCTTGGAATCTTAGTGATCGATGAAATGCAGAGGCTTGTTTTCAAACGAACTGGTGGTGAGAACAATCTTTTGAACTTCTTGCACAGTCTAGTGAACAAACTTGGTGTTCCAATTTTCTTTTGTGCGAACCCTCCATTTGATGACACATTAGCAAGGACGTTGAAAGCGGCGAGGCGTGCTGAAAGTGGTGGTTATTTGGTTATGGAGGTATTGAAGCATGACAGTGATGCTTGGGAAGCATTTGTTGAAGAGCTGTGGAAGTATCAATGGACGAATAATTATACAGAGCTAACTCAAGAGCTTAACAATAAGCTCTATGAATTATCCGTTGGCAACATGGATATGGCATGTCGCACATATCGAGAAGCGCAACGAGCAGTCATTGGGACGTGTGATGAAACAATAACCGTCGCCACATTAGAGATGGGTTATGCTCTAGCGTGTGGGCTATCATCAAAAACGGAAGAAGTTAGAAGCCTAAAGTCTGTAAGGGCGTTGCCGAGAGGAAAGTCGCGAGTCTCGCCGAACCAACCACAGTCCCCATCAGTATCACCCGTCTCCCGAGTTGATAGCACGGGCGATATCACCAAGCCACAGCATCCTGAGTTTGCTAAGCAGTTAATCGACATTTTAGGCATTGTTGATCTTCATGACCGAATAGAAGATACCGACCTTTTTCAACGTGCAGGTAAGAGTGACAATCCGTTTGAATATTTAAGACGAAATGGTGCGTTGCTCGATGACCCGTTACAGCATTTTGCCTGTAGTTAGAGTGATTTTATTGAGGATGCGTGGAAATGAGGCTACCCCAACCATTACCAGATGAATCCTTTCACAGTCGAATTTGTAGACACTTTAATATTTGTGGCTTTACGACAGAGCAGTACCTCCAGGATATCTTTGGCGACAGTCGAGCTTCTGTGCATCCTTACCTAAATGCAAATCTTGGATTGGTATGTAAAACCTTAAATCAGTCAGTTCATGATATATGGACAAATCAAACTCTTGCTCCTTTGTTTTTCCATTTTCTCCCTAAGTATAGACAAGTGATAGGTGACATAAACGTGCCACCCAACAGCTTAATTAGAGCGAGTCAAATTTCCGCTTTTAGAGAAAGAGAGCGTCTACACATCAAATACTGCCCTAAATGTGCTGAAGAAGAAGTAAGTAAATATGGCGTGTCATACTGGCATTGTTTGCATCAGATTACAGGTGTTGATGCTTGCCCACGACATGGGGTTTGGCTAAATCATGTAGCATTGCCTGAAAGGTCGCACATTGATATGCCATCTATAGCTTCTATTCAACCACTTGATTGTTCACCTATGGCAGCCAAATTTGCGAACTACTGTGGATGTTACTTACATCAAATTCGCAAGAACGAGCGCATACTTTCGAATAAAAAGCGTATTGAGAGGCTTAGGAAAAAAGGCTTTATTACTAGTGTGGGACAGGTAAGGCGTAAGCAGATTTGTAAGGCATTGTTCGTATTGTCGGAGCAGATACTTCCAAGTGACAGCGCTCTCAAGCCGAAGTCTGAACAGGATTTTTCATATTGGTCAGCAGCTCTTTCGGGAACGATGAACCAGCCACCCTTTAAGCAACTCATACTGGACTTTTATTTAGAGCAGATTGCAGATGATGAGAAGTTTAGCCATGTATCCAAAGTGGATAACACCAATTCATTAGTTGAAGATCGTTGTTGCGATTTGCTACGTAAAGGCTGCTCGATGGCTGAAGTTAGCAGGCAATTAGGAAAAAGCCGCTGTTATGTAAAAGGGATTGCTTTAAAACATCAGATTCCAGTCAACCTCCGCCCCAAAGTGATCACCGAAGCACTCAAACAAGATGTTATAAATATGGCTCGTAAAGGCTTTCACCGTCAAGTGATAGCAAGAAAGCATCAAGTATCGACAGGAAGTATTGAACTCATCATCTCAACAACTGAAGGACTGGTCGAATGGCGCAAGCTTTGTAAACACCAATCAATGTCTCGTCGATATAAAGCCCAAATCACAAGATACCTACTTACCCAACCTCAGGCGACAATACAAAACGTTAAAACTGACTGTGAGGCTGCATTTTTTTGGTTATATAACCATCAGAAATATTGGCTAGACAGTTGTCTACCTGCGCCGCAAGAAGTCCAACATGTTGATAGAGTGGATTGGGAACAACGAGATAAAGAGCTTTCAAAGAAAGTGACGCAAATACTATCTAACTCCGATCGCAAGCTATCTCGAACTGAGCTTGATCGTGCTCTTGGTGGACATGGTTGGCTTACTTCCAAAAAGAAAAAGCTGCCAAGAACACTCCTCACCATATCTTTGTGTGGTGATAAATTAAAATAATCAGTAAAAAATTATTTTAATTTCGTTGACACTTTTCCTTGTTGGTTGTATATTTTTCTTATCGAAACGGCAAGGGAGAGTTGGTTATGGCAAAAACAAGACACATCCATCAGCGCATGAATCAGCGAGCAATCAAGTCACAGATGCTTGAAATCGTAAAAATGTTTGGCGTAGACGATGGCGATAAGACTTACCTCAATAGAAAAGGAATCGATGCAGCTCTGGATGAGTTGAACAAGATTTCTCAGCAAATGCAGAAGATGAGAAGCCGAGGTGGTCTGGTCCTTGTTGAGTCAGGTGAGACTGAAATCACGACTTACGCCTTAGATAGCTACAACCGATCTCAAACTGTCCACTAATTCAAGGGAGATAATCTGTGAAAAAACAAATTTGGTCACTATTGGATGCTTTGCGAGGTTCTAATGAGCCTTCTGCTTTTGCTGAGCAGTTTGCTGCGTGTTGCGCTTGGGTAAAGCTAAATGAAAGCAAAAAGTTGAGTGATGAACACCAACTATTTGTAGCTGGTAGTAGCGTACAAGAACAACTTCAAAAGGTTATGGATGACTGTGTATCAGTTCAGTATCACGCAGAGAGCTGGTCTTTATCCGATAAAGTTATTCATCAATTAGTAACTTCCATTCAAGATTTAGTTCGTGCAAATGTTATCTGCTATCAAGACTTATCAACAGCACTTACGAAGCTTTTAGAGGATAGTGGAAAGAGTTCTGTGCAGTTAACTATTCCTGATGAACTTACTCATTTAGGAGTGAGTTTGTTAGGTGAGAAGGTGGAGTCTGTTTACTGCCCATTTATTGCAGGTTATGAATTTGCTAATAAATTACCACCTCAAAGTGTCACAGAAGGAGAAACACTGCTGCGTTCAGACGAGTTTTATGCTGAAGTGCAGAATGTACTTTTAGATAGAAACTTTCGAGTTACTGTCACTGACCCAATCTTTGTTCCTACTTTGATTGGTGATGGTGGCCTCAAGCAATTTCAAAGCTCAATTGCAATGCCACCACTTGGGAAAAACTATGCGAAATTAGATATTCATGATATCTGGGGGCGCTTCCCTGAAAAATCTTTAATGGGAGATGTTTATCAACTTCGCCATATGTTAGCTCACGCTTCAGATTGTGTAGTTGGCTTTGTAACTAACGGTTTTTTATATCGTTCTGCTGCGGGGGAAAAGCTGTTTAAACAAGATGTAGTGAATAGGAACTGGCTTAAAGCGGTAATCGCATTACCGAGCAACCTGCTTGCATCAACGTCGATCCCCCTGAGTATTGTGATATTTGATAAACATAAAACCAATGACTCGGTTTTGTTCATTGATGCAAGCAGTGACCACTTTGTTGATAAATATTCGCGAGTACGTAATAAGCTAGTGAATGCTGAGCAAATACTGTCTGTTTACAACGCACTTGAGAGCAGTGAATTCAGCAAAGTGTGCTCGATTGCAGAAATTGAAGCGATGGATTACAACCTATCGCCTAGCCGTTATGTTCTGACCAACGAAGATATGGCGCTTAAGCAGTTTCTTGAGCAGTACCCTACCGCTAAGTTGTCTGAATTGGTTGAAATCGTTCGCCCGCAGGCAGTGAAGCACGATGCGGATGCGGATGTTGAATATATTGAACACAATCTCACAAGCTTAAACACGATAGGGCAGCTTGAGGGAGCTGGTAAGCGAATCAAGGTCTCCACCAAAGACGTCGTAAAAGCTGAAAAGCAGAAAATTCAAGCGGGTGACGTTCTTGTTTCATGTCGTGGCGCTGTCGGACGAGTGGCACTAATCGATGACAATATTGAAGATAATGTCATCGCGAGTCAGGCGTTTGCGATTCTTAGGCTAAAACCACATGTGAACAATCTATCAAGTGTTGCGTTGTATCAGTATCTCACTTCGGAGTTTGGTCAGCAGCAGCTTTCAAGCTTGGTAACAGGAACAACCGCTCAAATGTTATCAGCAAAAGACCTTAGTAATATGGATATTCCTGTTTTTTCAGCCGAGAAGCTGGCAGAGCTTGAAATAGTGAGGTTGAAAGTGCTTGAAGCACATAAAAAAATTGTAGATCTGCAAAAAAAGATCGAACAAATTAATTTGAGTTGGATAGCGCAAAAAACATAACTTAAACAAGATATTATAAGTTTCATTGGTAGGTTTACCTCACCTGATAAGATCTTGAACAATCAGCAGCGAATATAATCGAAAGAAGACATCAATAAATGGCTAAGAAACCAGCAGCAAAGAAGAAAGAAAAATCATTCGAAGAAACACTCTGGGATGCAGCAAACAAGCTGCGTGGTAGTGTTGAATCGTCAGAATACAAACACATCGTATTGAGCCTGATTTTCCTCAAATTCATCAGTGATACATTCGAGAAGCGTAAGCAAGAATTGATTAATTCAGGGCAAGAAAAGTATGTTGATTTAGTTCAAGCATACACTAAAGAGAATGTCTTTTATCTACCTGAGGAAAGCCGTTGGAGCTTTGTTCAGCAAAACGCTAAACAAGAAGATATTGCCTTAAAGATCGATACTGCTTTAAGCACCATCGAGAAAACCAACAAAGCATTACAAGGCGCATTGCCTGATAACTATTTCTCTCGTCTTGGTTTGGATGTGAGCAAGCTATCTGCACTGATCGATGTGATTAACAACATCGATACCTTAGCGAATCCGCACGAAGATGTGGTGGGTCGTGTCTACGAATATTTCTTATCTAAATTTGCGATTGCAGAGGGTAAGGGTAAAGGTGAGTTTTACACACCAAAGAGCATCGTTAACCTAATTGCAGAATTGATTGAGCCATACAAAGGTAAAATCTATGACCCTTGTTGTGGTTCGGGTGGGATGTTCGTTCAGTCAATGAAGTTCATTGAGAACCACAAAGGTAACAAGAAAGACGTTTCTGTGTATGGTCAAGAGTACACAGGCGCAACCTACAAACTAGCGAAAATGAATCTCGCGATTCGTGGTATCTCTGCCAACCTTGGTGCGGCTGCAAAAGATACCTTTGCCAACGATCAGCATGAAGCTCTAAAAGCTGATTTTATTATGGCAAACCCGCCGTTTAACCAGAAAGATTGGCGAGCTTCCGATGAGCTAGTCGATGATCATCGTTGGGACGGTTACGAAACGCCACCAAGCAGTAATGCCAACTATGGTTGGATTTTGCATATGGTTTCTAAATTGTCAGAAGACAATGGTGTGGCTGGATTTGTTTTGGCAAATGGTGCTTTATCAGGGGATGGTACAGAGAAAGAAATCCGTAAAAAGTTGGTTGAAAATGGTTTAGTCGAGGCAATTCTTATTTTACCTCAAAATATGTTCTACACCACTAACATCAGTGTAACTTTGTGGATTATCAATAAAAATAAGAGTAAGCGTGTAGTTGAGCAAGCCGACCATACCCGAAATTATAGAGACCGAAAAGACGAAGTGTTATTTATGGATCTCCGTGAAATTGGTGTTCCATTTGAGAAGAAGTTTATCCAATTCTCGCAAGAAAATATTCAGCATATCGCTTCGACCTTCCATCGCTGGCAATGCGAGGATTCAGGTTATGAAAATGTTGCTGAGTATTGCTATTCTGCATCTAAAGAAGAGATCAAAGCTAAAGATTATTCGCTCGTACCAAGTAAGTACATAGAGTTTGTGAATAAAGATGAACATGTTGATTTTGAAGAGAAAATGAGTTCTATACAAACAGAGATGAGAGATTTACTCAAAGCTGAACAGAAATCAAAGATTGAACTTTTATCTGTATTTAAAGAGCTTGGTTATGACATCGAACTATAAAAAAATTGGCGATTACATCCGTTTGGTCGATGTTCGAAATAGGAAGTTGGAAGTTAAGACGCTGTTAGGTTTGTCGATTTCTAAAGAGTTTATCCCTTCAGTGGCTAATACTGTCGGGACAGATATGGCCAACTATAAAATCATAAAAAAAGGGCAATTTGCTTGCAGCTTAATGCAGGTAAGACGAGATAAAAAAATCCCAGTAGCCCTGCAAATAGATTTTGATGAAGCAATTATTTCTCAAGCATATCTAGTGTTTGAGGTCGTTAATACAGAGTCATTAGATCCTGAATATTTGATGATGTGGATGTCACGTTCTGAGTTTGATAGACACGCTTGTTTTCTAGCTGTAGGAGGCGTTCGAGGAAGCTTAGAGTGGGACGATTTCTGCGATATGGAATTACCTGTCCCGTCCATCGAAAAGCAGCGTGAAATAGTGCGTGAATACAATGTGGTGAATGCCCGTATTGCACTCAACGGACAACTTACTCAAAAGCTAGAAGATACCGCTAAAGCTATTTATAAACAGTGGTTTGTTGATTTTGAATTTCCGATCTCAAAAGAATACGCAGAATCTATCGGTAAGCCTGAACTAGAAGGGAAGCCTTACAAGTCTTCAGGTGGTGAAATGCAGGTGTGTGAGGAAACAATGCGTGATGTTCCAAAGGGCTGGAAAGTTGGAACTTATGAGAGTTATTTGACATTTAAAACAGGAAAATTAAATTCAAATGCTGCGGTTGATAATGGGAAATATCCATTTTTTACTTGCTCTTCTGAGACGTACAAAACTGACACATATTCTTTTGATGGAAAAGCAGTTCTTCTTGCTGGTAACAATGCCAGTGCAATTTATCCGCTAAAGTATTTTGAAGGTAAATTTGATGCTTATCAGAGAACATATGTAATTACACCGAAAGTTAAAAACTTATCTTTATTGCAAGTTTACTTTTCTATCAAAGATGAATTAGAAGGCTTCAAGGGTAGCTCTTCTGGAACTGCAACAAAGTTTCTTACAATGAAAATTCTTAACCCATTGAGCATAATAGTTGCTCCTGATGGAGTCTATGAAGAAGTCAACCGTCAGCTAGATATACTATTAAATCAATTGCTTGTATTACCAAAAGAACTAGCTCTTTTAAAGGATCTTGCTCCCATTCTTCAAGCTAAGATATCAAAGGCGTAATAAATGAAATTCACAGAAGAACGGCTGGAACAAGCCATCATTGAACTGCTAGGGAAAGAAGGCTACCCACATACTCGTGGCGACGCAATTGAGCGAGCACCTGAAGATGTGCTGATTAAGTTCGATCTTCGTGAATTTCTAGCTAAACGTTACCAAGAGGAAGGTATTACCGCCTATGAGATAGAGCAAATTATCCATAAGCTTGAGTATCTTCCCGCTTCGGATCTGTACGATACCAATAAAACCATTATGAAGTTTATTTCTGATGGTTTTTTGCTCAAGCGTGAAGACGCAAACCAGAAAGATTTATACATTCAGCTTATCGACTACGTTGAACTTGAGAACAACTGCTATCGCATAGTTAATCAAATGGAGATACAAGGCTATGAGCAACGTATCCCTGATGGCATTCTGTACATCAATGGTTTGCCATTGGTGGTGTTTGAGTTTAAGAGCGCTATTCGTGAAGACGCGACTATCTATGATGCGTATAAGCAGCTTACTACTCGTTATGATCGAGATATTCCTGAACTATTCAAATACAACGCTCTATGCGTGATTAGTGATGGTGTGAACAGCAAAATGGGGTCGTACTTTGCCCCATACGAGTTCTTTTACTCTTGGCGTAAAATTACGGGTAAAGAGAAGCTCGACAAAGATGGTATTGACTCATTGTTTACGATGATCAGCGGTTTGTTTAACAAGAAACGACTTACCGATGTGATACGTCATTTTATCTACTTACCTGATACCTCAAGCAAACAAGAAAAGATTGTTTGTCGTTATCCTCAGTATTATGCAGCAACAAAGCTTTTTGCCAATATCAAACAACATATGAAGTGCTTTGATGAGCACGGTAAGTTGGTGAGTGGTGACGGTAAAGGTGGTACGTATTTCGGTGCGACTGGTTGTGGTAAGAGTTACACAATGTTGTTCTTATCTCGTCTACTGATGAAAGATATCGAATTGGGTAGCCCAACCATTATTCTTATTACTGACCGTACTGATCTGGATGATCAGCTTTCAGGTCAATTCACTAATGCAAAAGGTTATGTGGGTGATCAAAACATCATTAGTGTAGAGAGCCGTGCTGAACTTCGAGAACACCTGAAAGGGCGTAAAAGTGGTGGTGTATTCTTGACAACTATCCATAAATTTACGGAAGATTTGGAACTGCTGACTGATCGAACCAACGTCATTTGTATCTCGGATGAAGCGCACCGAAGCCAAACCAATTTAGAACAGAAAATTACTGTTACTGAAGACGGGGTGAAAAAGACTTACGGTTTTGCTAAGTACCTTCACGACTCTTTACCAAACGCTACTTATGTCGGCTTTACTGGTACGCCTATTGACGCAACGCTGGATGTATTTGGTGCGGTTGTCGATAGCTACACGATGACAGAATCGGTTTATGATGAAATTACCGTTCGTATTGTTTATGAAGGTCGAGCAGCAAAAGTGCTGCTTGATGGTCGCCAGCTCGATGAAGTCGAAAAATACTATAAAGAGTGTGAAGAAGCTGGAACAAACGAATATCAAATAGATAAAAGCAAAACGGCTATGGCGAGTATGTCTACCATACTGGGCGACCCAGATCGTATCAAAGCCATAGCGAAAGACTTTGTTGAGCATTATGAGAACCGTGTTGAAGAAGGCACGACTCAAAAAGGCAAAGCAATGTTCGTTTGTAGTAGCCGTGAAATCGCTTATCAGTTCTACAAAGAACTGATTGCGCTTCGTCCTGAGTGGGATGATGTAAAAGTCTGTGAAGATGGTGCAACTTTATCTGAAAGTGATAAGAAGAAAGTTAAGCCGATGGAGCGGGTTAAGATGATTATGACTCGTGACAAAGATGATGATAAAGCTTTGTGGAATAAGCTCGGTAGCAAAGAGTATCGTAAAGAGCTGGATCGTCAGTTTAAAAATGGCAAATCGAACTTCAAAATCGCTATTGTGGTAGATATGTGGTTAACGGGCTTTGATGTGCCGTTCCTCGATACCATCTACATTGATAAGCCTTTGCAAAAGCATAATCTTATCCAAACCATTTCGAGAGTAAACCGTAAATTTGAAGGTAAAGAGAATGGTCTGGTTGTCGATTACATCGGCATAAAAAAACAGATGAACCTTGCACTTTCCCAATACACAGCAGGGCAAGATCAGAACCTAGAAGATATCAAACAGTCGGTCATTATTGTTAAGGATCACCTGAGTCTGTTGGATGGGCTGTTCCATAAGTTCGACTCTAAGCCTTATTTCAATGGTACGCCACTAGAGCAGTTACATTGCTTGAATGCCTCGGCTGATTTTGCACTTCGAACCAAGAAATTTGAAAAGACGTTTATGGATCTGACTAAGCGTCTTAAGTCGGCCTATGACATCTGTGTGGGAAGTAGTGAACTGACCAAAGAGCATAAGGACAAGATTCATTACTATCTAGCCGTTCGAACCATCGTGTTTAAGATCACTACGGGTGGTGCGCCAGATGTTGACCAAATGAACCGTAAGGTGCGTGATTTGGTAAAAGACGCATTGCTGAGTGATGGTGTTGAAGAGATCTTTAAGCTGGGTGAGAAAGACGGTGGCGAGATTGATATTTTTGATGATGATTACCTTGCCAAGTTAGAAATGGTGAAACAGCCAAACACTAAACTTCAACTGCTTCAGCAGATGCTTGCCAAAGCGATTGGCGAGTTTAAAAAGACCAACAAAGTGAAAGGTGTCGATTTCAGTAAGAAAATGAACATGTTGGTTGAAAAGTACAATGAGCGGGACGAAAAGGATGTACTTCGCTCGGAAGTAATTAATGACTTCTCAGAAGAAATTATCAACCTTTACAATGAACTACGTGCTGAGATGGCCTCGTTTGGTGAAATGGGGATAGATTTTGAAGAAAAAGCCTTTTACGACATTCTCATTTCATTGGCTCATAAGTACGACTTTACTTACCCAGAAGAGAAGCTGATTGACCTATCTAAAGAGGTGAAGAAGGTCATTGATGATAAAGCCAAATACACTGATTGGAACAAGCGAGACGATATCAAAGCTGAATTGCACTTTGACCTGATCATTTTGCTCGATGAGTGGGGCTACCCACCGATTGATCGTGATGAAGTGTATAAAGAGATTTTTGAGCAGGCTGAGAACTTTAAGCGCAATGCGGCATAGGTAAATTAACAGGAATACTCAAATTGAACACTCCTTTAGACGAGTCATTACATAGCTTTCTTATTCGTCACCAACTAGCTTATATGCATAAATTTGACCCAAAAGGTGTAATAAGTATTGATGGGCGTTGGAGGAATGAGCCATTTGCGCACCAAGATACGCACATTTTTTATAAGTTCGATGATCTTTTCTTACTAGAGGCTATAGATGTAGGTACATTATTGAGTGGTACTCATCATCAATTTTTTGATGTACCACATGCTTACTGTCGTTCGTTAGAGTCTACTTTTTTCAAAGAAAATAGGACGAAGGGTAAGTCCAAGGGGGGGCTACCTATTACTTTCTGCCCATTATGCATTAAAGGTATGATTAGAGGTAGAGGGTATGCATATTTTAGAAAAAGCTGGGAATATGATGGAAAGTGTGAGTTCCATAACACTCCTTTGAGTTGTTTAACAACGACTGACTATAAATCTACAGTAAAAGCGGTTAAAAGGCTTTTAACTGGTAAGAATGTTCCAAGTGATGAAATAGTCAGAGTAGGTATTCGAAATTTTACTGAAAGCGAAAGATTAAATCTGCTTTACCCTATTAAAACAGTCGCTTGTGTAGGAAAAGAGCTTGGAATATGTTTAGCGCGTCATATGGGAGAGCTTCTTTCAAGTAAATGGCTACCTCTTGACGTCAAAGACATGATTAATTTGACGCATACATTAATTAGTTCTCCTATTGACAGCCGAGAGTACAAACATGGTTGTAAACTCCTCGGACAGATAATGGTTTTGTTGCAAAACTTTAAACCGCTAGCTGACTATCTCAATCATAATTGTTCTTATGTAAAAATGTTGGGAGGAGCGCGTAATCAGTTGGCAGAGATAGTATTAGTTCCCAAAAAGAAGGCTTGCGATTCATGTTCAGACCTTTTTTGCAAAAAGAGGATACAAAAATCTCATTATATTAAACATTTAGATGCTGACTATTTAGCTGAAACTTCCACTCCTCTGAAGAGGTTGGGGTTTCAACAAAATATTCTTCAATCTACAGGTAAGTATCTTTGGAGTCCGATAATTATAGGTGATTCAATGTTTAATAATCTGAGTAAGGGCAACAAAGACTGATCCGCTATCAAGAGCATACATTTTTTGTGGGCAAACTTTATTGTCTCAGAATGCTCTTACGGGCAAACTTTATTGTCACTGCACATTAATCAAACACCAAACGCAGCCTAACTGCATAAAAGATAAGATACAAAAAGAGCACTGAGTTTTATTCAGTACTCTTTTTGTATTCCCATAGCGAGTTACTCGTCTTGATACTTTTCGAGTTTGTTATAGAGCGTTTTCACGCTAATGCCTAACTCCTGCGCTGATTCCGTTTTATTGCCTTGATTCTCTTCAAGGGTATTGAGAATGGCGGCTTTTTCTAGCTCTTCTAGCGAAACGCCCGCCGGAACAAGGTCTTCGATGCTGGTGCCTGTTTCCAATGGTGGTGTGTCGAAGATCAGGTGTTCATCTCGGATGGTGTCATCAGCCAAAATAAATGCACGCTCGATCGTGTGTTTGAGCTCACGGACATTACCTGGCCAGTCGTGTGCAGCGATTTTTTGGATCGCAGAGTCAAGAATCGTTTTGGTTTTTGCCTCATTGGCGTTGCGGTGTGCAATAAAGTGCTTGGCCAGACCGACGATATCACCGCCTCGTTCTCGCAGTGGCGGTATCGTTAATGGGAAATGCGATAACCGGAAAAACAGATCTTCACGCAGGAACTGCTCCTCAATGGCGATTTTAGGATCACGGTTTGTAGCAGCAATGATGCGAGTATTAGCGATATGAACCGTATTACTGCCAACTGGGCGATACTCTCCGGTTTCTAGCACCCGCAATAGCTTCACTTGATGCTCGATAGGCATCTCGGTGATTTCATCTAAAAATAGCGTGCCGCCCTCTGCCTGCTTAAATACACCTTGGTGAGTTTTATTTGCTCCGGTAAAAGCGCCTTTCTCATGGCCAAACAGTTCACTATCAACCAATTCAGGGCTAATGGCACCACAGTTAATCGCTATAAAGGGCTGTTGTTTACGCTCACTCGCTAAGTGGATGGTCTGCGCCACCAGTTCTTTGCCTGATCCACTCTCACCGACAATAAGGACGTTGGCTTCTGTTTTAGCAACGCGCCTGATCATACGATAGAGCTGATGCATCGGAGAGGAAGAGCCGACCAAAAGACCAAATTGGTCAAGATCGCTGGTGGACACTTTACGCCCTTGATCTTGTTTGTGTTGATAGTACTGGCTGACTTCGCTCAGGGTGTCCGTCAGAATGGCAATATCAACGGGCTTTCTGTAGTGAAAAATAGCACCCAAGTTCATCAGCTTATCCAAGTTCTCGTTTGGAGCGCCTGAGCTAATGATGATCAAGTCCATATCGTAGATGTCTTCGATATTAGAAAGACGTTGATAATCTGCACTAGTAAAGTGGGCGACTTCAACAATCGCAACTTCCGGTTTGAGTTGTAGGAAATCTTCAATCCATTGGTCTGCGGCATCGATGTCATGCAGACGAAATTTGTTCAGTTCCTGGCAAGAAGCGATGGCATTTTTAAGTGATGGATCTTGTATTCTTAGAAACAGGCTTGGCATCGACATAGAAATGTCCTCTTTACTATGACAGAAACAATGTACGTGGATTATTCTCACTTCACAAGACAAAATATTGTCAGCATAGATTTAAGGATTTGTTCGGTATTTTTATGTTGTTAGCCCCTTTTTGATATATATCGGTGAGAGCCATCAGTAGATATTTCCTTTTGTTCAGATTTTTATTTTTAAAATAATAAGTTTGCTATTAATTGATTCTGGGGAAATAGCCTTTCTGTTTTATCAGGTTATTTAGGCACAAGTGACGGAGGCTTTATCACCGATTAAAAATTACATTTTTTACGTGTAAATAATTCATGCTTATACTTTATTGCTCATCTCATTTTTACCTCTTTCCTTTATTAGTCAATTAAAAACAATGAGTTATAAAGTTGGCACATGGTTTGCTCCTAGGGAAGTGCAACGTCAATAAAGGAGAATTACCATGAATAACATCGCAGCTAAAATTGTACTTACGTCAGTTCTTGCTACTTCATCTACAGCAGTCTTAGCGAGTGATAAATGGGAAAAAGAATCCATGGACGCTTGGCTAGATGGTAAAGCTGAAACCACACTACTGCTAAACAGCAATCTCAACTCTTTTGATATCAATACCGATGTAGAGAATCAGGTCGTTACCCTTTCTGGTTCGGTAAACAATGATCTTGAAAAATCACTTGCCGAAGAGCTTGTTACTGGTCTTGATGGTGTGAAAAAAGTAAACAACGAATTGTCAGTAGTGAATGAAGGCAAGAAAGAAACTGATTCAGAAGCTTTAGCTACACTGACCGATTCTAAAATCACGACTATAGTTAAAACGCGCCTACTAATGGATACCAATGTGAGTGGTACGGATATTGATGTAACGACAGAACGCAAAACGGTAACGTTGGCAGGTAAAGTTAATTCAGATGCGGAGCATGATCTTGCAATTTCAATTGCAAATAACACCAATGACGTAAATAAGGTGATTGATAAGCTAGAAGTGGTTCAATAATAGCGAGCCGAGTGATTTAACCCACTTTTATTAGGAGGTAACACTATGGTTCGTTGGATGTTTATTTTTCTGGCACTGGCACTAATTTCTGCACTATTAGGCTTTACCGGTATTGCAGGAGCTGCTGCCTCTATCGCGCAAGTGATATTTTACCTATTCCTATTGTCATTAATTGTATCAATAGTGATTGTTCTGCTGGGAAGAAAAAACGTAAATAGATAGGAGATTCCATGCGACTTACGTCATTTATTTACCGTATCGCCGCAGTATTCGGTTTGGTGTTTGCGTTGGCAGCTTGTAGTGAAGAAGGGCCAATGGAACAGGCCGGCAAAAAGATAGATGAAGCCGCCGAAGAAACCCAAAATGCGATTGAAGATGAATGTGAAAACATTAAAGAAAACCTAAACGCTGAAGACCAAGATTGTTAGCCGAATCAGGTTAGGTTTTTACGCATAGCTATGTAAGAGAGGGGCGGTCAATCACCGCCCTTCCTTTTGTCCCAATTGTTTACAATCAGATAAGGAGTCAAAGATGAAAAACATATTTGATGTACTGAAAGAGAGTCATGAAAAGCAGCGCCTTTTACTCGATGCTCTGATGGAAACGTCTGGAGATTCCCCCGCTCGTGAAGAGTTTTACCACAACCTTAAAGAGGAACTCGAACAGCACGCAGCGGCAGAAGAGCGATTTTTCTACGCGCCTTTAATAGATAGCGATAAGACCATTGATCTCACTCGCCATGGCATCGCAGAGCATCATGAAATTGATAAAGTGATTGCACAGCTTGATGCAACCGATATGAGCTCGCCAGCGTGGCTCAACCTAATGAAAACCTTGCGTCACAAAGTGTTGCACCATCTTGAGGAAGAAGAGCAGCGTTTCTTCCAGTTAGCCGGTAAGGTAATGACCGATAAGCAGAAAATGAAACTAGCGGATGGTTATGTTGAAGAGATGGCAAGCTAGGTAGAGTGTTGGACCTTTTCGTGCCATTTCGGCACGGGAAGGCACTCAATCAAGGCGTTTACTCAAGTTCATGTATCCAAGCTCAATCCCCCGCGTATTCTAACTTCCACTAAAAAGTGCACTCGCTGAAGGCAAGGAGAGCGAATGTTTATCATCAAATATTATATTCTTGGCGCTCTGATCAGTTTATTGGCCGCTATATATACGCCTCAAATTATCGTTAGTCTGCTGTTCTTGTGGATATCTCTTTCTTTAGCGTTGGTCAGCGTAGCCTACGTATTCGACATTCCCTCTATTTTTAGAAAAAACCAAGATGGCAAGATTGTCAGGTGGATTCGCTGGGCATTCATCCCATTTCTATTGGGGGCTAGAGCGTATAACGCCTGGGAAAGACGGCGTGATACAGTGCCTCCAATCCAAAAAGTCAGCGACAATTTATACCTATCTCGCCGTTTGTTTCAGAGTGACTTAGATTTTCTCGAATCCAATGAAATCTCTTGTATTGTCGATGTCACCGCAGAATTTGCAGGCCTTGAAAGTGCGATGACCGACAAGCAGTTTCATTACCTTTCGATTCCGGTACTCGACCACAAAGCCCCGACGCTAGAGCGCCTTCGCCATGCGATTAACTGGATTGATACTCAAATCTCGTGCTCGCGGGCAGTGGTTGTGCATTGTGCGTTAGGGCGTGGTCGTTCAGTGTTTGTTGTGGCGGCGTATTTACTGAGCAAAGACCCGTCACTGACGGTTGAATCCGTGATGAAAAAAATCAATGACGTACGCAGTACCGCGAGATTGAATAAATTACAGATTAGGACGTTACGAGCGATCAGTGAAAAAGGCGTACTGGGGCTGGATCAATCCACTTGGATGGTGGTTAACCCTGTTGCAGGTGGCGGCAAATGGGAGGAAAACGAACAGCACTTGATTCGTGAACTAACCAAAAAATATCGCTTGAGTATTCATCAAACCACCACAAACCTCAGCGCCGAGCAGCTAACACAACAGGCAAAAGAAAGTGGAGCTAAGCAAATCATCGTAGCTGGTGGCGATGGCACAGTAACAGAGGTGGCGAGCCAATTGGTGGATACCGACCTCAAACTCGGTATTGTTCCGCTCGGAACTGCCAATGCGTTATGTCATGTGCTCTATGGCGTTGGCGCAAAATTCTCACCGGTCGAAAAAGCGTGTGAAGCGTTGCTTGGCGGACACTGCCAACGTATTGATACTGCGGAATGTAATCAGCGGCTTATTTTATTGGTCTTAGGCATTGGGCTAGAACAGAAAATGATCGAGCACGCTCAGCGAGAAGAGAAAAATGTTTTTGGACAACTCGCTTACCTCACCGGCTTTTTTAATGCTGTAGTGGCGGAAGAAACGCAAGCTTTAACCGTTTCGTTAGATGCTCCAACTGGAGATGGAAACCACGACAATAATACACAAACGCTTGAAGTCCATAGTTTTGTCGTTGCGAATATCGCTCCATTTAGTACGTTGCTTGCCCAAGGTGGTGATGCGCCGCAGCCTGATGATGGCAAGCTGCATATCACATATTTAGATAACACCGAGTCTTTAGGCGGACGTCTTATCGCATTGTCGGATCTGACATTAACGAGCGTAGGCGCACAGGAAGAATCGACACATTTTCAATACGCGACGGCTCAGAGCGTCACTATTTCTGCGAATAAACCGATTGAGTATGTGATTGATGGTGAACTGTATTCTGATGAGCAACTGGCAATCAAGCTGCGTCCAAAGTCATTGAACGTATTTGTTCCAAGCCAGAGACGTAAATCAGCTTCGCTTTAACACAGATAATCCGCGGATAACGCGCCATTTGCTTCGTATTCTACATGGCGCTTTTTCTGTGTTGTTTGATGATTTGGTGTGCGTCGTAAAAAGGCTATCAAGGTCGCTGCGTAGATGCAGCGGCTTTTTTCTATCTGCACCTTTTACTAGGTTGATTGGGGATGTGGTTTAAACAAAGTGAAAGAAAGAAGGGCGAGTACAATTACTCACCCTGAGGTAAGTGCTTTTCAATTTCATCGTTTTCAACTTGTAAAGCAGCTAACCAATAAGAAACAAGTGCGGTTAAGTTGGTGTCGTCAATGGCTCTAAGCAGGGCTTTTAAATCATCTAACAGTAGTTTATTCATAAAATGCATTTCTTTGTAATTGCCTAACTCGGCAACGCCGTATTCGGTGGCATTTTCTGCAATGAATTGTTCACCATCTTGATCGAAGAACAGCTTCGCCATCTTTTTGATCATCACTTTTTCTATTTTCACGAATCGATATGCCGCTCTTGCGAGTGTCATATGTGATTGCGGGTTAACGAGAGGCAAACACGTTTGGCGATGGTGTGTCATTTTTACGAGTAGCTCCCTTACTCGATTGTTATCCAATGTCATAGTGACCTCTTTATTTATGACTATTGTCGTGGGACATTTCTCGTGATGGTTATGTTAATGCGCCTGTGGGCTTGTCAGAAATGGCCAAAGCAAGTTGGCCATTTCTTTGCTCAATACTGAGCTTTATTGCAAAGGCGACCACCAAGTTTTAGCTAATAAGGCTGATGCTGCTGAGTTTTTCTTTGCAGCTTTTTATATCGCTACGAACTTTCAGCAGAACCGAGTTATCCGCCTGCTCTGGGTGGGAAGTAATCAAATTCTCAATCTCTTTGAGTACCTTGCTTTCGACACCTTCAAGCTGTTCTAAATACATAGACTCTTTGTCAGAGGACACTTCCTTCATCACGTCGCTGTAGACCTCACGCGCCTTGATGGTGTAGGAAACCGGAGTGTCGTCGGCAGATTCTTCATTGTTACTTGCTAGAGAGTAGGGAGTGAGCTCAATGACTGCACGCTCACGTACTCTGAGCAGTTCTACCAACACATTATTCAAAGAAGTGTTGTCGATGTTCTCGATGGCCTTGTTGTAAATTTCATTTCCGCTTTCGATAAGCTCAATGATTGAGGCGATGTTTTCATTTTTCATATGCCACTCCTTATTTACTGGTGATAGGGGTGTTTGAGCGTATGGAATACAAACACGATGTTTCGTCTTCAGTTGCAGGTTGTATGCCAATGAACTTTAAGTCTTATTAATCAGTGACTTAATATCTTGTTTTGCAATAACTTGCTAACAGTCGGTAAGGCGCTAAGAAAAAATTACAAGAATGGCGGGGAAAGCCTGGAAAGAATTACACGTACAGATACGGCTTTTTATCAAAATAAAAATAAAATCAATAAAAAACAATAACTTAAAATTCTGGCATGGATATGGCTTTGTAGGGAGTAAGTGAGGTCAAACATTGTTTCACTTGATTCACTATTCAACTCATTAATGGAGGCTAGTTATGGCTACTACAAAAGAAAGCACAGTAAAACCTCAAGAGCAGTTAGAAGAAGCATATCACTTAGCGGAACAAGCCACGACGGAAGCCGTTGGCGCGATGAAAGACCAAGCCAAAGAGAAGCTGGATGTAGGTGCACAGCAAGTTCAGCAGGCGACTAAGTCGGCAGAAAATGTAATCAAGGAGCGCCCATTGCTGAGCATAGGCTGTGCCTTCCTTGCTGGTTGGGCGGTTTCGAAGCTGATCAAATAATAGTGGTCACCAAGGATTAAGCCACACAACAGAAAGGCGAGGCTTCACATGAATAACTCAGGGCAAGTTACCAATCAGCAATCAGGCTCGGCGGCTTCAGACAGCGGCCGAGCCCCTGATGGGGCAGAAGAACAGGATATCCAACAAACCATTAATGGTTTGAGCAGCATTCTTGCGCAATTGGACCAACTGACGAAATCGCTAAAAGCATGGTCAGGTTCAACGTTGGATTTGTTCCTCTTGGAGATGAAAGTTAACGTGTCCGCAGTGCGTCAGATTTTGCTGTGTACCGTTGTTTTTACCCTATTGTCGGTATTGTTCGTATTCAGTTTGTGCCTTGCCTCTGGGGTGGTGGCTTATCAGTTAACTGCCAACGTATATGTTGCCGTGGGTGTATTTATCACATCATTAGGCTTGGCATTATTTGCTTTAGCCTGGTGGCAGAAGCGTTTAGTTGGATTTCTTGGATTCAAAAATACGACAGAACAATTACAGGAGGGGTGGGATGCGCTCGCTACAAAAGCTCAATCGAGCCATGCGGATCAAGCGGATGGAAGGTAAAGCGTCTCTAGAGCAATGCTGTTTGTCGATGGAAATGTTCACGTTTACCACCAAGAAGTTTGTGAGAGAAAACCCTTGGACGACATTAGGCATTAGTGCTGTCGTTGCCGTTACCGCAGCAAAAGCAGGTCGATTGTCTCGACTGACTTCTTCTATTTCGTCAATGGGGCTATTGGTTAGCAGCGTGTCTGATATTACCGATTCGCTCACAAAGCCGGTCGCGGCAGCTTCTCTGGATGAGTCAGATGCGGAGCAAAATGGAAATGCAGCAACACAAGTAAGCAACGCTGCTACGACAGAGGGCGAACCACTCTAATAGCGGATTTCACCGCAAAATTTTCTTACCGATTCTGAGCTTATTATGACAGCGAAATTGAACATTCCTGCCAACACTGCGATTGGTGCAACGCTTCTCGTCCTGTTACTCGTCCCAGGGCTGTATTTTGCCAAGCCAATATTGTTACCTATTGTGCTTAGCACCTTTATTTCTCTGCTGTGCAGTCCTTTCATTAATTATCTTGAAGACAAAGGTTTACCACGTGCTATTACCGTCGTGTTGACGCTGTCATTCCTCGTTGGCGCCTCAATTATTGGTCTTGCCGCCATGTCGGAGCCCGCCAAGCAATGGTGGTCTGAGCTGCCCAGTATCGTGAAAAATGTGTCGCAAGAAGTAAGCGAAGTTACTAAAGCTTCGGCTGATCACCTTAATACTCCATTGAATATCGCCAATGATATGAGTATGGATGAGGTCGGGAACAACACCGTCTTTTCTTTGGTAAAAACGCTCGCGACCACTACGCCGACGATTTTGACACAAGCGATGATCGTGCTGTTTATGGTTTACTTTATGCTCAATCATGGACGAAGCTTATTTCGAAAGTCAGTGTCTTACTTACATGGGTTCGCCAAACAGCGCCAAGCGATTGAGTTGGTCAAAGCGCTACAGAAAGACCTATCTCGATACATTGGCACCATCACTTTAGTGAATGCGGGGTTGGGGTTGAGTGTCGGGGCCGTGTTTTTTGTTCTAGGCCTTGAAGATCCATTTCTATGGGGCGCATTTGCAGGCGTGATGAATTTTGCGCCGTACCTCGGCCCTGTCATATCCATGGTGAGCTTTGGCTTTGTTGCTTATCTTCAGTTGGAGTCGGTCAGTTTTATGCTGACGGTGGTGTCTATCTATTTACTGCTCAATTTGATTGAAAGTCAGTTTGTTACACCAACACTATTGGGGAAAAGGTTTAACTTAAACCCGTTAGTGATTTTTGTTTGGCTTGTTTTTTGGGGCTGGCTTTGGGGCGGAATGGGACTATTGATCGGTGTGCCGTTGCTGGTTTGTATCAATATTTTGGTTGATCGTCTAGAGCTATGCCAATCAACCCAAAATCAAGCAAAACAAATCATTTCCGCGGACGTGGCACCGCGAGAGTGACTTGAGGAGCAAGCTGGTTCAACGAAACAGTTTTTCAGCGCTCACTGGCTGACTAAATAAATATCCCTGACCATAAATACAGCCTTTTTCGAATAAATAATCGGCTTGTTCCCGAGTTTCTATCCCTTCCGCGACGACTTTCAACGACAGCGTTTTTCCCATGGCAATAATGGCATTCACAATCGCGTTGCTGTCGCTATTACTTGGGACATCACTGACAAATGAGCGGTCAATTTTCAGTTTGTTGATTGGCAAACCTTTCAAGTAAGACAAAGACGAATAGCCAGTTCCAAAGTCATCCAGAGAAATCTCAATACCCAGCTCTCGTAATTGATTTAACGATGCAATGGCTTGTTGAGGGTCGATCAGTAAAAAGCTCTCTGTGATCTCCAAATCTAACCGTTGGGCAGGGTATCCGGTGTTATCGAGGATAGTACTTAATCGCTGAATGAAATTTGACTGCTGAAGCTGCAACGCAGAAACATTGACGGCGATTTTGCCAAACTCGATGCCCTGGTCTAGCCAAGCATTACCTTGCAAACAAGCTTGTTGTAACACCCACTCACCAATGCTTTGAATCAGCCCTGTTTTTTCTGCAATTGGAATAAAGTCTGCTGGTGGTACAAGGCCAAACTCTGGATGCTGCCAGCGTAATAAAGCTTCCACGCCGACAATCGTATTTTGTTCCAAGTTGTATTGCGGTTGGAATTCTAACCGGAGTTGTTGTTTTTCTATTGCTTGATGTAAAGCGGATTGAATGCGTACATGGGATACGGATTTATCGGTCAAATCCGGTGAGTAAAACGCGTAGCCGTTGCGTCCATTTTTCTTCGCTAAGTACATCGCAGTGTCTGCGTTTTTCAGTAAGGTTTCACTGTCTTGACCGTCTCTTGGGTACAAGGCAATACCAATACTGGTCGAGACACGAAGTGAGTCGTGATTTGCCAAGTCGAATGGTTGCTGGAATACGCTTAGAATATCGCCGACGGTTTCCAATAAGGCAACATCACTATGGATGTCTGGCAAAATAATCACAAATTCATCGCCGCCAATGCGAGCCACATGCGCATTGAGGTGAAGAACATCTTGCAGACGAATCGCTAACTTAGACAGCAATTGGTCACCACAGAAGTGGCCCATGCTATCGTTGATGTGTTTGAAATGGTCGATATCTAAGAATAGGGTGGCAAACGTCTGCTGGTTTTTGTGTCCGGTTTCGATGTGTTGTTCGAGTAAGCTGAGTAAATGGGTGCGATTGGGTAGATTGGTTAATGGATCGTAAAAAGCCATGCGTTGCAGCTTTTCTTCGTGTGCCTTACGCACAGAGATATCTTCAAACACACAAATGTAGTTAATAAGGTGGTTTTTATCGTCCATTACGGCGCTAATGGTCGCTAATTGCGGATAAATGCTGCCATCTTTCTTTCTGTTGATGAATTCGCCTTTCCATTGGCCTTTGTTTTCGAGTTGATGCCACAACTGTTTATAGAAACCTTGATCATGATGGCCTGAGCGCAGAATTCGTGGGTTTTTTCCTATCACCTCTTCAGAGCGGTAGCCTGTAATTTGGGTAAAAGCCGTGTTTACATCAATGATGTTGGCATTGCGGTCTGTAATGACCATGCCTTCTTGCGAATTGTTGAAAATTTGGGACGCTAAGGAGAGCTGCGTTTCTACCATTTTTCGGCGGGTGATGTTACGTGTCATCCCCAGAATGCCGATTAAGTTTCCCGCATGATCACGGACAGGAGACTTAATGGTTTCTAGCCAAGTGGGGTTATTGTTTTCATCAATTTGACGGCATTCTTCAACAATATTTTGCGTGCCCGTGGCTACCACCAATTTATCGGCATCAATGAATTTTTCCGCACGTTCATGGCTAAACAGAGCAAAATCGTCTTTTCCAATGATTTCACTGTTGGTTTTTTGCCACGCATTTTCTACGCTTCGGTTGGTCATCGAATAAAGACCATCCATGCCTTTTATCCATACGTGGTCTTCAAGGCAGTCGATAAACTCTTGTAGTGTTGGTGTTGGCTTTATTTCCGCGCTTTGATGTCGCGTTTGTTCTTGCTGACAGTGCAAGTTGATATCAAAGCTGATCCGCCCCGCCATTGCGCTTAGCCATGCCGAAACAACCGTTGATTGATCATTAGGGTGAGTCAGTGTCAGTACGGCAAGCAATTCGCCATTAGGTAGCCAAATCGGTCCAATGCTCAAGGTTTGCTCTTCAAAGGGGGTATGGCTAACTGTAAAATCTGTCGGCGTAAAGTGATCGACAACTTGCGTTATCACATCGATGATAGCACGATGATTTTGGGTTGAGGTGGACACCTCAGTCGATAGCCACTGCTGAGTATCGCTCAGAGTATAAAGCTGTCCCTGAGCTTGAGTTACATCACAGCATTGTCGCAGAACGTGTTGCCAGTCTGCCATCAAAGGCGAAGGAATAGCGAAGCGAAACATAATTAATAACGAGTCCTAAATCGCCCAAAGGTAATTATATTAGAATCTAGCGTAAGCTATTGGGCTTTGTGAGTATCGTATCCAACGCGTAGCTAAATCCTAGCAGCGTAAAGTGCTTTCTATCATTAAAATGTTATCTATATCTCTTTTTTATCCAACTTATTGCATCGTTTTTTAGGGCTTTTGATAGGTGATTAAGAAGCGTTTACCGCTTTGGTTTTCTTGCCCCATGAGACTTGCTGAATGACTAAGCCACTGATGATCAATACCAGGCCAATCAAGGTTGAAGGATGAATTTCTTCGCCGATGATGGTAGCTAACAACATGAGTGAGATAAATGGAGAAGCAAAGATCAGATTACTGATACGCGCGGTGTTTTGCGTTGATTTGAGTGCGCTCAGCCACAAAACGAAAGTGATCCCCATTTCAAACAGTCCGACATACGTCACCGCTGCCCAGCCTTTAGCTGAGATCATCTGCCAGTTCGCACCTTCATAAAGACTTAAACCAATGGCGAATGGAATAGCGACCAAAAAGCCGAGCAGAACGCCAACCACAGGGTCGGCCTTATTTTTGGTATTTAAAATCCAGTAACCGGCCCACAGCAGTGTTGATAGCAGCGCAAGGCCAACACCCAACGGGCTCTCAAATTCCATGCCTAAAAGATTGCCTTGTGTGGCAATCACTATCACGCCGACATAACTAAAACCGCAAGCCAGCCAGTCCTTACCACGGATCTTTTGTCCTAAGAAAACAGCGGCCATTAGCGTTAAGGTGATGGCCCAGCTGTAGTTGATCGCTTGAGCCTGAGATGCGGGCAGCAAGTCATATGCTTTGAACAGAATAACGTAATACGCCAAAGGGTTAATCAACCCAAGCAGTAGGTAATACCAAGGGTTTGAGAAAAATGTAGCGCTTAACTGGCCCAGTTTACCTTGCACACCACAGATTACTGTTAGTGCAATCGCAGAGACGATGCTGGCAATGCATAGCATTTGAATCGGCGTAAATTCTGCCAGCGTGAGTTTAAATGCGGTTGCAACGGTAGACCAAAGTAATACTGCTGAGAGCCCAAATCCTAGGGCGCGACGCTCGTTCATGATGCCTCTGCGTGATGATGTGCCGCTCGGTTTGGATAATTTGAGCGGAAGAAAGAATATTATAGGAAGGCCTAGTGTATGCGAGGATTTTTCATCCAACAAACTGGACATTTATCCAGTGTCTAAATACCATTGTTATAGATACAAAACACAGGCTAACTCGCTATTATGCAATGGATTCTTGAGTACCAATCTCTCATTCTCTCTTCTCTTTGTGCTGCCACGCTTAGTGGTGTCGCTGCCGGTTGGTGGGTGAAACAGCGTTTTATCACCCAAACTCAGCTTCTCGAGCAACAACTTTTTTCAGAAAAACAGCTTCATCAACAGCAACTTGAACAGGTCAAGCAAAGCCTTGCCGATGCCCAGCAAGAGTTGGATGAATTAGATGATGAGCGCGATAAAGCCGCGTTTGAAGTACGCCAAACACATGGAAAGCTGATGGCAGCAATGGAAAAACTGCGTTACTTCGAGGCTGTAAAGCAAGAGCGCCAGCAATACTTTGATGAGCTTGGTCAAATGCGTGAACACAAATCACGTCTAGAAACGCAGCTGCGTGAACAGCAAGCTCGCCATGAGCAAATTAACCAAGCTAATGCCGAAAAACTGCAAATTTTAGAACAAGCGGAAGCACGCTTGAAACAACAATTTGAGCACTTGGCCAACCAATTGTTTGAAGAAAAAACCGCGAAGGTCGATTTGCAAAACCGTCAGAGTTTAGAAGGCTTGTTGTCACCGCTTAGAGAACAGTTAGAAGGGTTCAAAAAGCACGTTAATGACAGCTTTAGCCAAGAAGCTAAAGAGCGCCATACCCTAGTGCATGAGCTGAAAAACCTGCAACGTTTGAACGAGCAAATGACGCGCGAAGCGGTTAATTTGACCCAAGCGTTGAAAGGGGACAACAAACAGCAAGGTAACTGGGGCGAAGTGGTGCTCGCTAGGGTACTTGCCGAATCTGGCTTGCGTGAAGGGCACGAATATCAGACTCAGGTGAACTTACAAAATGAAGCAGGCAAGCGTTACCAACCTGATGTCATTGTGCATCTCCCACAAAACAAACAAGTGGTTGTGGATTCTAAAATGGCGCTGGTTGCCTATGAGCGCTACTTCAACGCCGAAACTGATGCTGAGCGCGATCAGGCTTTGAATGCGCACTTAGCTGCTCTACGTGCACATATCAAAGGGTTAAGTATGAAGGACTACCACAAACTCAAAGGTATTCAGAGTTTGGACTATGTTCTGATGTTTATCCCGGTTGAGCCGGCGTTCCAAGTCGCGATTCAAGCCGATCCAAGTTTGATCAAAGACGCGATGGAGCAAAACATCATTTTGGTGAGCCCAACAACGTTGCTGGTGGCACTGCGCACCATTGATAATCTATGGCGCAATGAACGCCAAAATGAAAACGCCAAAATGATTGCGCAGCGTGCGACAAAACTCTACGACAAATTACGATTGTTTGTAGACGACATGGAGGGGCTCGGCGGTGCGCTGGATAAGGCGAATCAAAGCTATCAAGGTGCGATGAACAAGCTTGCCACAGGGCGCGGAAATGTGATTCGCCAAGCCGAAAGCTTTAAACACTTGGGAGTTGAAATTAAACGACCGATTTCTTCCGACCTCGCGCAGTTAGCGCAGAGTGATGCATTTTCAGAAAATGACCCGTTAGTAGAAAGACATCCGGCTGAGGATAAAGTAAACTAATCGCCCGCAGTGCAGTGGGCGATTTTATTTGTCAACAAACGCCCCGTAGAGGAAAGCGCTGCCTAAGAGGAATTAGAATGACGGACACAAGTTTGCAATCCAATACAGCGTTAGAGAATGAAACCACTCACTTTGGTTTCTCTACAGTGGCAAAAGACGAAAAAGTGACTAAGGTTGCCGAAGTATTCCACTCCGTGGCAACAAAATACGACATCATGAATGACCTGATGTCAGGTGGTATTCACCGCCTTTGGAAGCGCTTCACTATCGATTGTAGTGGCGCTCGCCCTGGCCAACGTATTCTTGACCTAGGTGGTGGTACGGGGGATTTGACGGCGAAATTCTCGCGCATTGTTGGCGATGAAGGCCATGTCATCCTTGCCGATATCAATAACTCAATGCTTAACGTTGGTCGCGATAAACTGCGTGATAACGGTATTGTGGGTAACGTGCATTACGTTCAAGCCAACGCAGAAGAACTGCCGTTCCCAGATGATTATTTTGATGTCATCACCATCAGTTTTTGTTTGCGTAATGTGACTGACAAAGACAAAGCGCTTCGTTCAATGTTCCGCGTACTGAAGCCAGGCGGCCGTCTATTGGTGTTGGAATTTTCAAAACCAGTGCTAGAGCCGTTATCGAAAGTATACGACGCATATTCATTCCACTTGTTGCCGAGAATCGGTGAGCTAGTTGCGAATGACTCAGAGAGTTACCGCTACCTAGCGGAGTCAATCCGTATGCATCCAGACCAAGAAACGCTGGAAGGCATGATGCAAGAAGCAGGTTTTGAAAACACCAAATACTACAACTTAACTGGTGGTATTGTGGCTTTGCATCGCGGTTATAAATTCTAAGGGTTAACGGCATGCCATTTGAACCACTTATCACCGCTGTGATTGAAACGTCACTGAATACACTGATCAAAGACGACCCTGCATTGGGCCGTCGTTTAGCGCGTCTAAAAGGTCAAGTTATTCAAGTTCACCTGAAAGAGATCAATAAAACACTGACATTCGTTTTTAGTCAGCAAATTGATGTGCTCGGTCATTACGAAGGGCAGCCTAACTGCTATCTATCGCTCAACTTGAGTGTGTTACCAGAGCTGCGCGATCAGGCCAACATCACTCGTCTTATTAAACAAGATAAACTTGAACTCGAAGGCGATATTCAATTGGCGCAGAAATTCTCTCAGTTGATGGTGGATTGCAAACCAGATGTTGAAGAGTGGTTGTCTCGCGTGACTGGCGATGTCGCCGCACATACCTTTGTGCAAGGTTCAAAAAACATCGGCAACTTTCTTGCGTCTCAAGCAGAAAAACACCAGCGTCATCTTGCGCAAGTAGTGACTGAAGAATGGAAACTGGCTCCCGCTCCGTTAGAAGTGGCCTATTTTTGCGACCAAGTTGATGAGGTTCGCAGCCAGGCTTCTCGCATTGAAGCTCGTTTAACGGCTTTGCTGAATAAGCTGGATGCAGATAAGCCTGCATTGGAGAAACCATGACGCCAGCAGAACTAAAGCGCTTATACCACATCGCCAAAGTACAACTGGAATACGGCTTAGATGAGCTGCTTCCCGATCACCAACTGACCAAAGCGCCGCTTTTACTGCGCAAAAGCTTGTTTTGGATTAAGAACAAGCACCCAGAAAAACCACTCGGTGAACGTCTGCGTTTAGCACTGCAAGAGCTGGGGCCGGTTTGGATTAAGTTCGGTCAGATGATGTCGACGCGCCGTGACTTATTTCCTCCGCATATCGCTGATCCCCTAGCTTTACTTCAAGACCAAGTCGCTCCTTTTGATGGCGAGTTGGCAAAAAAGCAGATGGAGCAAGCATTAGGTGGTCCGTTAGAAAAATGGTTTACCGAGTTTGATATCAAACCACTGGCGTCTGCGTCGATTGCTCAGGTACATACTGCGCGCATAAAAGACACTAACCAAGAAGTGGTATTAAAGGTTATCCGCCCAGATATTCGCCCAGTCATTGATTCAGATCTAAAACTGATGCACCGAATGGCGCGTATAGTCGCCGGAGCGATGCCTGAAGCACGTCGTTTAAAACCAGTTGAAGTCGTGCGTGAGTACGAGAAAACCCTGCTTGATGAACTCGACTTGCGACGTGAGGCGGCGAATGCCATTCAGTTGCGCCGCAACTTTGAGGGCAGCGAAGAATTGTATGTTCCTGAAGTTTTTCCCGACTTCAGTAATGAAACTGTCATGGTTTCTGAGCGAATATATGGCATTCAAGTCTCTGATATTGAAGGCTTGAAAGCAAATGGCACCAATATGAAATTGCTCGCGGAACGCGGTGTGAGTGTGTTCTTCACTCAGGTGTTCCGAGACAGCTTTTTTCATGCCGATATGCATCCGGGTAATGTGTTCGTCAAACCCGAACATCCAGAGAACCCAATGTGGATAGGGCTAGATTGCGGAATCGTTGGTACACTTAATAGCGAAGACAAGCGTTATCTGGCGGAAAACTTCCTGGCGTTTTTCAATCGTGACTACCGCCGAGTGGCGGAGTTACATGTGGATTCAGGTTGGGTGCCTGCGGATACCAATGTCGATGAGTTTGAGTTCGCGATTCGCATTGTGTGTGAGCCTATTTTTGCTAAGCCATTGTGCGAAATCTCCTTTGGTTATGTGTTGTTGAATTTGTTCAACACGGCACGTCGATTCAATATGGAGGTTCAGCCACAACTTGTACTGTTGCAAAAAACGCTGTTGTACGTGGAAGGGCTTGGTAGGCAGCTATATCCTCAACTTGATTTGTGGGAGACCGCAAAACCATTCCTGGAAGAATGGATGATGAATCAAGTTGGGCCGCAAGCTCTAGTGAATGCGATTAAAGACCGCGCACCATTTTGGGCAGAGAAATTACCTGAACTGCCAGAGCTACTTTACGATAGCCTGAAACAAGGTAAAGCGATGAATCAACGTATGGATCAGCTTTATCAAGGGTATCGCCAGAGCAAGCGCCAGCAGGCGACAGGAAAGTTTTTTTTTGGCGTTGGCGCGACTTTAGTCGTATGCTCGGCAATATTGGTGAACGATGCTTTTGAGCAGCTTTCGTTGGCCTGCGGTATCGCAGGTGTCACATTTTGGCTGCTTAGTTGGCGAGCTTATCGTCAATAGACGTTAAACTCTTGAAATATTTTTGTTTGTTTAAAGACCCGAGGTAAAGAGAATGGGTGGTATCAGTGTTTGGCAACTTCTAATCATTGCTGTAATTGTTGTATTGCTATTCGGAACAAAGAAACTACGCGGTATCGGTGGCGATCTGGGTGGTGCCGTTAAGGGCTTCAAAAAAGCGATGAGCGAAGATGAACCTGCGAAAAATGACAAAGACGCAGACTTCGAACCAAAAAGTCTAGAAGAGCAGCAGAAAAAAGAAGCTGCTCCTGAAACGAAAAAAGACAAAGAGCAGGCGTAAAACGTGTTTGATATCGGTTTTTGGGAACTGGTATTAATATCTGTTGTTGGTCTGGTCGTTCTTGGGCCGGAGCGTTTGCCTCATGCTATTCGCAGCGTGTCTCGCTTTATCGGTGCCGCTAAGAGTATGGCAAATAGCGTCAAAGACGAATTGTCACACGAGCTGAAAGTCCAAGAGCTGCAAGAAAACTTGCGCAAAGCAGAACAAATGGGGATGGATGATTTGTCCCCTGAGTTGAAATCTTCAGTTGAAGAGTTGAAGAAGGCAGCGCAATCTGTAAATCGTCCTTACGCAAAGAACACCGATTCAGAGGCTGAGCCTGTAAAAACAGAGCCAGCAGCAGAAAAGGTAGAGAAAGCGCAAGAGAGCAAGGTTACAGCGGCAGATAAGAAAGCCGAATAGTCTCATTAGGAGGAGCTACTAGTGATTGGTAGCTCCTTTTTGATCTGGTTTTTAATAAGAGGTTTGCCATGTCTACCGTCGAGCAGACACAACCTTTAATTAGTCATTTGTTGGAGCTTCGCAACCGACTACTGCGCTCAATTTTGGCAGTGTTGGTGGTGTTTGTCGGACTAATTTATTTCTCTAACCACATTTACGAGTTTGTTTCCGCACCTTTAGTAGAGCGTCTACCTGAAGGCGCAACCATGATTGCTACGGATGTGGCTTCACCCTTTTTCACGCCACTGAAGTTGACGTTAATCGCTTCGGTATTTATTGCGGTGCCGTTTATCTTGTATCAAGTGTGGGCATTTGTAGCGCCAGGTTTGTACAAGCATGAACGTCGATTGATCATGCCACTGCTGTTCTCTAGTTCGCTATTGTTCTACTGTGGAGTGGCATTTGCCTACTTCGTGGTATTTCCATTGGTGTTTGGCTTCTTTACCGCCATCTCTCTTGGTGGAGTAGAGTTTGCAACTGATATCTCGAGTTATCTCGACTTTGTGCTGGCGCTATTTATGGCGTTTGGTATCGCATTCGAGGTGCCTGTTGCGATTATTTTGTTGTGTTGGACTGGGGCCACTACACCAGAAGATTTAAGACAGAAACGTCCTTATATTATAGTGGCTGCGTTTGTCGTAGGTATGGTGTTAACGCCACCAGACATGATCTCGCAAACCTTACTCGCTATTCCGATGTGTTTACTGTTTGAAGTCGGTTTGTTCTTCGCGCGTTTTTATACTCGTCGAAGCGAAGAAGTAGAAGCGGAAACCGAAGAATAAGGCTAATCTAGATGTGAAAAGCGGCTCAATTGAGCCGCTTTTTTTTGCGGTTGGTTTTTTCTTGGGCTAATTACTTAACTTTCATGACGTAACCACATTTTGTGCATACGTATACTTCCTTGATGCCCAGCAGCTTTTGAAAAAAACTGCGCGGTACGCGTTGTAAGTAAGCACCATGTGTACACACTTCAATTTCCATATTCATGCTGTTTTACATTTGCGCTAATTAATGGGCGTAAATCAGTATAGAAAAATAATGTGTCGAGTTGTCGACAGTTTTGCAAAGCGGACGAAGTAAAGTGACGATATGAGAAGTAAGTAGAGTTGCTAGTTAATTATTATGTTTATCAATAATTTTGTATGGATTGTTCTACTATTTCAACGGGTTGAATCGTTCATTCAATAGTTTAGGTGATAAAAAAGCGACGTTGATTTCGTCGCTTTTTTCAATTCTCGTGAACTAAATATTAAACAGCTTTTTGGCATTCTCAGTCGTTATGGCATCGATGGTTGCGATGTCGACATCACGCAAGTCGGCAACACGTTGTGCAACGAGAGAAGTGTAGGCTGGTTCATTACGTTTACCACGGTGTGGCACCGGCGCTAAATATGGACAGTCGGTTTCTAAAATGACCCACTGCATATCCAAATGTGGAATGACTTTATCCATCCCGCCATTCTTAAAGGTTGATACGCCACCTAAGCCTAAGTGGAAGCCTAGCTCATTGATTGCTTGTGCTTCTTCTAAGCCGCCTCCAAAACAGTGGAATACACCACGCAGACGACCATCTTGCTCTTGTTGCAGCAAAGTGAGTGTTTCTCCAATCGAATCACGAGTGTGGATAACGACCGGTAAATCCATCTCTTTTGCCCAGTTAAGTTGAGCTACGAACGCCATTTCTTGCTCAGCACGATAGGTTTTATCCCAATATAGGTCGATACCGATTTCGCCCACCGCAATAAACTTGTGTTTCTCAAACCAACCGCGGATGATCTCCAACGTTTGTTCAACGTTGTTATCCACATAGCAAGGGTGCAGCCCCATCATTGAGTGGCATACGTCAGGATATGCCGCTTCGGTTTTTAGCATGGGCTCAATTGAGTCCAGATCGATGTTTGGCAACAGGATTTTATTAATGCCTTGCGTTAAGGCGCGTTGTACTACTTCATCGCGGTCGTTATCAAATTCGCTAGCATAGATGTGCGCGTGGGTATCGATCATCGTTACTCTCTGTGCTTCATGGTTGGTTTCGTATTCGAAGTATACTTGAGTGTGAGTGCTGGGTCATTTTCAGTTTTTTTCATTACCTTTTTCCAGATTGTCACTCGCAACATGCATCAAGAGTGATATGATTTTGTTCACCAGATGATTTGATCATCATAACCGTCCAGACAAGGAGAAAATGGTGTCTGTATCAATTCAAGGTCCATTCCCTGCACGCCGTATGCGTCGTTTACGTAAGCACGATTTTAGTCGTCGTTTGATGGCTGAGAACCAACTTTCTGTTAATGATCTGATTTACCCAATGTTCATTCTTATGGGTAAAGATCGTCGTGAGAGCGTGGAGTCCATGCCGGGTGTAGAGCGTTTGTCGATTGATTTAATGCTAGAAGAAGCACAATACCTTGCAAATCTAGGCGTTCCAGCAATCGCGCTTTTCCCTGTCGTAAACCAAGACGCTAAAAGCTTATGTGCTACTGAAGCCTACAACCCAGAAGGTTTGGTTCAGCGAGCAGTACGAGCGCTTAAAGAACACATTCCTCAAATTGGTGTAATCACCGACGTGGCACTCGACCCATTCACGACACATGGCCAAGACGGCATCATCGATGAAGATGGCTACGTAATGAATGATGAAACCACAGAAGTATTGGTTAAGCAGGCTTTGTCTCATGCAGAAGCGGGTGCTGACGTAGTCGCGCCTTCAGACATGATGGATGGCCGAATTGGTAAGATCCGCGAAGCATTAGAAAACGCGGGCTACATTCATACTCAAATCATGGCTTACTCGGCTAAGTACGCATCGAACTACTACGGACCATTCCGTGATGCGGTTGGCTCTTCTTCAAATCTAAAAGGCGGCAACAAGAAAAACTACCAAATGGACCCAGCAAACATTGATGAAGCGATTCACGAAGTGGCGCTAGACATCAATGAAGGTGCGGACATGGTGATGGTTAAACCTGGTATGCCATACTTAGATGTAGTTCGCCGAGTAAAAACTGAACTTCAAGTACCGACATTTGCTTATCAAGTCTCTGGCGAGTACGCGATGCATAAAGCGGCGATCATGAATGGCTGGCTCAAAGAGCGTGAAATTGTGATGGAATCACTATTGTGCTTCAAACGTGCAGGTGCAGATGGCATCTTAACGTACTTTGCGAAAGACGTTGCTGAGTGGTTGGCAGAAGAGAATGCACAAACTGCTCAACACCTAAATCGTACTCCGGAAGCGACAGAAGAGTAATTATCGCTCAGTGAGAAATACCAGACCAACAAGAGTTGTTCGTCTGTATATACCCAAGTAACCTCAGGCGGATTACAACAGTAACAATCCAAGGTGCTTGGGTATTTTTATTTTGGAGAAGAGAACAATGACAATGCTGATTCGTGAAGGCACATTGGAAGAAGCACTTCAAGTTGTGGCGCGTGTTACCGAGTTTTCGAAAGGAGAAACGGTAGACTCCATGACTCAACGTTTAGAAGAGAAAAACAGTTTAATCCTCGTTGCAGAAAAAAATGGCACGTTTGTCGGCTTCAAAATAGGTTACGAATTAGAGGATGGTGTTTTCTATAGCTGGTTAGGTGGTGTTGTCCCTGAAGCTCGAAATGAAGGCGTGGCACAACTGCTTTTGGAAGCTCAAGAGGATTGGGTGGCAGAACAAGGCTACAACACATTAAAAGTGAAATCTCGAAACCAGTTTCCGGCTATGCTTCGCTTGTTATTGAGAAATGGCTATATAATTGAAAAGTTTGAAGAAAAAGTAAATCTTCGAGAATCTCGAGTGCATTTCATTAAAGCAATGTGAAAATAAATGAGATTTTTTCTCATTTAACTGTTGACTACGAAATGAGAATCATTATTATTAAACCTGTCTTAGGGAATGAGGAAAGTTCACAAGGACGTTGAGTGACTTATTAACAGAAGTTAATTAACTGAAAGTTGAGAAGTGATGAAACATTTTTCCGAGAACTTGCACGAATTCTTTTTGACACGACATTGCTCACATTGCTTCCAGTGTAATTTATAGCTTCTTGGTTAAGCTGCTCTATTTACAGAATTTGCTTTACCACTTCTGCTAGGCGACCCCATTCGGGTCGCTTTTTTCTTTTCTACGATTTCTATTTGACGTCACTATTAATATCTTTTCCACATGCGATGATCATTTTAGGATCGTTGATCTTCTCGCCGTTATGCGAATTTGTTGTTATTAATCAATGGTTTGGGTTGGTGTTTTCTTGTGTTTTTTGTTATTGGATAACCAGTGGATAATTTCTATAAACAGAGTTATCCACAGGAGGTGGTGTTTTCGTGAATAAAGTCGGAAAAATTTACGCGACCTAGATCGAGCGAACAAGATAGATTCAGATCAGCAGTCATGGCATCCTAGGCAGATCTCTCAAGTACTGAATTGGATACAGACAATTATGGCAAGTATTCCTGAAAATCCGTTGATCCTTATCGACGGCTCTTCTTACCTATATCGCGCTTTTCACGCCTACCCGGGCACCATGAGCAATGGTGAAATTCCAACTAATGCCGTTTACGGCGTCGTGAACATGTTACGCAGCATGATGCGTCAGTTTGCGTCTGAGCGCATCGCGGTGGTTTTCGATGCAAAGGGAAAAACCTTTCGTGATGATATGTATGCAGAATACAAAGCGAATCGTCCGCCAATGCCGGATGACCTGCGTTGTCAAATTGAACCATTACACAATGTTATTCGTGCAATGGGTTTGCCGCTGATCTGTGTTCCTGGCGTCGAGGCGGACGACGTCATCGGTACGTTAGCATACCAAGCATCACAAAAGGGCATGCCTGTATTGATCAGTACTGGTGATAAAGACATGGCGCAGCTAGTGGATGATAACATTACCTTGATCAACACCATGACGAACGTCGTAATGGATCGTGAAGGTGTGGTTGAAAAGTTTGGCATTCCACCTGAATTGATCATCGACTACTTAGCACTGATGGGCGATAAAGTAGATAACATTCCTGGTGTACCGGGTGTCGGTGATAAAACAGCGACCGCACTACTGCAAGGTATTGGTGGTCTGACGAAGTTGTATGAAAACCTCGATGATATTGCAGGGCTTGGTTTCCGTGGTTCTAAAACCATGGCGAAAAAGCTCATCGACAACAAAGAAAATGCCATGCTTTCGTATGAGCTCGCGACCATCAAATTGGATGTTGAGCTTGAGGAAACGCCAGAATCATTGCTGAAAGCGGAACCAAATAAAGACGAATTAGTGAAGCTGTATGGCCAACTGACGTTTAAATCTTGGTTGAATGAACTACTTGAAGGCGGTTCTGGATCTGTGGAGGCCGTAGAGCTTGCAGGATCTTCACAAGCTTCTTCTTCTCAAGCCGAGATGGAAACTTCTGCGGTAACAATCGATCGCAGCCAATATGAAACAATTCTGGATAAAGAAACCTTCAATGCTTGGCTAGATAAACTTCAAACGGCTGAGCTGTTTGCATTTGATACGGAGACCGATAACCTAGATTACATGCTAGCGAATCTAGTTGGTTTGTCATTCGCTGTCGATGAAGGTATTGCGGCTTATGTGCCAGTTGCACATGACTATTTAGATGCGCCTGAACAGCTTGATCGTGATTGGGTACTAGAACAGCTGAAGCCAATTCTTGAAGATGCAGCGAAAGCAAAAGTCGGTCAAAACTTAAAGTATGATGCGTCTGTACTCGCTCGTTACGACATTGAGCTAAAAGGTATTAAGCACGACACGATGTTGGAATCGTATATCTACAACAGTGTCGGCGGTAAACACGATATGGACAGCTTGGCGCTTCGCTTCCTACAGCACAGCTGCATTTCTTTTGAGCAAATTGCAGGTAAAGGCAAAAATCAGCTTACGTTTAACCAAATCGAACTGGAACAAGCATCGCCATACGCGGCAGAAGATGCGGATGTGACCCTTCGTCTGCACAATCGCTTGTTTGCTAATATCGAGCAGGATGAAAGCCTGAAGACAGTTTACGAAGAGATTGAAATGCCGTTGGTGCCAGTTCTTTCGCGCATTGAACGCACTGGGGTCTTTATCGATGAAATGAAGCTGAGTGCGCAGTCGGTCGAGATTACCGCTCGCCTTGATGAGCTTGAAAAGAAAGCGTACGAAATTGCAGAGCAAGAGTTTAACATGAACTCGCCAAAGCAATTACAAGCCATCCTATTTGAAAAAATGGGTTTACCGGTTGTGAAGAAAACGCCATCAGGCACACCATCGACGAATGAAGAAGTTCTGCAAGAACTCGCGCTAGACTACCCACTACCAAAACTGATTTTGGAATACCGTGGTTTGGCGAAGCTAAAATCAACTTACACCGACAAACTGCCGAAGATGATCAACCCATCAACGGGGCGCGTGCATACTTCTTACCACCAAGCAGTGACTGCAACGGGTCGTCTATCTTCTACTGATCCGAACTTACAGAACATTCCAATTCGTAACGAAGCTGGCCGTCGTATTCGTCAAGCGTTTGTCGCGCCATCAGGGCATAAAATCTTAGCGGTCGACTACTCGCAAATCGAACTGCGCATCATGGCGCACCTTTCTGGCGACCAAGCTTTATTGAATGCATTCCGTGATGGCAAAGATATCCACGCGGCAACCGCAGCAGAAATCATGGGTGTTTCTATTGAGGACGTTTCAAGTGAGCAACGTCGTCGTGCGAAAGCGGTTAATTTCGGTCTTATTTACGGCATGAGTGCGTTTGGTTTGGCGAAGCAATTAGGCATTCCTCGTGGTGAGGCTCAAGCGTACATGGATACATACTTTGAACGTTACCCAGGCGTGATGCAGTACATGGAAGACACACGCAGCACAGCAGCAGATAAAGGGTATGTTGAAACGATTTTTGGTCGACGTTTGCATTTGCCAGAAATCAAATCGCGCAACGGGATGCGTCGTAAAGCTGCTGAACGTGCGGCAATCAACGCACCAATGCAAGGTACGGCAGCGGACATCATTAAGAAAGCGATGCTGTTGGTTGATCAGTGGATTCAGGAAGAAGGCAATGGTCGTGTGAAGTTATTAATGCAAGTACACGATGAATTGGTCTTTGAAGTTGAAGAGTTATCATTGTCCGAAATTGAAAGTAAAGTACAGAAATTGATGGAATCTGCAGCAGAGCTAAAAGTACCGTTGGTTGCAGAAGCAGGTCACGGTGATAACTGGGATCAAGCTCATTAGTCACTTTTAGACCAAAATAACCAATTAATTATGAGCCAGCGCACAAACGCTGGCTTTTTTTTGAGATTAAAAAAGCTAGCGCAAAGTTAACTTTGATGTTGCTTAATAAAAATTTCATGAAAAAAAACTACAAAAATTCTTTGCAATTCTGACCAATTGTTGTACATTAATACTCGTAGGGTACAGAGGTAAGATGTTCTATCTTTCAGACCTTTTGTTTCACGTTATTGGATTAGGCTGATTCAGCCGCCCCAGTCAGTTTTTGACTGGGGCGTTTTTTATTGGGCGAAAGAAAATTATTCTTTTGGATCAGAAGCTTAAAGTTAGCCTTCAAAAACCTTCTTTTTTGACCTTTCTAAGTCACTGCAAAATCTCGATTTTTCCTTCAAATTTATTGCGTTATTCATCCTGTAAATTTACGCCAGTCACACTATTATTTTTTCTTGAAAGAAACTAAGTTACATCTTTTTGAAGATTTGCTTGGCTTAACTGTCTGAATTGTAACGCTATTGGGTGTTTTTGGAGTGAATGTTTGGTGATACACAGGAAACAAGAGCGCTTTTTAACCTATTGAAATCGAATCTCAGTTCAGCAATGCTTCGTCACATAACAATAATTACCAATTTTTCTCTCCCGTTATCCCTGCCAGGAAGGCGGGGATTTTTATTGCCTGTTATTTAGTTCAGATAAACAAAAGCCCCACCAAATGGCAGGGCCGTGTCGAAGAAATTTAACAAATATTGTTAATTATTCTTCATCGCTCGCTGGTATCTCTTGTTCGTCTTCTTCTATCAGGTGTGCTAGTGCTGGTGCAAACCAGGTATCCAGTTTTGCACGTAGCTGATCGACACCTAATCCTTTCAGTGAAGAGAACACATCAACAGAAACGTCACCACCGAAAGTTTCTACTTGCTTACGAACTTTCAGTAGAGTTTGTTTGCGTGCACCACTTTTTAGTTTATCTGCTTTGGTTAGCAAAACTTGCACAGGAATGTGGCTATCGATGGCCCAGAAAATCATTTGTTGGTCGAGATCTTTCATTGGATGACGAATGTCCATTAGAACCACTAAGCCTTTTAGGCACTCGCGTTTCTGTAGGTATTCACCCAAAGATTTCTGCCATTTGTTTTTCATCTCTACCGGTACTTGAGCAAAACCGTATCCAGGTAGATCGACAATGTGACAACCTTCTTCTACTTTGAAAAGGTTGATTAATTGCGTACGACCAGGTGTCTTTGATGTCTTGGCTAAGCTTTTTTGATTAGTTAGACGGTTAAGTGCACTCGATTTACCAGCGTTTGAGCGTCCTGCAAACGCAATTTCGACACCTTCGTCTTCCGGCAGGTGACGAATATCGGGTGCGCTGGTGATGAAATGCGTATTTTGGTAATGAATTTTTACGCTCACTGTTAACTCCATCTCGACTTTGTGTAGTCGATTGATTACTTTTTTGTGAAAATGTGTAAAATAACCGTGCTCGGCATAAGGTCGCCTATTGTACCATGAGTGTACGCGGTATGTTCACATTCCGTGGTACTGGAAGCTTGATAATTATAATGGAATGTCATGAAGAAATTAGCGCTAATTTTGAGTCTTTTAGCCAGTTGCTCAGTATGGGCCCAAGGTAATATTGAGGCTGGTAAAGCAAAATCACAAACCTGTGTCGCCTGTCACGGAGCAGATGGCAACAGTGCAATAACAACGTACCCGAAACTCGCAGGCCAACACGCTAAGTATCTTGAGAAGCAGTTAAAAGAACTTAAGCTAGGCATGACAAGTGGTGGTAAACAAGGTCGTTACGATCCTGTAATGAGTGGTATGGCAATGCCACTGAGCGATGAAGATATCGCAGACCTATCTGCTTACTACGCTTCGCTACCAGTTTCAGAAAACTCAACACCTGAAGATGTAGTAGCAAAAGGCAAAACGCTTTATACCGCTGGTGATGCCGAGCGTGGCCTAACCGCATGTATTGCATGTCATGGTCCTCGTGGCAATGGTACTGAGCTTTCAGGTTTCCCGAAAATTTCTGGTCAGCATGCTGACTACATCAAAGCTCAGCTAGAAAAATTCCGTGATGGCGACCGTGGTAATGATATGAATGCCATGATGCGCGACATCGCGAAGAAAATGACAGACGAAGATATCGAAGTGCTGTCTAAATACGTTGGCGGTCTGCACTAATATACCTAAATCGCTCAAGAACCTGCATCTTGAGCTGGTTGGGTAGATGTCCCTACATCGTTCGAGCAACTTGTACAAAAATGCCCTAGTGAATCCACTAGGGCATTTTTGTTCGTGACAGATATCACAGTCGAGTTTGGATGCGAAAGCGATAGTTGGCTCGGCAGTTTGTGAGACATTTGCCATACTTGATGTTGGCTTTTTCTTGTTAGTGTTTTTAAGTTTTTGATTAAATGATAATTTTGATTTTTTAGAAAAATAGGCGGATTATTTTTTCAACCCATTACTTGTGAGCATAACGGGATGGCGTAAAGTAGAAGTCGTTCACAGGGAGTGAATGTAAGGATTTAAGACCACGGTTTAGGTCTCCAAGGATGTAGCTCGGATGCTTGGTGATTTAGAAAGGGATTTAGATAGGTAGGGAGCCTATCAGATAAGGATGGTCATCTCGTCTGACGGTTAAGACAGTGAAACGGATCAGGCACAGGAAGTTGCTCAGTAGACAGGAAGTAAACGGATAGCCAAAATTCATCAGGAAGATGAAAAACAACTCTTTTTGGCAGGGAAAGCTCTAAAAACAAAGGGATCATTGGTGCACCAAATGTGTGCAACACAGTTTCGCCAATTGATGGCACTTAGAAAGCGACAGTCTGACTGTCGCTTTTTTTATATCCGTTGACTTGCTCAGTCGTAACTTGAATTGATATTACTGCACTTATTTAGCTTTATAGGTTGTAAACAAAGTTTTTTAACAAAAATTGCTGAAAAAATACTCAACAACACTCCAATCCGAGTTCACTTTCTGGTATGTTTCGCATCCCTGTTTGAGGAAGTCAGCATGCATACCTGTCCTTTATGCCAAAATCAGCGCACTCACCATTATTTTGAAGATAAGCGTCGTGAATATCTTCAATGTGAGCAGTGCAGCTTGGTATTCGTAAATCCAGACCAACGTTTGGATGCGGAAAGCGAAAAAGCTCACTATGATTTGCATGAGAACAACCCCGATGATTTGGGTTACCGACGCTTTTTGTCGCGTATTACTGACCCGATCACAGAGCGAATTTCTCCACAATCAAATGGTATCGACTTTGGTTGTGGTCCTGGCCCAACGCTCTCCTTGATGCTGGAAGAGGCGGGGCACAACATGGCGTTGTACGATCTCTACTACCACCCTGATACGTCGGTTTTAGAAAAAACGTACGACTTCATGACAGCAACAGAGGTGATAGAGCACCTCTACCACCCAGATTTGGTGTGGAAGCAATGGTTGAATTTAGTTAAGCCAGGGGGCTGGATAGGCCTGATGACGAAAATGGTCATCGACGTGGAGGCTTTCAAATCATGGCATTATAAGAACGATCTCACTCACGTAGTGTTCTTTAGTCGTGACACGTTCCAGTTCCTAGCAGAGCGGGATAAGCTCGAACTCGAATTTATTGGTAATGATGTAATTTTACTGAGGAAACCCCAGTAATGAGCCGTAGTAAAAAATCTAGAAAACCGGGTGCCGCTGGTGCACCTGAGTTTGTTGTAACTCGTAACCGTACAGAATCTGATGTGGAAGGCCGCTTACGCAAGCGTGCTAAAAAGCGTAAAGGTCTGAAAACGGGTAACCGTAACTCAGAAGTTAACGAGCAGAAAAAGCAAGCTGCTGCACAAAATCGCGACCCGCGCTTAGGCAGCAAAAAGAAAATACCTCTGATTGTTGAACCTGCGAAGAAAATGACGAAGCAAGAGCGTCGTTTGTCGGCAGAGCAAGAACTAGAGATGCTAGAAAATGACGCGCAATTGAACGTGTTGCTAGACCGTATTGAAGCGGGTGAAAACCTGGGCACAGGTCTACAGAAATTCGTCGATGAGAAACTCGATCGCATTGAGAAGCTAATGGACCAACTAGGTTTGTTGGAACCTGAAGAAGAGGAAGACTTCACTGCACCTGCTGAGAAAAGCACGCGCAACGATGATGACTTGCTGGCAGATTTCGACGACATTAATTTCGACGACTATAAAGGATAATTAAGCTATGAATGTAACCTTATTAGCTATTGCTGGTGTTGTGATTATCATCGCACTCGCTTCTTATGCAGGTTACCTTCTGCTTCAATTGAAAAAGCAAAAGGAATTGCAGCTGAAGCATCAAAAATTGGCGATAGACAAACGTAACGCCAACATTTTTGAGAATGTGCATACCTTGTGTCAGGCGGGCATTCAAGGGCAGTGCGATTTATCTGAAATCAGTATCCGTGTGTATAACATCATGGATTATGTACAAGGTGAAGACCGCGTTGATTTCGATAAAACGTACCCTGCGATTTCTGAGCTTTACCACATAGTGAAAGATATGGCGCGTGGCGAAGAACGCCAACAACTTGCCAAGAAAGAGCGTATGCAACAGAACTTGACGCGTCATAAAGCGGAAAGCCGCCTCACTGATGCGATTATTGAGGAGCTCAAAGTGTTGCAGAAAAACGTCCAGCCACTGAATAATCAAATCAATATTCAGATGATTTAAGCGCGACCCCCAATAGTCTCCTTATGACTAATGGGGGTATCGTGATCACGCTAGCACTTCTTTAGTTTTATACTTAAAAAGCCAGTCGGCGTTGCCACGCTTGTCATCGTCGTATGGCAAAATAGCGGCTCTGAATATCGGGTGACGGCTTTCGTTGCCCTAGCATTTAACGGAAAGTACCACCATGTCGAATCAACACACTGAATCGAAACAGCAAATCGTCTGGGATCAAGCGGTATTGGATAAGTACAACTATTCCGGGCCTCGTTATACGTCGTACCCAACGGCGCTGGAGTTTCATGAAGCGTTCACCATTTCTGATTATGATATGGCATGCACTCAATACCCAGAACGCCCATTATCGCTGTACGTACACATTCCGTTCTGTCACAAGCTTTGTTACTACTGTGGATGTAATAAAGTCATTACACGCCATTCGCACAAAGCGGATGAATACCTCGACGTGCTTGAACACGAAATTCGTCAACGTGCTGCATTACTTGTTGGTCGCACCGTGACGCAATTGCATTTTGGTGGTGGTACACCGACGTTTCTCTCTGAAAAGCAAATCACGCGTGTAATGAGCCTGCTACGCCAAGAGTTTACTTTTAGCAGCGATGCTGAAATCAGTATCGAGGTTGACCCGCGTGAAATCGAGCTGACCATGCTGGATCATCTGCGTAGTGAAGGCTTCAATCGCTTGAGCATCGGTGTTCAGGACTTCAACAAAGAAGTGCAAAAGCTAGTGAATCGTGAGCAAGATGAAGAGTTCATCGTTGCGATGGTTGCGCGCGCAAAAGAGTTAGGCTTTCGTTCGACGAACCTAGATTTGATTTACGGTTTACCGAAGCAGACCAAAGAATCTTTTGCCAAGACTCTAGAACAAGTACTAGAGATGCAGCCGGGCCGTCTATCCGTGTTTAACTACGCGCACATGCCACAGCTATTTGCAGCGCAGCGTAAGATTAAAGACGAAGATCTGCCAAAGGCAGAAGAGAAGATGGCAATTCTGCAAGACACCATCGCGACACTGACTGGTGCTGGCTACCAATTTATCGGTATGGACCACTTTGCTTTGCCGGACGATGAACTTGCTGTTGCCCAGCGCGAAGGTATTTTGCATCGCAATTTCCAAGGCTACACCACACAAGGTGAATGTGACTTGGTTGGCTTTGGTGTTTCTGCAATCTCGATGATCGGCGATACGTACGCGCAAAACCAGAAAGAGCTGAAGAAATACTACGCTCAAGTCAACGAACTTCGTCACGCTCTGTGGAAAGGGGTCTCGCTGGACTCTGATGATTTGCTCCGTCGCGAAGTGATTAAGCAGCTGATTTGTAACTTCAAATTAGACAAGAAAGCCATTGAGTCTGAGTTTAAAGTGAGGTTTGAACAGTACTTTAAAGAAGATTTGCAGCTACTTCAGACCTTTATTAACGATGAGCTAGTAGAAGTGGATGATAATGAAATTCGTGTGACGCTGCGAGGTCGTTTATTGATCCGTAATATTTGTATGAGCTTCGATAAATACCTACGAGCAAAGGCACGTCAGCAACAGTTCTCTCGTGTTATTTAATCCGAGATACAGATTCAAGATATAAAAAATGCCAGCAGATGCTGGCATTTTTTTATGTTTTTGCTGGATTTAAGCGCGATCTTTTACTTTTTCTCTCAGTTCCGCTTTTTCTGCTTCTGAAAGGAATGCAATCTCAAGGCCATTGATTTGCGCTTGGCGAATCTGGTCTTGGCTCAGACCAGCGGCTGGTGCCGCTACTTCGTATTCGTATGGCAGTTCGATACCTTCAACCGCTGGATCGTCAGTGTTCAGACACGCAAGAACGCCATGCTCTAGGAACTGCTTGAGAGGGTGGTTTTCTAGCGTTTCTACCGTACTTGTTTGGTAGTTTGACGTCAGGCAAGATTCAATACCAATGCGGTTTTCTGCTAGGTAATCCATCAGTTTTGGATCGTGAATCGCTTTTACGCCGTGACCGATACGAGTTGCGCCCAGCTCATTGATTGCTTGCCACATGCTCTCTGCACCTGCTGCTTCACCAGCATGGACCGTTACCCCAAGGCCAGCATCGCGTACTTGCTTGAAGTGAGACACAAAGCGATCACCCGGTTGGCCTAGCTCGTCACCCGCAAGGTCGACGGCAACGATGTGATCTTTCTGGCTCAGAATGCCGTCCAGTTCTTGTTGACATGCGTCAGTGCCAAATGTGCGACTCATGATACCGATCAGGTTGGCTTTCACGCCAAAATCGCGCATACCCGCTTGCACACCGTCCACGACGGCTTCAACAACCCCCGCTACTGGTAGTTTGTGTTTCATCGCCATGTAGTAAGGAGAGAAACGCAGCTCTGCGTAATCGATTTGTGCGTTTAGCGCGTCTTCTACGTTTTCGTACGCGACACGACGACATGCATCTAGATCGCCCAGTACAGCAACACCCCAGTCGAGCTTAGAAAGGAAAGCAACAAGAGAGGGTTCCGCTTCGACAATTTGAACGTGAGGAGTGAGAGACTCAATATCGTACGCTGGTAGGGCAATGCCAAACTTTTGGCCTAGCTCAAGAATCGTTTTAGTACGAATGTTACCGTCGAGGTGACGGTGCAAATCAGTAAGAGGAAGGTTCTTTGTTATCATTTTGTCGATCCGGATAGTTATGAACTGGAACAGGGCCCAAACATCATCTGTGACAATACATGGGTAAGATTTGCAGTTAAGTATAAATAACAGTTGGGTAGATTGTCAGTAGAGGATGACTAGGAAATCAACGATTCTCGCTCTTTTCTACTTCATGTTCACCAAATGTGTTGGCCATTCTTCTAGTGGCATAGGGTGGCTGTAATAGAAGCCTTGCACCTGATTACAGCCTAAAGAGCGCAGTAATTGTGCTTGATTGCTATCCTCGACACCTTCCGCGACGACATTAGTTTTGAGACCTGCTGTGATATTGATGACGGCAGCGACGACTGAACTGTTTAAGTTTTCTTGTGTGAGTTGATTGATGAAGGTGCGATCAATCTTCAAGCAGGTAAACGGCAGAGAGTGGAGGTAACCCAGTGATGAGTAGCCGGTGCCAAAGTCATCTATCGCGATACCAATACCCATTTCACGCAGTTTAGTCATATTTTCTAGTGTTGTCGGTGCGCTATCAATGATGCGTGATTCTGTGATCTCTAGTGTGAGGTTACTTGCTGGTAATTTCGTGATATCCAATACGCTTATCACCGTATCGACAAAACTTGGGCAAGATAGTTGATTAACGGAGATATTCACATGCAGTTGGAAGTCCGACGGCCACTGTTTGCTTTCGATCGCTTGGTAAGTGTCGCGACAAGCTTGTAACAGAATCTGTTGGCCGATGGCTTTGATCATGCCGCTTTCTTCCGCGATTGGAATAAAATCTAATGGTGACACCATACCTGAGTCGCTATGCCAACGCGCCAGTGCTTCGGCGCCACACACTGTGCCACTGACGAGATCCACAATCGGTTGGTAATGAGGAATAAACTCTCGGTTTTCAATGCCAGTTTGGATCTTGGTCAGCATTTGCGTACGAAACTTTGAAGCGCTCGCTAGTTCTGGGCTGTAGTGACAAACACCAGTCAGTGAGTCTTGTTTAGCGTAACTTAATGCGATGCTGGCGTTGCGTAACCATAAAGGCATGGTTTCGTTTGGCTGGGTTTGTACAATACCAAGTGAAATCTTCATCACTACATTCTCGCCTTCCACCATAAATGGGGTGGAAAAGAGTTGCTGTAATCGACGTTCGGTTTGTTTAATTTTGGTTTCAGTGTCGACATTTGAGAGAAACACCGCGAACTCATCACCACCAATCCGAGCCAATAATGCGTTGTCACGAAACTGCTGTTTTAGCCTTTCAGCGATGCTGACCAACAACTGGTCGCCGTTGTGATGACCCACACTGTCGTTGATATCTCTAAATTTGTTGATACCAAGTAAAAATAAACTGCCGTGACAAAGATGAGACTGATTTTCACAGATTTCGACCAAACCCTGACGACTATATAAGCGTGTCAGAGAGTCATAAACCAACTGTTCACGCAATGCTTTGAATGACGCTCTTAGATTGTTCGCCATTTCATTAAAAGCATGAACCAGTACGGTTGTCTCATACACATAACCAGGCTTTGGCATGCCGCTATCCCAATCCCCATTTGCCAGGTGCTGAGCGGCGGCGGCCGTCGCGTTAATTGGTCTGGTAACTCGGTTGAAAATGATCCAACTGATGACGATCCCAAATAGGCTTACAATAATGCCAACGAGCCAGCTCTCTTGCTGGCTTTTCGGTAACAGGCCGAGAAGCTCAGACTCCGAAATGGAGGTGCCGATAAACCATGTTAAGCCGTCTTGGTCTCGATACGGGGTTAGCCGACTGAAAATACGTTGGCCATCATGTTCAAATGAAAAAGTATAAGGTTGCTTCGTGTTGTTGAGATCGAAAGACCGGACTCGGCTCGCACTGATTTTGATGATCGGGTCTGCGTTTTCAGCGGCAAGCAAACGCTGCCCTTTATCCGAAAATTTTGTGCCCCATGAGATGACGCTTCCCGGGCCTGAGTGAGCGATTAAACGATGATCTGGGTCCATGATGTAGACCGACGCTTTAGTGTTGTATTTTAACTCGCGCAGGAACTCGTTGAATGTATTGATACGAATGTCTGTCACCAAAACACCAGCAAATTGGTCGTGTTTGTACACCGGCGTCATGGCTGATAGCGTAATATCCTGGCGTTCATCAGCGTTGGTATAAATTTCAGACCAAGTGGCGTTTTGGCTCTCTGCAACGGGCTTATACCATGGGCGAGTGCGAGGATCGTATTGGGAGATAACCGTTCGAATGTTGTTACTCACATGGTTGGTTCCATAAATAACCAGATCACCATCGGTGTAGCGATCTTGCACCATTAAGGTGTAATCGTCGGAAAGCTCGCGGCGAAAGCCTGCAAAGTCGCCGTTTTCTGAACCAAATGCGATTACATCCAACTGCGGTATCGATTGGTAAAGATTTTTGAATGCACTCAGCAGGTAGTTTTGAATGTCTGAGGTATCGTGAGGGCGATAAAGGTTGTGATAGCTGACGTTGTGCGCGAGAGCCATAACCGCAGTAAAAGGCTTACGTAGATAGCTATTGAGGTGGTCGTGGACACTTTCGGTTAACACGGAAAGTTGCTTGTCACTGATATCCGTGACCACTTCTTCGTAACTTTGTTTTTGGACGTAGACAATGACACCGATCGCCAGTAAGAAGATCATGACAAATGGAATCAGAACAGCAGTACGCAGTGTAATTTGAGTCGTAGCAGTAGACATCGCCTAATCACATAGATGGTGGTGCGCCACAATTGTACTGATGTTTTTATTAATATCGAGTGACAAACGACGCTCGTTGTTAACGCACCACGTAAGTGATTGTCAGTACAATTCTTTTAATTTTCTGGTGAGTGTATTTCGCCCCCAGCCTAATACTTTAGCGGCATCTTGCTTATGACCTTTAGTGTGCTCTAAGGCTGCTTCTAATAAAATGCGTTCAAATTCTGGTAAAGCGTAAGAAAGTAGTTCTTTATCTCCTGCTGCGAGTGAATGCCGTGCCCAATCCGCCAATTGTTCTTGCCAACTACCATGTGCAGAGTCTGAAATGGATTTTTTCTCTTCGAGTAGTTCGCTTGGCAAGTCATTTGGTAACACCTCGCTACCACTGGCCATAACGGTTAACCAACGGCAAATATTCTCTAATTGACGCACGTTGCCAGGCCAATCAAGGCGGTTAAGAATCTCTACGGTTGACGGGTGGAGAGTTTTTGTTTCCACACCAAGCTCATCAGCTGCACGGATAAGAAAATGCTGTGTAAGCTTTTCAATGTCTTGCTTACGCTCACGCAGTGCCGGGATCTGAACGCGAATCACGTTTAAGCGATGAAATAGGTCCTCACGAAAGTCACCTTCGTGCACCAGCTTTTCTAAGTTCTGGTGTGTTGCCGCGACAATTCGTACATCGACACTGATCGGAGAGTGACCGCCCACTCGATAAAACTGCCCGTCAGCTAGAACGCGTAGTAAACGAGTTTGAATGTCTAATGGCATGTCGCCGATTTCGTCTAAAAATAGAGTGCCGCCATTGGCTTGTTCGAATCGTCCTTGACGAACATTGTTTGCTCCCGTAAACGCGCCTTTTTCGTGGCCAAACAGTTCTGATTCAATCAAGTCTTTGGGAATCGCCGCCATATTGAGCGCAATGAAAGGTTTGTTAGCACGTGGACTGTGACGGTGCAGTGCATGAGCAACGAGTTCTTTACCCGTGCCCGATTCACCGTTAATCAAGACTGAAATAGAGGAGCGAGAAAGACGACCAATGGCGCGAAACACCTCTTGCATCGCTGGTGCTTCACCGATAATTTCAGGCGTTTCTGCTGGAATGTCTTCTGGAGAGAGCTGCTCGCGTTTGTTTTCGTGGCTGTGTGCAATGGCTCGTTCAACCAGAGTTAAAGTTTCATCAATATCAAAAGGTTTTGGTAAATATTCAAAAGCACCTTTTTGGTACGCATTCACTGCCGCATCTAAATCTGAATGCGCGGTCATGATAATCACGGGAAGGTCTGGGTAATCGCGCTGTACTTGCTTTAGTAGCTCCAACCCATCAATACCTGGCATGCGAATGTCTGATACTAGAACATCCGGCACTTCGCGTTCGAGCGCCATTAACACGCTTTCTCCATCGGCATAGGTTTCACATTTGATGTTGGCAGAGGAGAGCGTTTTCTCCATTACCCAGCGAATTGAACTGTCGTCATCAACGACCCAAACATATCCTTTACTCATGTAGTAATCCTTGCAGCAAACCGAAAAACTGACGCGACTTGAAGTCCATTAGCGCAATCAGATCGGCAGATAAATAGTAAATGTTGTGTGACCAGGCCAGCTTTCTACGTCTATTTTTCCATTGTGCTGGTCGATCAAATTTTGCGAAATAGATAGCCCTAATCCAGTTCCTCCCTCGCGGCCACTGACCATGGGATAGAACAGCGTGTCTTGTAGTTCCGGTGGAATACCTGGGCCGTTGTCTGTGATTTCGACACGAGCAGCGAGTTTACAGCGTTTGCCGTGAATATTGGCTTGATGCACCGTTCTGGTGCGAATGGTTATTTTCCCGTGTTCTTGATGGCTAAGAATTTGTGCGGCGTTGCTGACGATATTAAGCATTGCCTGTTCGATTTGGTCTGTATCCATCAAAATCTCTGGCAAGCTTGGGTCATAATCTCGTTCAATGATGATTGAGCGTTGTGACTCTAATTCAACCAGCTGGCGAACCTTTTCAAGAATTTGGTGCAGATTCTCTTGTGTCTTCTTACCTGGCTTCTGCGGTCCTAGTAATCGATCCACGAGCGCCCTTAAACGGTCTGCTTGCTCAATGATGATGTGTGTATATTCGGTGAGAGAGGGCTCTGGCAGCATTTTTTCTAGCAATTGCGCCGCACCGCGTAAGCCGCCAAGCGGATTTTTAATCTCATGTGCAAGCCCTCGGACTAACAGCTTCGCTGCTTGTTGTTGGGCGTGTTGGTTCAGTTCTTGAGAGAGTCGGCGCTGCTGATCAATTTTGCGCATCTCGACCAGAAGCATCAACTGCTTTTGCCAAGTGATAGGGCTAACCGTCACCTCTAGCATTAAAGGGCGGCCATCAACAACGAAAGTGACGTCACTGTCGGTGATGCTTTGGCCACTTTGCAACGGTTGAGTGAGCAGCGCGAGATCCAGCGACGCATGCTGAATCAATTGAGAAAGTGATTGTTCAATAATTCGTTTGGCGCTTTGAGAAAACAGCAATTCGGCAGCCGGATTGGCATAACGGATGGCCAATCCATCATCAAGAATCAGCGTTGCTGTCACCATATTGTTGAGAATGGCACTAGGAAGACTGGTATCCACATTACGTCCTTGTTTTGCTTTAAGATTGTGCGATGCACAATAATGGTGCAATTGAACGTTAAGTATGGCGAATAAATCTTAGAAGAAAAAGTGAAAAGCATCGCTGTGATGTGATTTTTTTCACCAGATATTCTATTTTGCCCCTTTTACGGTCGGCTTAACACTTGCTCTATGTAAATGCACCGTTATAGGGCTAGTAGATGCAATAAGCTTGCCGCTTCTTTTCGCGTGCACAGCAAGTGTGTGAGTGCCTCGGTCAATATTGTTTAACTGCCACACTATATGGTTTTGTGGTGCACCATAAGGTTTTCCATCGAGTAACAATTGCAATTGCTCACCGATACCAAGCTTGCGATTGGTTTCTAATTGAATATTGATGATGCCTCGATTGCTGCGGATGGTCTCGTTGTGCTTGGGGGTCTGCATTGAAAGTTCTAATGGAAGAGGCTTCTCGGTTGTTTTCTCTGGCTTGTTTTGTGATGCAGTAGATGGCGTAGTCTGAGGTGCGAGCGATTCAGTACTTTCTACCTCAGGAGCTGGTGCGCTGGCTTCAAGGTTTGGCAGTGCGATCGCTTTTGCTCCTTTGTTTGGCGTATCACTAAAGTGAACCACGCCATTTTCATCTACCCACGTATACGCGACCTGCGCGAAGGCGATAGAGGCGATTAACAATCCGCTGAGTGCACACAGTGATGGAATAAGCTGAACTTTCATTGCTCACCTTCTCTTGTTCGATGATTTCACGTTTCAATGGCTTAGCTCTTTGACCTGTAAGGAAAAATTCTAAGCGTATTTTTATTATCCCCTCATGTTAAACGTCGAAGCTTGAGTGGCGAATACAAAAAAGGCCCGCCTGCGAGGCGAGCCTAATATTTTATTGCTGTGTTTACATTTTACACAGTGTCGACCTTACACAGAGTAGTAAAGTTCGAACTCAACAGGGTGAGTTGTCATGTTTACACGCTCTACGTCCTGAGACTTAAGGTCGATGTATGAATCGATGAAGTCGTCAGAGAATACGCCGCCCGCTGTTAAGAACTCACGATCAGCATCTAGCTCTGCTAGCGCGTCTTTTAGTGAGTATGCAACAGTTGGGATTTCTGCTGCTTCTTCAGCTGGAAGATCGTAAAGGTCTTTATCCATCGCTTCGCCTGGGTGGATCTTATTCTTGATACCGTCAAGACCAGCCATAAGCATTGCTGCGAAACATAGGTATGGGTTCGCCGCTGGGTCACCGAAACGAACTTCGATACGACGTGCTTTCGGGCTTGGTACCACTGGGATACGGATTGAAGCAGAGCGGTTACGCGCTGAGTAAGCTAGCATTACTGGTGCTTCGAAGCCTGGTACAAGACGTTTGTACGAGTTTGTTGATGGGTTAGCGAATGCGTTGATTGCACGAGCGTGTTTGATGATACCACCGATGTAGTAAAGCGCCATTTCAGATAGACCGCCGTACTTGTCACCAGCAAATAGGTTTACGCCATCTTTTGCTAGAGACTGGTGAACGTGCATACCGCTGCCGTTGTCGCCAACAAGTGGTTTAGGCATAAACGTCGCTGTTTTACCAAACGCGTGAGCAACGTTGTGTACAACGTACTTGTAGATTTGGATTTCGTCAGCTTTGGTTGTTAGCGTGTTGAAACGAGTTGCGATTTCGTTTTGACCCGCCGTTGCCACTTCGTGGTGGTGCGCTTCAACAACAAGACCCATCTCTTCCATTACTAGACACATAGCAGAACGGATGTCTTGAGATGAATCTACTGGAGCTACTGGGAAGTAACCACCTTTAACGCCTGGACGGTGACCTTTGTTACCTTCTTCGTAGTCAGAACCTGTGTTCCATGCTGCTTCTACATCGTCGATCTTGAAGAAAGAGCCTGACATGTCTGTCGAGAACTTCACGTCATCAAATAGGAAGAATTCTGGCTCAGGACCGATAAGTACAGTATCTGCAACACCTGTAGAACGCATGAAGTCTTCAGCGCGTTTTGCGATAGAGCGTGGGTCACGGTCGTAGCCTTGCATTGTTGCAGGCTCTAAGATGTCACAACGGATATTTAGTGTTGCGTCTTCCGTGAATGGGTCAAGCACAGCAGAAGATGCGTCAGGCATCATTACCATGTCTGATTCGTTGATACCTTTCCAGCCAGCAACTGATGAACCATCGAACATTTTACCTTCTTCGAAGAAGTCTGCGTCGATTTGGTGAGCAGGGATCGAAATGTGCTGCTCTTTACCTTTTGTATCAGTGAAGCGTAGGTCAACAAACTTAACTTCGTTTTCTTGGATCAGCGATAGAACGTTTTCTACTGACATCTTGGATAACCTCCAGTGTTAATAAGCGGTAAAAGCTCGATTTATGAATTATTCATGAAACCTGGCATTGATTAATCAATTTGACTTTTCATTAATCGATGCTGTTTTAACTAAAGCCAAAACCGTGCCAAAAAAAATATTCCATTAATTTCAAGCAATTGTGTTTTTGAATGCTAGTTTGGTGCACTTGCTTGCACCAAAATGATCTTTGCTTGCACTATTATGGTGCCAAAAATCATTGTTGCACCATAATGTGACAGGTACATTGCGTATTCAGCCCATTTTTTGAGCAAGAGTCAATTTGAATTATGCATCGATTAGAATAAAGTTGCGTTTAATCAATTCGTTCTGAGGAAGAAAATGGGCATTAAGCGTAAAAATCGCAGAAATGCTCGGGAGTAGATCACATATTTCTAGGCTTTTTGCTAAAATCTGGTACATTATGGCCGTTTTTTTAATCAGCAAATGTCGCCAGAGAGCACCCGTTCTCAGCGTGGGGGCATTTCATCTATCTAAGTGAATCAATATCCATGGCTACTCCACAGATTGATAAATTAAGAAATATCGCGATCATCGCGCACGTTGACCACGGTAAAACGACGTTGGTTGACAAGCTGCTACAACAATCAGGCACGCTTGAGTCTCGCGGTGAAGCTGAAGAGCGAGTCATGGACTCGAACGACATCGAGAAAGAGCGCGGTATTACCATTCTTGCTAAAAACACAGCAATCGACTGGAACGATTACCGTATCAACATCGTAGATACTCCGGGACACGCGGACTTCGGTGGTGAAGTTGAGCGTATCATGTCGATGGTAGACTCTGTACTACTTATCGTTGACGCTGTTGATGGTCCAATGCCTCAAACGCGTTTCGTAACACAAAAAGCGTTTGCTCACGGTCTAAAACCAATCGTTGTAATCAACAAGATTGACCGCCCTGGTGCACGTCCTGATTGGGTTATGGACCAAGTGTTCGATCTATTCGACAACCTAGGTGCAACTGATGACCAGCTAGACTTTAAAGTAGTTTACGCATCAGCACTTAACGGTTGGGCTTCTCTAGAAGAAGGCGAAACTGGCGAGAACATGGAACCATTATTCCAAACTATCGTTGATGTTGTTGACGCGCCAAATGTTGACCTTGATGGTCCACTACAGATGCAAGTTTCTCAGCTAGACTACAGCTCTTACGTTGGTGTTATCGGCGTGGCTCGCGTAACTCGTGGTAGCGTTAAACCAAACCAGCAGGTAACCATTATTGGTGCTGACGGTAAAACTCGCAACGGTAAAGTGGGTACAGTAATGGGCTACCTTGGCCTAGAGCGTCACGAAGTGGAACAAGCTAACGCGGGTGATATCATCGCAATCACTGGTCTTGGCGAGCTGAAAATTTCTGACACTATCTGTGCACAAAACGCAGTAGAAGCATTACCACCATTGTCTGTTGATGAACCAACAGTAACAATGACGTTCCAAGTAAACACGTCTCCATTCGCGGGTAAAGAAGGTAAGTTCGTAACGTCACGTAACATCCTTGAGCGTCTTGAGAAGGAATTGGTACACAACGTTGCACTACGCGTTGAGCAAACAGACGATCCAGATAAATTCCGCGTATCAGGTCGTGGTGAACTTCACCTTTCTATCCTGATCGAAAACATGCGTCGTGAAGGCTTTGAGCTTGCGGTATCTCGTCCAGAAGTAATCATCAAAGAAGAAGATGGTCAGTTGATGGAACCGTTCGAAACGGTAACTATCGACGTAATGGAAGAGCACCAAGGCGGCATCATGGAGAACATCGGCCTACGTAAAGGTGAGCTGAAAGACATGTCTCCAGACGGTAAAGGTCGTGTGCGTATGGACTTCGTTATGCCATCACGTGGTCTGATCGGTTTCCAAACGGAATTCATGACACTGACTTCAGGTTCAGGTCTTCTTTACCATACGTTTGATCACTACGGCCCTCACAAAGGCGGTAACATCGGTCAACGTGTAAACGGTGTACTAATCGCGAACGCGATGGGTAAAGCGCTAACTAACGCACTGTTCAACCTTCAAGAGCGTGGTCGTCTATTTATCGGTCACGGTGTTGAAGTTTACGAAGGTATGGTTATCGGTATTCACAGCCGTGACAACGACCTAACGGTAAACGCACTGAAAGGTAAGCAGCTAACCAACGTTCGTGCATCAGGTACAGATGACGCACAGGTTCTTACTCCGCCAATCAAGATGACTCTTGAGCAAGCACTAGAATTCATCGATGACGACGAGCTAGTAGAAGTAACGCCTGAAAGCATCCGTATCCGTAAGAAGTTCCTAACGGAAAGCGACCGTAAGCGTGCTTCTCGTGGCGCGAAATAATTTTCGTTAAGCGATTCAATTAAGAAGAAGCCTCGAGTTATGCTCGGGGCTTTTTGTTTTCTGGAGTTGAATATGAACCCGATTATTATCACCGGTGGGCCTGGTGCGGGAAAAACAACACTGCTGAATGCGCTAGACGCGTGTGGTTACGCCACGTTTCCTGAAGGGTCTCGCGACTTGATTGAGCAGCAAAGCCAGTTAGAAAATGGTATTTTGCCGTGGACGAATTTACCTGAGTTTGCCAAGTTATGCCTTGGGTTGATGGACAAACAAAAGAGTGATGCGCGTTGTCATGATGTTGCGTTTGTTGATCGCGCCATCCCCGACATCATTGCATACCTACAAGTGGGCGGCTGTAAGGTTGACCAAGCTTTCTTAACCGAAAGCGCTGGGTACCATAGTCAGGTGTTTACTTGTCGACCTGAAGCATCCATTTACGTACAAGATGAAGTGCGTCCGCACAGCTTTGAAGAAGCATTGGAGATTCATCAGTCGTTAGTGAGTGTCTATACTGAGTTGGGTTATGAAGTGATAGAAGTACCATGGGGAACTGTGCCAGAGAGAGTAGGCTTTGTTCGAAGAGTCATCGGTTTACTCGGTAAGGTCGCCGACTAAAACCTCCTCACTAGGAGGAGGTCTAAATCATTTACTTTTGATTGAGCTTTTGTAGGAATTTATCGGACTCTGCAATCGCTTCGTTCATTTGTTTGATCGCAAACTGAATGTCTTTCTCTAAGCTAGAGAACTCACCTTGCAAAGAACCAATCGCACTGGCGTTAAGGTTGTGTTTTAAGTACAACGTGTTGTCACGTAGCGTATCCAGTACCGGTGTCATCTTTTTCTCTGCACGCTTCATAGCGCTAAGCATGGTTTTGTACGAGGCTTTGGTTTCACGTAGTTTTTGCTCGCTTGAACGACGCAGTTTCGCACTCGAGTACAGCTCTAGCTCATCTTGCCACTCATCAAACAGTGCGCCGGATACGTCTTCAATCGCAGCAATACGGTCACGTACGTCTTGAGCCGCTTTTTCGCTATCTTCGTATTTGTCATTGATGTTGTTGTAGACATTTTCTAGCTCACCACCATCAAAGTTGGTGATCGCAGACAAGGCTTCAAGTGCACTGGTGAATTCTTCTTGTGCATCTTGTTGAGATTCTTTGGCATCTTCGACGCGGTCGACCATAATATCTCGTTTATGATACCCAACCTGCTCCATTGCTGAGTAATAAGCAGATTGACACCCTGTTAAAGTGAAAATTGATAGTACAATTGCTAATAAATAAGGCATTCTTATGTCCTCGGCGCTAATTATGGGATGAACTATGAACCAGTTATCAGAGAGTTACAAGGCGAGATTAATCAATCTACTGCCAAGTTGCGTCGCGTTTTTTAAGTATCTTCTTAAGCGATTAACGCATGACCGTGTGAATGTGAACGCGGGCTATCTTGCCTACATTACCTTGTTATCCATCGTGCCAATGCTGACGGTATTGTTATCAATATTGTCGAAATTTCCCGTTTTTGCGAACGTTGGTGAGGTGCTGCAAGGCTACATTATTGAGAATTTTGTGCCAGCTTCTGGAGAAGCTGTACATACGGCATTACAGGAATTTGTGGCGAATACGGGCAAAATGAGCGCGGTTGGCGGTGGGTTTTTATTCATCGCAGCGGTCATGCTGATTTCCAACATTGATAAGAACTTAAACTACATTTGGCGAGTTAAAGACAAGCGCCGTTTAGTCTTTTCATTCTCTATGTATTGGATGGTACTCACGTTAGGGCCGATCATGGTCGGTGCGAGTATTGCGGCGACGTCGTACGTGACTTCGCTGCAAATTTTAGAGAATGAGACATTATCTGGTGCGTTTAATCTATTTCTGCGTTGGCTACCGTTGTTGCTGTCCTTTTTTGCTTTTCTTGGCTTGTATATTCTAGTGCCGAATAAAAAAGTACACCTCGCTCATGGTGCCATGGGGGCAGCAGTCGCCGCGATACTGTTCGAGTTGAGTAAAAAAGGCTTTGCACTCTACATCACTCAGTTTCCGTCTTATCAGCTCATCTACGGCGCGTTAGCGGCGATTCCTATCTTATTTGTTTGGGTGTATTTATGCTGGATGATCGTGTTATTGGGGGCGGAAGTTACGGCTGCGCTTGGTGAGCGAGAGCACTGGAGTGAAGATTTAGACATGATACACTCGACCGCTGAATCTCAGTTAACAGATGAAGGAAGCGAGAGTAGTGATAGCGCTAATTCAACGAGTCAGTGAAGCAGCCGTCCGTGTGGATGGTGAAGTCGTAGGAGAAATTGATCGTGGTCTGCTGGTCTTATTGGGCGTAGAGAAGGACGACGATGAAGCTAAAGCAAAGCGTTTAATGGAGCGTGTTACAACCTACCGTGTGTTCGAAGATGACGAAGGCAAGATGAACCTAAACGTTAAACAGGTGGAAGGTAAAGTGCTGGTGGTTTCTCAATTTACGCTGCCTGCGGATACAAAAAAAGGCACGCGAGCTGGCTTTTCTCGCGGTGCGCATCCTGTTGATGCAGAGCGCTTGTATGATTACTTTTCTGACTTGTGTGAAGAAGTCTTACCCACACAGCGTGGCCGCTTCGCTGCCGATATGAAAGTGTCTTTGGTGAATGACGGTCCAGTGACGTTTTGGTTGCAGGTCTAATCTGGTAACACAGGCGCCATAGTCTAAGCTTTAACTCCAAGCTCATGGAATTGGCTTGGAGTAATTTTTCCGACACTGATTAGTGTTGTGCTTTCAAAGGATTGATATGTTCAAACTCATTACTCCCAAAACCGATAATCAGATAAACAAGTATTATCAGTTTCGCTGGCAACTGCTTCGTGAGCCATGGCGTATGCCGATCGGCTCTGAGCGCGATGAATACGACGAAATGAGCCATCACCGCATGATTGTTGATGGTCGAGGTCGTCCTATGGCGATTGGCCGTTTATACATTACGCCGGACAATGATGGCCAGATCCGCTATATGGCGGTTAAAAATAATCGCCGTAGCAAAGGGATGGGTTCGCTGGTTTTGGTTGCACTAGAGTCGTTAGCGCGCCAAGAAGGAGCGAAACGCTTGGTGTGTAATGCCCGTGAAGATGCCATCGCCTTTTATGAAAAAAATGGCTTTGAGCGTCGAGGCGAGCTGACCGATGAGCGTGGCCCTGTGCGCCATCAGCAAATGGTGAAGCAACTGGATCCGATGGCCAATGTGTTACGTCGCCCTGAATGGTGTACTGAGCTTCAACAGCGCTGGGAGCAACAAATCCCAATTAGCGACAAAATGGGGATCAAAATTAACCAGTACACGGGTTACCAGTTTGAATGCTGTGCGCAGCTTAATCCTAACCTTAATCCGCATAACACCATGTTCGCCGGGTCAGCTTTTACCTTAGCAACCCTGACAGGGTGGGGGATGACGTGGCTGCTGCTTAAAGAGCGTGGGTTGCACGGTGATATTGTGTTGGCCGACAGCTCGATTCGCTATCGTCAACCAGTCGAACAAAACCCCGTGGCGAGTACTTCGTTGGATGGGATCAGTGGTGACCTAGACCGATTGGAGTCGGGACGCAAAGCACGCATCGTTATTCACGTAGTGATTTATAGTGGTGACACGCCAGCTGTTGATTTTGTCGGTACCTATATGCTGATACCGAACTACTCGCAGTTACTCAGTTGCTGATGGGGTAAGCGCCGACTGATCTGCTGGGCGCTTATCTGTTTCACCTTCTTGCTCTGTCGGTGAGAGGGTTTGTTCTGCTGCGGAATTCGTGTCGGGTACTTCATCTTCTTAGATAACTTCTTCGTAAAGCTCTTCCTCTTGAGTCTCCAAATTGATGTTATCAATTACGATTGGCTGCTCGATGGAAGGTTCATTTTTCTGTGGAGTCTCAATATCAGTAGGCTCGGCCAGTTTTGATGCGTTCACGCACTCATTACGGTGGGTTTCGCCACTTAGTAGATCGCCTTCAATGTTTCCGCACGACTCTTCCAATTGATAAGTAATGCCACTTAGCGGGTTGTTGGCCATATCAAATGTTCCCCAAACCTTACCACTTATGGCTTTTCCTGAGATGGTGACCGGCTTTATGGCAACTTCCCCTCGTTGCGCGCTTAAACGCAGTGGACTTAAGGTAATGGCTTTGAGCGAATGATCCGCTTGGGACTTCAAGCGGGTATCTCGGAGATTGGCTTCCACTTCACCCGATAAGCTGTAGGCCAGCATGTTGCGATCACCTGATAACCCTTGTAGATCGAGGCTGAGATCGGAAAAACCATCAATAGCCAGTGTGTCGGGTAAAAAATAATCGTGGAAGAGCGATAAGGGAATACCATCAGCATTGACGTTGAGCGCCCAAGGTTGGCTCGGGGTACTCAAATCTATTTGTCCGATGCCTTCTACGTAGCCTTGCTCGAGTGGCGCAAAAAGGCGAGTCAATTGCCAAAAGCCATCTTTGCTTTGCATGGCAAGTGCTGCGTGAGACGTGAGTATTTGGTCATAGCTAGCGTTGACAACGCTGACTTCCAATTCGCCTTGCCAAAGGCCCCAACGTTGAGCCGACTGTTTAATATCAAGCTGTTGCCCTTCGATATTTAAACCGGAAAGTTGCCAATAAGGTTCGTGAGATAGCTGGATAATTTGGCTGCGCTCAATGTCGAGTCGTTCGATTGCAACATGCTCTAACTCGCTGGTGGCGGCGTGCCACCAATTTAGGTTGTCTTCTGGCTGTGTTGCCCACTTGAGACCTTGAATAGAGGCTTCTTTGAGCTTCCATTGTGTTGGCGTGAACAATCCAGAAACTTGCACTCGACCTTGCTGCCAATCTAAGCTGAGCTCGTTGAGCTGGATTACTCCTGGCTCGATAGCGGCACTCAAACGTGGCTCTATTGCGGTTTGCTGCTGGAATCGAACGCTATCCGCCTGCAATGACACTTGAGCTTTTGTCTTCCAGAGAGACAGTGGCAGTGTGGCGTTTTCCACAGAAAGATCCAAGTTCTGCCAGTGCCAGTCGCCCCATTCAATATCGGCGTTAAGCAAATCTAAGCTATTAATATGATTAATGTTAAATGGTAGATCGTGCCAAGGTTTTGCAAGCAGTGATTGGCGCTGCGTATTACTCAGTTTCAGCTTGTTGATGGTCACATTTACTAAAGACCAACCTTGAGGATACTGCTCCCCTTGCCCAGATATTTGACTGTTACGCCAGTTAAAAGAGGTGCCATAAAGCGTACTGTCTTGCGGTTTGTAGTCTATATCGACTAAAACTTGATTAAAGGCTTCGCCATTCCAATAGAGTTGGTCGGCCGCAAATTGAACTTCGCCATATGGTATTAATTGATCACTCCATTGTGGTGATTGAATTTGAAGATCAATGCCATTGGCAGAGAAATGCTCGTCGGCGTAATCAATATTTTTGAGCGCGATTTGATGGAATAATACGTTCTCTAAAGCTGGGAGCTTTGGTGCGCCATACTGCAAGCTCATACCATCAATCAATAAACTATCAACGATCCATTTACCATCGCGATAAACATCGGGATTCATCCATAAATCGACTTGCTCGATGTAAGACGCATCGTCTCCGCTGGTGTTCACGCGTTGTAAAGTTAGGTGATAGGGAAAGTCATAACGCACGCTTCCGGCCCGGAAGGGAAGAGAAAAGGTGTTTGACAGCAAGCGCCAGGTTGCGTCCGCGTAAGATGTTGTTAGCAGCGCAATCGTAGCGGCTGGAATGGCAACTAAGATAACCAGTAACAGAAGTAGAACTCGACGCGCTGTTTTCATCTTTGCTAGAACCTACGTGTGTTATGAAATAAAACTAGATAGGCTTTAGCTTGTATCAATATTCTGTGGTATTCAATAAAAAGCCCCTCAAAAGAGGGGCTTGAAGCAATTTTTGTAACTTGGCCTACGTAAAGGTGATAAGTTAATGCCAACTTTTCACTGCGTTTACGCGACGTCGCTGTTACTCGATTTAATCAATCTGAGGACCAGCCGCAACCAGAGATTTACCTTCAGCGTTGTCTGTGTACTTATCAAAGTTATTGATAAAGCGCGCTGCTAAATCTTTCGCTTTGCTTTCCCACTGAAGTGGGTCAACGTACGTGTCGCGAGGGTCTAGAATGCTAGGATCCACACCTGGTAGTGACGTTGGTACTTCAAGGTTGAAGATTGGAATGTGCTTAGTTGGTGCTTCTTCAATCGAACCATCAAGAATGGCATCAATAATTCCGCGTGTATCTTGAATAGAGATACGTTTGCCAGTGCCGTTCCAACCAGTATTCACTAGGTAAGCCTCAGCGCCTGCTGCTTCCATGCGTTTAACCAGTACTTCTGCGTATTTAGTTGGGTGAAGCGTTAGGAACGCCGCGCCGAAACAAGCAGAGAAAGTTGGTGTTGGCTCAGTAATACCGCGCTCTGTTCCCGCTAGTTTGGCGGTAAAGCCAGACAGGAAGTGGTACTTAGTTTGCTCGGGTGTCAATTTAGATACTGGAGGCAGTACGCCAAATGCATCGGCTGATAGGAAGATCACTTTATTCGCGTGACCGCCTTTTGATACTGGCTTAACGATATTATCGATATGGTAGATAGGGTAAGAAACACGTGTGTTTTCTGTTTTCGAACCATCATCAAAGTCGATAGAACCATCGCCACGTACTGTTACGTTTTCTAGCAGTGCATCACGACGAATTGCGTTGTAGATGTCCGGCTCCGCTTCTTTCGAAAGTTTGATGGTTTTTGCGTAACAACCACCTTCGAAGTTGAAGACACCGTCATCATCCCAGCCGTGCTCATCATCACCAATTAGCGCACGTTTAGGATCAGTCGACAGGGTCGTTTTACCCGTACCAGATAGACCGAAGAATACCGCTACATCGCCATCTTTGCCCATGTTAGCGCTACAGTGCATTGATGCGATGTCTTTTAGTGGAAGGAAGTAGTTCATCATCGCGAACATACCTTTCTTCATTTCACCACCGTACCAAGTACCACCGATAAGTTGCATGCGCTCAGTTAGGTTAAATACGGTGAAGTTTTCTGAGTTCAGGCCTTGCTCTTCCCATTTTGGATTAGTGCATTTTGCGCCATTCATTACTACGAAGTCTGGTTCAAATGTCGCTAACTCTTCTTCCGTCGGGCGAATAAACATGTTTTTAACGAAGTGCGCTTGCCATGCGACTTCTGTGATAACACGAATGCTCAAACGTGTATCTGGGTTTGCACCACAGTAACCGTCAACAACAAACAAGCGTTTGTTAGAAAGCTGGTTTGTGACCAGTTCTTTTAGCTCGTCCCACACTTCAGGAGTGATTGGCTTGTTATCATTTTTCACTTGATCAGACGTCCACCACATATGTTCTTCTGTCGTAGCGTCTTTGACGATGTATTTATCTTTTGGTGAGCGACCAGTAAAGATGCCAGTGTCAACGGCAACCGCACCTAGTTCAGTAACCACGCCGCGCTCATAACCGGTTAGGTCTTCACGCGTTTCTTCCTCAAACAACATTTCGTAGCTTGGGTTGCGAATAACCTCTTTTACGTTATGCAGTCCGTGCTTGGTTAGATCAAGTGTTGCAGCCTTAGTATGTTCCATAACGGTCATAGGTGCTCCTTATAAGGATTTTGTAGGGATTTTGTAAGAATGTTTTAATTTTAATCTGCTCACCATGCTAGCAACGGGGCGGGGAGAAAACAGGGAGATAGCTCAAAATTTACCCATGATTTCAATAAGGTTTTAGGTAACCCGTCACATATTGGTGGGAATAGTCTATCGTGCACGCAATCCTTTGCGCTAGGGCAAAATCATTATTAATTGTTTAAAATTAAGCAGTTGTTTTATTACGCTTGAGGCTAGTTATTACGAGGGGTTGATCACAAAAAGGCCAGCATTAAGCTGGCCTTTTGTAGGGTAAATTACGTGCTTGATAAGCTATGTAAATTAATGCAGGGTTTTCTTGTCTGTAGAAGCTTGTGCATACAGTTCAGTGACTTCAGATTCGTCGAACGTATAAGTTGTGCCACAGTAATCACAATGTAAAGAAACTGATCCAACTTCTGCCAAAATGTCATAAATTTCAGCTTTCTCAACGGTGATGATTGCTGCACCGCTACGCTCACGAGAACAGCCACAATGGAACTCGACAGGTTGCGGCTCGTACAGACGTACTTTGTCTTGGTTATATAGTCGATACAATAACTCGTTCGCTTCTAAACCAAACAATTCTTCATCTTTTACTGTGTCAGTGAGCTGCTCTAGATGTTCGAAATCATCTGGAGAGCCAGTGCCGTCAGGGATCACTTGAATCAACATACCTGCTGCGTGTGCTTTGCCTTCATGCTCACCAGTGCGGATCCATAGGCGCGTTTTTAACTGCTCTGAGTTTGCAAAGTAGCCTTCTAGCACTTCTGCTAAAGTGTCACCTTCTAGTCCAACGACGCCTTGGTAACGCTCGCCGTTTTTCGGTTCGATGGTGATCACAAGGTAGCCCTTACCCATTAGATCGTGAATATTTGCGTCATCGGCAACATCGCCTTCCCAGCGAGCTACGCCACGAACACGTTGGTTATGGTCACCGTTGATAACGGCAAGAGACACAGGACCGTCGCCTTGTAGCTGGATGGTGATCGAACCTTCGAACTTAAGAGTGGCAGTTAAAAGAGTAGTTGAAACGAGTAGCTCACCCAGCAGTTTCTCTATTGCTGCCGGATATTCCTTGCTGGAGATAACACGTTGGTACGCTTCATCTAATTGTACCAACTCGCCACGTACTGAAAGATCTTCGAATAGGTAGCGGTTTAAAACATTATTTGCCATGGAGTGCTTTCCTCGTTGGTAATTCCGGCTTTTATTGGTGTTTGAACTTAATGATGTCTCGGCGCTGCTTTTTATCTGGGCGGCGTTCCGGACTTGGGTTGTGGGCATTAAGCTTACGTTGAGTCGCGTGTTCCTCACGTTTCGCGATACTCTCATTGGTTTCGCGATATAAGGTTTGTGCGATGGGAGCGCCTCGGCGTTGATCTGAGATTTGTTCGATGATCACGATTTTTTCTTCGTTGCCTTGACGAAGTCTGACTTCAGCGCCCACTTCAACGATTTTACTCGGCTTGCTTCGTTGGCCATTATAGTGGACTTTACCGCCATCGACCATGTTACGCGCGATGGAGCGGGTTTTGTAAAATCTTGCGGCCCATAGCCATTTATCTAGCCTAACGGCTTCATTTAGGGAACTCATAGAACACTACGCTATCTAATCACTGCCCGAATACGGCAATGAGTGATGGATTATTCACCTACAGATGGAGTCAAGGCGTATTTTTTTCAAGGGAGTTGGCAAAAACTGCATAAGAAAAAGGTATGAAAGACAACTTGTGATATAGTTCACTGCTCTTTGTTGAGTAATAATTTTATTGCAAATTTAGCAATTTAAAGTCGATAGCTATCGTTATAGCTTAAATGACGGACGTTAGAATAAAGGAATCCATTCAGTGAAACGTTTAGAGCTAAGTGCAGGATTATCAAGCAGACCGCTACTGGCTCAGATCAAGTCCAATCATTATACCATTCAAGCCAAACTTAGCTTGTTGCTTACCTGTCTGTTTATTGCGATAACCGGATGGATACTTGGCAAAATTGTGTGGTTAGCCATACCTCAATCGTCGGAAGTGCCGCAATGGCGTCCATCGGCGAGTGGCGTTGTCGCGAGCAATAAAGGCGACGCGATAGATTTTAATGCCCTTCAGAATGCCAACCTATTCGGTAAATACACTGAGCAAAAAGCGGCAGTTGTAGAACAGCCCATTGTTAAAGACGCCCCTAAGACGCGCCTTAACCTTACGCTGGTCGGTGCGGTTGCAAGTAGTGATGCCAACACCAGCCTTGCTGTTATTGCTAACCGAGGTAAGCAAGCTACGTACGGTTTGGGTGAAGAAATCGAAGGGACACGTGCGACACTAAAAGCGGTATTGGTGGATCGCGTCATCATTGATAACCAAGGTCGAGACGAGACCTTAATGATGGAAGGTATAGAATATAAGAAGCTATCTGAATCGCCGCAGGTAGCCAGGGCGCAAGCTCAGCGAGCAGAAGCAGCGACGTCTGACGTTGGAGAGAAATTAGAGCAAATCCGCGAGGAAATTGCGAAAGATCCACAAAGCGTTTTTAAATACATCACCATTTCACCCGTCAAAAAAGACGGAGACATTGTTGGTTATCGAGTATCACCTGGTCGTGATGCCGCATTATTTAATGATGTAGGACTACAACCTGGCGATATTGCGGTTCAACTGAACGGGATCGATTTAAGTGACCCGTCTTCTTCAGTACAACTGATGCAAGTGATGAGCGATCCGCAAGAATTAAATTTAACTGTTGAGCGAGACGGCCAACAGTACGATATCTATATCCAATTGTAAGACTTAGGCAACCGGCGTAAGTTCAGGGAGACATACGTGAAACATTGGTTCAGCAAAAGTGCTTGGCTACTAGCAGGAAGTTTACTCTGCGTACCAGGTGCAATGGCAAACGAATTTAGTGCGAGCTTTAAAGGCACTGATATTCAAGAATTCATCAACATAGTGGGTCGTAACCTCGAAAAGACCATCATTGTTGATCCTTCAGTACGCGGTAAAATCGATGTCCGCAGCTATGACGTTCTTAACGAAGAGCAATACTACAGCTTTTTCCTTAATGTCCTTGAAGTATACGGTTACGCAGTCGTAGAGATGGACAATGGGGTACTTAAGGTTATCAAAGCAAAAGACTCAAAAACCTCAGCAATCCCTGTGTTAGGTGATGGCAGCGCGCAAGGCGATAGTGTTATCACTCGAGTTGTCGCGGTGCGTAATGTGTCGGTTCGAGAGTTGTCTCCTCTACTTCGTCAGCTGATTGATAACGCCGGTGCCGGTAACGTGGTTCATTATGATCCAGCGAATATTATCTTGATCACAGGTCGTGCGGCAGTAGTGAATCGCTTAGCAGAGATCATCAAGCGAGTTGACCAAGCCGGTGATAAAGAAATTGAATTGGTAGAGCTGCGTAATGCATCTGCTGCTGAAATGGTACGCATTGTTGAAGCACTGAATAAAAGTGCGAATCAGAAAAGCACGCCAGAGTTCCTTGAACCTAAAATTGTGGCCGATGAACGTACTAACGCGATTTTAATTTCTGGTGATCCAAAAGTAAGAGCCCGCTTGAAACGTTTGATTCGTCAACTTGATGTTGAAATGGCGACAAAAGGTAACAACCGAGTTGTGTACCTGAAAAATGCGAAAGCTGAAGATTTGGTGGATGTATTGAAAGGTGTTTCCGATAACCTGCAAGCTGAAAAACAAGCCGGTCAGAAAACATCAGGTGCATCGCGTGGTGAGGTCGTCATTGCTGCTCACGCTGCAACTAACTCGTTAGTTTTAACAGCGCCACCAGATATTATGATGGCATTACAAGACGTCATTTCTCAACTCGATATTCGTCGTGCTCAGGTTCTTATTGAAGCGTTAATTGTCGAAATGTCTGAAGGTGATGGTATTAACCTAGGTGTTCAGTGGGGTTCATTAGAAACGGGTGCTGTAATTCAGTACGGTAACTCAGGAGCCCCGATTGGTCAGGTAATGGTTGGTCTAGAAGAAGCAAAAGATCAAACCCGAACTGAATACTATACCAACTCTAATGGCGAACGAACGCCATATGATGTTACTGAATCAGGTGACTACTCTACGCTAGCTTCAGCACTTAGCGGAGTAAATGGTGCGGCAATGAGTATTGTCATGGGTGACTGGACAGCGCTAATTAGTGCTGTTGCTTCTGACTCCAACTCAAACATTCTATCTTCTCCGAGTATTACCGTAATGGATAATGGCGAAGCATCATTTATTGTGGGTGAAGAGGTTCCGGTTATTACGGGCTCTACGGCTGGCTCAAACAACGACAACCCATTCCAAACGGTTGACCGTAAAGAAGTCGGTATCAAACTCAAAGTAGTGCCACAAATTAACGAAGGTGACTCTGTACAGTTAAACATTGAACAAGAAGTTTCCAACGTATTAGGCGCAAACGGTGCGGTTGACGTTCGCTTTGCTAAACGACAGTTAAACACCTCTGTCATGATCCAAGATGGTCAGATGTTGGTTCTTGGTGGTTTGGTCGATGAACGCGCACTTGAAAGTGAGTCTAAAGTGCCGCTATTGGGTGACATTCCGGTACTTGGCCATCTGTTCAAGTCAACTAGCACGCAAACAGAAAAACGTAACTTGATGGTGTTCATCAAGCCGACGATTATTCGCGATGGTGTGACGGCCGACGGTATTACGCAGCGTAAATACAACTTTATTCGCGCAGAACAGCTTTACAAAGCGGATCAAGGGTTGAAGTTGATGGCAGACGAGAAGATCCCGGTTATGCCTGCCTTTGGCCAGGAGCGTCAGCACCCAACAGAGATTCAAGCGTTTATTGATCAAATGGAAAACAACTAATGGTTGATATGTTAGACACAGCGCCAAGTATGCGTCGTCTGCCATTCAGTTTTGCCAACCGCTTTAAACTGGTGCTGGAGACAGAGCATCCTGAGCGTCCACCTATTCTTTACTATGTCGAGCCGCTTAACCCTGCGGCTCTGGTTGAAGTCCGTCGTGTATTAAAGAAAAGCTTCGTACCGCAACCTATCGATAAAGAAGCCTTTGATAAAAAGCTGACCGAAGCATATCAACGCGACTCGTCTGAAGCGCGTCAGTTGATGGAAGATATTGGTGCTGATAGCGATGATTTCTTCTCTTTGGCTGAAGAACTGCCGCACGATGAAGACTTATTAGAATCGGAAGACGATGCGCCAATCATCAAATTGATCAACGCCATGTTGGGCGAAGCGATCAAAGAAGGTGCGTCGGATATTCATATTGAGACGTTCGAGAAAACCCTTTCGAT